>JAFZQO010000029.1 GCA_017620335.1 Bacteroidales bacterium
CACCCTTACCGGTCAAAATTATCTCCTTCAGGAACTCCGCACCACTCCACGCTTTATCCAGGACGATGAATGGACCGAATTGGAACGGGTGTTCCGGAATTCCTCCGACCATACCCCGGATTCCCTCCGGGAAACCCACCCGGGACTCACCAAGGGCGACATCCGGATCTACATCCTCTCTCACTTCCAGTTCCCCGTGTCGGAGCAGGCCATCCTGCTTGGGATTTCGCCCACCTCCGTTACCAAAGCACGCCAGCGGCTGAAGGCAAAACTTCAATGAATGGGAATGCCATTCTGGCTCGTTATGGCATCGATTAACGGTTCCATCGAGTTTAAATCGACGTAATCCACCTTTTGACCATAAGTTGCCAGTACAGCTTTGAATTCGGAAGTGAGTTTCTCTTCCGGGAAGTAACTATTCTAATCGAAAGATTAGATTCTAGGAATCTCTATACTCTCTTGGCGACAGGCCCTTCATCCTTGAGAAGAACTTGCTGAAAGAAGGCGTGTCGGCGAAATGGAGGCGGTCGCCAATCTGAGCGATGCTCAAATTTGACGTGCGCAGCAGGAAAGAGGCCTCTACCATCAGCATATGGTTGATATAGTCGATAACAGTGCGTCCGGAGACCTGGCGGACAACCCGGGACAGGTAAACGGGGCTGATACAGAGCCTGGACGCGTAGAACGGGATGTCGTGGTGCTCAATAAAGTTGTCCGGCAACAGGCGGATGAAGCCGATGAAGATTTCCTCCACGCGCTGGGGCGTCTGGCGGTGTACAATGGCACGCTGCTGCGCGTTCTGCAGGTCAAGCAGGAAGATGGAATAGAGCATGCGCAACACCTCGACCTTATAGATATGGTCGGAATGAATATAGTCGATGATTTCGCGCATTTTTGCTATCAGACGCTGTGCGGCATCTGAGACCAGTGTCTGCTTCGGCTCATGCAGCTGTACAATGGGCAGGTATGCCAGATGTACCAGATCGTGGACGGATGGTGCCTCGATGGTGACATGCTCATCGGCCATCAGACAGTAGCTAAGAAAATCGTCGGATGTTGCAGTGACGGTGACAGGGAGGCCTGGCGAATAGACGCACAGGTCATTGGGATGAAACGTTAACTCACGGCCATTGTAATGAATCGTCATCCATCCTTTGTCGACTATCACAAAGGCGAAGCAGGAGACGAACCCATGCAGCAAGTTGGTGCGAAGGATTTTCGTCGCATCCGTTTCCAAGCAGTACATCCCGTCATCCCAGCCTTT
The DNA here is from genome assembly GCA_017620335.1 of Bacteroidales bacterium. Taxonomy (GTDB): domain Bacteria; phylum Bacteroidota; class Bacteroidia; order Bacteroidales; family UBA932; genus Cryptobacteroides. The sequence goes on from JAFZQO010000029.1 coordinate 1,265, forward strand.
TTCGGGCAAGTCGTCGCCTACAAATATGGGTAGATATTCATTCAGCGTGTACATATCGGGTACAAAGATACAAATAAAAACCGATTGTATCGTTTCAGACAATTTCTGTGTTGTTTCGGATTTCAGATAGTGTTTAATACAGCGTACCTTTGCAGTCGGAATGAAACGTATAACCAATAAACATTCATCATTATGGACAAGAAGAAATCTATTGAGGCATTGCAGTTTTTCGTAACCCACCTGGCAGAAGGCGCCATGGTTCACAAGCAGCAGGGCATGATCTTCAAGTCTCAGGGCATCACCAAGCTTGGAGAGAAGTACATCGGCCACTTCAATGAGGAGATGGGCTGGGTAGAGAAGTTCACGGAGCGCATCCTCGACCTTGGCGGAGAGGTCAAGTTCGAAGGCATGAAATCCCGCGACTTTATCTGCGACCCCGTCGAGTATGTCAAGGCCGACCTCGCCATCCAGGGACCTGGCGTTGAGCTTCTGCTGAAGTGCATGGAGGGCGTGAAGGACGATCCCATCACCTACGACCTGCTGAAGGACTATCTGAAGGACGAGGAGGAAGACCTCTTCTGGAGCCAGGGTGCTGTGGAGCTCGTCGAGAAGATTGGCACGCAGAACTGGCTACTGTTGCAACTGTAAGATACCAACAACTTTTCAAGCGAAGATTATGAAAGAAAAAGTATTACAAGCCATGCGCGAGTTCGGTGCACCCGTAAACGCCGGCAAGATTGCTGAAATCACAGGTATCGACCGCAAGGAAGTGGACAAGGTTTTTGCCGAACTGAAGAAGGAAGGCGCCATCGTCTCCCCGGTACGCTGCAAATGGGAGCCGGCCAAGTAATCGCTCCCAACCCTGCACAAAAGCATAACCCCGACCACATGGCCGGGGTTTATGTTATGCCGTTAAATTGGAATTTACTTGGTTGTCATTTCTTTCCTGAACACGAACATCTCGTCCTCCTCGCTCCAGTTCTCTTCCATCTCTTCCAGAACGGCGGGGTCGTGGTGATGCTTGTTCCAGAACTCGACGATATGGAAGCCGCAGCGATTCACGTAAAATGTGAATTTATCGCACGGCTAATCCTTGATAATGTTCATCATTTACCGGCTCCAGCCACTCGTTGGAAGCCCTATCTTGAACGTCCTTGTGATAGATCAGGTGCTGCATCCAGCTGTCGGCAGCCGCTCCGTGCCAATGCTTCACCCCTTCGGGAATGGCAATGACTACGCCAGGCTTCAGTTCAACCGGATCTTTACCCCATTCCTGGTACCAGCCGCGGCCGGCTACACAGACAAGCACTTGCACCTGTTTGTGGTGGATGTGCCAGTTGTTGCGGCAGCCGGGCTCGAAGGTGACGTTGGCCATTCCGCCGTCCATCGGGGCCAGATAGCTGTTGCCGATGAAATACTGAGCGTACGCCGTGTTGGGCTGCCGGTTCGAGGAGGCGCTCCGGCTGCTCTCCGCCTCCGGATACGGCATCAAATACTGAATCGAAGATGAGTTCATTCACCATACGTCCGGCAAGGCCTGACGAGGCCGGTGTCATCCTGGACCTGATCAGGCAGCTCGCCGTTTATGAGAAATGCGAGAAGGACGTGGTCGCGGACGAGGCCACCATCCGTCATTCCTTATTCGTCGAACGTTCCGCCGAATGCCTTCTTGGCGAGGAAGACGGGGCGGTAGTGGGATTCGCGCTGTTCTTCCACAACTTCTCCACCTTCGTCGGAAGGAAGGGCCTGTACCTGGAGGACCTGTTCATCGTTCCGGAGAAACGCGGCCGGGGCTACGGGAAGGCATTCCTGAAACACTTGGCCAAGATTGCCGTGGAACGTGGCTGCGGCCGGATGGAATGGATCTGCCTGGACTGGAACGAGTCCGCGCTATCGGTCTACCGTTCTATTGGAGCGATTCCTCTCTCCGACTGGACGGTTCAGAGGTTGAGCGAGGATGCCTTGAAACGGTTCGCCGAATTAGATTAATCATAAAAAGAGAAGGTCATCCGCGTTTTATCTCAAGTGATGACACAACAATTTTCGTATTGCTCGAAATCGGACCAACTCAAATCCTCCCCTTTGGCGGACAGTTCGACGATCTTGTCGAGCGTCAGCCGGTTATCGTCATTCTATAGGAAAGTTAAAAAACTTGCTTCGTTCTGATATAATGCCCCTCCTGCACGGCGGCAAAGGTGGCGACAGCCGCCACAATGGCGATAGGTATTACAGACCGGAACACTGCCGGCAAAACCAGGAAAAGCAGTAATCCGGTCAATTTGTTCGCCAATGTGTGAGGAAAGCAGAATCGTTTGTAGACGACCAGCGCTGATAACAGGTTAACAATCTTGACGAAGACAATCACCCCGGCCCAAATCAAGAGCCACGTGGGAATCTCCAGTACTGGCAACAGACTGATGGCGCAGCAGGCCACGAATATAATGTCGGACACACTATCCAGAATGGCCCCCGGCTTTGGTCTCTGCGTGGAGTTTCCTGGCAAGCCAACCGTCGACCATATCGCTGATGCCACACAACGCATAGAGCACCCAGAACGGCCATCCGGTCACATTGCAAAACAGCAGGCCTACAGAACCTGCTATCCTGAGCACAGATATGACATTCGGTAAATGTTTCACACTATTGCCAAATCATATCTTCAGCCGCCTGCTGTGCCCTTTGGCTGTGAGCGGCATTCATCTTGCCGAAATTCCATTTTACGCCGAAGATGATATACCTGCCCATGATAAGACGATAGGTGTCTTCTTCGTAGTTGGCGGTGACGCTGTGGGTGAGGTTCTTCGTCTGGTTCAGGATGTCGTGCACTTTGACGCTCAGGTTGAATGCGCCGATGCTTTTGTTGACGTCAGCGTTCCACTGCCATTCCGGCTGGCCGTATCCGGCCGCATATCCCTTATAAAAGGCGTAAGTGAGGTCCGTGTGGAACTCCAACTCATGCTCGGTGGTGTAGATTCCATTCATGCCCAGCCGGGTGTCCAGCGTATTCAGATTGATGCTCGGATCAAGGGAGTAACGGGCGACATGGCCCTCCGTATTGGCGATAATCCCGATGGAATAGCGGTCCTGGTTATACTTCAGGCTGATGCCTGCATACGGATTGACGGTGATGGTCCGGCTCTCCCCGAAGCCGCTCTGGCCACCGTAGAAGCGGTCTCCCCCGGCATTCCCCCAGAAATCGGCCATGAAAGCCGAATAGTCGAAGGTGTCCTTGTTCAAGCCGGCCATGTTCCGTTTCGCCTGGTAGCTGGTTGAGGAGGAGGTCAAAGCGTAAAAGGTCATCGACAGGAACCAATTCTTCTTTGCATCCAGCGGAGTGGTATAATCCACCAGGAAAGTGTTGTTTATGGTTGGTTTCTTCGCGTTGACGGGAATGGAATACTGGATCCCGTCCGTATCGTACCAGCGGGCCTGGCTGACGGGCGACCCGTTGACAAAACTGGTCGCGGAAACCCACAGGGTGGAGAATTTCTCCGGATTGCTCCGGGTCCAGCTGGCGTCGATGTAGGTTTGCGAATAGGGCTTCAAGTAAACGTTTCCCAGGCTTAGCCGGGAGGGATCGGCGATATTCAGCACAGGCTGCATCCTGGACGCTCCAGGATGCGCCCCGGATCCGGTCGTATAGAAGGTGACCTCGTCTTTCTCCGTGCTGAACTGGAGTCGCGCGGTAGGTGCGAAATGCCAGTTCCACTCCCCTTTTCCGGCCGTGTTTTCCATCCCGAAACCCTTGGAATAGGTCTCGTTGAGAATGCCGTACAAGCGGGAGCCGAACGTAATCCAATTCCCGTCTCCGAATTGGTACTGGGCAGTCATGTCGTATTGCTGCTCCATATAATCGTTCCGACTCGAGGAACTGTAATAGTCGTTCCGTCCCGCCGCGTCAAACGCGTCCCGGACCTTGTCGCTATGGGACCAGTTCACTCCTCCCATCGCAGACAGCGTCCACTTTTCGCCGAACGGTTCCGTGAACCGGACATAGCTGTCAGCCCCAAAGGACCTGCCGTCCGAGATATAGCGCATCGCACGCGTATCGGACCCGCTGATGGTTCTCAGGAGGTTTGATTCCTCACTCTCTCCGGAGTCGATGCCATAACTACCATCAAGGTTTAAGCGCAGGGTACGGCCCTTTTTGCCCCATAAATCCCGTAAGGAGACATCATTCTCCATCGAGGCGTCCTTGCTTGTGGATAAACGGTGGGAAGCACTCTCTGAACCGTTTACGAAAACTCCTTCCCGGCGGGTTTCCGAAGTGCCGCTCCCAGTATAGTCTGTATGGCCGTACTTGAAGGAAGGACGTACATGGAACCACGTCTTTCCTTCCTCTTTCTGAAACTCCAGATTGGCGTTCAAGGACGTGGCATACTGTTTACCGCGGTCCCGGGTGGACGAGTGCAGGTCGCCGTCATCCAGGTACGTGGTCCGGTCGGACTGGCTGCCGGAGTCCGTGTCCGTATGCTTGAAATTGACGCTTGCCGTCGATTCCACGCCCTTGATACGGGTGGTGTTGGCATTAAAACCCAACTGGGTGGCCGTTGAGAGGCCCTGGTCTACAATCCCCAACTCCCCTTCGTCGCTCATCCCTCCGATGACCAAGCCGGAATCGTCGATATTCTGCCCGTTGGCAATGACTACCACCTGGTTTTTTTCGTTATAGGCCGATACCAGGGCATTCGCACCCCATACCAGTCCCCTGTCATCCCGGAGCGGGTTTTCATCGGCCTTGTCGCCCAGTGTGGTGCCGCCCTTGACGCCCACGTTGCCGAACCAGCCCTTTTCATATTCCTTCTTGAGGGCGACGTCCAGCACCTTTTCCTTGTCGCCGTCCTGGAGGCCCGTGGCACGGGTCTCCTCCGATTCCCTGTCGATTACGCGGATCTTGTCCACCACGGAAGCCGGGAGGTTGTTCAGGGCCGCGGACTGGTCGTCAAAGAAGAATGTCCGCCCGCCCACGGTGATCTTGTCGATCTCCCTGCCGTTGAACCTGACTTTTCCGTCCTCGGTGATTTCCATGCCGGGCATCCTGAGCAGCAGGTCCTTCAGCATAGCATTGGCCCCTACCCGGAAGGAGGACGCATTGAACTCGACTGTATCCTTTTTGATTACGATGGGATTGCCCACGTCGCTGATGGTGGCCGCCTGCAGGAACTGCCGGTCGACCTGCAGCCGAATCGTGCCCATGTCCACTTGCTTTTCACGGAAATACCGCTCTGTCACATAGGGCTTATACCCCATCATTTCGACATGGAATGAATAACTGCCGAAAGGGACCTCGTCCAGCTTTGCCTCTCCCTTGGCGTCAGTCAGCGTGAAGTTGGTGATGGTCGTATCCTTGGAGGGGATCACATATACCGATGCAAACGGAACCGGCTCATTCGTGAGAGAGTCCACGACCGCAGCCTTGATCTCACCCATCCGCTCCTGATACGCATTGTCATTAATAATAAACACCTGTGCACGGGACGGCAGTCCAAGGCACAGGATGGATATCGCAACGAAAAGGATTTTCTTCATACAATACTAACTTCAAAACAAATCTACCACGAATATTTGAGAAAAACGAGCATTTCGTGCTATATTGCATTACATTTCCGGAGATATGAAAAGAACCATAACCATTTTGAGCAGCCTGCTCCTTCTGATTGCCTGCGCGCCTAACGATGTCACTAAGGTTAATCTCAACAAAGCCTTCCGGCAGAAGACCGCTGCCAAGGACTTGTTCGCCCGCGTTGACGTGTTCCCGCTCTATCTTCCGGCGTCGGTCGCGCTCCCGGAGGCGCCACGCCTCGACGCCACCGACAGCCTGCTGTTCCTGACGGACGCCTCCGGAGAACAGATCGTCGTGCTGGACACGGACGGCTCGTTCGTGACGCTGGTCGGCACCGGGGAGCCGATATCGGCCTTCTCGGCCTGCGGAAACATGTTGGACGTCCTGTGCGGGAGCGAGGTGAAGGAATACAGTCTGCAGGATTTCTCCCTGACGCGCACCTTCTCCCTGCCCACGGACGGCGTCACGCTGACCGGGATGCAGCGGGTGGATGAGGATGCCCTGTGGCTCTGTGGAAACAAAGAAGGCAAAGCCTATGATGGCGTGTATTTCTTCCCGCGGGACCATTTCTCCCTGACGCGTGATAATATTTTCCATACACCTGACCAAAGCGGGGATTTCTTCCGCTGCAACGACACTACCTTTTTCTTCCTTACGACGGGCCGGATCTTCGTATACGACGCGCCGAGCGATTTCGTCTTCGTGCCGTTCACGCCCGATTTCGGGAAACATGAACCCGAGGTCACGGCGGCGCAGATGACTACGGGCCACCTGTACATGCAGATGCGCCTTCGGGAGCAGGATCTGCTCCTGGTATACGACCGGAGTGGGAAGCAGAATCGCCTGCTCCGGATGACCTCCGAAGGGCTGGTATTCCCGCTCGGAGTCATCCGGGGAGGTGTAAACTACTACTGCTGTCCGGCGCGACGGCTGGAAGAATATGTATTCCCGGGAACGGTCACCCTTCCCAAAGACACCGATTACATCCTGTTGAGATACACCCTATAACGGATAGTCCTCAAAAGCATACAGGACGGTTGACAGGTATCGTTCTCCGGTATCGGGGAGCAGGGCCACGATGGTCTTGCCGGCATTCTCTTCATTGGAAGCCAGGTTGAGGGCAGCGGAGAATGAGGCGCCTGAGGAAATGCCGACGAGAAGGCCTTCCCGGGAGGAAAGCAGACGGGACGCCCTGATGGCGTCGTCGTCAGCGACAGCCAGGATTTCATCCACGACGCCGCGGTCGAAGGTGGCGGGTTCAAAGCCGGCGCCTATGCCCTGGATCTTGTGCTTGCCGGCGACGCCGGTGGAAAGGACGGCGGAAGACGCAGGCTCCACTGCGACAACTTTCACGGCGGGATTGTGCTTCTTCAGAGCCTTTCCGGTTCCGCTCACGGTCCCTCCGGTGCCGACGCCGGCGACGAAGATGTCGACCTTTCCTTCCGTATCACGCCAAATCTCCTCGCCGGTTGTGCGCTCGTGCGCGGCGGGATTGGCGGGATTCGTGAACTGGCCGAGGATAATCGCCCCTGGCGTATTGTCACGAAGTTCTTCCGCCCTGGCGATGGCTCCTTTCATGCCCGTGGCGCCCGGCGTAAGCTCCAGGGTGGCCCCAAGTGCTTTCAGGAGACTGCGGCGCTCCTGGCTCATCGTTTCGGGCATCGTAAGGATCACCTTATAGCCCTTGGCACGTCCCACCCAGGCCAGTCCTACACCGGTATTGCCGCTGGTGGGTTCTATGATGGTAGCGCCTGGCTTCAGGATGCCGCGGCGTTCGGCGTCTTCGATCATTTCCAGGGCGATGCGGTCCTTTACGCTGCCGCCGGGATTGAAGTACTCCAGTTTGACGAGGATGTCGGCCTTCTGTCCGGGAAAAGGCTTGACTTTCAGCATCGGAGTGTTTCCGATAATCTCCGTAAGCGAATTATACACCATAACTAAACTATTAAATTATTAAACAAAAACCCCTGCTCAATCAGGGATTGGCAGGGGCATATTCGTATTGCTAAATAAATATCCGTGAGAATACTCAGGCATACGTCGCACCGTACCAATCATGCAGACCGGTACAGCAACAACAAATATGGGCATTTCCTGTATTCATCTACCACAAAAATAAGTAAAAAATTTTAAAAAGCAAATCTTTCACGGACTAAAAGAGGAAACTGACACCGAAGGCTCCCGTGTAAAGCCTGGCGTCGGGAGCCCCTTCTCCGATGAAGAGAGGGTTGAGCTGATACCGTCGCTCTCCGCTGAACTTGATCTTCCCTATCTGGAACCCTATGCTCCAGCAGATACCCCACTGGTTCTTGTCTGTCACGGGAGCAGACAGGTCCTTGATGCCGGAGTTCAGGACATGGCCGAAATAACCTCCGACCCCCAGGGTGAAGTTCACTCCCGCTTCCCCGGCGCTGAACAGAAGGGTGGCCGGAACGACGACGGATTCCTGATGATATTTGAGGGCGGATCCGTAGAGGTCCTCACCGTCGGGATATTGCGCATTGAGACGTTCGTAGAGGGCCCTGACTTCCAGCGCCGTCTTCTTGCTGATGTTGGCCTGGGCTGCGATACCGGCATCGAACCCGTCCCTGGTCTTTCCGTTGAAGGCTGCATCCGGGAACGAGATGTAGCTGTTCGCCCAAGAGACCACAGGACCGATCTCCAGTGCTTTCTTACGGCCTCCGTGTATGGCGGCAATCTTCCCGGAAGGCAGCGGGGACGGCTGGTTCGCGAAGCATTCCGTCACGTCGGCCATATAGCTCGTGATGCGGTCCAAGCCATGATAATCAATGAGCTCGGCGTCATCCTCGGGTTTGTGGTACGGCGATTTCAGACCGGTGGTCACAGCCAGGGTCGGCACGCTTTCCTTGGCAAAGCCCTGCGTGTCGGTGGCGGTGAGGATCTTGGTCTCGAAATCCTTGGCCGTGATGTCCAGCTGCATTTTCCTGGCTTCCGCTTCCAGAAGTTTCCTGCCGTCCTTAATGGTAGCGGCACCTTCCAGCTGGAGCGTCTTCCCTTCGCGCAGCCACCCGACCATGTCGATGCTCATCATCAGCTTGACCTTGTCCAGGTCCAGCTTTTCTGCCAGTGCCTTCGAGCCCCACAGTCCGCTTTCTTCAGCATCGAAGGCGGCGACTATGATGCTTCGCTTCAGCTGGTCCTGACGGGACTTGAGGATACGGGCCGCCTCAATGAGGGCAGCCGAACCGGAGGCGTTGTCGTCGGCTCCGTTGTAGATCTCGTCATCCTTGATGCCGAGGTGGTCGTAGTGGGCTCCGATAACTATATACTCGTCCTTCAATGACGGGTCATTTCCCGGAATCACCGCTACGACATTCTTGTAAGTATCCGTGCCATACATTTCGAAGGGCTGGAAGAAACCATCTTCGAAGAAGGGCTCCAGTCCCATTTCCTCGAACTGACGCACGATGTACCTCGCCGCCTTGTCGGCGTTTACTGTTCCCGCTCCGCGCCCCTTGAGGGAATCGCTGGCGAAATAATAGACGTGCCCTGTCAGCCTCTCCTGCTGCGATGACTGCGCATCGGCAATCCCGCAGAGGAGAAACATGAAGAAAGCGGCGCTGAAAATACGATACGTTTTCATGGATACTTACAAGATGACGTGCTTTCAGATAAAAACCTGTTTAGATCGCCTGGATGAGCTTCGCGTCCGGAACGTTCTTGAGCTGGGTTGCGGCGTCGCCGACGACGACGAAGATCATGTTGTCCACATCGAGATACTCAGCGGCCTTGGCCTTGATCTCGTCGAGGGTCATGGCGCTGACCACAGCCTCCTCCTTGGCGACATAATCGTCGGGGAGGTTGTAGTTCCTGATCCTGGAAAGGAGGTTCACGAGGCTGGCCGAGGTCTCGAATGCCGAAGCGTTAGACCTGAGCATGGAGTCCTTCACGCCGTCGAGCATCTTCTGGCTGTAGTCGTCGCCGAAGCCGTCTATGATCTCCTTGAACAGTGCGACGGACTCCTTGGTGGAGCTGCCCTGTACGCTGGATGCGGCGTGGAAGTAACCGGTCTCGAGGTTGGAAGTGAACGAAGAACTGGCGCCATAGGTATAACCTCTCTGGAGACGCAGCACCTCGAAGAGGCGTCCGGCGGAACCGGCGCCGAGCTTCTCGTTGAGGACTTCAAGCTCGTAGTATTCGGGATCGCTGATCTTCATGCCGGGGCCGATGATGTAGATATAGGACTGCTTCGAACCCGGGAAATCGATGAAGTAGGTGCCGGGAGCAGCGCTCTCGCCCACCTTGATCTCAGGAACCGCGACCTCGGCGCCATCCCATCCTTCAAGCACCTTGAGGGCCTTCTTGACTGCAGGGAGGTCGATGTCTCCGGCAATGTCGATATGGGCATTCTTCGGCGTGAGGGTGGCGTAGTAAGCCTTGATGTCATCCATCGTAATGGCGTCGATGCTCTCGTTGGTTGTGAAATCGGTGTAGATGCAGTCTCCGAGCCAGAGAGTCGTCGCGGCCCTGGAGCCGAGAGAGGTTATGCTCGTGAGCGCGTTCTGGATGGATGACTTCTCGGTCCTGACGGCGCGGTTGAACGCGGCCTCGTCGAATTTGGGCTCGGTGATCATCTCGTACACGATATCCATGACCGCGGGAAGGTTCTTGGTGAGAGAGCTTACGCTGATGTTGGTGGACTTGGTGCCGCTGCTTACGCGGGCGCTGGCGCCGAGCTTCCTGAGCTCCTGCTCAAGCTCTACCGCGGTGTGCTTCGCGGTGCCCTCGTTCATCATGCTGGCGTTGATCGAGGCCGTTCCCCTCTTCCCGTCAGGATCGAGCAACGAACCTCCGTCGATGGCGATGGTGAGGTTGACCATGGGGATCTCATTCTGGGTGATGCCCGCGACCTCGATGCCGTTGGCGAGGGTGGTCCTCCAGATGGTGGGGATGTTCGTCCTGGGAGCGTTCGGCAGGTATGCCGGCTCGACGCTGCGGTCGATCTTGGAGGGCGTATGCTCGTAATCATCGTCGACGATAGCGCCGGCGGCGCTCTTCATGGTCTGCTTGCTCTGGTCCTCCATGATGAGCTTAGCGGGTACGCTGCCTTCGATGGAGAGCTCGACCTGTCCCTTGGGGACGGCTACCACGGCGACGTAGTTCTGGCCCTTGATGTATTTGTTGTAGACCCTCATCACATCATCGGCGGTCACCTTGTTGAACTCGGCGATGTCATCGATGAACTGGTCGGCCTTTCCATAGAACTCCTTGCTCCTGGCGAGCATCTGGGCCTTGCCGAGCACGCTGCCGAGCCTGCGGTATGCGGAAGTCTCGTTCTCAGCCTTGAGGGTGGCAAGCTCCTCCTCGTCGACGCCGTTCGCCTCGAAGTCGGCCATGGCCTGCTCGATGGCGGCCATGATGAGGTCGATGTCAACGCCGGGATAGGCGGTGGCGCTGATGCTGACCTGGCCTGCGCTCTCACGCACCCCGTTGTAAGCGGAAGCGCGGGGAGCGAGGTTCTTCTCGACGATGTTCTTGTAGAGAGGGGAATTCTTGCCGCGGCCGAAGAGGCTGCAGAAAGCGTCGAGTGCGGCTTCATCCTCGTTGCCCTCGGCTACGGCCGACCATGCGACCTCGACCGCCGGCATGCTGGCGAACTGGTCCTCATAGTACAGCATCTTGGTCTCGTCGAGCTTGACGTCCCAGACGGCGGGCTTCTCCACCGGATGGCTGGGGATCTCCGCGAAGTACTTCTCTATGAGAGCCTTGGCCTCTTTCGGGTCGAAGTCTCCGGCGATGCAGAGGGTGGCGTTCGAAGGAACGTAATAGGTGGCGTAGAACTCCTTGACATCCTCGACGGTGGCGGACTTGATGTCCTCGAACTCACCGATGACGGTCCAGCTGTAGGGGTGCTTCTTCGGGAAGAAGTTCTTGCTCATCACGTCGTCCATCATGCCGAAGGCGTTGTTCACCTCGGTCTGGCGCTTCTCGTTGCAGATGACGTCGATCTCGCGCTCGAGGCCGCTCTGGGTAACGGTGTTGATGAAGAAGCCCATGCGGTCGGACTCCATCCACAGGATCTTCTCGAGGGCGTCGCGCGGAACGCACTCATAGTAGATGGTATAGTCGTTGGAGGTGCCGCCGTTGAAGGTGCCGCCCATGTCGGAGATCTTGTTGAAGAAAGCGTTGCGCGGCAGGTTCTCGGAGCGCTGGAAGAGCATGTGCTCGAAGAAATGGGCGAAGCCGGTCTTGCCCTCCTTCTCACGTGCGCTGCCAACGTGGAATGCGATGGCCTGGGCGACGATAGGGTCGCTGTGGTCCTCGTGAAGCACGACCTTGAGGCCGTTGTCCAGGGTGTACTCCTCGTAGTCGATGTGCATGACATCGCTTTCCTTGCCCTTGCATGATGCCAGGGCAGCGATTGCAGCGACAACGACTGCAACGTAGATGATGGTTTTTCTCATAATATCTGTTTTTAACTGGTTTGATGATTCAGTCAAAGCAAACAAAGATATGGTATTTTCTTCAATTGTCGTGCATGATTGGTTTACAATCCGCGGCCTCTTGGATAACTCAACCTTTTGTGTTACCTTTGAGGAAGACTGATAACCCTTAAACCACTTATACAAATGAAAAAGACCTTAATTTTAGTCCTGATGCTCGCAGCGCTGTCAGCATCAGCATCAGCACAGCAGAGAAATCCCGTCGTGCCGTCATTTACCGGCGCCATCGAGGATTTCAAGCCTAATGTCACCAACCAGCTCGGCCACCAGTATCCCATGGTAAACTCCCAGGGCGCCGTCCGTGCGCAGCTCCGCGCCCCTGAGGCCAACGCTGTCCAACTGGATATCGCCGGCAAGAGGTACGAGATGACGAAGGATGAGAACGGCGTATGGACCGGTACGTCCGATCCGCAGGACGTGGGCTTCCACTACTATCAGCTGAATGTCGACGGAGCATCGGTGCCAGATCCCGGATCGATCTATTTCTTCGGAGCCGGACGTTGGGGCAGCGGTATCGAGATCCCTTCCGACGACATGGATTTCTGGCAGGTCAAGAATGTGCCCCAGGGGGCGATCGAAGAGAAATACTACTGGTCCAAGGCCACGGAGAGCATGCGCCACTGCTATGTCTATCTCCCCGCTGAGTATCAGAAGAATCCGGACAAGAAGTATCCCGTCCTTTATCTCCAGCACGGAAACGCCGAGAACGAGCAGGGCTGGTCGGCCCAGGGCCACACCGGACAGATCCTTGACAACCTCATTGCAGAGGGCAAGGCCGTCCCGTTCATCGTCGTCATGGATTACGGCCAGAGCCAGAACATACACCTCGTAGGCCAGTACGCTCCCCAGCCCCAGCCTCAGCAGGCCCAGCAGGGACCGGGCGGAGGCCGCGGTAACACCGGCCCAGACGCCTTCCAGACCGTCCTTCTCACCGATATCATTCCCATGGTGGAGAAGGAATACCGCGTAATTGCCGATGCCCAGCACCGCGCCATGGCCGGCCTGTCGATGGGCGGCATGCAGACCCGCAGGATCACGGTAGCCAACCCCACGACCTTCGCATATGTCGGCCAGTTCAGCGGCGGAACCATCAGCGTGGAGGACGTCCAGGGAGCTGCTGGCTTCCAGCAGACCAACAAGCTCGTGTTCATGAGCAGCGGAAGCAAGGAGAATCCCCGTGTCATGGAGGCGGCCGAGGCCCTCAGGGGTATCGGCATGAACGCCGTGGGCTACATTTCCGACGGTACCGCCCACGAGTGGCACACGTGGCGCCGCAGCCTCTATCAGTTCGCCCAGCTCCTGTTCAAATAGAGCGTCGTCATTTATACAGCCGCCCCGGAATCCACATCCCGGGGCGGCTGTATATTTGCAACCGGGTTGCAAAAACATTGCGCTATTTTTGTATAATTAACGACAAGTCCAATGTCCCGGAAAGAAACCATCATCGTCACCGCCCTGCTGATCGTCATCGGCACCGGCATGCATTTCGTGCACCACGCACCGTTCTTCAACCATTTCCTCGGTTACATCTTCCCCGTGAAGGAAAGCGTGATGGCGCACATGAAGATGATATTCTATCCTATGCTTCTTCTGGGATTATGCCTTTCATTCAAACATCACAGTATCAAGGAGATAGGTGCTCCCATCCTGGGCGGGCTTGCGGTCATGCCGCTGGTCGTTGCGGCGTTCTTCGCCTACTGGGTGTTCGTCCGTCACGAGCTGATGGCGCTGGATATTGTCATCTACATCGCATCCATTGTCGGCGCGGTCCTTCTGGCCCTGAAATGGCGCAAGAGTTCTTTCGTCCGCAAATGGTGGCCGCTCTGGATAGCCGTCGCCCTGATCGTCATAGTTCTGACTGGATTCCTCACATACCATTCTCCGGATTGGATCATCTTTGAGGACCTGGGATAAAAAGCCGGGGTCGCCGGCGGTTGGTTCCCATGGCAAGAAATTGCATTAATTAGGCATAATTGTGCAACCGGTCTTTACGGCAGTATTGTTAAATTTGGACTGCATTCGCAGACAAAAGTTAACAAATACATATTTTGGCCATGAAAAGATCCGGAATCCTTACAGTGGCTGCCGCAGCACTCTTCATCCTCTCATCCTGCGGCGTTGACAAAGTTGCCGGTACGGTTGGTGACGGCAATGCTGACAAACCCAATGTTTCCGTAGGTAAGCTTGACTTCTATCCGGCCTTCGAGTCCGCGTCCGGGCTTGTTACACCGAGGAACGTATACGTCTGGCTCCCTGACAATTACTCGAAAAGCAAGAAATACGCCGTCGTGTACATGAGCGACGGCCAGAACCTCTTTGACGCCGAGAAGATGTTCAACCACCAGGAATGGGGCGTGGACGAGACCTTCGGCGGCCTGATCAACGAAGGCGAGATCCAGAACTGCATCGTCGTGGGCGTGGCCAACGCTTTCCGCACGAGGAGCCAGGAATACTTCCCCCAGGATGTGTACGACCTCTACTCCCCCGAACTTAAGGAGTATTCGAAGAGCAAGAGGCTGGGCGAGGACGACCTCCTCGGCAACAACTACCTTAAATTCCTCGTGGAGGAGCTCAAGCCCTTCATTGACAAGACATATTCGACGAAGAAAGACAGGGACCACACCTTCCACATGGGCTCCAGCATGGGAGGCCTCATTTCTTCCTACGCCGTGACCAAGTATCCCGATGTCTTCGGCGGTGCCGGCTGCCTCTCCACCCATTCCGTCCTCTACATCACCAACTACGATGCCGAGCAGGAGTTCATCGACCCCGCCAACCAGTGCTACGTCGATTATCTCAAGGCCAACCTCAAGCCCAACAGTTGCAAGCTGTACATGGACCGCGGCGACCAGACCCTCGACGCCCAGTATCCCAAGTACCAGGACCGCCTGGACAAGATGTTCAAGGATGCTGGCTGGGATGACGCACACTATGTCAGCAAGGTGTATCCCGGCCTTTCCCACGTCGAAGGATCGTGGGCTTCGCGCCTCGACGTCCCCGTCCTCTTCCTCCTCGGCAAATAAAACATCGGACCATGAAAGCGCAAAGACTGATCGTGACTGCCGCGGCGTTCGCGGCGATGTCGTTCTCCCTCCTGGCCCAGCCCAATATCGACCTTCGTCCTGACAGGACGGTCTTCTTCTATGCAAAGGACGCCAAGGCGGCCGTCGAAGCGGTGAAGGACGACCCTGTCATCGCGAAGAAGGTCGAGGCACTGGCGACTCCGATCCAGAATCCCACCAACGCTCCCGGCCCCGAGACCATCGACAAGGCCGGTTCCATCTCCAACGTCTCCGAGTACGCCAGGATGGACATCTACCAGCCCAAGGAGCCGAACGGACAGATGGTCATCGTCTGCCCCGGAGGCGCCTACGCCTTGATTGCCACCTATAATGAAGGCATATATCCCGCTGACTGGCTGGTGAAGCAGGGCGTCACCGTCGGCGTCTTGAAATACCGCATGCCCAACGGCAGCTGGAACGCTCCCCTCGAGGACGTGCACAACGCGTTCAAGTATGCGCGCGGCCATGCTGACGAGCTGGGTATCAAGAAGGTGGGCATCATGGGCTTCTCCGCGGGCGGCCATCTGGCGGCCAGCGGTGTGGTTCTCTATGACGATGCAGTGACCCGTCCCGATTTCGGTATCCTGGTCTATCCCGTGGTCTCCATGGACGCCTCCATCACCCACTCCGGCACGCGCAACGCCCTCATCGGCAACGATACAGATTGGAACGACCGCGCCGGTCATACCGCCGACGAGTATCTGGCCAGGCAGGCCCAGCGGGATGCTCTCATCGAGAAATTCTCCTGCGAGAAGCAGGTCACTCCCGACACTCCCCCGGTGTTCATCGCACTCTGCTACGACGACATGGTGGTCCCTCCGGCGAACAGCCTCCGCTTCTATGAGGCCTGCCAGAAGAACAGGGTCACGGCCGAGATGCACATCTACCCTAAGGGCGTCCACGGCTGGGGCTTCACCCTCAAGGAATACGGCATGAACGACAACATGGAGTACTGCCGTTCGGAACTCCTGGCCTCCCTTTCCCGCTGGCTCGGCGGCCTCGAGGAGATGGAAGCTGCTAAGAAAGCCGCAGCCCAGAGAGGTGGCATGCCCGGAGGCTTTCCCGGCGGAATGCGTCCCCAGGCAAGGTAAGAGTCTAATAATCAATAATATATCAGATTATGAAGAAATCAGTGATTCTAGGTGCTTTGCTGGCGATGGCGCTTTCCATCAACGCCAACGCGCAGCCTTCACAGCAGCAGATCGTATCCAAGGCGGACATGTCCACCGTCGAGTTCGTAGTCCGCGACGGCAAGCCCATCCTCATGGACATCTACCAGTTCAAGGACCAGGAAGGGAAACGTCCGGTGTTCATCTACTCCTTCGGCGGCGCCTGGGCCATGGGCTCCAGGGTTGACGCCCTCTGCAATCCCCTGTATGACCACCTCTGCGAGAAAGGCTGGGTCTGCGTCGCCATCGACTACCGCCTCGGCTCCGCCCGCGGAAGGGACGGGAAACCGCTCATCACTCCCCCTGAGGGCTACAATGCCTTCCAGTTCTCCATCGACATCGGTGTGGAGGATATCTATGCGGCCACCACTTGGCTCATCGACCATGCCGACGAGTACAACATCGACCCTTCCAAGATCGTCATCAGCGGCAGCAGCGCTGGCGCCATCAACAGCATGAACGCCGAGTATTATATCTGCACTGGCCACAAGATCGCGAAGGAGAACCTTCCGGAAGGCTTCAACTATGCAGGTATCGTTCCTATGGCGGGTGCGGTTTATCTGACCGGAGAAAACGACACGGAGCTCAAATGGGACAAGAAGCCCTGCCCGATGTGCTTCTTCCACGGTTCCGCCGACCCGACCGTGACCTTCGACATGGAGCGCAGCCCCAACCGTCACGGCTTCGGCCCCTACTACATCAGCCAGCAGCTTTACGGCATGGACGTCCCCTACATGCTCTACGAGTACTTCGGCGGAGACCACTGCATGGCCCTCCTTCCCCTGAAGTGGTTCTGGAACGAGATCGACTCCTTCCTCGACAGGATAGTCATCGACGGCCTGAACATCAAGGTCCACTCCGTCGAGAGGTCGGACAAGCCCCGTACCGACGCCAACTGGCTTGACACCGTCCGTCCCGGACAGTATCAGGCTGTCAACCGCATGCGTGCACCGGGAGGCGCTCCCGGCGGCAACGGCGGACGTCCCCAGGGCGCACCTCAGGGTGCTCCCCAAGGTGCCCCTCAGGGCCCTCCCCAGCGATAGTCAAACCATTTAACCGGATATGATATGAAAAGGATAATCCTTGCAGCACTTGCTATTTCAGCCTTGTTCGCCGCCGTTTCCTGCAGGAACGACAAGGAAGAGAACTTCTACAGCCGCACCGACCAGCAGCTGTTCATCGGCGACGATATCGCCATAGCCAACACCCAGTACGGAAAGGTGAGGGGCTATATCATGCGCGACACTTACACCTTCCTGGGCATCCCTTACGGGGCCAGCACGGCCGGTGAGAACCGCTTCATGCCCGCCAAGCCGCCGCAGCCCTGGGAGGGCGTCAAGGACGCCGTCTTCTATGGCGCGTGCGCTCCCCAGTCCATTATGAAGTATCCCAACAACATCGCCACGTTCCTGGACTGCTGGAACTACTTCGACATGGACGAGGACTGCCTTAACCTCAATGTCTGGACCCCCGGCCTCGACAATGCCAAGCGTCCCGTCATCATGTGGATACACGGCGGCGGATTCTCCAGCGGCAACAGCATCGAGCACCACGAGTACCATGGCGAGAACTTCAGCCATTATACCAACGCCGTGTTCGTGTCGCCCAACCACAGGCTCAATTCCATCGGCTTCACCGATTTCTCGGGCGTGGATCCCAAGTTCAAGGATTCCGGCAACGTCGGTATCCTCGACCTCGTGGAGGCTCTGAAATGGGTGCACAACAACATCGCGAACTTCGGCGGCGACCCCGATAACGTGACCATCATCGGCCAGAGCGGTGGCGGCGCCAAGGTCTGCAACCTTGTAACGATGCCTGAGACCAAGGGTCTCATCTACAAGGCCGTGGCCTTGAGCGGCAACGCCACTTCGGCCATCGACAAGGAGGCTGCACGCGGCCTCGGCCTTGCCATCCTCGAAGAGGCCGGACTGAAGCCCGAAGAGATGTACAAGCTCCAGGAGATGCCTTTCGAGGACTATATGGCCCTTGCCAACAAGGTCCAGAGGGAGTACGCCATGTCGCATCCCGGCCTCGGCCGCTTCGGCTTCGGCCCCATCGCCGACGGTGACCACATCCCCGTGGGAGACTTCTTCCGGAGCGACCACTGCGCGAACGTCCCCATGCTGATCTGCACCACGACCGCCGAATGGCCTTCCGCACGCGACGACGCCAAGAAACACGCTTCCTCCAAGGAGGAGGTCATCAAGATGATGGCGCAGGGAGGTGGCAGGATGGCTCCGGCCCTCGGTGAAGAGAAGGCCGCCGCCGTCTATGAGGCTTTCGCCAAGGCTTTCCCCAACAAACTCCCGATCGAGATCAACGACCTCGTGGGAAGCTCCCGCGCCAATGCCCTCAGGACGGCCGACCTCAAGGCCGCTCAGGGCTCCCCTGTCTATGTGGCCTGGTTCGACTGGCAGCCGCCCATCCTTGACGGACGTCTCCACGCTTTCCATACCATGGACATCGCGTTCTGGTTCATGAACACCGACCTGCAGGTGTCCCACACCGGCGGCGGACAGTATCCTAGGAACCTCTCCAAGAAGATGTCCAAGGCCCTCTACAACTTCATGGCCACCGGCAATCCCAACGGCAAGACCGGCCTCCCGAACTGGCCCGCCTACACCACTGAGGAAGGCGCGACCATGATACTCGCGGACAAGAGCTACGTCCTCAATGCCCCTGACCGTGAGGCGCTTGCGATTATGAGCAGGTAACCGGCATGAAAAGGTTACCACTTGTTTTACTGGTCTTTTCCCTCTTCCTTGCATGCGGCAGGGAGGGGGGAAAAGCTCCTTTAGCGGGTGCTCCGGACATCCGTGTCGCCCCCTACGCCGTTTTCGCCGAAGGCCTTATCGGTGACATCACACCCGAGGGCTGGGTCAGGGAGATCCTCCAGAGGCAGAAGGACGGCCTCACAGGCCATCCCGAGGCTATGTCGTATCCTTTCGACAGCTGCTGCTGGGCCGGAAACCTCGAGATGAGCAAGAACCCCCATTACTGGGGCTCCGACTGGTGGCGTTTCGAGCAGTCCGCTTACTACGTGGACGGCTTCACCAGGCTCGGCTACATCCTTGACGACCCGGAGCTCATGGCAAAGGGCAAGGCCAACGTGGAGTATGTCCTCGACCATCCCCTGTCCCCGATGCCGGGCCGCCCCGAAGGGCGCCTCGGCCGCGAGGGCGTGTCGATGGAATGGCCCTTCGCCGTCTTCTTCAGGGCGATGAAGACCTACTACGAGGCTACCGCGGACCCGAGGGTTCCCCCAGCACTCGAGAAGAGCTTCCTTACATTCACTCCTGAAGAGCTCAGCAGGGGCCGCAACAACATCAACGTCGAAGGCATCCTCTGGACCTATGCCATCACCGGCAATCCAGCGCTCCTGGAGCTTGCTGAAGCCGTCTGGGCCCTTATGCCGCGCAACATGGAGCAGTACCTCAGCGACCAGCCCATGTCGGGCCATGGCGTCACCCTCTGCGAGACCATGAAGCTCCCCATGCTCCTCTACGCCTTCACGGGCAAAGAGATTTACAAGGAGGCCGCCCTGAAGGCCGACAGCAAGATGGAGGACCTGAATATGCTCATAGACGGCATCGTCTCCAGCTCCGAGGGGCTTGCGGGCGTGGATGCGCTTGCCTCGCACGAGACTTGCGTCATCTCAGACTACACCTGGACCATGGGCTATTACCTGATGGTCACCGGGGACGCGTCGTTCGCCGACCGCCTGGAAAGGGCCATATACAACGCCGGCTTCGGCGCGGTCACCAAGGACTTCAAGGCGATGCAGTATTTCTCCTGCCCCAACCAGTTCCTCTGCACCGGTTCCTCGAATCACAACGAGTACAAGAAGGCCAAGACATGGATGGCTTACAGGTCGGCGCACGAGGTGGAGTGCTGCATAGGCAACCTACACAGATACTTCCCGAACTTCGCGTCCAGGATGTGGCTGAAAGACCGCAACGGACAGCCCGTAGCGGCCCTCTACGGCCCCTCTTCGGTGGTTTACGACCTCGGGGACGGTGTCACGGTGAAGGTCGAGGAAATCACGGATTATCCGTTCGGGGAGGACATCAGCTTCAGGTTCACCTTCTACGAGGACGGAAAGGTTTCCAAAAAGCCTCACCAGATGGACTTCACGTACAGGGTGCCCGGATGGTGCAAGGCCTCCGACAAGCAGGGCTTCCAGACCGTCAGCAAGGCGTGGAAGAGCGGCGAGAGCTTCAAGGTCAGTTTCCCCATGGAGATAGAGTTCGTGAAGAACGCAGTGCAGGGCGAGAGCGTCGTCCGCGGCCCTCTGACCTACACCTATGCCATCCCCGCCGACTGGGAGGTGGATACGAAGATTTACGACTACCTTGCCGGCAAGGAATCCAAGAATCCGGATTTCGTCAACTGGAACATCACCCCTGCAGGAAAATGGAATTACGCCATACGCAACGCCGACCTCGGCAAGGCGAAACTCCTCAGGACCCGCGCCAAGGGCTTCCCGTTCGACCTTGACAACGTCCCGCTCAAGATCAGGATCCCCGTGACGGGAGTGAAGGGCTGGGAGCTCGACGTCGTACCGAGCAAGCCTTACGAGGGCGAGCGTTTCACCCAGTGGACGGACGAGCCGCTGTACGACAAGGACGGAAAGCCGGCGGAAGACGGCGGATTCGTCAAGGTGGAAGGCCAACTCATCCGCCTGCTCAGGGCGGGAGCGATGAAGTATTACACTAACCCCGAAGGCAATTTCGGCCGGGTGCGCGACGCTTTCTGCGAGCTCTACGAGAAGGATGGCGAATGGTATTGCAGCTGGGAGATGGAGGATGCTTACATCACTCCCCCGCTCCCGCAGACCGTCGTTCCCGAGGAAGGCAGCGATACCTTCATCGAACTCGTCCCCTACGGCGCCTCGACCATCAGGCTGACGGTATTCCCTGAGATTTAAATCTCGGTACCTACTGCGTTTATCAGTTCCGACCAGGCAGTGAACAACGCCGACCGCGCTCCTATGCAGGCCTCGGCGGTATCGTTATATACGCGCACGGCCATAAGATAGTCCAGCAGGGATGAATCTCCCTGTCGGTAAGCTTCCCTGCGGCTTTCAAGGATACCGGCGGCATCTCGGAGCATGGCGTCCGAACACGCTTCCGCCGTCTCCAGTGCAGCCTGGTACGAGGTCCAGGCCATGCGCACCTCCGCCTCGATCTGGCGGCATGCATCCTCATATGCGGCGTCGGCCTGCTTCACGGCCTTTTCTGAAGCGGTCCTTACGCCTTTGTTGGCGGATGAGAACTTCAGCGGGATGGCGACACCTACGGTCACTCCGTTGAACTGCGGCGCAGGCGCTATCTCGTTGCGTACCTCCTTGTTATAAGAGTAACCGACGTTGAGCCCGATCTCGGGGGCGAGTTCAGCCTTTGCGAGCGCTAGATTCTTCTCGGAGAGGGTCTTCGAGAGCCTGGCTGCCTGCAGGTCGGCCCTCCTGTCAAGGGCCGTCTCGACCAGCACATCCACGGGGGTCTCCACAGGTGGAAAGTTTAGCGAGGGGGCATCCAGGTCCTGGAAAGCCATTCCTCCGGCGAGCACCGAAAGATAAGTCAGGGCGTTCTTGTAATCGGCCTTGGCCTTGAGAAGCTCTCCCCTCATGGCCCTGGCCTCGACCGAGGACTGCCGTGCATCCACCGGCCCTATCTCCCCTACCGCGGCCCTGAGGCTGTCGGAAGAGGCCAGGGCCTCCATGCTCGCAGCGGACGATTCCTTCAGTGAGAGTATCTCCCGGGCCTCCTAGGCGCTTGCCCAGGCGGACATGGCCTCGCCCCGCAGGTTGCGGAAATAGTCGGCGACCAGAAGCCTGGTGATCTCCTCCTCGCTCCTGGCGACGGACATCCTGGCCATTGCGGGCTTTACACCCGCATAAGACCGATGCTGCGAGCATCAGTGCGATATACTTGTATTTCATTGATTCAGGCTGGTTTGGTTCTAATTTGCATGAGCGTCGTCGACGACGCCTGAAGAATCAGACCAGCGAGGGAGGTCCCCTGAGGGAAAGGGATTCGGAAAAGCCATGCTCCTCCTGGGGGCAGTCGGGAGATATCAGTACACCGTATAAGATATCCTGCCTTTCCAGATGGATCTCAGACACCGCGTCGGCGGTATAGAGGGCATGGCAGATGACGTCGATGATCTGGAGCTGGCCGGTCGTATGGCCGCCCGAACCGTTACCGGCAGTGTGCGCACTTCCGTGGATATGGGAATGCACGACCTCCAGGCTCCCGATCCTGTGGCAATGCCAGAACAGTGTGGCATTGGCATAGTTGAAGAGCATGATGGCTATGAAAACCACCGTGAGGACATTGCGGTATTTGCCTTTTCCGGGTAACATCAGTGTAAAGATAGCACTCTTTGGCTAAATACCGGATTTTTCTTAGAAAAAAAAGGCGTATATTTGTCTTCCGTAAAATGAACTTAGTTTTTAGTAGTGTATGAAAAAGGTTTTTGCCACCCTTCTGTGCGCGCTTGCGCTGTTCTCCGCGCAGGTTAACGCCCAGTCCACTTCCGACCTCGGGACCTGGAGCAGCATCCAGCTCATCAAATCATTCGGAGCGCCGTATGCCATGGCGCGCCTGGAACACCGCTCCTATGACAACATCGGCAGCACCGAATGCTGGTTCGCCATGGCCGGCGCCGGCACCAACTTCAACAGCTGGCTCAAGGGAGACCTGAGCTACGAGTACTGGAGCATCCCCTCGGCCGGCGACATGGTACAGCACAAGGCCGTCCTGAGTCTCACCGAGACCCTCAAGCGCGAAGGCCTCGCCGTAGCCGTCAGGCAGAAGTACGAACTGGCCTACAACCCCGCGGCCAAATCTTTCAGCAACACCCTCAGGACAAGGCTCCGCGGGCAGTACAAGGCCCCTGACAGCCGTTTCACCCCCTATCTGATGTACGAGTACTTCAGCAGCCTTGACGGCAAGGGATGGGTCCGCTCGCTGCATTATGCGGGCACCGAGATCAGCCTCGGCGGCGGCCATTCCTTCGACCTGTTCTATATGTACCATCTCTTCGACAAGGCCGGCCTCGTGGGCGCCTGCCACGTCCTTGGACTTGGATACAATTTTGTCTTCTAGAAATGTATTATCCTGTATTATAGATACGAACTTATGTTATTGAAAATCATCCTCTTGATCCTGTTCTTCGCTGTTATGATCGGCGTCGGGATCTATTGCCGCAGAACCGCTACCGACGTTCAGGGATTCGTTCTCGGAGGCCGTAACGTCGGCTCCTGGCTCACCGCTTTCGCATTCGGCACTTCCTATTTCTCGGCTGTCATCTTCGTCGGATACGCCGGACAGTTCGGCTGGAAATATGGCCTTGCTGCCACATGGATCGGTATCGGCAACGCCCTCATAGGCTCGCTGCTTGCCTGGAGGATCCTTGGACGCCGCACGCGCCTCATGACGCAGCACCTGCAGAGTGCCACCATGCCCGATTTCTTCGGGAAGCGTTTCTTCAGCGATTCGCTCAAGGTGGCCGCGTCCGTAATCGTTTTCATATTCCTCATCCCTTATACCGCTTCGCTCTATAACGGTCTCTCAAGGCTCTTCAGCATGGCCTTCAACATCGATTATGTGTGGTGCGTAGTCGGCATGGCGGTGCTCACAGGCATTTACGTGCTGGTGGGAGGCTACATGGCTACGGCGGTGAACGATTTCATCCAGGGATTGATAATGCTTGTGGGTATTTGCGCGGTAATCGCTTCCGTGCTCAGCGGCAACGGCGGCTTCAGCGCGGCCGTGGCGAGCCTCTCGGAGATCCCGTCCGAGGCCGCTCCGGCCCTTAAGGGTGCATTCGTATCGTTCCTCGGCCCCCAGCCCATATACCTGCTGGGCGTCGTTCTGCTGACCTCCCTGGGCACCTGGGGACTGCCTCAGATGGTGGGCAAGTTCTACGCCATTCGCAACGAGGCGGCCATCCGCAAGGGCACCTTCATCTCCACGTTCTTCGCCATCATCGTGGCCGGAGGCTGCTATTTCCTCGGAGGATTCGGCAGGCTTTACGGCCAGAGCATCGAATATACCGCCGCGGGCACCCCGGTTTACGACAGCATCGTCCCGTCCATGCTGGCCTCCCTTCCCGACCTGATGATCGGAGTGGTGATCATACTCGTGCTTTCCGCTTCGATGTCAACGCTGTCGTCGCTCGTGCTCACTTCCGGTTCCACCCTCACGCTTGACATCATTGACCCGGCCGTGGCCAGGATGCGCGCCAGCTCCCGCCGTCTCGGCGAGCGCAACAAGCTCCTCTTCATCCGCATCCTCGTGCTCTTCTTCATCATCATCTCCTCGGTCATCGCCATCGTCCAGGCCAAGAGTTCCGTGACCTTCATCGCCCAGCTGATGGGTATTTCCTGGGGTGCGCTGGCCGGAGCCTTCCTGGCCCCGTTCCTCTACGGTCTGTACTGGAAACGCACCACCGCCGCGTCCGTTTGGGCTTCGTTCATTGCAGGCGTTCTTGTGATGTGCGGCTGCATGTACTGCACCTTCACGGGCAAGACCTTCATCAGCCCTTATTTCAGCTCGCCCATCAACGCCGGCGTGCTGGCGATGCTGCTCGGCCTCGTGATCGTGCCCGTGGTGAGCCTCTTCACCAGGATGGACAAGAAAGAGAAGGTGGACGAGATGTTCGACTGCTACGACACTACCGTCACGGTCCGTGCTTCCACTTCGCTGCTCGACGAACAGGAATAGATTCCTTCGCTGATAATGACGACTGGCGGTCCGGAATCCGGGCCGCCAGTCGCGTATATGGATGGGAGGATGTCTAGTCGTCGATTTCGACGGCGGGCCAGCCGTAGTCCTGGTAGTACGAGGCGTCGATGTCGTTGTCGTCGACATAGTCCGCGACAGACTTGCCGCGGGCGGCAGCCTTGGCCTCGTCATCGGACTGGAGGGCGATGAAGGCGTCGTAGAGCTCGCCGAAAATAGCCCTGGCGGTAGGGTTGAAGTCAGAGCCGTCAGCGACCGCGTCAAAGCCCGTAACCTTATATCCGTCAGCGGTCTTGCTCAGATGCATGAGGCCGGGATGGCTGCCGCCGGAAACGCTCTTAAGGGTCTCTCCGTCAAGATTGTAGTTCTCCACCCAGAAGTCACCCCAGACCTTGATGTCTTCGGGGTCGCTGTCGTCGGCCTTGACGATCAGGGCATAGGGGATGGTATATTCCGCTTCGGCGTATTGGGCGCCAAGCCCGGTCATGTAACGGTTGATGGCGTCAAGGTAGGTGTCTTCCTTTGCCTGCTCCTGCTCCTGAGCCTCGGGCTCGGTGGAAGATGTCTTTTCATTGGAACATTTACAGCCGTAGAAAGCGGCGATGCCGCAGAGGGCGAGAATGAGGATGCGTTTCATGGTTATCGACTTTTGTTGGTGCAAATTTATCTACAATAAAGTTTTTTTCCTATTTTTACACCGATAACCATCAGCAGAGAGATGATCATTCATTCCTGGCCCAGCGCTCTTGTCGAAGAAGTCCCGGCGAGTATCATCCGCGAGGAGATGGCAGTCCTGACGGACCGCATTCTCTTCGAGTCCGGTGACTACCGCGTGTACCTTATCCGTTCCACGGACGCTCCGGACGCAATGCGCGAACTGTACCGCCTTCGCGAGGAGACCTTCCGCCTCGTCGGCGAAGGCACCGGCCGGCCGGAGGATACTGATATCTATGATTCCCGCTATTACCATCTGATCCTGTGGAATATGCCGGAAGGCGAGATCGCCGGTGCGTACCGCATCGGAGACTGCGGAAGCGTCATGGCGGAGTACGGGGGCGTCGAAGGCATCTATACCGCCAGCCTTGTCCGATACAGCGACGAGGCCGCCCATGTCCTGTCACGTTGCATGGAACTGGGCCGCTCATTCATCCGTTCGAAGTACCAGCGGGAGGTGCATACCCTGAGGCTTCTCTTTGCCGGGCTGACCGTCTCTTCGCTGAACATGCCTGATGCACGGTATTACATGGGCCCCGTGAGCATAAGCAACGACTATCCCCGCTTCTACCGGAGCCTGATCGTCCGTTTCCTGACACGGGACTTCTCACTTCCCGATGCCGAAAGGATCGTCACGCCAACGCATCCTTTCGTCCCTGATGATTCCGCTGATATCGACGGGATGCTGAAGGATATCCCCGAAGGCGACATAGACGCTTTCGACCACATGATGCTGAGTTTGTCAGATGGAAAGTACCGCCTGCCGGTGCTGGTCAGGCAGTACTTCAACTGTGGCGCACGGCTTGCGTGCTTCAATGTCGATCCTGATTTCACCGACAGCCTCGACGGACTCATCTTCCTGGATGTCAGGAAGTTCCCGCCCAAGAAGCTGCGTTCTTTCCTGCGCGGGGTTCCGGATGGCCTGAGGGACAAGGTATTCGAGCACTTCCTCGGAAGCGCCGCGCTCTGATCACTTTTCCGCTCCCAGGCAGGCTATGTGCGGGTCGGGGGCTTCCATGATGTTCCATGACAGTACTGCGCCGTCGAAATGATGGCGCAGTACTGCGTCAAGCGACTCCTTCACATACTCGGGGGAAGTCTCTGCCACCCCGGCCCGGTAGTTTATCTCGATGCCGGGATACTTGGCGCAGGAGTAAGGCTCCATGGCCTCCATCTGCGAATCCAGGAATGCGGCGTCCATCGTGAATTCGGGGTAGCCCGTCGCCCCTGGGACCGCCTTGCGGAGCAGTTCGTACTCGAAGGCCATTCCGGCGGGGGCGTCGGTCTTGCGGTAGAGCATTGGCTTGATGAAGTCCGCATGCTGTGCGAGTATGCTGTAGTCCTGCCCGACGAAGGGGGCCATGAAGGGTGCGAAGAGGTCCATGCCGACCTCGAGGCCGCGGCTCTGGAGGCTGTCCGCGACAGCCGACACCGAGCCGCTGACGAGGCGGCCCTTGGCCTTGAAGAAGGCTGCGGCGACGGGATTCGCGAAGCTGAATCCCTCCGTCGGGTCGTAGCCCGTCACCGAAAGGAACGCATCGCCCTTCTCCTTCCATTCTTTCTTAACCGCCTCAAGGTCAACTCCTTCCTTAGCGTAAGCCTCAGCGCAGAGCGGGCATCCGCAGCTCAACACACCGCTTACGCCGCCCACGAATGACTGTGTGCGGATGCGGTCGAGGAACACCCCGTCGAAGCAGCAGTCGCTGAAGCGGCTGTCGTAGATGGCGATGACATTGGCGGCATTATGAGGATCCGTGGGGCAATTGAAGCTGAAGTCCTCCCCTTCCGCGAGGCCGTAGTTGGAGGGGATTTCGCCCCAAAGGTCGACGGCGGGAGAATTCTCGCACACATCCTCGGTCTCGGCGAAGACGGGGAGCCAGAGAAGCATCTTGATATCCTTCTTATGGAGGTACTCCCCTACCTGCCTGTAGATGTCCTTGTCGAGGCTCCAGCCGATGATGACCTTCTCGACGTTGATGAGGCTGCTGACCGAGTCGATTCGGCTGACTATCCTGTCGGCCGTGTATCCGGGGTTGTTCCAGCCTCCCAGGGAGACCTGTACGATATAGCCGGGCTGATTGTCCACCGGCGCGCTTGTGCGGCACGCTGCGACCAGCAGCAGGCCGAAAAACAATATAATTATCCTTTTCATACTGACTTAAGACTATCTTTCACTTCTGATGCGTGGCTTCGCGATACTGGTATCTTTTCATCGCAATGCTTCAGCACCAGCTGCATGTTCCCCTCGTTCGGGACGAAGCGTTCCACCTGCGCGAGGTTGACCAGGAACGCCCTGTGACAGCGGACTATCATCGGGTATGCTTCGAGGCTTTCCTCCATCTGGGCGGAAGTGGCGCGGAGCATTTCGCTGCGGACCTTCCCGTCGCGCAAGCAACAGACTTTCACGTAGTTGCCCACTGATTCGATGTAGAGCAGGTCATGGATGCTGAGGGTGACGGATTCGCTTGTCGTGCCGGAGAGCACGATGGAGGACGAGGGCTCCTCCGCCACTGTCTGGACGCGCTGCAGCTGCTCGTTGAGCAGCCGCACCTCTTCCAGCTCCGCGGCGAGGTACCGGCTGCGGAACTTGAAGCGCCAGTACAGGCCGATGGCGAACGAGCAGAATGCGATTATGAGCAGGGCCTGGAAATAACCTGACCAGGTAAGTGGGTCGTGCTCCACCCAGCGGCCTATCGCCAGTTGCAAATATGCGCATACCATCAGTGCGCAGAGAGGAGTATTGATGAGCTGGAACCAGAGGTTGCGCCTGATGATGTACTCTACCCCCTCGTCCAGGCTCGATGGCATTCGCACAACGTATTTCAGGATTGCTTCCGTGATATAGCAGACGCCTATTCCCAGAAGCCAGATTACCAGCAGGTGCAAGTATGCCGCCCAGCCGAGCTCCCTCAGCCCGAGGGGCTTGAAAACGGCGAGGGCCAATGCGGTGAATCCCACGCTGGTGACCCTGGTTCTGAGCGTTTCTTTCTTCCTTCTTTCCATCTCGGAAACAAAGATACTACCATTTGTCACATATTCCTGCAGAATATCCCACAAACTTGCACGCACGCGCGGGTTGGCCTTACTTTGCCGGAAACTTCACCGACATGTACAAGACCCGCAATCTCCCCAACACCAGAGTCGAGGTGGCCGACGCGCTCCGCGGCATAGCCGTGATCGGCATCATCCTGTTCCATTCCGTGGAGCACTTCAACATCTTCCCAACCGAGCCGGCCGTTCATACCCTGGCCTGCGACAAGCTCGTGAGTGACGTCCTGGCCTGGCTCCTGTCCGGCAAGATGTACGGCATCTTCGCCATGCTCTTCGGCCTGAGCTTCTTCATAATGAATGACAACCAGCAGCAGATGGGACGCTCGTTCTCCGGGCGTTTCGCCTGGCGCATGTTCCTGCTGCTCTGCTTCGGCATGGTCAACATGGCACTGTACGACGGCGACATCCTGATGGTGTATGCCTTTGTGGGTCTGATACTTATCCCGATAAGCTACCTGCCTTCAAAGGCTGTTTGGGTCATCATCGTCCTGCTCGCCATCCAGCCGGTGGAGATATACCGGCTCCTGTCGGGCTGGGACATGGACACCGACAAGCTCTGGGGCCTGGCCGACTACATGGGAGACGTCCACATGAAGGGCTCGTTCTGGGAGAACACCTGGTGCAATATCAGGTGGGGATTCATCTTCGTGGTTAAATACTACATCTACAGCGGCCGCCTGACGCAGATCCTCTGCCTCTTCATCCTAGGCATGCAACTGGGGCGGCAGCGCTTCTTCTACAACGAGGGACGCAACCTTCACTATTGGCATATAATACTCTGTGTATCGGCCGTCATGGCCGCAGTGCTGACCATCGTGGACCTCGGTAAGCTGGCAGTCTGGCTCACCCCCATCAGGAACTTCTTCATCCTCTTCCTGATCGTTTCCCTGGTGGTTTCCTGCTGGTATGCATTCACGGGCTTCCGCAAGACGCTACATCACCTGTGCATCTTCGGCCGGATGAGCCTCACCAACTACTTCCTCCAGTCCATACTCGGAAGCTTCATCTTCTGCGGCTTCGGCCTCAGCTGCTACCACTGGGTCGGCACAACCTATGCGGTACTTATCGGCGTCGGAATGATCGCGGTCATGTACACCTTCTGCTGGTTCTGGTTCCGCAACCACACCCGCGGCCCCCTCGAAGGCCTCTGGCGGAAGCTCACCTGGATATGAGGCTGTTAAGCCAGGATTCGCTGAATCCTCCCACGACTTCAAGGACAACACCTTCCGGTGAAACCAGGACGAAAGTCGGGAGGCCGATGCTCTCGAAGGAACGGACGCTGCCTGCATAACCTGAAGGGTCGCGCCATTCCGTCCAGGTGACAGGATGCTCCTTCCTGCTTTCCTCCCATAATGCCGGTGTGTTCAGGTTGATACTGATGATGGATAGCTGATCCGCATAGTCGTCGTTCAGTCTCTTCAGGACAGGCATGGACTCCATGCAGGGTCTGCAGCCCCGACTCCAGAAATCGAGCAGCACTCTCCTGCCCCGGAATTCCTTGACGAGATGTTCCCTGCCCTCGCGGTCGACATACCTGTAATCGGATAGAGTATCGCCCGCATGGAGTTTCTTGACCGGGTTGAGGTATTCCTGTATCTCCATCCCTTCCGAGGTCAACTTGAGTTCCTCTGGAAGGCTTTCATACAGTTTTTCCATGATGGGACGGTACTCAGCGTACATTCCATGCGAGAGTCCGCTGGCTTTCCTCCTGAGCCTGTCCATCCAGTATTGTCCGGGCTGTTCGCTGGCCATCACTCTCAATTCGTTAAGGTTTATGATGTCTGAGATGGAATCTGACTGTTTGAGCATCCTGCTAGACAGCTTGTTCAGCGAATCCTTTTCCACTTCGGAGATGCTCTGGTCATAATAACTCTTGTTGACGATGGCATAGCGGTCGACGAACAGGTCCTGATAGTGTTCCCAATCCTCACGGGATACCTTGCTGAGGAAACGCTGGCGCAGTTTCTGGTCCTTCACATTGCTGCGTATCCGCGCAGTATAATAGTGCTTCGCCACTCCCTTGATGCGTACGCGTGCACCGGGCTCGAGATATACCTCGGGGCTGAGACACAGTATTTCATATATATCCCGGCCTATGTTTATAGTGAACTTCCCGCTGCCGGAAGGGAGAGTATCCAGTTTGAAGCGGAAACGGCCGTTTCGCAGCGTATCGACCATATACTGTCTGCCAACACTTCCTTCCCAATGGGAGAGGCGGACACTGATGACGCCAGTGTCCGGACACCCATCCACCTTCCCGGTGACGAGTGCCCCGTCCGATCGCCGCACCGTGCATGATAACGCCATCACGCAAGCAAGAAAACATACAATCTTTTTCATTTCATTCCCGTTTTAAACTTAATTACCGTCTATTTCGGCTTGACATGGAGTCTGCTATTTCGTATATTTATTCTTGAATACTAAACTGTGTTAACTATGAATGACGAATTGATCCTTGTACAAAACCTCATCCATGAGATCCGTGGTAAGAAAGTGATGCTGGACTTCGATCTGGCGAGATTGTACCAAGTAGAGACTAAGGCGTTGAACCAAGCCGTGAAACGTAATCTCAAACGGTTTCCTCCTGACTTTATGTTCAAACTTACAGCGGAAGAAGTCCGCGATAACCGGTCACAAATTGTGACCGCATCCAGTAGAAACACTTCAGCGCCACCCTTTGCCTTTACGGAACAAGGTGTAGCCATGCTCTCCGGACTATTGCATAGCGATGTGGCCATCGCCGCCAACATCGCTATCATGCGCGCATTCGTGCAAGTCCGGGAATACCTGTTGGCGGCGTCATCTGTTTCCTCGGAACTGAAGGAGCTCAGGGCTAAAGTGGATTTACTCGAAATGCAAAGGGAGGAAGACCTGGAGGCACTCAACGACCTGTCCGAGGATGTCCGGCAGGACATTGACAACCTGTATCTGGCAATAGCTGATCTCTCTTCTAAAATAGAAGAAAAGAAGAATGAGCCTAGGCCCCATATAGGTTTCAAATAGTCCATAATCTATTCTTTCTTCAGCTCCGTCGCCGGGTCGGTGCGGGCGGCGAGGAGCGTCTGCCAGAGCACCGACGCGAAGGCGACGAGAGCGGCGACCGCTACTGCGGTCAGGAACACCCACCAGTATCCGGAAATCCTGTAAGAGTACTGCTCCAACAGTTTGGAAGAGAAGTAGATGGCCAGCGGTACGGCGATGACTGCTGCCACCCCTAGATAGGCAAGATACTCGAGGACTGTCTTCCGTATCTCCTCCTCCATCGTGCTGCCGAATACCTTTCTGATAGCTATGTCCTTCGAACTCTCATCAGCATAGTAGATACTCATTGCTATCAGTCCCAGGACGGACAGCAGCAGGCTGAGCAGCATGAAAAGCCTGACCAGCGAAAGCCTGTCCTTCACTTCCGACAGATGCTCCGAGAGGATGTCGGTGATGTAACCGAACATGTATGGCTTGTCCTCTATCCCGTTCCTTTCGATGCTGACCTCTGTGTATAGTTTCCTCAGGCTCCTTTCTGCCTCTTTCCTATCTCCAACCGTCTCTATCAGAAGGCCGTACTGTTTATTCGACGGACCTATCACCACATAACTCCCGACTCCGGGGTCATAGTTAAGGACGTCGTTCGGCGCGAAATCTCCGATGATGCCACCTATGGATTTTCCCAGGATATGGTTATACATGAGATCTTCCGTATCCTTGCTGACCCCGAAACGTTGCATCTCAGTCCTGGAGAGCCATACGGTGCCTTCTTCAGGTTCCTCAAACCTTTCCTGGACGTCAAATCCGAATATATCGAATGCAGTACTGTCGCAGGTGAGGATTGCAAGCGTGATCAGTCCCTTGTCGTGGTCTTCCGTCATCGTTTCCTCGACCATCCCCGGGAAATAGGTGCTGTGGCCTATCCGCTTTACGCAGGGCAATGAGACAGCCCTCTCAGCGAAGATTCCATGAAGCCCCGGATCAGTGATAAGTACGTAGAAATCACCGTCTACATCGGCCCCCAGCGGCCTGTTAAGCATATGCGACACCTGGAGACCCATCACCAGCGCAAGGGAGAGCAGCACGATGGAGAACACCTGCTGCAGCACGATGAAGACTTTGCTGAACCAATGTTTGCTCTTCATGCGGAACTCCCCTTTCACGACCGAAATGGCCGGCATCCTGGTACCAGTCCACGCCGGAAGGAGCCCCTGGGCAAAGGATAAGATGATGATGGACAGAAGATATACTCCGACCCATCCCGGCGTATATAGCACCCTTACAAGGATTCCTTTTCCGCCTATGATACGGTTGAACCAGGGGGTGATAGCCTCGGCGAGCAGCGCTGCTAGCACGAAACAGACAGTTGTGAAGACTAACGACTCCAGCAAGTATCCGCGAACCAGCGATCCTTCACCCGCCCCGAGTATCTTCCTCGTAGCCATTTCCCTGGCCCTTTTGCCGGAGAGGGCGACGCTGAGGTTGATGTAATTGAAAATCGCTGACAGCAAAAGGATTATCGTGACAAGCAGGATGATATCAGTGTATGTACGGTTTCCCCTTTTGAGTGATTGGTTGTTGGCAGGAGAAAACCAGATCTCGTCGTATCTCAGCGCCCCGCTGTCTTCAACATCAATGATACCCTTGTAGATATCGAACTCCCTGGCAACGAGAGTGTCAGCCTTTTCCTCAATCGAGCCACGGTCGCTCCCGTCCCTGACCTTTACGAATGGAATGACGTCGAGTCTGGGAACAGTCGCACTATGGTCCAGATTCTCGATATTATAGATGATATCAACGTCGCCGAAGATGGGATTTGGCGTATCCTTGATGACAGCTGAAATGGTATAGCGGCCGTCTATTATGCTCCCGATTGCCTTCCCTTCCCCTCCCAGGAGGTTGGCAAAAGACCTGCTGACTATGACGTTCGAGATATCCCCCATCACCCCGGCGCTTCCGTTCTCGAACTCGGCGGGAAAAATATCGAAGAAATCTCCTCCGACCATGAAACTCTTTACATGGTACTTGTTGCCGTTCACCTCCACGGTACTTTCTTCGGACACCATGGATTTCCAGAACATCGCCGCTTTCTCTACCTCAGGAATACTTTCCTTGGCCTGATAGGCCAGGCCCCAGGACAGTCCGATTCCGGAGTTCCCATGAATTGTCCTGTAGAAGGTATAAACATCCTTGTAGTCCGGCACGTTCCTGGTCATCTGCCTCTGCTTCCACAAAAAATGCCCGGTCAGCAGCACGAAGGCCAAGCTCACGATGAGCCCCACAGCCTCGATGGCGGTGTACAGCTTGTTGCGTGACAGGAATTTGAGGTAACTCTTCATCTTTTTTTATTCTTTTTTCAGTTCCACTGCCGGGTCGGTGCGGGCGGCACGGAGCGTCTGCCAGAGCACAGACACGAATGAGAAGGCGAGGACCAGCAGGACGGAGAGGACGAAGATCCACCAGTATCCGCTGATGCGCTCGGGATAGGTTTCAAGGAAGCGCTGGACAAGCACCACGCCGACCGGTACTGCGATGACGATCGCAAGCGCTACCCAGATCATGTAGTTCAGCACGCTGCGCCAGGTTTCACTGTTGACCGTTCCGCCGAATACTTTCCTGATGGCGATGCCCTTTGTGTTCGTACCGGCGTAGTAAGTGCTCATTGCCAACAGGCCGAGCATCGCAAGGAGTATCGCTATAAAGGCGAAGATGCCTACCAGACTTGAGTAATGTGAAAGGTCCTTATAGTCCTTTGCGATAATCTCGTCCAGATAGCCGCAATTGACATCTTCATCCCCGCCGAAGACATCCCCGAAACCTACCTGCTCCCTGAACCATTCCCGGGCCGTTTCATAGAAATACTCCTTGAATTCTTTCCTGTTGCCAACTGTCCTGACCAAAAGACCCCAATTGTAAAAATGCGGGTTAACCCCGACAATGACTTCATTCAGGATTGAATAACCTACTTGAGTGTAGATTGACATAAGGTCAGGTGCATTGACCGGCAAACGCCGGAAATTCCCGACTATCCCCCCTATTGGAATGCCAGATGCATATTTACCGGGGTCATCCCTGCTTACTCCCATGAAATTCGCTGCCTCTTCCGTCAAATAGGTGACTCCCGGATGGAAAGGTTCATATTCTTCCTTGATCCTGTATCCTAGGAGGCGGAATGCCGTCGAATCGCAATTGAAGCCAAGCATAAAGTAATCCGTCCCTATGCCACTGGAAAGATTCGCATGCGTGGGAATGGCCGTGGCAAAACCGATTTCCTGAACCATGGGATTCGACCGGAGTTTGTCGGCCAATCCATCCATCGGATAATGCAGATTGGGATTGAAGTAGAACAGATCCGGCTCCGGGGAAATTCCGATATCCAGTTTCTGGAGATGCCTCAGCTGGGACTGGATGGTCAGCGACATCACAATGAGCAGTAGCGCCAAGGCCGTCTGCAGGACGATGCAGACGCTGCTGAACCACATCTTGCGCTTGCGGCGGACCCGGCCGGAGACGACGTCTAGCGGCCGCCAGGAGGCCAGGAATCCGGCCGGGATAAGGCCGGCAAGGCCCCCGATTCCCAAGATGGCGACAACTGAAAACAGGATAAAGGACCAGTCGAAGCTGACGCGGAACGAGATGGCAAGTCCCGGCGGACGGAGGCTGTTCAGGGCCGGTACTATTGCGACGGCCAGCAATGCTGCGAATAGGAAGCATACTGTTGTGAAGAGCATCGATTCGCCGACGGTACGCCGGATGATGCCGCGGTGGTCGTCGCCGACAAGCCGACGGGTAGCCATCTCCTTTGCCCTGGCTCCTGAGGCAGCGAGGCTCAGATTGACATAATTCAAAACCGCCGAAAGCAGAAGTATCAGCCCAAGAATCACCAGCATGACGAGATACAGCCGTTTTCCCTGCCGGATACCACTTAACTCCGTATTCGAATAGTACAATTCGCGGAATGGAGTCAGAAGCCGGTCATTTTCGTCCGCATTGAGATACCAGACCACTTCAGCAAATTTCTCACGGAAGGCATCCCTGTCGGCGTTCAGAACCAGTTCGACGAGTGGCAGCACCATCAGCCCCATGTTGCTTCCCCGAAGGTCGGAGTCCCTCCAGATGCTGACGACGGGTATCTCCGAGTTGAAATTAACCAGGAAATCGAATTCAGAGAGTATTGTATTGCCGGGATCGGCTGTAACCCCTGTAACAGGCAGCGGGAGTTGTTTCTCCTCTCCTTCTGAAAGACGAAATGCTATAGAGCCATTTACGTTTCGTTCCACTATTGTGACCAACTGTCCCAGAGGGTCTGAATCCGGAAAGAATTTCCGGGCGGCTGCTTCACTGATCAGCACCCCGGTACCTGAGCGGAAGAGTTTGTCGTCTCCGGCAATGATCTTCAATCCGGTGATGTCAAGGATGTCAGGATCAGCCATCGTCAGGGTGATCTGACGCTTCTCCCCTTCCACCTCCGCCATGGCCGACATCGAATTCAATCCTGCCGTCCTTTTCACCTCCGGAATCGTCCCCAATGCTTGCATGTCATGATACTGGATACCCGGCCTCATCGAAGAGCCGGCAAGATACAGGTTCTCCAGCCCTTGACGGTCATGTGTCAGTCGCCAGTGGTCCCGCACGGAGGTAGCGATGATAATTACGAACGCCAGGCTCACGATGAGCCCCACAGCCTCGATGGCGGTGTACAGCTTGTTTCGTGACAGGAATTTGAGGTAACTCTTCATCTTTTTTTATTCTTTTTTCAGTTCCACTGCCGGGTCGGTGCGGGCGGCACGGAGTGTTTGCCACAACACCGAGGCGTATGCCACGACCAGGATCAATATAGTCGCGACCACATAAATCCACCAGGTCCCGGTGATGCGCTCAGCCTCTGTCTCAAGCAATTTCCGAACGATGACCACCGATATCGGGATGGCAACGGCCGCGGCTATCAACGTCATCAGCATGAACGACCGCGCATTGCGTCGGACTTCATTGTCGACCGTGCTGCCGAAAACCTTCCGGACGGCGATGCTCCGGGCATTCGAGGACGCATACCATGTACTCATGGCAAGCAGACCGAGCATCGCCAGCAGGATGGAAACGAGAGCGAATATCTGTACCAGGCGGGCATAGTGGTGAAGGTCTTTGAAATCTGCCGCTATGATGTCCTCGATGTAGCCACATTCTACGGCCGTGTCCGAGAAGACATCCGACAAACCCTTGGTTTCGCGATAATACTCTCGTGCAGTATCCTTGAACCATCGTTCAAAACCCTTCCTGTCCCTGTCCGTCTGCAGCATCAGACCATATTGATTCCCTGTGATCACAAGCGCGTTCAAAAACTGTCTGCCCCCGGAACTGGAAAGCTTGCCGTTTATAGGCTGAGACCTGTAGTCCTCCACGATTCCTCCGACAGAAGTGGCGTAACCATTTCCGTGTGGAAACAGAAGTGTAAGGTCCTGGTTTTCACGGGTGATCCCGGTCACTGCCGCGGTTTCCTCCGTCAGCCAGACAGACCCGGGAACAGGATCCGAAAAGGCTTCTTTTACGCGATATCCTGTAAGTCGGAAGGCCGTACTGTCGCACATGATCGTGTTTGTCATATAATCACGCGTTATCGTGATACTCACATTCCTTGTTGGGAATCCATATGAACGACCGATTGCCTCGACCCTGGGAGACGAGGTCATGATATCGGCAAGACCGTTCACGGAACCGGCGGTCATCGGATAAAAATAGAAGAGGTTATCCACGGGAGAAATGCCCAGGTCCGTCTTCTCCTTGAATCTGAGCTGCGCTTCGAGGGTAATGGCGACGACAGTCAAGACCAGTGACAAGGCTGTCTGGAAAACTATGCAGACTTTGTTGAAAGTCATCTTGCGCTTGCGCCTTACCTCGCCGGAAACAATGTCGATTGGTCTGTAGGATGCCATGAACAAAGCCGGAGCAAGTCCGGAAAGGACGCCCACAACCAGTACAAGAGAGAGCGAAATAAACAGGAAAGGGCCGTCCAGGTTCACTCGGAACGGGACGCTCAAACCTGCCGGGCGAAGGCTGTTGAGCAAAGGAACGAGCCACTTCGCCAGTAACACCGCCATCAGGAAGCAGGCGAGGGTAAAAGCCAGCGATTCCAGGATGGATTTACTAATGATTGAAGCACGGTCTGCTCCAACAAGGCGGCGCGTAGCCATCTCCCTGGCCCTGTCCCCTGAAGATGCCAGGTTAAGATTGATATAGTTGAGCACAGCAGAGGCAAGAAGCACCAGGACCAAAATGATAAGCACCTCAAGATAAAGCACTTTGCCCTGACGTAGAGGTGAGAGATTCCGCGGCGAGAAGAAAACCTCCCTATAAGGAATCGCCATAGGCGTCCCGGATTCGTCCCCCCGGGCGAAACGTCCGAGAAGGTTACGGTATTTGTCAGAAAAGGAATCCATGTCGAATCCCGGTTCCATGTCGGCCAGGATATCGATAGTGTGTATTGTCCCATAACCGACACGTAAAACGTCGGATTCGGCAATCTCCTTCACGGACGGGATGTTGGAGCGGATCCCGACCATGCAGTCGAAATCCTCGAAGATGGAAAAGTCCGGATCCCTTATGACAGCCACGACAGGCTCCCCGACCGACTCTTCTTGTCCGGAAACCGTCAGGTTGGAGACTGTGACCGACTGCATCAGGGGATCCTCTTCTGGAAACATCCTCCTCGCAGCGGATTCCGTGATAAGTACACCGGAACCATCCCGGAACACATCCGGACTTCCCGACAAGAATGTCTGAGGAACCAAGTCAAGCATAGTAGGATCCACAATCAGGAACCTCAACGAGGTTTTCCCCTCGGGAGTCTCCACGGTAAACTTCTGCAAGGCAAACATGGACGCCGACCTGATTTCCGGGAAAGACCTCAATTCGTCCAAGTAGGGATACTCTATGTTAAAGCCGCTCGGTGAACCGACCACATACAAATTCGTGCCCGGTGGGGCGGTGTTTCTGATATGGATCTGGTCCCGTACCGACAGTCCCGCCAGGATCAGGAACGCCAGGCTCACGATAAGCCCCACCGCCTCGATAGCGGTGTACAGCTTGTTCCGCGACAGGAATTTGAGGTAACTCTTCATTATTATTCTTTCTTCAATTCCACCACCGGATTGGTCCGCGCGACATATAGAGCAAGCGAGGAAATGACAGCAACAGTGGTGCCAACTACAAGTATCCACGCGAGCAGGAATATCCATACCGGCATTGAAGCCTTCTCCGAGAACTGCTCCTGCCAAATACGTATTACCCAGATGCTTAAAGGGATAGCCGCGACAAACACCGCTGAACCGAGCATGATGTATTTCCTCAGCATCATCCACATCAGGTCCTTGGGCAAGGCTCCCATCACCTTCCTGATAGCGATGCCTTTCCTGATAGTCTGTATCTCCAAGCATATGAGGCCGAAGATGCCGAGCAGGGCCAAAACGAGTGACAATGTGGCCGATACCCTTACAAGGATGCTCTCAGCGACATTACCGCTATAGAATTTCCTTGCTGACGACTCCAATGTGCTGCACTGGGCCCCTCTCCCGCCACCTATCCTGTTCAGTATCCCCGGCAGATTTCCGGCCACCTCACCGCTTTTACCCGAGACGGTCTTTACCGCAGCCCTGAAGTATCTCGGAGTCAGGTCACCGATGGCAGCCGGTTCACCCGAGCAGTAGAAGGCGAAAGGTTCTATTGGGTGGGTAAGGTCCTGATAGTTAAAATCCTTGACAACTCCGATAATCCGGGCATCGGTATCAGGACATCCTATCCTTATCCCTTTCATACCGGAACCGACACTGATGTCCGGATAAGCCCGGATAAAAGCCTCGTTTACAACGAATGATCCGGTCGAGGCCTCTCCATCCTCCTTGTTGAAACCACGACCGTCGATTATCTCGAAACCAAGGAGGTCAAGGTAGTTGGCCGATACGTCCATCCCCAGGAAGCGGGCCGTGACACCGTTTGACTCACGGGTCAGGAACCGGGGCGTTTTCATGAGTATGCTCTTGTCGGCGAAAGCCAAATCGACTATGTCAGCTTCCCGAAGGAGTTCCTGTTCCACTGTTTCCTTTTTGGCAGCCGCTTCAAAGCCCATATATGTATCGATAATATCCTTTGTTTGGAAACCGAGGTCGAAATCTGAGACATAGCGGTTCTGGACTCCTATCATCAAGCCGACCATGATGAACAGGAATGAAAGAAGGTATTGCAGTGCGAGAGTCCCCGTCCTGAACTCCTTGCCACGGCCGTAAAGGCTGACCTTTCCCTTCAGGGCGGCAGCAAGTGAGAAAGAATTGCCGTAGTTTGACGGGATGTAAACGGCCAAAAGGGATCCTGCAAGCGAGACGACGAAACAGAATGTCAGGGCGGGAATCAGCTTTCCGAGCTTCAGTGGAACGGTCAGGAATGATGCCATGGGAGAATTTGCGACCACCACAGTCACAATAAGCGCGATTCCGAAAGAAACCATGCATAGCAACGAGGCTTTCACGGTATCCCTGTGGAGAAGGTCGGCTTTCCCGGCTCCGAATACCCTTCGGACCGAATCACCCAGAAGCCTGAACGGGACCTCGGCATTCGAAAGGTTGAAGACGTTGAGCAAACCTACCAGCAGGAATATCAAGGCTATTGCAGACAGTACGACGTCTCGTGTCCGGCTTCCGGTCCCGTTCGCAAACGGGTCATAGTGGGACGAATGCAAGGATGTAAGACGTGATTCGTTGATAATGAGTTCCCGGATGCCGGGTGTTGTATCAGGCCCTTCCCAAAGTACCAGATTCTTCTCGAAGGCCTTTGCCATTACAGACGCAGCCTCCTTGTGGCTTGCCCCTTTCCGAAGTTTGACGAATGCCTCGAAAGACTCGTAATTGGGATTGTTGACACTTATGCTCAGATTGCCTATCTGCCCGACGACACCCAGGCCGGCTAAGGACGAATTGACGGGAAAATCCCTGATGATGCCTATGACAGTATAGTCTTGCAATCCATGCTCCCCCTCCATGGCCAGCTGACCGCCCAGGGCGGAACCGGTTCCCCCGAACAGCACATTGGCTGCACTTTCCGTCACCAAGGCTGATTCAGGGCGGTCAAAACCGGACAATGTCCCGGCTATGGGGTGAAATGGGAATATCCTTATGAAATCATCATCGACTAGAGCGGCCCGGATATAATCGACAGGCTCGTTCGATTCTGTGTCCACGATGATCGTCTCCCCCATCGTCCCAACCGCCTCCACATCCGGAGAAGAATCCTTGATGCTCTGTATCTGCGGCCGGTTCATCAGCCTCTGGTATGGGGCCTGTACCCCGATACGGCTCTGAGGCCTCTCGAACAGATACACCCGCTCGCTTCCGGAGAAGGACCTATCGTATGTCACGTCATACCACACCTGGCTCATCAGGATGATGAAAACAGAAAAAGATATTACCAGCCCCACCGCCTCGATGGCGGTGTACAACTTATTGCGCGACAGGAATTTGAGGTAACTCTTCATCTTTTATTCTATTTGCTGGCTTGACATGGAGTCAGCTGTTTCGTATATTTGTTCTTGAATACTAAACTGTGTTGACTATGAATGACGAATTGATCCTTGTACAAAACCTCATCCATGAGATCCGGGGTAAGAAAGTGATGCTGGACTTCGATCTGGCGAGATTGTACCACATTGAAACCAAGGCTTTGAAACAAGCGGTACGGAGAAATCTGGAGAGATTCCCGGACGATTTCATGTTCACATTGTCTTCTGACGAGTATAACTCATTGAAAGTCAGTATAAGGTCACAGTTTGTGACCTTAGAAGATGGTCGTGGGAAATACCCGAAATATCCTCCATTTGCATTTACTGAGCAAGGTGTCGCAATGCTTTCTTCGGTATTGCATAGCGATGTCGCCATCGCCGCCAACATTGCCATCATGCGTGCTTTCGTGCAGGTTCGAGAATACCTGTTAGCGGCGTCAACGGTCTCTTCGGAATTGAAGGAACTCAGGGCTAAAGTGGACTTGCTCGCAATGCAACAAGAGGAGAACCTCGGGGCACTCAACGACCTGTCCGAGGATGTCCGGCAAGACATCGACAACCTGTATCTGGCCATCGCGGACCTCTCCTCGAAGATCGAGGAGAAGAAGAATGAGCCGAGGCCCCGTATAGGTTTCAAATAGTTCATAATCTATTCTTTCTTCAGCTCCGTCGCCGGGTCGGTGCGGGCGGCTTTGAGGTCCTGCCAGAGCACGGAGGCGAGGGAGATGGCGAGTGAGATGAGCACAGCCACGGCGAAGACCCAGCCGTAGCCGGAAATCCTGTAATTGAAGCCTTCAAGGTATCTGCGTGCGAGCCATACCGCCACGGGGACGGCAATGACGCAGGAGACTAAGACCAGAATCATATATTCTCCCACAGCCCTGAGGGTCTCGCCCTTGACCGTGCTCCCGAACACTTTCCTGACCGCAATGTCGTGAGTCCTCTCCGAAGCGAAAAGCGCCGACATCGCCAGCAGCCCCAGCAGGGAGATAAGCACGGAAAGGGCCATGAACAGCTCAATCATCCGCATATAGTTCTCGGCCTCTTCCAGCCCGTCATTCACTTTGTCCCGGACAAACCCGTTCTGGCGCGGACTCGGGAGATATCCTGTCTTTTCAGCAAGATATTTCTGGAAGATATCCTCCAGCTGTCTTTCCGCTTCCTTCTTGTTCCCTTCAATGCGAAGGAGCATGTAACTGCCCCGAGGCATATCGTACACTTCGATGACACCATACTCATCCGGCTGTATGTGGGCTGCATCCGATACTGCGAAATCACGGAGTATCCCGGCCAGTTGCGTCGTCCCGAAAAAGTCCGCCCAGTCCGGTAGAACCTCCTGTCCAGCCTCCATCCCAATGCTGTTCCAGGCCGATTCCGACAGCCAGACACCCGTTCCCATCGGGGTATGGAAATCTTCAAGCACCTCATAGCCGCACATCCTGAAAGCCTCGGGATTCATGCGGATTGTTGAGAACCTGAATGTATTTCCGTCGTCCTTGGCCCCGGAAACCGACATGTGTCGTTTGCCGGGATATCCGTCCGAGACTCCGGCTTCCTTAACGAATGGAAGCTTGATCACTTCATCCCATTGTGCATCGGAGAGCCGGTACTGGACATACAAGTCCTCGACGTCGACGCCGAGAGGCTGGTGGATCATGTGGGAATACTGCCTCTCCATCACAAGCGCGAACGCAATCAACAGCACTGAAAGGGCTGTCTGGAAAACGATGAACACCTTTGAGAAAACCGACTTGCTCCGGACCCTGTAGTCTCCCTTGACTACCTGGACGGGATTGTATCGGGTCGCCATGTGCGCTGGTATCCATCCGGCGAGCAGTCCCACCAGGAAAGTCACCCCGATGAACAAAGCGGCAGTCGTAGCATCCAGATGCCATGAAAAAGGAGCCGACACGAATCTTTCCCCATTTCTGATCTCCACCAAATGGCTGAGTGTCGGTGCAAATGCCTGGGCGACCAGGACTGCCACCCCGGCACAGACGAAGGTAAACACCAATGACTCTGCCATATATTTCCAGATGACCTGCTTGCGGGTGGCACCGAGGATGGAGCGCATCCCCATCTCCTTTGCTCTTTTTCCTGCAAGGGCTGCGTTCAAGTTGATGTAGTTGAATACAGCCGAAAGGAGCAGCAGAAGTACTACTGCAGAGAGCATCTTGAGCAGAGACGGGTTCCCCTGGTGGAAAGCCATCCCTCCGTTGAGGTCGGAAAAATAAAGGCGGTCCATACGCTCGATGCATCCGTTCTTGAATGCGCGGGACTCGTCACGCCCCCAATTCTTCCGGCTGTGCTCCTCCATTACCCGGTCGAGGGAAACAACCAATTCGTCCTCGGGCAACTTGCTGGAAATAAGGCACACATCCCCTCCTGACGCTCCCCTCGATACGTCCTTCCTCTCCCGGACCCGGAGGAAGTCCGTATCGTTGAATAATGCAGGGACCTTTGAGCGGAAAACGGCGACGACAGGTATTGTGTCGCTATAGCTTACGATTTCCCGTCCGACTATTTTCCTGCTTTGACTATACTGCCTGGCAAGGCTCTCGCTGATGGCGACACCGCCGCCGAGCAAGGAAGTCATGTCGCCTTCCACCCACTCGACCGGAAACATGTCGAAAAAGTCCGGCTCGACGGTCGCCATTCCGGTTTGGTCAATACTTTCATCTCCCA
>JAFZQO010000030.1 GCA_017620335.1 Bacteroidales bacterium
CCGCAACGATCCCCGCACTTCCATCTTCGACGTGAAGGCCGGTATCCAGCTCGACAAGACCTTCGTCAAGGTCTGCGCCTGGTACGACAACGAGTGGGGTTACTCCAACAAGGTCTGCGAAATGGCCAAGGTTATCATGAAGTAAGACTTCTGTCATCCCGAGCGTAGCGAAGGGATTTGTAAGAAAAGGGGACGGCCGCACGGCCGTCCCCTTTCTCTTTTATCTCCTGCCGAAGCTAAAGCGAAACGATTAGCGCGATCACCACCGCTATGATGCAGACAGCGATCAGGGCGAGGCTGATGATGGCCAGGATGCCGGAGATCTGGAAGAAGTTCTTGGAGTTCCTCAGTCCGTCGGTAAGGTCGGCCTCGTCTCCGGTGACGTTCCAGGTCTTGATACCCCTGGCGGAGCGGCAGAGATAGCGGGCGAAGAAGTAATACAGGACGGAGCACAGGATGTACACGACACCCATGACGATGATGCCCGCCCGGCTTGACAACAAGGCGCTTTCTTCTCCCATGTCCAGGCCAATGATGCCCGCGACGACGAAAAACAGGCCCAGCAGGACCATGAATACGGTGCATATCCACATCAGCACGCCGAGCAGTTTCTGCCACTTCGCGCTCTCGAGAAGGTAGTACTTTTGTAAATCGTTCATTGTTTTGGGGAAATTAATCGGTTATTCTCCGACAATATACGAATAATAATCCAATTACCAACTAATATTCGCGGGCGCCGAAGATGGCGGTGCCTATGC
Source organism: Bacteroidales bacterium (assembly GCA_017620335.1). Classification (GTDB taxonomy): domain Bacteria; phylum Bacteroidota; class Bacteroidia; order Bacteroidales; family UBA932; genus Cryptobacteroides. Next base: position 759 of record JAFZQO010000030.1, read on the forward strand.
GGACCATGGTGGAGCCGTGCCTGACAGCTATAGTCCAGTCGTCGGACATGCCGATGGAGAGCTGGTTGAAGGAGTCCAGTTCCGGGAAGAGGTCCACGAGATAGGCCATGAAGCTGTCTATACGTTCGAAATCGGCGTTAATGACCTCCTCGTCGTCCGTATGGGAAGCCATGCCCATGAGCCCGCAGAAACGGATGTTCCTATATTCCTCCGCGTGGAAGAGGATGTCTAGTATCTCCTCCTCGTGGAAGCCCTGCTTGGTCTCCTCAGCACCTATGTGGAGTTCGAGGAGGACGCTTATTACCTTGTCGTTGGCGGAGCCCCAGTTATTGATGGCCTCCAGCAGGTGCACGGAGTCCACCGACTGCACCAGGGTTGCGTAGGGCAGGACCATTTTCAGTTTATTGGTCTGGAGATGCCCTAAAAAATGCCATTCGATATCTTGCGGGAGCTGGACAGCCTTGGCTGCCAGTTCCTGGGGGCGGTTCTCACCGAAGACGGTCTGGCTGGCCTGGTAGGCCTCCAGGATGGCCTCCAGGGGGTGGAATTTGGAAACTGCCACCAGTTTGACCCCTGATGGCAGTTCCGACTTTATCCGATTGAGATTCTCTTCTATCATTATCTGCGCTGTTTCTTCTGCTGCTCGCGGAGCTGGGCCTGCTGGGCCTTCTGCGCCTCCTCCAGGCGCTGCTGCCACTTGCTCTTGGGCGCCGGCTTGTTCTCGGCGGCCTTGAGCTTGGCGCGGATCTCCTCGGGATGTACGAAGAACTTGCGGAGGATCCAGTTCTGCAGCATCATGAAGAGGTTGCTGAGGAGGTAGTAGTAGCTGAGAGCCGCGGAGAGGTTGTTACAGATGAAGAACATCATGATCGGCATCATCCACAGGCTCATGAAGCGCATGCTCTGGGCATTCGGGTCGTTGCCGGCCGGCTGGCTGCCGATGGTCATCTTGGAGTAGAACCACATGGTCACCGCCATGAGGAGGGCGAAGAGCGAGAGGTGGTCTCCCAGGATGGGGATCTTGGTTCCGTAATCGATGATGGAGTCGTAAGCCGAGAGGTCCTGGCACCACAGGAAAGGCTGCTGGCGCAGCTCGATGGAAGCCGGGAAGAAACGGAACATGGCCCAGAGTATAGGGAAGGTCAGGAGGGTCGGGAGGCAGCCTCCCGCCGGACTGATTCCGGCCTTCTTGTACAGGTCCATGGTCGCCTGCTGCTTCTTCATGGCATCCTCCTGCTTGGGGTATTTCTCGTTCAGCTTCTCGATCTCAGGCTTCAGAGCGGACATCTTGGCCGACGACATGTAGGACTTGTTCGTCAGAGGCATCACGACTATCTTGATGATGATGGTCATCAGGAGGATGATGATGCCGAAGTTTCCGATGTACTTGTGCAGGAAGTTAAAGAGAGGGATGATGACGTAGCGGGTGAACCAGCCTACGAGCCATCCGCCGAGCGGGATGATCTTCTCATACTTGAGATTGTACGACTTCAGGGTCTGGAAGTGGTTCGGGCCGAAATAGAACTCGAAGGGCATCGCGACGGTCTGCCCGGGCTGGAACTCGCAGCGCATGTCGGCCGCGCAGGCCATGAGGTCGTGGCTCTCGTCGGTCTCGGGGATGAAGTTGATGGAGAGCTGGCCGGACGAGAACTGCTGGGGAGCCCTCATGATGGCCGAGAAGAACTGCTGCTGGAAGGCGAACCAGGAGAGTTTCGAGTCGATGCGGCGGCTGCCGTTACGGCCGCGGCCGACCTCCTCGGGCTTCTTCTCGCCATCGAAATAATAGTCTATCTTGGAGTACTGCGACTCGTTGCGGTAACCCTTCTCCATGCGGGGGATGGTGACCGAGAAGTCGAGGTCGAAGGAAGAGACGTTGCGCGGGATGACCCCCTGCATGTCCACGAAGGACAGGAGGTTGTCCACCGAGTAGGAGTCGTGGCGAAGGACATACTTCTGCTCGATGTATCCGCCTCCGGCGAAAGGCAGGCGCATCACCACGGACGAGTCCGTCTTCTCCGCCACGGAGAAAGCGAAATCGGCGGTGTTGATGTACTCGCCGGCGTAAAGCCGGATGGAATAGTTGCCCGCCTCGGGCTTGATGATGTACAGGTCTTCCTGGCTGTAGGTCTTGTAATCCTTGACCTGGACCGAATAGGGCTGCGCGCCCTTGGTGGTGAAGGTCACGGCGAGCTTGTCGTTCTCGAGGGTGAGGAACTCAGCCTCGGCGCTGTGGGACTGCTCAAGCAGGGAATCCTTGTAGATGGAGGCTGGCTGCCCCGGCAAGACGGCCTGGAGGGCCGCGGTGTCAGGCGCGGCGGCAAGCGCCGCCACGGAGTCCAGGGCGGCGCGCTCCAGCGCCTCCACCCGGGCTATGGAATCCAGCTGCGCCTGGACCTCCATCTGTTTCTGATAACGCTTGGACTGGTACCAGGTGAAGCCGAAGAGTATAAGTCCGATGAGGACGAGGCCGGTAATCGAATTCTTGTCCATATTATTCCTCCGATGCAGCCTCCTCCGCCTGTCTGATCTTTGCCTCGAGCTCCTTGAGCTCGTTCTTGGCATCCTCGATCCTCTTGTGCATCTGCTGGATCAGCGTCTCGGCGTTCTTGGACATCGCGAAGAATCCTATGTTGTTCTCATACGTGTCGATCTCCGACTGGAGGGTGTTGTAGCGCTGGATGAGGATGTCCTTCTCGCTGCGCGGCTTCGCGGGGCCGCGGCCGCCGCCCCTCTGGGAACGGGTGCCGAAGCCGGGGAACTTCTCCTGCATGGCCTCGCGGTAGGCCTGGGCGACAGCCTCCTTCTCCTTGAAGGGGACGAAGCCGATGGCCTGCCACTTCTCGGCGAACTCCTGCTGTGCGGCGGCGTCAGCCTCGGCGTCGGCAGGCACGTAGGCCTTGATGTCGTCGATGAGCTTGCGCTTGGCCTTGAGGTTGCCGTAGAAGTCGTTCTCGGGACGGCCCTGCTTGTCGCGGGCCTCGAAGAACTCGTCGCAGGCCGCGCGGAAGCGCTTCCAAAGCTGTTCGCTCTTCTTGCGAGGCACCGCACCTATCTCCTTCCACTGCTTCTGGAGGTTGATGAACTGGTCGGTGGCCTTCTTCCACTCGGTGCTGGACTTGAGGGCCTCGGCCTGCTCGATGAGGGCCATCTTCTTGTCGAGGTTCTCGTTCATGCTGTCCTTGTATGAGGTATAGAACACGCGCTTCTTCTCGAAGAACTTGTCGCAGGCCGCGCGGAAGCGGTCGTAGATCTTCTGGTTCTCCTTCTTGGATGCGAAGCCTATGCCGCGCCACTGCTTCTGGATGTCCTCGATCTCCTTGGAGAGGGAGTTCCACTCGTTGGAGGAAGTGACGTCCTTCTCCGCGATCTCCTCGACGAGTTCGCAGAGCTTCTGCTTGGCCAGGAGGTTGTCGGCCTGCCTGGATTTCTGCTCCTCGAAGTAGCCCTGGTACCTCTTGTTGATGACGGCCGTGGCGGCCTTGAAGCGGTTCCAGATGTCGTCGCGGTACTCCTTGGCCACGGGTCCGAACTCCTTCCACTGCTCGTGGAGCTTCTGGAGCTCACGGAAGGCCTCGACCACGTTCTCGTTCTCGGAGAGCTTCTCCGCAGCCTCGCAGAACGCCTGCTTGGCCTCGAGGTTCTTCTTGAAGTCGAGGTCGCGGAGGTCGCGGTTGATCTTCACCATGTCGTAGAACTTCTCGACATAGTACTGATAGGTATCGTTGATATCTCTGTAATTCTGGGCGGGAACGGGGCCGATCGCCCTCCAGCGGTTCTGGATCTCGCGGAACACGGGGAACGAGGCTCCCACGTCGCCGGCCTTCTCGACGAGGGCCTTGAGGTCCTCGATGACGGCCTGCTTGGATGTGAGGTTGTCCTCGCGCTCCTTCTCAAGCTGGCGGTTGAACTCGGCGCGCTCTTTCTTGTAATCATTGTACAGGGACTTGAAACCGGCTTCGATGACCTCGAAAGGATTGTCCTTGACCACGTCTTCGGCGGCAGGGGCGGTCTCCTCGGCGGGGGCGTCGGAAGCGGGCTCGTCGACGGTGCCCAGACCTGCGTCGGCCTTTTCCTTGGAAAGGCGCTTGTAGAAGGCGGATTTGATCGCCTCGGCCTCCTTGGAATGCTTGACCCTCTCCAGGCCGGTGCCCAGCTTCTGGAAGAGCTCGGAGAGCTCGGCCAGGGTCTTGTCCGCGAGGTTCACGGGCTCCTCGGCGGCTGGAGCGGGCTCGGCTGCGGGGGCTTCCTCAGCTGCGGGAGCTTCCTCGACAGCGGGGGCGGACTCTTCAGCGGGAGCGGGCTCCTCGGCGACGGGAGCTTCCTCAACTGCGGGGGCGGGCTCCTCGGCGGGAGCTTCCTCAGCAACGGGAGCAGGCTCCTCGGCAGGGGCCTCCACTACGGGCTCCTCCGCCACGGGAGCCTCCTCTGCAGGGGCTTCGGCGGGAGTTTCGGTTTCTACGACGACAGGTTCGGCCACGACGGCGTCCTTGTTCTCAAGTACATCTGAAGAAAGGTTCTCTTCAGGAATGATAATTTCGCTCATAATCAATAGAGTATCAGTAAATAAAAAGGTTGTAGAACGCAAATATACCAAAATATTGGATAAAAACGCTATTTTTGCAGAACTAATTTCAGAGCGCCCATGAGAATAGACATCCTCACCGTAGTACCCGAACTCCTCGAGAGCCCCCTCGGCCATTCCATAGTGGGAAGGGCCGTGAAGAAAGGGCTGGTGGAGATACACGTCCACAACCTCAGGAAATACGGCATCGGCCCACGCAGGAACGTCGACGACTACAGCTACGGCGGGGACGCCGGCATGGTCATGATGGTCGAGCCGGTCTTCCGCATGATCGAGGAACTGAAGTCAGAAAGGGACTACGACGAGGTCATCTACATGTCCCCCGACGGGGACATCCTTAACCAGGGCATAGCGAACGAGCTCTCGCTAAAGGAGAACATCATCATCCTCTGCGGGCATTACAAGGGCGTAGACCACCGTATCCGGGAGCACCTTGTAACCAGGGAGATATCCGTGGGCGACTATGTCGTCAGCGGCGGCGAGATCCCTGCGGCCCTGCTGGCCGACAGCATAATCCGCCTCATCCCCGGCGCGCTCACCGACGAGACCTCGGCGCTGAGCGATTCCTTCCAGGACGACCTCCTCTCCCCTCCCGTCTACACCCGCCCCGCGGAGTTCAACGGCTGGAAGGTCCCCGACGTCCTTCTCAGCGGCAATCCCAAGCTCATACGCGCGTGGCAGGACGAGCAGGCGCTCGCCCGCACCAAGGCCCTCCGCCCCGGACTTCTTAAGAAATAACCATTATCATTTCCTGAGAAGACACCCTCGTACGATAAACGAATTAACCCCGCATCACTGCGGGGTTAATCGGTTAGTTAGTAGTGTATTTTACCTCTGAAAAGGTTAATTATTGTTGGTTAGATCTCTTTTGCAAGAGTAGAGTGTGTCCAATTGTAACGTTTTAAGTTCAATGCAAAGGTAGTGAACTTTTGTTAATCTGCAAACTTTTTTAAGAAAAAATAAAGAGTTCCGTTTATTTTTTAAGAATTTGCATATTTGAATATATAAGATGTTATTTTATACTCTCTGTCGCTTTGGACGTAGTCGCTTGTGTCTCAATCACTCAGGAAGAATCGACGGGACGACTTCCCGGGCATGGGAATGGCGTTTTCATTCCCATTTGCAGGAAAAAAGCGGTTTTGGGAATGAAAATGGCATTTTCATTCCCCATTGGGCAGCAGGGTGGCTGTTCGGGCCTGGGAGAGGTGTTTTCGGGCCCGTTGGAGTGGAAAAACATCTTTCCGGGACTGAAATAAGCGTTTTCAGGCCCGGATGAGAGGGGAAAGCGCTACTTTTTCTCGACGAGTTCGATCTCGTAGAGACGCTTCCAGTATTTGCCGGTGAGGTAGATCTTTCCGGTATCGGGATCGAGGGCGATGCCGTTGAGGACGTCGGTGTTCTGGTCGCGCAGATGCTGGGGCAGCAGCCCGGTGCAGTCGACCTTGCCCTCCACGACGCCGGTGGAAGGATTGATGATGAGGATGAGGTCGGTGGTATAGACGTTGGCCCAGACCTTGCCGTCGATATACTCAAGCTCGTTAAGGTTGCGGACGGGACGGCCGTCAAGCTTGACGTCAACGGTCTTCAGGAGTTTGTAGTCCCCATCCATGAAGAACAGCCTGGAACTGCCGTCCGAGGCGATTAGCTGCTTCCCGTCGGTGGTGAGCCCCCACCCTTCGCGTGGGTAATTGAACGTGGACTTGTACTCCAGAGTATTGGCGTCGTAGATGAACGCCACCCTGCTCTCCCAGGTCAGGATGTAAAGGTTGTCCCCGAGAACCACGGAACCCTCGACGAAGTACTTGCGGTTGAACTTGAGCTTCTCCAGGGCCTCGCCGGTGGACAGCTCGACCTTGCGGAAGGTCGAGGAGCCGTACTGGCCCGTGCTCTCGTACATGTCCCCCTTGTAGAAGAAAAGGCCCTGGGTATAGGAGCCCGTGTCGTGAGGGTACTCCTTCACGACCTTCACCTTGTACTCCTTGACCTTGGCCTCGCAGCTGCAGCACAGCAACGCGGCGGCAAGGATGGACAACACTAAATATAATCTTCTCATCATCAAGCTGTTGAGTGTACTTTCAAAAAAAGGTGGAGCCGTAAGCCGGTTTCTGTTTTTGAATCTGCCATTTATCTTCGCAACCTACCCCCCGGCATCGGGCGGGCCGCCCTCGTCTGCCGGTATATTTGGTCTTGCAGGCCCCGGTGCCGTACCCGCCGGACATCGCTGCCCGGCGTCGTGAGCCCTTGCCTCGCGTTTTCACCCTTGCCGTCTTCCGTCAGAGGCGGAGCCTCTCAGCGAAGGCGGCGGTCATTCTCTGTTACGGCCGGCGTAAGATTGCTCCCACCTGCGCTTTCCGCAGCGGGGTGCCCTTCCCTGTCCGGACTTTCCTCGGCCGAAGCCGCGGCAGATCGCTCCACCTTTCAATCTGCAAAGATAAGAAAGAATTGATAATTACCGTTCAAAACACTAACTTTGCAGTCCCCCTTCGAAAGGCGAAGGAGGCTATACAAGCATTTAATGTCAATGACAGTTACCATAATAGGACTTGGAGTGATGGGCTCGGCCCTGGTGTTCCCCCTCTCCATGAACGGCGTGAACATCAGGATCGTCGGCACCCCCTTCGACAGGGAGGTCATCGATGAGTGCATCCGCACCGGCTCCAATCCGAAGATATCCCGTCCCTTCCCGGCCGGCATCACCTTCCACCACTTCGAGGACTGGAAGGAAGTGGTGCCCGGCTCCGACTACGTCATAGGCGGCATCTCGTCTTACGGTGCCGAATGGTTCCTTGAGAACGTACTCGCATACCTTCCGGAGGAGATCCCGGTTTTCACCGTGGTCAAGGGCCTCCGCGTAGGTGAGGACGGAATGCTCTCCACCTGGCCCCAGTATTGGGAGAAACAGCTGGCGACCAAGGGTTTACACCGCAAGGTCTATATGCTGGGCGGCCCCGGCATAGCCCAGGACATCATTAACGGCGAGCATACCGTCACCACCATCAGCGGCGAGGACCCCGACGTCCTATGCATGATGAAGGAAAGCTTGGAAACCGACAGCCTTCACGTCTCCCGCACCCACGACGTCACCGGCCTCGAGTACGCGGTGGCCATCAAGAACGCCTATGCGCTCGGCCCCGCCATCGCCATAGGCCTGGGGCAGCGCCCGGGAGCGGCGCGGCCGACGGGCGTGAACGCCCAGGCCGCGGTCTTCTTCCAGGCCGCCCGCGAGATGCGCCGCATCCTCCGCACCGTCGGCGCGGAGTCCGACTGCATCTCCATGGGCCTTGCAGACCTTTTCGTCACCGTCGAGGGCGGACGCACACGCTCCTTCGGCATCCTGCTCGGCGAGGGTTACAGCCTCGAGGAAGCCAGGGAACGCCTCAAGGGCATTACCCTGGAGTCCATCAGCGCCGTCAAGAGCCTTTACGAAGGCATCTCCATCCTCGCACAGAGGGGTTTCATGACCGCCTACGGAAAGGTGGACATGGCGGAGTTCCCCCTTATCGAGCACCTTTACGGAGTGCTTTTCCACGGCAAGGACGCGGAGTTCCCCTGGGAAAGGTTCTCCTTCGACCTCAGCTAAACACCATATCCCATGATAAAGCCGCTCCCTGCGCTCCTGCCGGTCCTGTTGGCACTGGCCGTCGCTTGCTCCCCCTCACGCAATGAAACACATGTCGGGACTGTCCGGGTAGACCCTTCCGACACGGAAGAGGCCATCATTGAAAAAGCGGCCAACCTTGTTCCGACGCCGAGGCAGCTGGAAGCGATGGAGAACGGCTTCATAGGATTCCTTCATTTCGGTCCCAATACCTTCACGCAGCGCGAATGGGGCACGGGATTCGAGGATCCAGCCGTCTTCGACCTCAAGGAACTCCACACCGACGAGTGGTGCAGGGAGATGAAGGAAGCCGGCATGAAGATGGTCATCCTCACCGTCAAGCACCATGACGGATTCTGTCTCTGGCAGACCCGGTACACCACCCACGGCATCATGTCCACCGGCTACAAGGACGGCAAGGGCGATGTGCTGCGCGAACTCTCGGAGTCCTGCCGGGAATACGGCCTCAAACTGGGCATCTACCTCTCCCCCGCCGACCTGTACCAGATAGAGTCGCCGGACGGCCTGTACGGTAATCTCAGTCCCAAGACCATGCGCACCATCCCCCGCGAGGTGGAGGGGCGTCCCTTCGCGAACAAGACCACCTTCCGCTTCGAGCTGGACGACTATAACGAGTACTATCTGAACCAGCTCTTCGAGCTCCTCACCGAATACGGTCCCATCTCCGAAGTCTGGCTGGACGGCGCACATCCCAAGCGCAAGGGCGGGCAGACCTATGATTACACCGCATGGAGGGAGGTCATACGCACCCTGGCTCCCGACGCGACCGTTTTCGGCCGGGAGGATGTCCGCTGGTGCGGCAATGAAGCAGGAGAGACACGCGACGCGGAGTTCAACGTCGTCACCTTCGACGAGGACCCGGCTGTCATGACCGCGTTCGAGGACATGCTCGGAGAACTGGGCACGCGTGAAGTCTATACCTCACATGCCAAGCCCTTCTACCTGCATTACCTGCCCGCGGAGACCGACGTCTCGATCCGTGCGGGATGGTTCTTCAGCGACGACGAGAACCAGGGGGTGCGCAGCGCCGACAATGTCTTCGACATTTACGAACGTTCCGTCGGAGGCAACTCCATCCTCCTCCTGAACGTTCCGCCGAACCGTGAGGGACGCTTCTCGGAGCGGGATGCCTCCGTCCTCCGCGAGGTCGGGAGGCGCATACGCGAGACTTACGGAGAGGGCTGCGGCCTGCTGGCCGGCGCCAAGGGGCCGAAGCGAGCCCTGGACGGGTGCCAGGATACATGGGCCAAGGCCGACGGCATGGTCGTCAGGCTCCGCGAACCGGTCACCCTCAACCGCATTATCCTGCGCGAGCCCGTCGGCTCCGTCGGTGAGAGGATAGAATCCTTCGCCGTCGACGCCCGCATCGACGGGCGGTGGACCGAGGTCGCGTCCGGCACCAACGTCGGTTTCCGGCGCATCGTGCGCCTCCCCGACGTCACCACGGACACCCTCCGCATCCGCATCCTCTCATCACGTGCAGAGCCCCTGCTCAGCGGCATCGAAGCCTATAGATACCAGGAAAAGTAGCCTCACTTTTTCCCATAACCGATTGACAACATTGGTTTTTTTTCATACATTTGTGTACTAAAACCTATTGTTGTGATTGATCCATCCTTGCGTTTCGACCTTGAGAAAATCGTCGACAGCCGCGCCGGAAAAGGCCGCGTACCGCGTTTTCTCATCAACTGGGGGAAGAAATTCATCCACCAGGACCTCATCAACAGTTATCTGGAGCAGGGTTACGAAGGCGTCGAGTTCTGCGTGAACTGCATGAAGGCGCTCGACGTCACCATCAACGTCGAGGGCATGGAGAACCTCGACGGATTCGGTGACGACGTACGCTTCACGTTCGCATCCAACCACCCCCTGGGAGGCATCGACGGCATCGCCCTCGGCAGCGTCTTCGGCACGCGTTTCGACGGAAAGATCAAATACCTCGTCAACGACCTGCTGATGAATGTCAAGGGCATAGCGCCCATGTGCGTCCCCATCAACAAGCTCGGCGGCCAGGCCCGCGAGCTGCCCCGCCTCATCGACGAGGCCTTCAACTCCGAGAACCACATGATAATCTTCCCCGCGGGCATCTGCTCCCGCAAGGTCGACGGGAAGATCCAGGACCTCCCCTGGGGCAAGACCTTCATCACCAAGAGCGTCGCCACGGGACGCTACGTCGTCCCCGTGCACTTCGTAGGCCAGAACTCCCCTCGCTTCTACCGCATCGACAAGCTCTGCAAGCTGTTGAAAATCAAGTTCAGCCTCCCCATGCTGTTCCTTCCGGACGAGATGGTCCGCGGCATGCACGGGACATACACCGTAAAGATAGGAAAGCCGCTGCCGCCGGAGCACTTCGACTCCTCCAAGACTCCCAAGGAGTGGGCGGAATGGTGCAGGCAACTCGTTTATACCATATAGCCTAAGGATTATGGAAAAGATCATCGACCCGGTGGACATCAATCTCGTCAAGGCCGAACTGACTCCGGACAAGAAACTCAGGGACACCAACAAAGGCGGCAACGAGATCTACATCGTTGATTACAAGGACTCCCCCAACACCATGCGGGAGATCGGCCGCCTGCGCGAGATAACCTTCCGCGACGCGGGAGGAGGCACGGGCAAGGCCCTCGACATCGACGAGTTCGACACCATGGAGAAACCGTGCAAGCAGCTGATCGTATGGGATCCCGACGCCGAAGCCATCCTCGGCGGCTACCGCTTCATCCTGGGTCCGGACATCCAGCTGATGGAGAACGGGCAACCCCGCCTGGCGACGTCCCACCTCTTCAAATTCTCGGACAAGTTCATCAACGACTATCTCCCGCACGTCATCGAACTGGGACGCTCGTTCGTCACGCCCGAGTACCAGAGCTCGAAAGCCGGCGCGAAGGCCCTCTTCGCCCTGGACAACCTCTGGGACGGCCTTACGATCCTGATGGTCCTGCATCCTCAGATGACATATTTCTTCGGAAAGGTGACGATGTATCCGGCCTTCAACCGCTGCGGCCGCGACCTCATCCTGCATTTCTTCGCCAAGCATTTCCCTGACAATGAGGCGCTTGCAATCCCTTACAACCCCCTGAAGATCGACCATGACCCCCGCATGATGGACCTCATCCTTAAGGCGGACGACTTCAAGACGGACTACAAGCTGCTGAAAGAAGCCATCCATTCGCTGGGCACCTCCATACCCCCGCTCGTGAACGCGTACATGAACACGTCACCGGAGATAAAGTTCTTCGGGACGGCCATAAACGACGAGTTCGGAGACGTGGAGGAGACGGGCATCCTGGTCGACTTCGACGAGATGTACCTCGAGAAGAAGGCCCGCCACGTCGAATCCTACATCAAGCAGAAGGTCGGATGGATCAAGCAGCGCTTCCCCCATTTCGGGGACAAGCACGCAGAAAAAATCGCCTCCCGCTGGGAAGTCAAGCGGAAGGAGATCCAGGAGAAGGTCAAGGATAAGATCAATCGGAAGAAATAGCCCCCTGCTTTTCTAGTATCCTCTTGCGGAGTCCCCTGTTCAAGGATAGGGGAAGGACGGAGTCTGACGAATCCAGCCACTCCATCGCCAGGTCGTACTGCCCGAGCATGTAGCATCCCAGGGCGATGTTATAGCGCGCGCATGAAGAGGCCGTAGGGTTCTTATGCTTCGCAAGGTCCATCCACAGCGAGATGGCCTCGTCCCATTTCATGTCGTCTGCCTTCAGGACGGCGTCTATCCACTTGCGGCCCATCCCGTCGAAGTAAAGCACTGTGTACGACTCGTGCTTCCACTGGCTGCGAAGCGGCTTTAGCAGAGCGGTACCCACGTTCATTGCACGGCTGGCGTCTTCCAGCCCGGTGATGGCCGCAGTGCTCTGAAGCGTCGTGATGCCGTCGTTCTCCCCCGCCATAGAGTCATAGACATAGAGCCTGCTGGCGGCGGTGTACGGGCGTCCGCCTGGGTTCTCCGCCACCTCGGGAGTGTCAAGGATCATGACGACGTCGCTGTCGAGCAGCATCACATAATCGGATACGGTATCCCTGGAGGAATAGTCCCCGGATTCGTCCTTTACCAGATTATAGACCTTGACGGCTTCGGCGCCGTCGAAATAATCAGCCTCGAGGCCATACGCGAGTGCGTCGGCAACACGGTTGTTGAAGAGCGAGTCGCGTCCGTCAGGAGACTCGAGATAGATGACGGACAGGCTCTTGCCGCTCAGGTCGAGACCCGATTCGGACGGTTTGCGCGACTCAAGGTCGAGCACATAGGCGGACGGAGAGCACGACGCCAGCGTCATGCCCAGCGCCAGCGCCAGCAAAGACAAGGTTTTTTCCATATGCATCATTCTACCATTTCTGCTATAAGGTCATACTCGTCGGCTCCGATGATACGCACGTCCACGAAACTGCCGACAGGCGACCCGTCGGGATACCTTACAAGAATCTCGCCATCGACGTCGGGACTCTCGTAACGGCTCCTGCAGACGAGTATGCCGTCCACCCAGTCGTCGACGAGCACGCGCTCCACGGTGCCGACGCGCGAGCGGTTGAAATCCAGGGAAATCTCCTTCTGGAGGGACATGAGGGCGTCCAGGCGGGCGTCCTTTACCTCCTTGGGCACGTCGTCCACAAAATGCTCCGCCCCGAATGTCCCCTCCTCCTCTGAGTAGGTGAAGGCGCCGAGGCGCTCGAAACGCGCCTCCCTGACGAAGTCCAGCAGCTCGTCGAAATCCTCCTGCGTCTCGCCCGGATGTCCCACTATCATCGTGGTGCGGAGCACTACGCCGGGGACCTTCTCCCGCATCCTGCGGATGAGGGCCCTGGTCCAAGCGCCGTCCACATGGCGGTGCATCATGTCCAGCATCCTGTCGGAGACGTGCTGGAGGGGTATGTCGAGGTAGGGACAGACCTTGGGGTTGGTCGCCATCTCCTCGAGGACGTCCTCGGGAAAATCCGCGGGATAGGAATAATGGATGCGCAGCCATTCTATCCCTTCGACTTCGGAAAGGCGGCGGAGGAGCTCCGCCAGGGCGCGCCTGTGATAGAGATCGAGCCCGTAATAGGTGGTGTCCTGGGCGATGATGACAAGCTCGTGTACGCCCTGCGAGGCGAGGAAACGCGCCTCCTCCACGAGTTCCTCCATGGGGACGGAACGGTGGGCGCCGCGTATGAACGGGATGGCGCAGTACGAGCACCGCCGGTCGCAGCCTTCGGAAATCTTCAGGCAGGCGTAGCCGGGGGCGCGGCCGGTGAGGAGCCTTTCGTGCCGGCGGGCCGGCACAGGCTCCACGCCCAGCGCCCGCACGACGGGGTCGAGGTCGCGGGCGCCGAACCAGGCGTCCACCTCGGGTATCAGTTCAGGGAGCTCGGAGACGTACCTCTGGGAAAGGCAGCCGAAGACCATCAGCCTGTCAGCCAGGCCGTCTTTCTTGCGTCCGGCGGCCTCCAGGATGGCCTGGATGGACTCTTCCTTGGCATCCCCGATGAATCCGCAGGTATTGACAAGCAGCACGTCGACCTTCTCCTCCGCGCCTTCGGGCACAATCTCATAGGCATGCCCGACCTGCGAGAGGAGGTGCTCGGTGTCCACGGTGTTCTTGGAGCAGCCGAGCGTGACGACCTGCAGCCTTTTAGTCATTGGCGGGATCCTCGGAAGGGGTCTCGGCGGACTCTTCTTCCTCCTCCTCGACGAAATCGAGGGAGGCGAAGGCCTTCAGTTCGTTGTACCACTCGACGACCTTCTTCATGTGGGACACGTAGAAGCGGTCCTCGTCATAATCGGGGACGGCCTCGGCGAAAAGGGCCTTGAGCTGGTCTGGTGACGACTTGGCGCCGGGCGCATCAGCCTCTCCGAGGGTCTTGTGAAGGGCCTCGAAGACGTCCTTGAGCTTGAGTTCGCCCTCAGAGGTGAAGATGGCGATGTCGGCGAGGGTGGTGATGCGGCTGCGCACGTCGAAGACGGTGCGTTTCTTGTCGGCGAGGGACTCGGCGATGGCGCCGTTGCGCGCCTGGGCTATATAAAGGTACAGGCCGTGGTGGCCGGATACGGAAAGGATTTTCGAAAGGTCTGTTTTCATTTCTTTAATGTTTTGTTCCTGCAAATATACTATTTTTTCCAAGGTTTCGTCCGTGCGTGCGAGAAGTTCTTCCTCCGTGCCGTCGTTGACGATGACCGCGTCGGGGGCGATATCGTCGAAGCGCTGGGCGCGGATGCGTTCCAGGACCGCCTCCGGGCTCGCGCCGTCACGCCTGCAGGCCCGCTCCAGCCTCACAGATTCCGGGGCCTCCACCAGCACGACGGCGTCGAAGACGCCCTTGAAGAGGGGCAGGCGGGCGGCGATGGCGGACTCCATGAACACCGCACCGGCGTCCTGTGCGTCCCTCCAGCGGAGGAAATCCTCCAGGACCGCAGGATGGATGATGGATTCCAGCGTCCGAAGGGCGGCGGGGTCGGAGAAGACCGCGGCGGCCAGCGCCCTGCGGTCGAGCCGGCCGTCCGCGTCAAGCAGTCCCCCGCCCAGCGCCGCGTCGACGCGCGCCGGCAGGCCGGGGACCTCGTCGTAGAGGCGCTTGGCTCTGTCGTCGGAGTCATAAACGGGAAAGCCTCTGGAGGCCAGGTGGCGGCACACGGCCGACTTGCCGCTCCCTATGCCGCCGGTGACCAGGATGGTTTTCATCTCGTGAGGTTTTCGACGCACTCCAGCACTTGCGGATCCACGGTATAGTCGATTACGCTCGAAGGAAGCCCGCTGTCACGGGGCACGCAGCGCCCGTTGATGGAGCTGGCGAAATCGTTATAGTCCACGTAGAAGGAGATGTTTTCGGTAGGGTCCGAGGCCAGGGGGAAGACGCAGCGGAACACGACGTCCGCGACCGAAGGGAACACCGTAAGGTCACGTCCGGCCGGGACGTTGCGGGTACCCACCTTCACCTCGCGGCGTATCTCCACGTAGCGGGTGACATCGAGGGCGTAGCTGACCTCGGTGTCCGACAGGCGTACGCCGCCCCTGGGCACCTCGATCCGCGCCATGCCGTGCGCCCCAGAGGAAAGGTTCTGCAGGGTGATGGTCTCCGTGACCACGCGGTCTATGTTCTGGAGATGGAGGGGCTCGCCGTACACGATGACGGAGTCGGGCACTATCTTCATGGGGGCCGGAGACATGTATTGGGGCTTGAAACTCACCACGCTGACGGCCTGGACTGGCACGGTCTTGTGGTTCTCCTCGGGGAAACGGAACTGCACGCTCGAGGACACGAAGGACTCAAGCTGGAAATTGTCCCCGAATATCTCGCTGAAATAGCCGGAAAGCTCGTTGCTGGTGATGTAGTAGATGTCCTCCGTGTCGTGGTGGAGGTCGTCGGGCGAGAAATACACGCGCAGCTGCCCCCTCCGGGACATGCGGTTCTTGCGGAGCAGCCTGTAACCCGTGGTCCTGACGCGGGCCACTACGGGGCTGGTGTTGGATGACTCGGCCTGATGCCCCTCGATGTTGCTGGTCGCAATGACGGGCACGCTGACCACCGAGGAATACTGGAGGGAAAGGTTGTGGGATATCCATATACTGAACGCCAACAGGAGAGACAGCAGAAAAACCGCCAAGTCCCTCCCGTTGATGCCAAGCTTCAGGACAAGCCTGTGCAAAGCTTCCCCAGACATGGATAATATCCCGTACTACTGGGCGTTGGGATCCTTCATTATGGCGCTCTTGTCCATTCTGAGCTTGACGTCGCCGTCAACCTTGATGAGGACGGTCCTGTCGGTGATCTCGTCCACGGTGCCGTAGATGCCTCCGGTGGTGACTACCTTGTCGCCCTTCTTGAGGCTTGAACGGAAAGCGTCGAGCTCCTTCTGCTGCTTGCGCTGGGGACGGATCATGAAGAAGTACATAACGCCGAAGAGAAGGAGGATCATGACCCAGAAGCCCGCTCCCGCGCCCTGGCCTGCGGCCTGGCCAGCGGCCTGGGCCTGGAGGATGAAAAGAGTATTCATGTTCAGTAATGTTTTGTATTTACAAATATACGGTTAAAACTTCGGAAAAACAAGCCTAGAGCAGGCCGCGGCCGGACTTGACGATCTCGCCGGAGGCCACCATCTCCTGGATGATGCCGTCCAGGATGCCGTTGACGAAGGAGCGGCTCTTGGGGGTGCTATAATACTTGGAGATGTCCACATACTCGTTGATCGTGACCTTGACGGGGATCTCCGGGAAGGTCTTCGCCTCCGCGAGGCCGCAGATTATCAGCACGATGTCGATGATGAAGAGCCTGTCCTTGTCCCATTTCGGCACGGCCGCGGCTATCTTGTCGAAATACTTGTCGTAACCGCGGTACGCGGCGCGGAGCAGCTCGGTGACGAAGAGCTTGTCGCTGTCCATGCCCTCGCGGCCGGACATCTCGCTGAGGTAGAGCGGCGGGAGCGCCCAGCGCCTGCCGGCCGCGAAATCCTCCAGCGTCCTGCAGCAGCAGGTCAGCGCGTAAGCGAGATCGTCGTTCCAGAAAATGGAGAGGTCCTCAAGGATGTCCTCCAGGTCGGCGTTGTCCACGAACTCCTCCTCGTAGATGCGGGTGAAGAGCCTGACGTCGGAGGAGAGGGAACGCTCCGGCGAGGACATGTACTTTTCGTAATAGGGCTTGGAGCGGATGCTGTCGAACATCTTGCGGAGAAGGGCGTCGTACTGCTCCCAGGAGAGTTTCTCCCTGGAGACGGCCTTCTGGAAATCGGGGTCCTCCGTGAGTATGGGTGCGAGGGCGTTTTCGACGAACTTGAGGTTTGGATGCTTCTCCTCCTCCGTGGGATTGAACTTGTGGCGGGCGGCCTCGATGCGGGCGCGCGCCTCCTCGGTGAGGGCAGGGATGATGGCGAGCATAAAGAGATAAAGGTTCCTGGTGGCCTTGCAGGACAGTTCCAACTGCGCCTGGGCCTCTTTCAGGGACATGGAAGGGTTTTCAGCATAGCTGTAGAGCACCTTGAAAGCCTTTATCCTGAGAATTCTTCTGTTCAGCATGATATTTCAAACAAATTTCTGCAAAGATAACACTAGAATCGGGAAAAAATCCTATTTTTGTGAGGAAAAGCAATAAAATCAAGACCATGTACAGAGAGGATTTCGACAGGTCCGGTGACAGGGAGAGAAGCGGCGAGGACGTCTTCTCCAAGCCGGTCAGGGCCGGCAAGCGTACATATTTCTTCGACGTCAAGTCCACCAAGGGCGGCGACGATTTCTACCTCACCATCACGGAGAGCAAGCGCAGGCAGGAGCGTGACGGCTCGTTCACGTTCGACAAGCACAAGATATTCCTTTACAAGGAGGACTTCGACAAGTTCCAGGAGGGACTTGCCGACGTCATAGGCTACATCAGGGAGAAGTGTCTCGGCGAAGGCGGGGCACCGCAGCCCGGGGGCGGAGACGTCGATTTCGACGAGCTCTAGCCTGACAATGTTCCGCCGGTCCGTGCAAACGCCGGCTTTTTTTGACCACTGACCACATTACACCATGACCGACATCCTTCTGAAGAACATAATTCTGGACGGCAGGTCCGTCGACATCCGCATCGAGGCCGGCAGGATCGCCGGCATCGTCCCTGCGGGAGGCCCCGCCATCGATGCCTCCGAAACCATGGATTGCACCGGCAAGGTCGCAGTCCCGGGATTCATCAACATGCACACACACGCGGCCATGTCCCTGATGCGCGGCATCGGGGAAGACGTGGTGTTCGCGGACTGGCTCAAACGCATCTGGGACATCGAGGCCGGCATAGACCACGACTTCATCTACTGGGGCAGCAGGGTCGCGGCGATCGAGATGATACGCACCGGCACGACGACCTTCAACGACCAGTACTGGTCCTTCCCTTCCACCGTCCAGGCCGTCAAGGAGGCCGGCATAAGGGTTGCGACGGGCTACGACGTGATGGACAAGGACGACCCGGAGACGGCCGAACGCCAGAAGGAGCAGTGCGTGGAGCGCTATGAGATGTACAAGGCCGAGGCCGGCGACAGGCACATCTTCACGATGTCCTTCCACGCGGTGTACTCGGTGAGCGAGCCCATGATAGTCTGGACTTCGGAGTTCGCCAAGAAACGCGACCTGCCCCTGCACATCCACCTGTGCGAGACCCGCAAGGAGGTGGACGACTGCAGGGTCGCGCACGGGGGCCTCACTCCGGTGGAGTACCTCGACAGGCTGGGAGTGCTGGACCACAACGTCATCGCGGGCCATACCCTCTGGCTGACCTCCAACGACATACGCATCCTTGGCGAGAGGAAGGTCAACTGCGTCCACAACGTCAACTCCAACGCCAAACTCTGCTCGGGATATCATTTCCCCTATGACGAGCTGAGGGATGCGGGGGCGAATGTCTGTCTCGGCACCGACGGCTGCGCCTCGTCCAACAACCTGGACATGCTCGAGGCCATGAAGACCTCGGCGCTCTTCCAGAAGGCGGTGAGGAACGACCCCAAGGCCATGCCTTTGGACGAGCTCATCGCTATGGCGACGGTGAACGGCGCGCGCGCCCTGCGGATCGATGCGGGACGCATCGCCGAGGGCTGCCTCGCCGACATTTCCATCGTGGACACTAATTCCACGTTCTTCCTCTCCCCCGGCCCGTTCCTGGCCAACTTCATCTACTCAGCCCACAGCGACTGCATCGACTCGGTCATCGCCGGAGGGCGCTTCGTGATGAAGCACCGCGTGGTCGAAGGCGAGGAGGAGGTCCTTCGAGAGGCCCGCAAAGTTCTTTCACAGATACACTTACGTTAAATCGACCATATCATGGACCCAAGGGTTGAGAAGATTCAGACAGCGACGGAATTCATCCTCGAAAGGCTCGGAGGCCGTACTCCGCAGATAGGCATCGTGCTCGGCAGCGGCCTCGGCAAACTGGCGGACAGGATTGAGAATCCCATAGTGATACCTTACCGCACCATACCCGGATTCCCGGTGTCGACGGCCATCGGCCACAAGGGCAATTTCATCGCCGGCGACTTCGGAGGGAAGTTCGTGATGGCGATGCAGGGACGTTTCCACTATTATGAGGGTTATCCAATGGAACTCGTCACCCTGCCCGTACGCGTGATGAAGACGCTCGGCATCGAGTACCTTTTCGTATCCAACGCCGCCGGAGGCTGCAACCCCGATTACGAGGTCGGAGACCTGATGATCATCAAGGACCACATAAGCCTGTTCCCAAACCCGCTCATCGGCCCCAACTTCGAGAAGTTCGGCCCCCGCTTCCCCGACATGACCTGCGCGTACGACCTCGAACTCATCGAGCGGGCGCAGCAGATCGCGACGGAGATGGGAGTGAGGTATCACAAAGGCGTTTATTTCGGCAGTCCTGGCCCGACCTACGAGACTCCGGCCGAGGTGAGGTTCTACCGCATCGCAGGCGCCGACGTGCTGGGCATGTCCACGATTCCTGAAGTCATCGTGGCCCGCCACTGCGGCATCAGGGTGTTCGGAATGTCAGTGATCACCAACAAGTGCAACACCGACAACGTCCCGCGCAACTTCAACGACGGCGACGACGTCGTGCGCGCGGCCGACGCCGCCGCCGACCGCATGTGCGCCGTCTTCACCCGCCTGATCGAGACGCTCTAGCTTCCCTTTCATCTCCGCCCCGCCCTTCCGTACCGGTTCAAGGTTCATTCCGGTACGGAAATGCCTTTTTTATCGAAACCGTACCGGTTTAGGCCCTGTTCCGGTACGGAAATCTTTTTTCACCGGCCTGGAGACGCATTCCGGGATATTATGTGTTATTAATGTGAATGATTGAAAGTGTATAAGGAACTTGACGAGCAGTCGCTGGCCAGGTACTGCTCGCAGAGGGACAGAATGGCGGAGGATGAGCTGTATAGGAGATATGCAGCAAGGCTGGATACACTCTGCAGGCGCTATCTCGGAGACGACGGCGAAGCGAAGGACCTGATGCTGGAGACGCTCGTTCAGGCTCTCGGAAAAATAGATACATACAAGTACACCGGGGAAGGTTCCCTGTACAGATGGATAAGCCGTATCGCTGTCAACAAGGCCATCAACCATATCAAGCGGCATCGCCGGCGGATGGTCCCCATGGATTTGTGGGAGCATGACGATATCCCTGAACCAACTGTAGATGAAATGGTGGCTATACCGAAGGAGAGGCTCCTGGAGTGGATAGCCGGGTTGCCGGAACTAAGAAGGGCAGTATTTAACCTGTACTGCGTTGAAGGATACCCGCACAAGGAGATCGGCAGGATGCTTGGAATAAGCGAGACAAGCTCGACCAGTACACTGGCAAAAGCGAGGAAACAGCTGAAAGAAAAGATAAGGCAATATTTGAAGGAACAAGGCATATGAAAAAGTGGGAAGACATAGTCAAGGAGAAGATGGAAGAGCCCGTCGGTACCCTTCCTGAAAGCGTTTTCGACGAGTTCCACGCCCGCCTGGACGCCGCACGGTCCGTCACGGCCGGCCGTTCCGCCGCCAGGCACCGTCCCCTGCTTTGGGCACTGGCGCCCGCCGCGGCCGCCGGCCTGGCAGCCATCCTTCTCCTCCGCAAAGCGTCCGTGACGGAGGACGGCATCCAGATCATACAGCAGCCCCACGTGCCTGTCGCCGCAGTCGCGGATACTGTCAAAACCGAAGAACCCTTACAATCCGATATTCTTGTCTCCCAGGCAGTTACGCCCAAGGAGACGAAGCATTCCCCAGTTCATGTGCTTGAGCCAGCCACAACCGATAACACCCAGCCTACTGAAAAAACGGAAGAGGTCAGGCCTGCCGAAGAAACCTCAATCCCCGAAACCGATGTGGTATCCCAACCAGAGCCTTCTGTTTCCGCTCCCTCACCAGTCATCAACAATAGCATTGCAACCAAACCCATTGAACTGAGAGTCGCACCGGCTGCTGGCATCGTTGCCGGAGGCGGACTGCTCGCAGCCATCGTATCGCCACACATCGGATTGTCAACAGTAAGCATCCCGATCCTTCCGGATGGGGGAAGATACTACGCTGATTCTTATGACACAATGGGAAAGCCATTGGGAGAGCATTCGCACAGTTACCCTTTGTTCAAAGAAGGATTGTCTGTCGGGATTCCAGTAGCGAGCAGGCTGAAAATAACGGCCGGTTTAGAGTATAGCCGGTATAGGTCCGGTTTATCATGGCGGTTTAATACCGGGAAATTGGGGGGCACCCTGGGAGAAAAGGTACAAATCGCACAGTATCTGGGAGTCCCGTTGCGCCTGGATTGGTCATTGGTAAAGAATAACATGCTCGATATCTATGTCGGAGGCGGAGTCGTGGCAGATTACTGCATTGGCGCCACGCTCACCGACAAATGCTCGGGTGTAGCGCCCAATGTCATGAAACTAAAGCGCGACGGCGTCTATTTCTCCCTCTTAGGAGCCAGCGGCATACAAATCAACATCAACGAACACGTCGGCTTCTACCTGGAGCCGGAAGTAACCTGGACGAAACCTCCAAAGAATCCCGTAGATGTAACCGTTTACGGCGAGGCTTTATACGATTATATCATAACAGGATTGATTCCCATGGAAATAGAAAACTTCAGATTGGAGACCTACCGGACCGTACATCCATTCATGTTCACCGTTGCCACGGGCCTCCGGTTCAACCTCGGTAAATAATTCAACTCACTTACTATGAAACGTATAGCATCACTGTTTTCAATCGCGGTCATCGTACTGGCCTCATGCCAGAAAGAGGACATGGAACTTGGAATAGCAGAAGGTATCGACGCACATGCCGGTTCGAAATACATCTCGCTGACCAAGGCCCAGGCTGACCTGACGGCCTCCGCCAACATTTTCGCCTTCAAGCTGTTCAACCAGGTGAGGGTCGACAGGAACGGCGAGGCCATCCTCCTGTCTCCCTTCAGCGCATCCATGGCGCTCGGTATGACGGCTACAGGAGCGGAAGGAGAAACCGAGCGGCAGATGCGCGCCGTACTCGGATTCGGCGAAGTCACGAAGGAGGAGATGACGGAGTATTACTCCAAGATGCTTGACGGACTCGCCAAGGCCGACCCGTACGTAGACCTGAAGATTGCCAACTCCATATGGATCCACAAGGACTTTCCTGTCAAGGAGGCATTCGTCAGGAACGCGGAAAAGGCTTTCGATTCGATAATAGAGAACCGTGATTTCGGCTCTCCGGCGACCCTGAAGGAGATCAACGACTGGGTGTCGGACAAGACCGAAGGGACCATCAAGGACCTTCTGGACGAGCTGAGCCCCGATGCCAGGATGGCATTGGTCAACGCCCTGTATTTCGAGGGTAAGTGGCGTTATGCCTTTGCCGGCTCGAAGAAGGCGCCGTTCAGTAACGCCTCCGGAGGCAGGACCAGGACGGACATGATGTATGCCGTCGGAACCCTCTCCTATGCCGACAGAGACGGATGGGAGCTGTTGCGCCTACCCTATGGCACGGGAGCCTTCTCGATGTCCATCATCCTTCCTCCCGAAGGGGTAAAATTCCAGGGCACGACGCTGGATTACGACCGTTGGCTGTCGCTCAACGGCACTTTAAGGCCCTGTGAGGTGAACATGAACATTCCCGCGTTCATGACAAGGGATGAATTCAACCTCATAGATCCGCTGAAAGCCCTGGGCATGACGGATGCATTCGGAATGAATGCCGACTTCTCTGCCATGTCCGACAAGGCGCTCTATATCGGAAAGGTGAAGCAGAAGACCTTCATCGAAGTCAGCGAGACGGGTACAAAAGCCTCTGCCGCAACGGTTGTAGAAATGCGTTTAAGGGGAGCCAATCCCGGAGGGTATGACGTCCCTGAGTACCAGCCGGAGAAGGTCAACTTCGACGCCGACCGTCCGTTCTACTTTGTCATCAGCGAAGTAAGCACCAAGTCCGTCCTCTTCATCGGCCAGGTCACGGAATTATAACCCCGTGACTGGAAACGGCCGTGTTTTGTAACTTTCAGTAAATCAATAACATAAACGAATGTCCCTCTCCGATTTTAGAGGGGGACATTTGCTTAATCACCTCATAACGAGGCTTTTACAAAACACGCTGTCAACGTGAGCCCCCCGAGAATTCAACGGGAACGGCCCTGACACCGGGGGACGTGCCACCCGCGGCACGGAAGCGGGTGTCAAGGCCCGCGGATTTCGAGCGAAGCGAGAAAACGCGACCTTGACAGGGTCGAAAGAAGTCCGGAATTTTTGCGACTGTCGCATAAAATTCCGGACTCTTTCGACTCCCCCGGAGTCAGGGACCGTTCCCGAGGAATTTATTAACAACGCTGCCTGCTTGAGCGAGATCCCGTTGAGAAGGAAGCGTCAAGGGCGATAGACTAGTCGAGGTCGGAGACCCAGAGGGAGGCGGAGACGTCGGAGGGGGCTGCCCAGGCGCCGCGGGGCGACAGGCAGACCGAGCCGACGCGAGGGCCTTCCGGCGAGCAGGAGCGCTTGAACTGCTGCGAGAAGAAGCGCCAGAGGAATTTGCGGAGCCACCGGTCGACGGTGGCTTCGTCGTATTTGCCCGCGAAGGCCTCGACGGCCAGGGCGCGGATCTCGCGCGGGCGGCGGGCATGGCGGACGAGGTGATAGAGGAAGAAGTCGTGGAGCTCGTACGGTCCCACGAGATCCTCGGTCTTCTGCTTGATGTTGCCGTGCTCGTCGACGGGCGTCAGCTCGGGGCTGATCGGAGTATCGACGATGTCCAGCAGGGTCTCGCGAGCCTCCGGGAAGCGGTTCACGGCCGCCCAGCGCACCATCGCCTGCATCAGGGTCTTGGGCACGTCGGCGTTGACGGTATAGTTGGCCATGTGGTCACCGTTGTAGGTGCACCAGCCGAGGGCGATCTCCGAGAGGTCGCCCGTTCCGACCACCAATCCGTCGGTATCGTTGGCGATGTCCATCAGTATCTGAGTACGCTCCCTAGCCTGGGCGTTCTCGAAGGTAACGTTATGATTTTCAGGGTCATGGCATATGTCGGAGAAATGCTGCGAGACTGCGGCGCCGATGGGAATCTCCCGGGCGTCCACGCCCAGCGCGGCCATAAGGTCTGAGGCGTTGGAGTGGGTGCGGGTTGAAGTACCGAAGCCCGGCATGGTGACGGCGATGATGTCCTTGCGGTCCTTGCCGAGGCTGTCGAAGGTCGCGGCGGTCACAAGCAGCGCGAGCGTCGAGTCGAGGCCTCCGGATATGCCAAGGACGGCGGTCTTGCAGCCGACGTGCTCCAGGCGCGTGCGGAGGCCGGCGACCTGGATGGAGAGGATCTCCTCGCAGCGCGTGGCCAGCACGTCAGGGTCGGAGGGCACGAAAGGATGGGCATTGACGGCGGGCGGGACGGGAGCCGCAGCGGGCTCCACGGCCTCGGCAGAAGCGTCGAGGGTGGCGTAAACGATGCCGGACTCCGTCCGGAAACGCTCCGCCTCGGCGAGCAGACGGCCCTTCTGGTACACCAGTGAAGGGCCGGCGTACACGGCGTCGCCCGTGGACTCGCCGTATCCGGCGGCGCAGTACACGTAAGCCGCCCCGGTGCGGTAAGTCAGTTCCGCCAGCGCCTGCTTGCGCTTGGCGTGGAGTGTGACCACCTCGGGGACGGCCGCCAGGTGCAGCACCAGGGACGTGTCTTCGGGAAGGTCGGAAGGGATGCGGTCGCCCGTGACCAGCAGGAAACGGGAGTCGCGGCCGACGAAGCGGCCGCGGCGGATGACCGCCGCCCCTGAGGCAAAGCCTCCCTCGGCGGGCACCGGAAGGCCGAGGACGACCGTCGCGCCCAGGCCGGCCACGGCCTGCGCGACCGTCTCGGCCGCCTTCCGCGCGGCCTCCTGCAGCAGGGGCTGCTTCAGGAGGTCCCCGCAGGTCGCGCCTGTCAGGCACAGTTCAGGGAAAACTATGATGTCAGCGCCCTCACCGGCGGCCTCGCCGGCGAGACGTATGATCTCCGCTGCATTCTTCGCTGGATCCGCAAGCCACACCCTTGGTGTGACCGCGGCGACTTTCAAAACTCCGTTTTTGCTCATAATGTCACAAATATAGCCTAATTAAGCCAAAATTGTCCTGCTGAAAAGTTCATTTTTTACGCATTTTTACTAAATTTGCAAGGTATAGGTAAATTGGATAGAAATGCTTGAGGACATTCAAAAGAATTTCGAACGGGTCATAGCACTGTACGAGGGCGAACGCGAGGCCAATGCCGGCCTGCGCGCCAGACTCGCGGAGAGCGAAGCCTCCAATGACGCCTACAGGAAGCAAATAACCGAGTTGGAGAGACAGATAGAGAATCTCAGGCTCGCTGAAGCGTTTCTGACACCGACAGGCAGTTCCGACGCCGCGAAGGATAGGATAAATAAACTCATAAAGGAGATCGATAAATGCATCTCCTTGCTTGAAAAGTGATTATGGAACAGAGCATTACCATCAAGATAGCCGGCAAGGACTATCCGCTGAAGGCGACTTCCCCGGAGATGGAGCAGCTTATGAGACTGGCTGCCGAGACCATCAACCAGAAGCTCGCCGTGTACGATGCGAAGTTTCCGGACAAGACACTTGTGGACAAGCTTTCCTTCGTCGCGCTCAACGAGACGGTCAGCCGCATGTCATACCAGAAGAGGCTTTCCTCCGTCAGCGAGGAGGCCAAGCGCATGCTCAGCCAGACAAATTCCTATCTCGACAACATTGATAAAAAGTAGCCGTTAGTCCCCCGTGCTGAAAACAACAAGTTCCTCGGAACCGGGTAACTCGAATGGGGGATGGCAGGCCAAGGTCACCTATATGGGGATTCCGTGTTTACGGGACGGTGGACGCCGGAACTGATTCGGAGCTCAAATCTTGTCATGAGATTTTTCTGACACCTGACTAACGGCTTTTTTCATTTTTCGGCGTATGCTTCCGGGAGGCATGCGCCGAAAATTTTATTAACTATATATACTTTGTAATATGTTGATTCCCTGTATTTTGGCCGCTTTGTTGGGCGCAGCAGCCGCCCTGGCCATCTCCATATTGATACGCCGTTCGGCATTGAAGGGCAAGAGGGAGGAAATCCTCGACCAGGCCCGCCTTGAAGCCGAGAAGATCAAGCTAGACGCCGAGAACATCAAGAAGGACAAGATCCTCCAGGCGAAGGAGCGCTTCCTCCAGCTCAAGAGCGAGCACGACCAGTATGTCGGCGAGAAGAACGCGCAGCTCCGCGACGCCGAGAACCGCCTCAAGCAGAAGGAGAACTCCCTCAACCAGAAGAACGAGGACCTCTCCCGCAAGATCAAGGAGAACGACTCCCTCCGCCAGAGCCTCCAGGCCCGAACCGAGAACGTCGAGAAGAAGGGCGAGGAGTATGAAAAACTCATTGCCCAGGTCAACCACCAGCTCGAGACCCTCGCCGGCATGAGCGCCGCCGAGGCCAAGAACGTCCTGATGGAGAACATGAAAGCCGAGGCTCGCACCGAGGCCCAGGCCTATATCAACGACACCATGGACGAGGCCAGGCTCAACGCCGCCAAGGAAGCCAAGCGCATCGTCATCAACACCATACAGCGCACCGCCACCGAGACCGCGATTGAGAACGCGGTGACAACCTTCCCTATCGAGAACGACGAGATCAAGGGCCGCATCATCGGCCGCGAGGGCCGCAACATCCGAGCCCTAGAGGCTGCCACGGGTGTTGAGATCGTCGTGGACGACACCCCCGACGCCATCCTCCTCTCCGCATTCGACCCCGTCCGCAGGGAGGTCGCCCGCCTGGCCCTCCACCAGCTCGTCATCGACGGCCGCATCCACCCCGCCCGCATCGAGGAGGTGGTCGCGAAGGTGTCGAAACAGCTTGAGGACGAGATACTTGAGACCGGAAAGCGCACCTGCATCGACCTGGGCATCCACGGCATGAACATGGAGCTCGTCCGCCTCATCGGACGCATGAAATACCGTTCATCATACGGACAGAACCTTCTCCAGCATTCGCGCGAAGTCGCGAACATCTGCGCCATAATGGCCTCCGAGCTGGGACTCAACCCCAAGATCGCCAAACGCGCAGGCCTCCTGCACGATATCGGAAAGGTCTCCGAGCAGGATCCCGAACTGCCGCACGCCCTGCTGGGCATGAAGCTCGCGGAGCAGTACAAGGAGAAGCCCGAGATCTGCAACGCCATCGGAGCCCACCACGAGGAGATGGAGATGACCTCCATCATCGCTCCGCTCGTGCTCGTCGGAGACGCCATCTCCGGAGCCCGTCCTGGTGCCCGCCGCGAGGTGATCGAGTCGTACATCAAGCGCCTCAAGGGCATGGAGGACCTCGCGGCGTCCTATCCGGGCGTCACCAAGTCCTACGCCATCCAGGCGGGACGCGAGCTGAGGGTGATAGTGGGCGCCGAAGAGGTCAGCGACGAGCAGGCCGCCAGGCTCTCCACCGACATCGCCCAGAAGATCCAGGAGGAGATGACCTATCCCGGCCAGGTGAAGATCACCGTCATCCGGGAAACCAGGTCGGTGGCCTATGCCAAATAGGTTACGGACTCCCCTACCTTGCCATAGGCCTGTGCTGCTTGCAGCGACAGGCCTTCATGTTGTCAATCAGGGTCTGCCTCTCCCCTTCCGGGAGGGCGAAATCGATGAAACGTTCCCAAAGGTAATCGACCGCCTGCGCGCTGGGATGGACCATGTCCTCGGCATAGAAACGGTAGTCGCGGAGCTCGTCCATGACAATCTCATATGCAGGGAAATACACGACCCGCTCCCCGTCCGCCACGGCGTCTGCGGCGAGCAGGAGCGTCCCCTTGCTGAGCTGGTTGGCGTGAGCCCCGTCTCCCATGTGGCGTATGGGGCTGACAGTCAGGATGAAACGCTTATCCGGGAATCTGTCGGTCAGGCCTCTGAGGATGGACTCGGTCTCATTGACGGAGAGGCGGTCGCGGGAAAACTCGCGGGCAGGCCTCTTGAGGCAGTTGGAGACCACGAGGCCGCTCTCCAGATGCCTGAAGCAGTACGCCGTACCGAGGGTGAGGATGACGAGGCCGGCCCTGCGCCAGTGCGCATGGGCGGCGGCCAGCGAAGCGTTCGCCGCCTCCAGGAACTCCTCCGGAGTCTTCCTGGCGAAGGACGTGTGATGATGGAACGAGCAGACAAGTCCCGCACCCGCGCCCATCTCCACGCAGTCCGCCACAGTGAACGGCGTCCCGCTCTCCAGCCTTGCGACGGCGTTGCCGAGAGATACGGGATTGTAGAGGGTACCGAAAGGATTGACGCAAACGTCGAAGCCCGCGTCGGTCATGCGGGCGCCCATGTTGTCGGCGAAGCAGCTGCCCAGCAGCACTACGCCGTCGGAATACGACAGCCGGACGGGACTCGTCCCGCACTCGACCTTTGTCTGGAGTTTAAGCATCTTTCTGGCCTGTTTCCGCAAAAATACGCAAAAAGACCCGTAACATACACACGCGATGCAACGTACGTTGCGAAAAAAGCATCTTAATAGCATATAATCCCATCATTATCACCGATATCATGAACGTCAAGTCCTTCCTCCCCGCAGTGCTGCTAGTTCTTGCAACGGCATCCCCTGCATCGGCCCAATTCATGCAGGACCTCCAGGACCTTTTCGGACGCATCCAGCTACAGCCCGGCGAGCGGGAGAATGCAGTCCAGGTGGATTACAACGTCGATTTCCACTATTTCTTCGACCACAGGGATTTCAATTCCAGCAACGACATCTTCCTGGAATCCGGGACCATCAACCTCGCCCGTTTCTCGCCCTCCGCGGTGGTTCGTTTCAACCAGGGGCGCGAGACCACGCACAGGCTGGCCCTCGGCATCGACCTCACCAAGGACCTGGGCACCAACCCCACGGCATATGAGACATATTCCGCGGCAGAGCACGAATCCTCTATCCGCAATACCGGTTTGATGAAGGATATCTTCTTCTATTACAACTACATGCGGAGCACCGGCAAGGGACAGATAGGGTTCTATGCCGGCATCCATCCGAGGACCGTCCTTCAGGGAGACTATTCCAGGGCCATGCTCGCCGACGACCTGATATATTACGACCCCAACATCGAGGGAGTCACCGCCCAGTTCACCTTCCCCAAGTTCAGCGCGGAGATCGTGACCGACCTGCTCAGCACGAAGGGCATCGACCGCATCGGCGGCGAAATGACGTTTGCATCCTTCGAATTCAGGCCCGCCGAATGGTTTGCGGCCGGCCTCTCCGGATCATTCACGCACGTGTCGGGCAACTACCTGTATCCCTGCGACGTGGACTTCGCCCTGGCCAATCCCTACCTCAAGTTCGATTTCGCCCCGCTGGTTGACGTACAGCAGTTCTATGTCAAGGCCGGTGCCCTGGCCACACACCAGATCGACCATGACTTAGTACTCTACAGTGAGACGGGCGAGGAGTCCGCTGAAAAACCGCATCATCCCTTCGGGACGGAGTTCACCTTCGCGTTCCGCAACTGGAACATCGGCTTCGAGGACACCTTCTACTACGGAGAGAACCTGATGACCTACCAGAGTTCATCATATGAGGACATCTCCGATTCCAAGAAGTATTGCGGGACGCTCTATCAGGGCCAGTCCTTCTACTTCACCAGGAGGAGCGTCCCCACCTGGTACAACCGCGCCGAGGTGTACTGGCAGCCACTCACGACGGATTTCGTCAGCGCAAGGCTGTCCGGCGTCGGCCACTTCATCACCCCCGCCGGCCAGGATCCCGAGAGCCGCATAGGACCCTTCATCGGCCTTCAGGCCAAGGCCACGCTGCTCTTCAACCTTGACGCCTTCCGTCATCCGCGCGAGAGCGCCCCGGCCGGGCGCGGCACGCGGAACAAGCGCTCCGGACAGCGCTCCGGCGGCCCCCTCATGAGCCTATAACCATTCAGCACAACACCCCTGAGACATGACTAAGACCTTGCGATTCATCCTGACCGGCCTTATGGCAGTGGCCTGCGGAGCGCCGGTGGACGGTGACCGCCAGCTCCACATCCTGACCACCAACGACATTCACGGCACCTATTTCGACTCCACCTATGTGGATGGAGGCACGCAGAATTCCCTGCTCGCCGCATATTACTACGTCGACAGCGTCCGTACAGCCGTCGGTCCGGAGAACGTCATCCTTCTCGACGCCGGCGACTTTCTCCAGGGCAACAACGCGGCATATTACTACAACTACGTCGAGACGGGAGTCCCGCACGTCTACTCCAGGATGGCCGCTTACATGGGCTATGACGCCATCACGTGGGGCAACCACGATGTCGAGCCCGGACACGCAGTCTATGACCGCGTGTCCAAGGAGATCGAAAGCTTCGGAATCCCCTTCCTCGGCGGCAATTCCATACGCGAGGACAACGGCAAACCCTATTTTCCCATCTATACCATCCTGAAAAAGAACGGGGTGAAGGTGGCGGTGCTTGGCTTCAACAACGCCAACATCAAAGCATGGCTGGACGAGGACATCTGGAGCGGCATGCGCTTCGAGTCGCTCATCCCCCTCGTTCAGAAGGACGTGGACATGGTCATCGCCAAGGAGAAACCGCACGTGGTGATAGTCTGCGTCCATTCCGGTACGGGAGAGGGCGACGGCTCGGTGCTTGAGAGCCAGGGACTTGACCTGTACAAGAGCCTGAAGGGCGTGGACGTGCTCGTATGTGCGCACGACCACAGGCCCTATGTGGTCGACAACGGAAGCATCGCCCTGTTGAACTCAGGCAGCCATTCCCGCAATCTCGGCCACGGAATAGTGAGCCTCACACTTCACAAGGGCAAGGTCGCGTCCAAGTCCGTCAAGTCCGGCCTGATCCCCATCCGCAAGGAGAAGGCAGATCCCAAGATGCGGGCCGAATTCCAGAAGGATTACGAGGCGGTCAAGGCGTTCACCCTCCGCGAGGTGGGAGAACTCAAGGCCGACTTCAACCTCAGCGACGCCTTCGCCGGCATGAGCGACTACCTCAACCTCCTGCATACCGTCAGCCTGGGCTGCGAGCCGGCGCAGATCTCGGTCGCCGCGCCCCTTACGCAGCGCGGCACCATTAAGGCCGGCAAGCTGGTCTTCAACGACCTTTTCACGCTGTACCAGTATGAGAATCAGCTGTTTGTAATCAAGATGAGCGGCAAGGAAGTGAAGGATTACCTCGAAGCCTCGTACGACCTCTGGATCCGCACGGCCTCCAAACCCGGCGACCGCGTCCTCAACATCCACAACGTCCCCGACACCCGCACGGGCCTTGAGCGCTGGTCGTTCGTAAACGCCTCATTCAACTTCGATTCGATGGGAGGCATCAACTACACCGTCGACGTCACCAAGCCTTACGGCGAGCGCATCAAGATCTCTTCCATGGCCGACGGCAGCGCGTTCGACCCGGCCGCCACGTACAATGTGGCCATGACCTCCTACCGCGCCTCCGGCGGCGGCGGGACGATGGACAGGATCGGCATCGACACCGACAGCATCGACGAGCGCGTCGTCAGAAAATATCCCGAGATACGCAACATGATCTATGATTATCTGACGGAGCACGGCTCGATAGACCCGGCCGTGATCGGCGACCCCGCGGTCATCGGCCACTGGGAGTTCATCCCCGCCCCTGTCGCCGGCCCGGGCATCGCCCGCGACATGCGCCTCCTCTTCGGAAACTAGCGGTGGCGCATGCCCTTCATGCCGCGCATCTGCTGCATGAGGGAACCGTTGACGGCGGATTTCATCATCTTGCGAGTGCCTTCGAACTGCTTGAGAAGGCGGTTGACCTCCGGCAGAGTGGTGCCGGAGCCGTCGGCTATACGCTTGCGGCGCGAACCGTTGATGACCTCCGGGTGCTGGCGCTCATACGGCGTCATGGACTGTATGATGGCCTCGGTGGCCTTGTAGGCGGTCTTGTTGTCGATATCGACGTCCTTCAGGGCCTTGTCCATTCCCGGCAGCATGCCGGCGAGGTCCTTGATGTTGCCCATCCTCTTGACCTGCTGGATCTGGGCGTAGAAGTCCTCCAGCGTGAACTGGTCCTTGGCGAGTTTCTTCTTGAGCTCACGGGCCTGCTTCTCGTCGAACTGCTCCTGGGCTTTCTCCACGAGGGAGACGACATCGCCCATTCCGAGGATACGGTCGGCGACACGGGCAGGGTGGAACACGTCCAGCGCCTCCATCTTCTCTCCGGTGGAGACGAACTTGATGGGCTTGCCGACGACGGCCTTGATGGAAAGGGCAGCACCGCCGCGGGTGTCGCCGTCCATCTTGGTGAGGACGACTCCGTCGAAATCGAGCCTGTCGTTGAAGGCCTTGGCGGTCTCGACCGCATCCTGGCCGGTCATGGCGTCGACCACGAAGAGGGTCTCGGTCGGATGGACGGCCTGGTGCAGGGCGGAGATTTCGTCCATCAGCTCCTGGTCGACGGCCAGACGGCCGGCAGTATCGATGACGACTACGCTGTAGCCCTCGCTCCTGGCGGTCTTGATGGCGTTCTGCGCGATCTGGATAGGATCCTTGACGCCTTCTTCAGTATATACCGGGACATTTACCTGGGAGCCGAGCGTCTTCAATTGCTCGATGGCGGCGGGGCGGAAGGTGTCGCAGGCCGCGAGCAGGACCTTCATGCCCCTCTTGCTCTTGATATGGTTCGCCAGCTTAGCCGAGAAGGTGGTCTTACCGGAACCGTTCAGACCGGCGACCAGGACGATGCCCGGCTGCCCCTTGACATTGATGTCGGTGTACTCGCTGCCCATGAATTCGGCCAGCTCGTCATGGACGATCTTGACCATCATCTGCTGCGGCTTGACCGCGGTGAGGACGTTCTGTCCCATCGCCTTGGCCTTCACCCGGTCGCAGAACTCCTTGGCCACCTTGTAGCTTACGTCGGCGTCGAGCAGGGCCCGGCGGATGTCCTTCAAGGTTTCGGCGACATTGATGTCAGTGATCTTTCCTTCTCCCTTCAGTATCTTGAAGGAACGCTCAAGTCTCTCAGATAGATTCTCAAACATATCTTAAATCATTATAACTCATCTGAATACACGGCCTTGGGAAGGTCGCGCATATTGTACTGGCTGGACATCGTGCGGCCGTAGGCGCCGGCCGTTCGGATGGCCAGAAGGTCGCCACGGCGGGTCTGCCGCAGGATGCGGCCCTCGCCCCAGACGTCGCTGGACTCACAGATCGGGCCCACCACGTCATAGACGCAATCCTTCGTATTGTCCCCGCGGCAGTATGCGGCGGTGAGGTTCTCGACCTTATGATAAGCACCGTACAGCGCCGGGCGGATAAGGTCGTTCATGCCCGCATCCACGATGACGAAGTTCTTCGTCCTGCCTTTCTTGACATACACCACCCTGGCGATGAGCGAGCCGCACTGCGCCACTATGGCGCGGCCGGGCTCGATATGGAGTTTATACGGGCCTCCGATGGGGAAATACTCCCTCAGCGCCTTCATCCAGGTCTCGAAATCGGCCACGGGCTGCCCGTCGGGGTCCTCGTAATCAACTCCCAGGCCGCCTCCGAAATCGACGTTCTCCACCTTCAGGCCCTTCTCCTCGAACCAGGTGACCAGCTCGCGGGCGCACTTGCCCTCGAGGCCGAACACGTTGGAGACGTCCGTAATCTGGGAGCCGATGTGGAAGAGCAGTCCCTTCATCTCGAGATTGGAGCAAGCCTTGAGTTTGTCCAGGGCCGCCTCGAACTCGAAGCGAGAAATACCGAACTTGTTCTCCTCCAGTCCCGTGGTGATGTACTTGTGGGTGTGGGGGTCGATGTTGGGGTTGATCCTCAGGGCGACGGGGGCCTTGACGCCCATGCCGCCCGCGATGGCGTCGATGACCTCCATCTCGGGGATGGACTCGACGTTGAAGCAGCCTATCCCCACCTCCAGAGAGGTGCGGATCTCCTTGTCGGTCTTGCCGACACCGGCGAACATGATGCGCGAGGGGTCGAAGCCGCACTTCGCGGCGTGGACCACCTCGTTGGCGCTGACGCAGTCCGCGCCGAAACCGCCGGCCGACAGCATCCGCAGGAGCCTCTCCTCGGAATTGGTCTTGATGGCGTAATGGACCTCAATGCCGTAGGTTTCGGACAGTGCCGAGAGCACATCCGCCGTCCTGCGGAAAAGGTCCACGTCGTAGAAGTAGAACGGGGTTTCCACTTCCGCGAATCTCTCGAAATTGTGAATGTCAAGCATCGTTTTATTGTATTTGGGTCTCAAAGAATGCAAATTTAGACAATTTTACTAAATTTACCGAAAGAATGACCCGTCTGCT
Source organism: Bacteroidales bacterium (assembly GCA_017620335.1). Taxonomy (GTDB): domain Bacteria; phylum Bacteroidota; class Bacteroidia; order Bacteroidales; family UBA932; genus Cryptobacteroides. Next base: position 35,142 of record JAFZQO010000030.1, read on the forward strand.
TAAACCATGGATGTCAGATTGTACTATCTCAGCCTGCTGCACTCCTCAGCCGTCAAGGGCATCTGCACTGTTCCCGCACACAAAACCTTGGGGAAGGAACTCGAAGAGTGGGTGCTTTTCAGGAAATACCACAACGCCGGGGAGGATATCGAAACGCTTGCAGCGAGACTGGGCCTGCCAAGGGATGAAGTGGCATCCTTCATCAACGGCTGGCTCGGCGACCGCTTCCTGACCATACGTAAACGCCTGCGCGTCCATGATGCCTGCGAGCTTCTGACAAGCCGCAGGGACCTTTCACTGGCGGAAATCGCCCGCAAAGTTGGATTCCAGGACAAGACCGATTTCCGGCGGGCTTTCACGCAGGAAAAAGGAATGACGCCCCGCATGTGGCGGGAATGCGGAGGAAACAGGATCCGTTACAGGATCATTAAGCTTCGGGAAGCAGGTAGAAATCGTTGCCCTTGACGGTGTACGAGTGGGTGATCTCGTCGTACGCGTCGTTGTTGGGGCGCAGGTAGAGTTCCTGTTCCACAGGCTTGAAATGGAGGGTTCTCAGCGAAGATTCGTCATGAACCTTCAGGACGTAGAAGACGTTCTGCATGGTCATGACCCACGATTTGTAGAACTCATACCTGCCATCGGCTCCGGTCCGGAGCTCAGCGGTGAAAATGGGCTCTCCGGAACGCTCGGTATTGAAATACCAATATACACTCAATGAAATGGTTACGTCCTCGAGGGGGACGCCTGGGAGCGACTCAGACGAATCGTACACGGTACCAGTCACAGAAAAACTGCGGACGAGGAAATCCGGGTTTAGGCCGGTGTCGTCATGACCGCAACCTGCCACTGCAGAAAGCAATGACAGGAGAATGAAAATGCGTATATATGTCCTAAGTGTCTTCCCCATCCGGTGATGATTACCGGTCCAGGTTAAAGATAACGTCTGGGACAAATATACGCATTTTCAGAAAAAACACACACAAAAACGATTATTTTCTTCTTATTGAGCCCATTCCGGACACATTCGATGTGATGTCGGGGCAGTCGAGACGGCGGGCGTCGATGTCGCCGGCCCCGCGGATGGACAGGTTGGCGGACTCGGCCTTGCCGGCCAGGACGACGTCGCCTGCCCCGGCCACGTCGACCTTAACGGTACGGCATTCGAGACCGGCGACGTCGATGTCACCCGCGCCGCGGACCGCGATGGAAAGGTCGCCGCAGATGACTGAGCCCAGGGTGATGTCACCGGCACCGGACACTTCCACATTGAAACCGGAGCACTTCAGGTAATCGGCGTCGAAGTCCCCCGCCCCGCGGATGGCCAGGCTCTCCAGGGTGGATGAGGAAGCCACGATCTTTATGCCCTTACTGCCGACAGTGATCCTCTGGTTGCCGTCTTCGAAATACACTTTCAGGATGCCGTCTTCGACATCGAACTTCAACTTTTCCAAGATATTGTCCGGGGCGGTCACCTTGATGGTAGGTTCGCCGTCGGTCATGTAGTAGTCGATGTCGGCAGGGACCGAGGAGTCGATGCCGGTGAACTGCGGAACGGTGAAGGTGTTCGTCTCGGCATTGTCGCTGCCGACCACAAACTCGGAGGCCTTCACCCCGTTGAAATCATTGGGATTGACGCGCACGAAGACGCAGGAGGATGCGGAGGCGACCGCAGCCGCCATGAGGATTATGTTGAAAAGCTTTTTCATATTATTCATTCTTAAGTATTTCCGAAGGATCGATACCGAGGAGGCGCATACGCTTGAGGAATGCCGGAGCCTCGTTCTCCATGAATTCGCGGCGCTGCTGCTCCAGGATGATCTCCCGGGCGGACGCGGCTACGAAGTAGCCTATGCCGCGCTTGTTGTAGATGATGCCGGCGTCTGTGAGTTTCTCGTACGACCGGGCCACAGTGTTGGGGTTCACGCCTATGGAGGCGCCGTACTCGCGGACGGAGAGTATGCGGCTCTCCGGGGCGAGCGCCCCGCTCAGTATCTGCTCGTTGATGGCGTCGCAGATCTGAAGGTAGATGGGTTTATTAGGGTCGAATTCCATAGCTCTAGTGTTTGATGGTCTTGATCCGGAAGAAGAGCGCGACGAGCAGGCCGCCCACTACGACCAGATAACAGACATTGATGAACAGGTTGATCAGGAACTGCACCTTTCCGGCTGTCATATCGCCCAGGAGACGTTCGAGCTTCTGGCCCAGATCAAAGCCGCTGTCAAATCCACCCTTGAAAATTATTACGAGCAGGATGGAAAGCAGGACCTCCAGCGCGAAGATGCAGAGGATGGTCTTGGCGGCCTTTCCCTTCTTGAAGCAGATGGCGCCGAGGCCGAAGGGAAGGATGGACACGCACCACGACAGGAACATTAGAGCGATGAAGCCGCCACCCGTAATTCCCGTTCCGTTCATGGACGTGGCAAGGGCCATCATACCGGGGAAATCGGTTGCGGCCTGTCTGACCATGGATCCGCCATAAGCCGGGACGATCCAGCCGAGAAGGAGGTCGCAAACGGCGAACAGGCCGAATACCGCCACCGGAAGGACCACGCAGAGCATGATGGCCATGGAGAGGAACTTCTCAAAGGGCGAAGCGGGGATCATGAGCCAGTCGGAACCCACCCGGCGCTCGGTCAGGCGGCCGTAGAGCTTCACGGGGGCGGAAAGGATCACTACAAAGAATGCCACGGAGAAGAGGACGAACTTCACCTGGAGGGGCATAGGCGCGGTCTCACCCTTAAGCAGAAGTTCGAAGACGACGCTGAAGATGAGCATGATGAGGGGCAGGAGGCCGATGACGAGGGCCGAGATGCCGTAATTGCTCCAGGCATTGTTGAGGTCGTAAGCGAAATACTTGCCGAATCTCTTGAAATCGAATACGTTGTTCATGGTCATTCCTCCTTATTTGTTGAACATTCCCTTGATGAGGTCCTTGTGCCTGTGTACGGCGTTGAAGAGAGCCTCGATGTTGACTTTACTCTCCCCCTGGCCGGAGTTGAGCAGTACCTGGATGAAGCCGCCGGGCAGCTGCTCCGAGTAGAGCGAACCCTGCTGGAGGGTCGTGCCGTAGTCGAAGTAGAGTTTCTCGGAGATCTCCTCGACGGTGGCGTTCAGAAGGACGTCGCAGCGGTCGAGGATGATGATCGGGTCGATGATGTTCTCAAGGTCGCGCACCTGGTGGGTGGAGATGACGATGGTGGAGTCCTCGGCGGTGTAGAGGCCGACGGCCTTGCGGAACTGGGCCTTGGACGGAATGTCGAGGCCGTTGGTCGGCTCGTCCATGAAGAGGTAGCGGGGATTGCAGGCCAAAGCGAAGGCGATATAGGTCTTCTTGAGCTGGCCGGCGGACATCTTGTTCATCTTCTTGTCCGGGTCGGTCTCGAATTCGCGCATGATACTGAGGAACTTGTTCATGTCGAACAAAGGCCAGAAGCTTCCGGCGAAGCGGGCGAAGCGGCGGGCCTCCTGGTTGTAGGGCGCTACCTCATCGGGAAGATAATAAAGGGACTGAAGCAGCTCGGGCTGCCTCTTGTAAGGGTTGAATCCATCGATGGAGATGGATCCCTGCTCAGTCTTCTTGAGACCGCAGAGCAGGGTCAGAAGGGTGGTCTTGCCCACTCCGTTCTCCCCCAGGAGGCCGTAGATGCGGCCCTCCTCGAGTTTGAGGGAGATGTTCTGCAGCACGGTGTTGGACCCGTAGCTGAAACTGAGATTGGAGATGTCTATCATATCTTTTTAGTGTATTAGTTCATTATTACACTGCAAAGGTACGAACATTTTTCAAACCTCCAAATCTTTTTTTACTTTTTTTGCAACTATTTTCGCCTCCAGCAGTCGGAGGGTAGTGTCCCGTTGGGCCGATCGGGCCTGTAAACACCAACTCTGGGCCCGTTTGCAGGCATAATCGTCCTTTGGGGCCCAGAATCGCTTTTTGGGGGCCCGTTCGTCCGGGAAACGACCCGTTTTCCCGGGAAAAGGGTTCCCTGACCGGAAGCGAGGGACAACGCGGACGGAGCGGGAGAAACGGAGCGTCAGGCCTGGTGGGCGGGGCGGAGAAGGTCGAGGACGACCTTGACGGGGTTGAAGGTCTCGACCGGGACTTCGACGAAGAGGGTGTTCCAGTCGCTCATCGAGCCGTTCCAGAGGCCGGGGAGTTCAAGCGCCTTGAGCTCGCGGCCCTGGTAGCTCTTGGAGCTGATGAAACCGGCGTCCTCATCCACGTAATCGGGAAGGTTGAATTTCTCGCCGCGGTAGTCGCGCAGGCAGCAGACGAGGTCCACGGGATTGAAATGCGTGGCGTTCTTCAGGGCCGCGACGGCCTCGGGATTCTCCTTATCGATTTGGACGCTCTCGAGGATCTGCAGCGAAGTGGAGCCGTCCTTGCCGCGGATGATGAAGGGGCCTCCGCCGGGCTCGCCCTGGTTGCGGACCATGCCGCAGACGCGGATCGGGCGGTTGAGCTTGTCCTTGAGGGCGAGGGCGCGGGACCTGCAGTCCTTTGCTGGAGGCATGTCGATGCAAAGTTCGTCGTGGAGGAACTCCTCGATCTCGTTGCAAAGCATCTGGCACTCGTTGGTGGCGTAGCGGTCCTCCGGCATGTTGTCAATGCCGGGAATCATGCCGGTGAGGGGCCTGTAGAAGCCTTCACTGAGCCCTTCGCCCGTAATCATGTCGAACTCCACGAGGAAACCGAAGATGGTGTCGCGGAGCTGCAGGGCGCGGCCGATGAGGGCCTTCTTATATTTCGAGGTCAGCGGGAGCAGGCGCTCGACGGCGACGTTGTCGATGTTCTTGATGGAGACGAGCTCCTCCTCCACCTCATTCAGATTATATATAAGGGCTCCGTGGCCGGCCGGACGGAAAAGCAGCGAACCGTCCTCCTTGCGGAAAGGCCTGTTGTCCTTGTCCACGGCGACGGTGTCGGTGGCCTTGTCCTGATATGTGAAGCGGACGTTGTACTTCACGCCGTAACGCTCCTCATAGGCGGCACGGACCTCCTCCAATGCGGCCTCGAACAGGGGACGGTGCTCCGGTGAGATGGTCACCGCAAGGTTGACGTTCCCCTCGGCGTCGCGCATGTAATCCTGGCCCTCCACCAGATGCTCGGCGAAGGCGGTGCGGGCCTCGCCGTCCGGATATTTATGGAAACGAATCACGCCCTTCGGCTTGGAGCCATATCCCAAACCCTTGTCGGTCAGGACCTTCTCGACGACGTTCAGGCGGAACCCGCGGCTGTCCTCGACCTTGCCGAAGAGTTCCTCGGTATAGAAGGCGAAGCGGTCCACGGCCGCCGCGAGCCTTGCGGCAGCGGCGTCGGCCGGGACGTCCTCCCCGGACTCCAGTACGGACATGCCCGCGAAAATGTCCTTGAACATGCGCGAGGCAGCGCCGGAAGCCGGAACGAACTTGCAGGCGCCGGCGACGGTGGTCTCGCCGATGTAGTCTATGACATCCTGTATCTCATCATCCTCAAGCACCTCGATACCGCGCTCCGGCGTGGCTGGAGCGACGATGTCCATCCAGGGGAAGCCCTTCCTGAACCTCTCTACCTGCGACTCCACGGCCTGGACAGAAGTGCCCCTCTCCGCGATCTGTTTCAAATCTTCCTGTGTAAACATAGTGTAAATCAATTATGTGTGTCAGTCAATAAAGAATTCCCTGCGGTAGCTGTAGTTCTCGCGCAGACCCACGAATCCGTCGGGGTCTATGCGGAACATGAAATCGTCTATAAAGATAGGATAATTATATTGAAAAAGCGAAGCTATCTGTCCCTGACTTTTTCCGCGGACGTCGAGCTTGACCGCCTCGAGCTCCTTGATCTCGGTTTCCGGGAAGAACTCCAGGAGGGGCTTGATGTCGAAATAGCGGGCCACGGTGCGCACGACGGTGGCGGTGCTGCGCTGCTTGCCCTGATAGGAATAGCCCGCGATGTGGGGCGTGGCTATGTCCACCATGGAGACCAGTTCCTTGTCCACGGACGGCTCGTTGTTCCATGCGTCTATGATCACCGCGCCGAGCTTGGGGATGGCGGCCTTGAGGGCTGGATCGACGACAAGCTCCCCGCTCGCGGCGTTGATGAATACGGTCCCGGGACGCATCTTTGCGAAGAAGGCTTCGTCGGCCATCCCGCGCGTGGAGTCGTTGAGGGTAAGGTGGAGACTGACGATGTTGGCGTTCTCCAGAAGGTAGTCGAGCGAACAGAAGTCATAGCCCCCTTCCTCTTCCGCACGGGGAGGGTCGTAGCGCAGCACCTTGAAACCCAGTTCCCTGGCAGCCGCCTCTACGCGGCTTCCCACATGTCCCAGCCCGACTATGCCGAAGGAGCAGCCGTCGAGCCTGATGGACTTGCGCGAAGCGACGCCGTAAAGCGCCGAGAGCACATAGTTCATCACTCCCCCGGCGTTGGCCCCCGAGGCGTTGCTGACGAAGATGCCCCTCTCGCTGCAGTAGTCCATGTCTATGTGCCCTGTACCTATGGTGGCCGTGGAGATGAGCTTCACGGAGGAGCCGCCCAGCATGCTGGCGCTGCAGCGCGTCCTGGAGCGTATCACGAGGGCGTCGGCATCGGCGATGTCGTCATGCCGGATATCCTCTCCCTTGAGGTACACGACCTCCGCGTAAGGTTCGAAAACACCTTCGATGAAGGGTATCAGGCTGTCTATGACTATCTTCATACAATCACTTCAATATCAGTTCCTTGACGAAAGATACGCGGGCATCGTCCCGGGCGAAGAGCTCGTCCTTGGAGAGTATGGAGTTCATCTTCTCGACCAGGGCGTCGGACTGGAAGGACAGCTGGTTGCGGACCACCGAGGAACTGAGGGTGATGTACAACCGGCCGTCGCGGAAAAAGCGCTTCAGGGTATAGGGCGCCGCGCCGGACGCTTCGTCCCACGCGGCGAAGATGCGCCGCGTGTTGAGCGCCGGGACGAGCTTCATGGACTGGACATACATCCGGACCACCTCGTCCATCGACAGTGCCTTCTTCCTGGCCATCCTCACTGAACCGCACTTTTCCATGCTCACTCCTCCACCTTGGTGAAGACGCCGTCAACGGTCTCGAAATAGCTGCGATCCTCGGTGAGGGCGTCCACTATGCGTGCCAGGCGCACCTTATTGCTGTCAGTCAGGAATATCTGCCCGAAATCCGCACCAGCCACCATCGATAGCAGGTTGGAAACGCGGCTCATGTCGAGCTTGTCGAAAAGGTCGTCGAGAAGGAGCATGGGCGCGAAGCCGTAGGCCTCCTTCATGATCTCGTACTGGGCGAACTTCAGGGACACCAGGAAAGACTTCTGCTGACCCTGGGAGCCGCACTTGCGTATGGGATAGCCGTTCATCGTGAAGAGGAAGTCGTCCCTCTGCACGCCGACCGAGGTGTACTTCAGGGCCCGGTCGCGCTCGCGGCAGGCGCGCAGCTGCGCGTCCAGCGGCCCGCGGTCGGCGTCGGTGCGGTACTCTATGCCCACCTCCTCGCGTCCGCCGGAGAGCTCGGTGTAATACGCCTGCACCACCGGCGCGAGCGACTCGGCGAGGAAACGCCGGGCGGCGGCGATGGGCGCGGCGAGGGATGACAGGCGGGCGTCGAAGGTTTCCATGAGGACCTCGTCGAAAGACCCGGTTTTCAGGAGACGGTTGCGCTGCATCAGGTAGCGGTTATACTGCTGGACGTTGTCGAGATAGCCCCTGTCCATCTGCGACAGCACGGCATTGACGAACTTGCGCCGCTCCTCTCCCGACTCGCTGACCATCGAGATGTCGGAGGGCGACACAAGCACGATGGGCAGGACGCCGACATGCTCGGAAACCCTCTTGTAGGGCTTGTCGTCGCGCTTGACCTTCTTCTCACCGTCGGAGCTCACGGCTACGGAGAAACGGGACTCCAGCCCGCCCGGCATGAGGTAGGAGCCGGCGATGGCGAAGGAATCGGTACCGTAGCGGAAATTGAAGCGGTCGGTGGAGGCCAGGGCGCTCTTGGTCATCGAGAGGTAATAAATGGCGTCGATGAGGTTGGTCTTCCCCTCTCCGTTGTTGCCGGAAATGCAGTTGATGTTGGGGGAGAAAGCCAGCTCCTGGAGGGCTATGTTCCTGAAATCCTGTACTACTATTTTTTTTAGAACGGGCATAAATTGGCTATCTTCTTTGCAAAGTTATCATTTTTTTCTATTTTTGCGTTCTGTTTTGGCCGATTGGCCGGAACGGACTGTAAGAAATATAAAATCATTACGATATGGCAAAGGAAAACCTTAAAAAGAAGGAAGTTCTCCAGCAGGAGAAAATCAATGAGACCGTCTCCAAGACCGAGCAGTTCTTCAACGAGAACAAGAAAACCATCTATGGCATCATCATCGCCATCCTCGTGATCGGCTTCGGCATCCTCGCATACAACCAGTGGATCCTCAAGCCCAAGCAGGCGGAGGCGATGGAGCAGAAGTACCCCGCCGAGGCCGCATTCCGCGCGGAGCAGTACGAGCTCGCCCTCAACGGTGACGGCAACATCCTGGGTTTCAAGGATATCATCGACAACTACGGCACCAAGGGCGGCAAGGACATCTACCTTTACGCCGGTATCTGCGAGCTCCAGCTCGGCAACTTCGAGGAGGCCGTCAAGGACCTCAAGAAATACAAGGGCAAGGACCACATCCTGTCCGCCCGCGCACTCGCCTGCCTCGGTGACGCCTACGTCGGACTCGAGGACTACCGCACCGCCATCAACTACTTCGAGAAGGCCGCCGACCTCTCCGACAACGTTTTCTCCGCCGCATACCTTCTCAAGGCCGGCGTGGCTTACGAGGAGCTCGGTGAGGACGAGAAGGCCCTCGCCTGCTACAACCGTATCAACGACACCTGGCCCCAGTCCGTCGAAGGATACGACATTGAGAAGTATATTTCCAGGATCGAATCCAAACAGTAGTGAACCATGGGAAGAGCTTTTGAGTTCCGCAAGGAAAGGAAACTGAAGCGCTGGGGCCACATGGCCCGCGTCTTCACCAAGCTTGGCAAGGAGATCACAATCGCCGTCAAGAACGGCGGTCCCGACGTCACCGGCAACCCCCGCCTCCGCGCCCTCATGGCCGAGGCCCGCGCCGAGCAGATGCCCAAGGAGAACATCGAGCGCGCCATCAAGAAGGCCACCGACAAGACTCTCGGCGACTTCAAGGAGCTGGTCTATGAAGGATACGGTCCCTTCGGCATCGCCTATCTCGTAGAGGCGGCCACCGACAACAACACCCGCACCGTCGCCAACGTCCGCAGCTACTTCAACAAATGCGGCGGCTCGCTCGGCACCACGGGTTCCGTGAGCTTCATGTTCGACCACAAGTGCGTCTTCCGCATCAAGGAGGATCCCGCCAATCCCGTCGACATCGAAGAGCTCGAGCTCGAGCTCATCGACTACGGCGCCGAGGAAGTCTTCAAGCAGGAGGTCGAAGACGAGGACGAGAACGTGACTGTCGAGATCAGCATCTACGGCGACTACACCTCTTACGGCAGCATCCAGAAATTCATTGAGGAGAACGGCTACGAACTCATTTCCGGAGGTTTCGAGCGCATCCCCAACGTCGACCTGAAGGATGTCACGCCCGAGCAGCGCGCCACCCTCGAAAAGCTCACCAACCTCCTCGAGGACGACGAGGACGTCACCAACGTCTATACCACGATGAAGCCCGCCGAGGAGTAGATCCTTCCCGCACCATTGTCATAAAAGAGACATCTTCTGTCGGAGATGTCTCTTTTCGTATGCGCCCGTTGACAATCTTGAGTTTTTTTACTATATTTGAAGGAATATATGTTAATCCATATTCTATGAGCATACAACAGAACAGAATCAACGAACTTGTAGAACGCAGGGCTGCGGCCAGGCTCGGTGGCGGAGAGAAGCGCATCGAGGCCCAGCACCAGAAAGGAAAACTCACAGCGAGGGAGCGCCTCGAGCGTCTCCTGGACGCCGGCAGCTTCGAGGAATTCGACATGTTCGTCCAGCACCGCTGCACCAACTTCGGCATGGACGCGAAGCATTTCGACGGGGACGGCGTAGTGACCGGACAAGGCACCATCGACGGGCGTCCCGTCTATGTGTTCGCCCAGGACTTCACGGTTTCCGGAGGCTCTCTCTCCAAGACCATGTCCGAGAAGATCTGCAAGGTCATGGACCTCGCCGTCAGGAACGGAGCCCCGTTCATCGGCCTCAACGACTCGGGCGGCGCCCGCATCCAGGAAGGCATCGACGCCCTCGCCGGCTACGGCGACATCTTCGAGCGCAACATCCTCGCCTCCGGCGTGGTGCCCCAGATCAGCGGGATTTTCGGCCCCTGCGCCGGCGGAGCGGTGTACTCCCCCGCCCTCACCGACTTCACCCTCATGGTCAAGGATACCTCCTACATGTTCCTCACAGGCCCTTCCGTTGTGAAGAGCGTGACAGGAGAGGAGGTGAGCCACGAGGAGCTCGGCGGCGCCGCGGTCCACGCCTCGAAGAGCGGCGTGGCGCATTTCGCCGCCGCCTCCGAGGAAGAGGGCATCGCCACCATCCGCGAGCTGCTCTCGTTCCTCCCGCAGAACAACCGCGAGGAGGCTCCGGAGCTCCCCACATCCGACCCCGTCTCCAGGGTTGACGACGCCCTCAACGAGATCGTCCCGGACAATCCCAACAAATCATACGACATGTACCGCGTCATCGCCGGCATAGTCGACGACGGGCGCTTCCTCGAGGTCCACAAGGACTTCGCCAGGAACATCATAGTTGGCTTCGCGCACATGAACGGCCGCAGCGTCGGCGTCGTCGCCAACCAGCCCCAGGTGCTGGCCGGCGTGCTCGACATCAACGCCTCCCGCAAGGCAGCGCGCTTCGTACGCTTCTGCGACGCCTTCAACATCCCCCTCGTCACCCTCGTGGACGTCCCGGGCTTCCTCTGCGGCACGCAGCAGGAATACGGCGCCATCATTACTAACGGCGCCAAGCTTCTCTTCGCTTACGGCGAGGCCACCGTCCCCAAGGTGACCGTCACCCTCAGAAAGTCTTACGGAGGGGCGCACATCGTCATGAGCTGCAAGCAGCTCCGCGGCGACATCAACTACGCATGGCCCTCGGCCGAGATCGCGGTCATGGGCGCCAAGGGAGCCGTGGAGGTTCTCAAGGACGTGGAGGAGCAGGAGTACAACGACCTGTTCTGCAATCCCTACCAGGCTGCGCAGAAGGGCTATATCGAGGACATCATCGAGCCGCGCAACACCCGCTTCCGCGTGATCCGCGCCCTCGAGACCCTCGCCGGCAAGAGACAGGACGTCCCCGCCAAGAAACACGACAACCTTCCTTTGTAGAGCGGCCATGAAGAAAAGAATACTGACAGCATTCCTCATACTGCTGGCGGCCGCGTCGCTCCGGGCGCAAAACGTCATCGACCTCATCATCTCCGAGGTGATGGTGGACAATGACGCGTCCGTGCTCGACGACTACGGCGACCGCTGCCCCTGGATAGAGGTGTTCAACACCTCGCAGGGCACGGTCAACATCGCAGGCTGCTACTTCTCGGACGATCCCTCGAACCTCACCAAGAGTCCCATCGTCAAGGGGGACCTCCGCACCAAGATAGGTCCGCGCCAGGTGGTGCTGTTCTATGCCGACGGCAACTCCTCCAAGGGCACGTTCCATCTCAACTTCCCGCTCCGGGCCGGTTCCACCCTGTATCTGGTCAGCAATGACGGGCGCACCGTAATCGACACCATCGACATCCCCGAGGACATCCCGGCGGGCCAGAGCATAGGCAAGTTCGCCACCAACAACAAGGAGACCATCTTCGACGACGTCCACGCCTATACCCCCTCCCCGATGTCGGTGAACGGCAAGCACAACCAGAAGTCCAAGTCCGACATCATCAAGGAGAACGACCCCCACGGATATACCCTGACCATCGTCAGCGTGAGCGTGGTGTTCCTCGCCCTGCTCATCCTCTTCACCATCTACAACTTCTCCGGCAAGGTATTCTCCGGACAGATAAAGTTCCGCAATCCATTCAAGCGCGCAGCCAGGCCCGCCGGCCTCGCCGCACTCCCTGCGGGACGTGAGGAAGAGGTGGCGCTCGCCATCGCCATGGCCCTGAACGCCGAATGCGGCGGCGAGGCCGAGGCGGCGATAGCCCTGGCCCTGCACCGCTTCCTGAGCGAGTGCACGCACGACGCCGAGCCGTTCGTCATCACCATCAGGCAGAAGCCGGGCGCGTGGAACGACAAGACAAGGAATTTCAGAAAACAACCCAGATAACATCCATACCATGAAAGAATATAAGTTCAAGATCAACGGCAACGATTACCAGGTCGCCATCAACTCCATCGAAGGAAACATCGCGGACGTCACCGTAAACGGCACTCCGTACAAGGTTGAAATGGAAAACGCCCCCGCGGTGGCTCCAGTGGCCGCTCCGGCCCCTGTGGCCGCTCCCGCGGCAGCTGCACCCGCACCTGCCGCCGCCCCCGCGGCCGCTCCCGCCGGCTCCGGCACCGACATCAACTCCCCTCTCCCGGGCGTCATCATCGAGGTCTCCGTCAAGGAGGGCCAGGCCGTCAAGGCCGGCCAGAAGGTGGCCGTCCTCGAGGCCATGAAGATGGAGAACGACATCCAGGCCGACAAGGACGGCACCGTCACGGCCATCCACGTCCACAAGGGGGATTCCGTCCTCGAGGGCGCAAAGATCGTCACCATAGCATAATCAGGAGATGGGCAACATCATAGACAGTCTTTCACAATTCTGGCAGTTCACGGGATTTGCCAATATGACCGTTTCGCATATCATCATGATATGCATCGGCATCATATTCATAACCCTGGGCATTGTCAAGGAATGGGAGCCGCTGCTGCTCGTCCCGATCGGCTTCGGCATCATCATCGGCAACATCCCGATGTTCCCGGGTCTCAACATCGGCGTCTATGAGGACGGTTCGGTGCTGAACACCCTCTACCAGGGAGTGCGAATGGGATGGTATCCGCCGCTAATCTTCCTGGGCATCGGGGCCATGACGGACTTCTCGGCCCTGATATCCCAGCCGCGCCTGATGCTCATCGGCGCGGCCGCGCAGATGGGTATCTTCGGGGCCTACCTCCTGTCCGTCGCATTCGGTTTCGCCCCCAACGAGGCCGGTGCCATCGGCATCATCGGAGGCGCCGACGGCCCTACAGCCATCTTCCTCTCGTCAAAGCTGGCCCCGGACCTCATGGGCGCCATCGCCGTGAGCGCTTATTCCTACATGGCCCTCGTGCCCGTCATCCAGAAGCCCATCATGCTGCTGCTGACCACCAAGAAGGAGCGTCTCATCGAGATGCCCGCCCCCCGTGTCGTCAGCCAGAAGGAGAAGATCATCTTCCCCATCATCGGCTTCATCCTCACCGCCTTCATCGTGCCTTCCGGCCTTCCGCTGCTGGGCATGCTCTTCTTCGGAAACCTCCTGAAGGAGAGCGGAGTGACCAGGCGTCTGGCAGAGACCGCCCGCGGACCGCTCATCGACGTGACCACCATCCTCATCGGCCTTACCGTGGGCGCATCCACCCAGGCCGACAAGTTCCTCACCGGCAGGTCCCTCCTGATCTTCGGCCTCGGACTCACCTCCTTCATCATCGCCACCACGGCGGGAGTCCTCTTCGTCAAGGTCTGGAACCTCTTCCTGAAGGAAGGGCGCAAGATCAACCCCCTGATCGGCAACGCCGGAGTGTCTGCCGTGCCAGACAGCGCCCGCGTGTCCGAAGTGGTCGGTCGTGAGATCAACCCCAAGAACCATCTCCTCATGCACGCCATGGCCCCGAACGTAGCCGGCGTCATAGGATCGGCCGTAGCGGCCGGTATCCTGCTGAGTTTCCTCGGATAGGATCCGACCGCTTCCTTGACCTGAACTGCTAACGACAATAATTAATGACACTGACATATGAACAAGCTGCAAGAATTGACGGACAAACTGTACAATGACGGTTTGTCCAAAGGCAGGGAAGAAGGGGCCAGGATCCTCGAAGAGGCCCGGAAGCAGGCTGAGGAGATTGTCGCTGAGGCCCGTAAACAGGCCGACGGCATAGTCTCCGAGGCCCGCAGGCAGGCCGACGACTACAGCCAGAAGGTCACCTCCGACCTGAAGATGGCCGCGTCGCAGAGCCTCCAGGCCACAAAGAAGGACATCGAGAACCTCATCATCGGCAGTTTCGCCGGGGAGGAGGTGAAGAAGTCCCTCACATCCGCCGACTTCGTCAAGCAGGTCATCACCTCCGTGGCACAAAAGTTCAGTTCGGAGGAGTCCTGCGACCTGAGCCTCGTGCTGCCCGCCTCGCTCCAGGACCAGCTCGAACCCTTCGTGAAGGGAGAACTGGCCACCCTGTTGGGCAAAGGCATCGACGCCACCTTCTCGAAGAAGATTTCCGGCGGCTTCAACATCGGGCCGAAGGACGGTGGCTATTTCATCAGCATGACCGACGAAACCTTCAACGAGCTCATCACCGAGTATCTGCGTCCAGTAACGAAGAAGCTCCTTTTCGGTTAGGGCCATGGACAACTACGAGTACTTGATTGCGGGGCTTCCCGTCCTTTCAAGCGACTGGTCCGCCAACCCGCACCTGTCCGCCCGCGCGCTGATCAACGAGATCCGCTCGCTGAGTTCGGACAGGGACAACGCGCTCTTCGACACGCTGCTCTCCGGATATGAGGAGGAGAACTTCACCCCGGAGTTCTACCGGTCGGTGCTGAAGCATCCCAACTCCTTCATCCGCGGGTTCTTCCGCTTCGACCTCAACCTTCGCAACGCCAAGGTCCGTTATCTCAACAGGTGTCTCGGCCGGCCTTCCGACAAGGACATCTTCCTGGAGGACGAAGAGGATTTCGAGGAGGCCGGCGAAGTGCGCAGCGTCCTTTACAGGAGGGATCTCCTCGAGCGCGAGAAGGGCCTGGACAACCTCATGTGGGAGAAGATCGGGGAGTTGAACACCTTCGACTACTTCAACGTGTCCGCCCTGCTCGGCTACATCGCCAAGCTGAAGATCATCGACAGGTGGCTGTCACTCGACGAGGAGACGGGCCGCAACATGTTCCGCAGGCTCGTGGAGGAGATACGCGGGACATTCAAGGGAGTTGATTTCAATGAACAATAATACAGCAACCATATGAAAACTACCGGAAAAGTTACGGGTATCGTATCCAACCTCGTGACCGTACAGGTGGACGGCCCCGTGGCGGAGAACGAGCTCTGCTACATCGACTTCGGAGGCACCCGGCTCATGGCCGAGGTCATCAAGGTCAACAAGGACAGGGCTTCCGTGCAGGTCTTCGAGAGCACTCGCGGGCTCAAGAACGGGGACACCGTCGAGTTCGAGGGCAAGATGCTCGAGGCCACCCTGGGGCCCGGCCTGCTCTCAAGCGTATACGACGGCCTCCAGAACGACCTTACGACCATGAAGGAGACCTTCCTCCAGAGAGGAGAGTACACGGACCCGCTCAATCACGAGAAGCTATGGGACTTCGTCCCGATCGCCAAGGCCGGAGACAAGGTAATCGCCGCCGACTGGCTCGGAGAAGTCAAGGAAGGCTGGCTGCCACACAAGATCATGGTGCCGTTCTCCTTCAAGGGTGAATACACCGTAAAGAAGGTCGCGGAGGCGGGCCAGTACAACATCGATACCGTCATTGCGGTCCTTACGGGTGAGGACGGCGAGGACGTGGATGTCACCATGACCCAGAAATGGCCCGTCAAGGTCGCCATCAAGGGCTATCAAGAGAAACCCCGCCCGTTCAAGATCATGGAGACGGGCGTGCGTGTCATCGACACCTTCAACCCCATCGCCGAGGGCGGCACCGGATTCATCCCCGGTCCTTTCGGCTGCGGCAAGACCGTGCTCCAGCACGCCATCGCCAAGCAGGGCGAGGCCGACCTGATCGTCATGGCCGCCTGCGGCGAGCGTGCCAATGAGGTCGTGGAGATATTCACTGAGTTCCCTGAACTCATAGACCCGCACACCGGCCGCCACCTCATGGAGCGTACCACCATCATCTGCAACACCTCCAACATGCCGGTCGCAGCCCGCGAGGCCTCGGTTTATACCGCCATGACCATCTGCGAGTACTACAGGGCCATGGGACTCCGCTGCCTGCTGCTCGCCGACTCCACCTCGCGCTGGGCCCAGGCCCTCAGGGAGATGTCCAACCGAATGGAAGAGCTCCCGGGAGCCGACGCCTTCCCCGTGGACCTCTCGGCCATCATCTCCAACTTCTACGCCCGCGCCGGAGTCGTGGTGCTCAACAACGGCAAGACCGGAGCCGTCACCTTCATCGGTACGGTCTCCCCTGCCGGAGGAAACCTCAAGGAGCCGGTCACCGAGTCCACAAAGAAGGCCGCCCGCTGCTTCTACGCCCTCGAGCAGAACCGCGCCGACCAGAAGCGCTATCCAGCCGTCAACCCCATCGACTCCTACTCCAAGTATCTCGAGTACCCCGAGATCCGCGAGTTCCTCGACCGCACGGTCGAGCCCGGATGGGTGGACAAGGTCAACGCGCTCAAGGTGCTCGTGCGCCGCGGCAAGGAGGCGAATGACCAGATCAACATCCTCGGAGACGACGGCGTCCCGATGAGCTACCACGAGGCTTTCTGGAAGTCCGAGCTCATAGACTTCGCCCTGCTCCAGCAGGACGGTTTCGACCCCATCGACTGCCTGTGTCCGATGGAGCGCCAGAAATACATGGCCGACCTCATAACGGACATCTGCGGCCGCGACTACATCTTCGACGACTACGAGGAATGCAGGGAGTGGTTCAAGGAACTGATCAATCTCCTGCGCCAGATGAACTACAACACGTTCAAGGGCGAAGCGTTCCTGAACTACCAGCATGAAATCTCCAAACACCTCGAAAGCAATGGCAAATAAAGCATACCAGAAAGTCTATACGCAGTTGGACGCCATCACCAAGGCCACGGTTTCACTGAAGGCCACGGGCGTCACCAACGATGAGCTGGCCACCGTGGGCGGCCGGCTTGCGCAGGTCGTGAAGACCAAGGGAGACATCATCACCCTTCAGGTGTTTGCCGGAACGGAGGGCATCCCCACCAACGCCGAAGTGGCCTTCATGGGCAATCCCCCGGTCATCCGCGTGAGCGAACAGCTGTCCGGACGCTTCTTCAACGCATACGGACAGCCCATAGACGGCGGTCCCGAGGTGGACGGAGAAGTCCGCCAGATCGGAGGTCCCTCCGTCAACCCTTACAAGCGCAGGCAGCCTTCGGAGCTGATCCCTACCGGCATCGCCGGCATCGACCTCAACAACACGCTCGTGTCAGGGCAGAAGATCCCGTTCTTCGCCGACCCCGACCAGCCGTACAACCAGGTCATGGCCGACGTAGCCCTGCGCGCAGACGTCGACAAGATCATCCTGGGGGGCATGGGCCTTTCCAACGACGACTACCTCTTCTTCCGCCACGCTTTCGAGGACGCCGGCGCGCTGGAGAAGATCGTCTCGTTCGTCAACACCACCGAGGAGCCCCCCGTGGAGCGCCTCCTCATCCCCGACATGGCACTCACCGCTGCCGAGTACTTCGCCGCCGACAGGAACGAGAAGGTGCTGGTCCTGCTCACCGACATGACGCTGTACGCAGACGCCCTGTCCATCGTGTCAAACCGCATGGATCAGATCCCGTCCAAGGACTCGATGCCCGGTTCGCTGTACTCCGACCTCGCAAAGATCTACGAGAAGGCGGTGCAGTTCCCCGAGGGAGGTTCCATCACCATCATCGCCGTGACCACCCTCAACGACGGTGACATCACCCACGCCATCCCGGACAACACCGGCTACATCACCGAGGGACAGCTGTTCCTGCGCGCCGACACCGATACCGGCAAGGTCATCGTAGACCCGTTCCGTTCCCTTTCCCGTCTGAAACAGCTCGTGCAGGGCAAGAAGACCCGCGAGGACCACAGCCAGGTCATGAACGCAGGCGTACGCCTGTATGCAGACGCCCAGAACGCCAAGACCAAGATGGAGAACGGCTTCGACCTGTCCGACTACGACCTGCGCTGCCTCGATTACGCCAAGGAGTACGCCGTCAGGCTCCTGAGCATCGACGTCAACATCAAGATAGATGAGATGCTCGACACCGCGTGGGAGCTGTTCGCCAAGTATTTCTCCAAGGCCGAGACCGGCATCAAGCAAGCATTCATAGACAAATACTGGCCCGCTGAATAACTATGGCTATCAAGTTCCAATACAATAAGACATCGCTGAATAACCTCGGCAAGCAGCTGAAGGTCAGGCAGAAGGCGCTCCCCACCCTGCAGAACAAGGAGTCGGCCCTGCGGATCGAGGTGCGCAAGGCCAAGGACTATTCCGACAAGCTTGTTGCGGACCTGGATGCCTCCATGAAGAGATACGACTATCTCGCCTCCCTCTGGAACGAATTCGAACCCAGCCTGATCAGCATCAAGGACGTGGAGCTGGTGACGGCCAAGGTCGCGGGCGTCAAGGTGCCGGAGCTCAAGGAGATCAGCTATGAGATCCATGAGTTCAACGCCTTCGCCAAGCCGGCCTGGTACGCCGACGGCGTCAACATCCTGAAGGAGCTGACCCGCCTGGGCATAGAATCGGAGGTTTACACGGAGAAGAGCCGCATCCTCGACTACCAGAGGAAGAAGACCACGCAGAAGGTCAACCTCTACGAGAAGGTGCAGATACCGGGATACCAGGAGGCCATCAGGAAGATCAAGCGGTACATGGAGGACGAGGAGAACCTCTCCAAGGCGTCCTCCAAGATCGTGAAGGAGCGCCATGCATTGGAAGAAGAGGAGGAAACGCCATGATCGAGAAAATGACCAAATACTCCTTCATCCTTCTAAAGGGTGAGGAAACGAAGTTCCTGGAGCAGCTCCGGGAGCTCGGGGTCCTGGACATCAAGCGGTCCTCGGTCCCCGTGGACGAACACTCCAAGGAACTGATGGAGCACATCGGCCAGGTCAAGCATGAGATCGGCATCCTCGAGAAAGGTGCTGATGTACATCTGGAGGAACTCATCACACTCCGCCAGAGCCTCGAGGAGGCGGAGGAACTCATCGCCCCCTGGGGCGAATACGACCGCAACAAGACCGAAGAGTTGGAAAGGGCGGGAGTCCCGATGCATTTCTACTGCGTGCGCCAGAAGGATTTCAATCCCGGGTGGGCGGCAGATTACCCCCTCGAAGTCGTCTGCGAGGACGGCAAGAAGGTCCATTTCGTCATTCCGGGTGACGTCACAGGATTCCCCGTCACGGAGCTGAGCTCCCCCATGTACACGGTCAAGGAGCTTAAGGCCCATATCGGTATCAAGGACAAGGAGATCGAGCGTTACCGCAAACATCTGGAGGACAGGAAAGAAGAGATTCCCGGGCTGGAGAAACGCCTTGCGGCCCTTACCGACGAGTTGAACCTCTACCTTGCGGCTTTGGCCGGCGAGTCCGCCGTAGACGACCACCTCACGGTCTATGAGGGCTTCGCCCCCACGGACACCGACGCAAGGCTCGCCGAGGTCCTCGACTCGTCCGAGGCGCTGTGGATCAAGGACAAGGCGACGAAGGAGGACAATCCTCCGATCAAGTTCAGGAACAACAAGTTCGTCAAGCAGTTCGAGACCCTCACCGACATGTACGGAAGGCCGTCCTACGACGAGTTCGACCCCACTCCGTACCTTTCCTTCTTCTTCCTGCTGTTTTTCGCGATGTGCATGGGAGATGCGGGATACGGCCTCCTGCTGTTCATCGGAGGCTTCCTGCTGAAGAAGGTTGACAGTCTCAAGAACCTCGCTCCGTTGGTCACCATCCTCGGAGCAGGCACTTTCGTGGTCGGCATAGTCATGCATACCTTCTTCGGCGTGGACATTTCCGCATTGCCCTGGATACCCGCATGGCTGAAGAAAGTCATGATTACAGGGACTATCGCCGGGTTCGAGGCACAAATGGTGCTGGCGCTTGTAATCGGTATCATACACCTGTGTCTTGCGATGGTGGTCAAGACAGTCTATGCCACCAGGAACAGAGGATTCCTCGGTTCCCTCGGTGTCTGGGGCTGGACGTTGCTTATCGTGGGAGGCGTGGCCGTCGGCGCGCTGGCTTTGTTCAAGATCCTGCCCCAGGCGGCTACCAAGTGGATAATCATCGTGCTCGGCATCCTGTCCGCCCTCGGCATCTTCCTGTTCAACGACATCCATCGCAGCCCTCTCAAGAACATCGGCTCCGGTCTCTGGGAGACGTACAACACCGTAACCGGACTGCTCGGAGACGTACTCAGCTACCTGCGTCTCTATGCCCTCGGCCTTGCCGGAGGCATGCTGGGCAAGGCCTTCAACGACATAGCGTCCATGACTCTCGGTGACGGAGGGTTCGGCTTCGGCTGGATATTCTTCATCCTTATCCTCATCGTAGGACACGCGCTGAACCTTGCCATGTGCTGCCTGGGCGCATTCGTGCATCCGCTCCGACTCAACTTCCTGGAGTTCTTCAAGAACTCCGCGTACGAAGGCAAGGGGCGCGTCTATAGACCAATAAAGAATTCAACAACAATAAAATAAAACTATCGCTATGAATGAAATTCTCGGTTATCTCGGACTCGGCCTGATGCTCAGCCTGTCCGGTATCGGAAGCGCCTTCGGAACCACCATCGCCGGCAACGCCGCCGAAGGGGCCCTCAAGAAAGCTCCCGAAAAGTCCAGCAGCTACCTTATCCTCTCCGCACTCCCCGCCACCCAGGGTATCTACGGATTCGTCGGATTCTTCATGTGGTTGCTGGTCTACAAGTTCGACTTCGTGGACAAGGGACCCGTCCTCTTCGGCCTCGGTCTCGGCGTCGGCCTCGTATGCCTTTTCTCCGCCATCCGCCAGGGTCAGGTATGCGCCAACGGTATCGTCGGCATCAGCCAGGGACACGACGTCCAGACAAACACCCTCATCTACGCCGCCCTTCCGGAGTTCTACGCGATCCTCGGACTAGTCGGCGCGCTGATGCTCCCTCTCGCATTCTAGGGAGTCCATGACGAAATGCAGACGCAGGGGTCAGACGCGACGGAGTTTGATGCAGAGCATGGTCATGTCGTCGCTGGCCTCGGCGCCGGCGACATGGGCGGAAACGGCCTCCATCATGCTCTTGACCATCCCCTTGGCGCCCTCTCCGCGGTTGCGGGTGACTACCTCCAGGAGGCGGTCCTCGCCGAACAGCTCGTGGGAGTTGTTCTCTGCCTCGCTCAGACCGTCGGTGTAGAGGAACAGCATGCGTCCGCGCACGTCAGGCACGTGCTGGCCCTTGTACTGCCAGCCGGGGCAGACTCCGATGACGGTATTTGCCTCGCAGTCGAAATACGCCGGAGCAGCGCTGGCGCGGACGATAACCGGACGGTTGTGTCCGCAGTTGCAGTAGTCCAGGCTTCCCGTCGACAGGTCTATCATGCCTATGAAGGCCGTCACGAACATCATGGTCTCATTGTCCTCCGACAAGTTGTCGTTGATGTGGCAGGCTATCTCCGCAGGAGACATATCCTGCTTGGCATACACCCTGAAGATGACCCTTGTAATGGCCATCACGATGCTCGCCGGGATACCCTTGCCGCTGACGTCACCTATGCAGAAATAAAGCTTGTCACCATTCAGGAAATAGTCGTACAGGTCGCCTCCGACCTCCCTGGCTGGCGTCATGGAAGCATAGATATCAAGGTCGTTCCTGTCAGGGAAAGGCGGGAACACGTTGGGCACCATGGCCATCTGGATGTTGTGGGCGACACGGAGATCCCCCTGGATGCGTTCCCTGTTTGCAGTAGTTATCTTCAGTTCCTCGATATAGGAAACAAGCGAGGTCTGCATATTATCGAAAGACCGCGACAGGGCGCCTATCTCATCGGGCCTGTCCTCGAGCGGTAGCCTGTACTCGAAGTCTCCCGCGGCGATGCGTCCGGCCTCGGTGGTCAGTGCGCTGAGGGGCTTGACCATGCGCCCAATGACCCTGGTACAAGTCGCGAACATAAGGAGCATGCCGAGGATAAGGAGCGCCAGCACTATTCTCCTGAGCCTGTCGAAAGCGCCGAAAATGGACTTCTCGGGACAAACGATAGCAAGGCTCCAGCCGGTATTCTTCAAGGGCTTGTAGAATACGAAGCTGTCCACACCATCCACCATGACCTCCTGGAAACCCTCATTCCAATCCTGCATGGAATGGCCGAGGTCCGTCATGACCTGGTCCGGTTCCAGCAGGGAATTGGTGAAAACGGTCTTGTAGAAGAGCTTATCCGGGTTGGGATGCACCATGTAGGTGCCTCCGCGGCTGATAAGGGTGCAATAAGAGTCGGCGTACGGCTTCAGCCGGGAGATGTTCTCGGAAAGCCACTTCAGGGAAAGGTCCAGCGAAATGGCTCCGATGAAAGTGCCGTCAGCGGATGTCAGGGGCTTGCAGTACGAGACCATCATGTCGGTCTGGAGGGATTCGTCGTCATCATAGTCCCAATCGGCGTACGGCTCAGTCCAGCAGGGTTGGTTGAGGATCTTGGGCAGGAGATACCAGTCGAGATAGAAATACTGATAGTCCTCGCTTCCCTCCTGCTCAGTAGTCACGACTCCGTCTGTATTGCTGGAATAAGCAGAGAAGTATTCCACCCCCTCGAAGAAATACGGTTCGAAGGAGATGGAGCAGCCCAGCAGGTTCTGATTGCCTTGAAGGGCCACCCTGGTATATTCGAGGAGGGTGTCGGGAGAGTCAAGATGCCTGTAGACCAGCCACTCTATGTTGTCGGCCACAGTCTCTACGTCGTCGAGGATGCGGGTGAGTCGCAGCTCAGTGTTCTCGAGCACGCGCGTAGCCCCCGCAATAGCCTCTTCGCGGACCGACTTCCTGGCGATGGAGGACGCAAAAAGCTGTGAGCAAAGGAATATGATCGTGGCAAAGACTGCCACCCAGAGACTCAGTCTCGCTGAGAACGAGTGCCGGAAAAAGTCAAGGAAACGCTTCATGGCACAAGTTCTTCATAAGTTATCTCACGCTTGAGCACGCCTTGCTCAAACATCAGGACGGATGCCTGCCGGACCATGTCCGGACGCAGCCGGAACTCCCTCTCACCCGAGTCGGGATCGAGCTGAAGCCGGAGTATCTCTTCAAGCATGAGCTGCTGCAGCACTCGGTTGGTGGGAATGCGGAATTCCTGGACATAATCCATGACTATTTCCAGGGTCTCGTCGGGATGCTCCGCCGCCCACTCCCAGCCGCGGCGGCTGGCCCGTGCGAAACGGTCGGCCTTGTCCTTGTTCCTTCGGTACTGCCTCGCGGTCATGTATACGCCGTCCTCCTGGATGTTGTAGCCATGTTCGGAGAACCTGTAGAGGCCGTTCCCGGGAGTGACCAGGCCGGTCTGGAGAAGCTGGTAATACTCGTTGTAACTCATGGCAAGAGTGGCATCCACCGCACCGGCCACGAAGAGGTTGACGACGGAGGCTGCGGCAATCCACTGATAGTCAAGATGTTCCTTGGAGGCCATACAACGTGCTATCTGGCCGAATCCGCCACGCCACATGATAACCTTGGGATGCTTCAGGCTCATAGGGTCATTGCCGTAGCGGGAAACGATGAGCATGGCGCTGTTCATGGAGGTCTGAAGGATGTTGACCAGCGGAATACCGTCGTCAACGATCTCCAACGCCTCTGTAAGGGTAAGGGTGGAGGCGAGGCTCGAACCCTGCCTGAAGCGTTCTTCCGCATCCTGTGACGCAAAAGGATGCACGATCTCCACGTCGAGCCCTTCCTCCTCATAGAAGCCCAGTTCCTTTGCCACGTAGTAGCCCGCGAACTGCGCCTGCGCCGTCCACTGGGGCGAAAAAACGAAGGGTTCCAGCGTCTCGGCCGGCACGCTCGTCGGCTTAGCACGCTGCGCCGACAAGGACGCCGGCAACGCCGCCGCCAAGATCAAAACCGCCAGGATACGCCTGATGTCCATGATGCTGCAATCTAAAGTATATCCGCAAGGGCGTCGCAGATCTGCTGCATGCCCTTTACGGTGGGATGGCCCCATCCCTTGTCTATGCCTTCGAGACGGAGATACTCCATCCCGTAATGCTCCGCGGCGGCGACTATGCCCTCGGTGATCTCGGGCTTGAGGCCGTCGTTGATGATGTTGACGACGCGGGAATCGGGAGCGTACGTCTTGTAGTAGTCCAGCATGTAGCAGTATGCCGGAAGTGCCTGCTTGAGGTCTTCAACGGTCCAGTCCGCGAACTTGAGCTCTCCCAGAGGGGCGTCAGACCAGGAGTCGTTTGTGCCCCCGAAGATCAGGATGATGTTCGGATGCTCAGCTGCATACCCCAGGGTCTGGGGCATGCGGGTGATGAACGAACGGTCGGAATAATCCTCGCCGTCATAACCCGTATTGCAGACCGTGGAGCCGCTGTAGCTGTTGTTTCCCAAGAGTTTAAGCCCTTCCTTCCGGATGAGCCTGTACCACCAGGTCTGTTCCACGGCGCAGACGTCGTTCTCCGCCTTTGCGTTGGAGTCGTACCAGATGGCGAAACCTTCGGGAACGAATCCGTCAAACGTAGAATATGAGTCGCCGAGGATGACGACCGTCTTCTGCTCGCGGCACGACACCGCGAGCAGAAGGACCGTCAGGATGATGAACAGTCTTTTCATGGCTTATCGGACTCCACCGCCGTGACCGCCGCCGGAGAAGCCTCCGCCGCCGCCGAAGGAGGTGCCGCCGCCGAAGCCGCCGAAACCACCCCTAGGACCACTATACGCCTGCGGCGCATAATGGGCGTTGGTCAGCGACCTGGACAGGCTGTTGGTCATGCGGACGACGTCGCTGAACATGGTATAGTCGTAGGCCATGACCTGCTCGAAGACCTTCGGATCGATGTCCTTGAGCTCCTTGGCCACCTTGTCGGCAATGCCGTAAAGCGCGGCATATACGAGATAATCCTTCCACAGGCCGACCTCAACGGACTCTCGCTGAGAGCTGAGGGTGAAGTCGTTGAGGAAGTTCTTGAAGCCCATCACGCGCTGCGCCTCGATCTTGCCCGACTCGGAGAACTTCTTGCCGCTGACGACATTGTCGGCCTTGAGAGCGCGCTTCTCGTCGAGGTTGATGCCGTTCACCCACAGGCGTATGGTGTCTTGGTTGCGGGTGCGCTGGGACCACTTGGAGAACTCCTTGTCCTGAAGGACCAGGTCGGAGCCGCTGGCCTGACGCATCATGTCATAGAGGCCGAGCTCGTGCTGTCCGAGCTGCGAGGTGTCCTTAGACTCGTTGAAGCTGATCTCCACTTTGTCTTTATCGTCTTTGCTTACAAGCAGGTAACCCTGCTCGATCATCCGGAGGATCATGGCTGACACCAAGCCGTTGCTCTGACGCTTGGTCTCAAGCAGGTCGAGCACGTAATCGGTCTTGTAGATGTCGCCCTGGAAAGGAAGGTCGCGGTACCACGCGACCTTGTCGGCCGGACCGCCGAGGATCTTGCGCTTCTGGCGGCGCGACAGCTTGTCGCCGTTCAGCATCCTGAATAACGGGAACAGGAACACTCCGAACATTATGACGGCCGTCAGGAAGGCCATGAAGAGGTCGGCCAGTTTCTGCTGCCAGCTCTTCTTCGGCCTGTTGTCGGCAAAGTCGGAGCCTTCGAAGGCGCGGTCCAGGACTGTCTGGAAATCCTTGTTCTGGACGCTCTCGGGCTCGAAGACGCCCTTGTCGAAACGCAGGAGGGCTATGACCGAACTCTCGTAACGTAAACGTTCCGTGGACTCGAGCACGACCTTGCCGTCCTCGAAGGAGGTGTTGCCGATAAAGCCGAAGCCCCAGACACGCACCCATGAGGTGTCGATCTGCGCATTCTGCGCCTCGATCGTCACCGTCACGTGCGACGGAGGGGCGGCGAGCTCGTCATTTACAAGCTGCAGGTGGAGCATGTCATAGTCATTCAGGGACTTGACTACGTTGGACATCCTGTAGCGTATGTTGTACGTATGCGTGCCGTAGCTGCCCAGTCCCCAGCAAAGCTCGACGCCACCCGCGATACGGTTGAAGCCGCAGCGTCCCGCCTTGCGGGCAAGGCTGCGCTCCGTATCCCAGCGCGATTCGAAAGTGTAGAGCCCGCCGGTCTCGTCCGAAACCGAGAAATCCGTTATCTCGATGTCGCCGAGATTGGTGCGCGGGACATAGACCTCCGTACCCTCCCCCGCCGTAAGGTTCCACACCTCGTTCACTATGGCGCTGCCGTCACGGTACAGGCGGATATTGACGTTGATGTCGTGGATATCCCAGTCCACAGCGAAAACAGCATTGGCGAACACCAATGCTGCTATGAGGGAGCTGACAAGACGTCTCATCAGATCTTCATCGAAGGCATTTCAGACTTGCCGACAGCCTCGTTGAGATAGTCACGGGTATTGAATCCGAGCAGGCCTGCGACGAGCGAGGTCGGGAACTGTCGGATCTCCTTGTTGTACTTGGTGACGGTGTCGTTGAAGGTCATGCGGCTGAGGCGGACCTGGTTCTCATAGAGATTGACGCTATCCATGGCCTTGGCGTAGTTCTCGTTGGCCTTGAGCTCGGGATACTGCTCGGCGACGACATTGATGTTGCGGACGAGGCCGGTGAGGGCCTGCTCCTGGGCCTGAGCCTCCGCGACAGTGCTCTCTCCGGTGATGGTCTTGCGCATGGCGATGACGTCACGCAGTGTGTTGTACTCGTGCTCGTTGTATGACTTGACGAGCTCGACGAGGGCGGTGAGGGCGTCCCAGCGGCTGGCCTGCTGGACACCGATCTGACTGAGGGCGTTCTTACAAAGCTCGTCCTTCTCGACAAGCTTGCGCTGGACACCGATGACCCAAAGCACCACGAGGGCGACGATGGCAAGGATGATAAGGATGACCATGATATCGTTGATTTAAGGTTGTTGCTTACTTGTGCTGCTGGGGAGCGGGCTGGGCGGGAGCCGCGACGGGCTTCTCCGGTGCCGCCGTTCCGCAAAGGCGGTCGAAGTCGGACTCGCTGATCATCTGGCAGGTGCCGTCGAACCTCGCGTCGAGCTCGACCTGGAGACGCTTGATGTGGAGGTCGCCCTTCACCTTGGAGGAACTCTTGAGCGAGAGGGTGTCCTTGACGAAGAAGTTGCCCTCCATGGTGCCCCAGAAATCGACGTTTGAGCAGATGATATCGCCCTTGATGAGGGCCTTCTCACCGACCACTACCCTTCCCTTGGAATAAATCTTCCCTTCGAAGGTGCCGTCGATGCGGATGTCGTTGGAGGAGGAGATCTCGCCCTTCACCTTGGTGCCGGTGGAGATCCTGCTGACTTCGTTTACGTTAACTGTAGGTTCCATTGTTTTAGCCATATCTTTTTTACTTGATTGTCAGGTTAAACCACGCCCTTGCCGTGGCAGTTCTTGTACTTCAGGCCGCTGCCGCAGGGGCAGGGGTCGTTGCGGCCGACGCGCTTGTCGACCTTTATCGGGGTATTGGACTTCTGCTCGCCGTTGGTGGAGAGGTTGTCGTGCTGGGTGCGCATCTGGCTCATGTCTGTGCGGCGCGGGGCCTGGGCCTGGCGCGGCGCAGAGACGTCGTCGCGGAGCGGGATGAAGGCGCGGAGCAGGAAGGACAGGACGTCCTGGTTCAGCTCCTCGAGCATGGCGGCGAAGAGGTTGTAGGCCTCGAGCTTGTACACCACGAGCGGGTCCTTCTGCTCGTAGGAGGCGTTCTGGACGCTCTGCTTGAGGTCGTCCATCTCGCGGAGGTGTTCCTTCCAGTGCTCGTCGATCTGATAGAGGATGATGGTCTGGCTGAGGCGCTTGGCCACCTCGCGCGACTCGGTCTCGTAAGCCTTCTTGAGGTTTACGGAGAGGTTGAGCATCTTGCGGCCGTCGCTGATCGGGAGGGCAATGTTCTCGTACATGGAACCCTGCTTCTCATAGACCTGCTTGATGATCGGGGCGACCTTGGCCACGAGCGTGTCCATGCGGCGGTTGTAAACCTCGAGCATATGGTCGCGGAGCCTGTCGGCGATCTCGCGGTCCTTGGCCTTCTCGTAGAACTCGGCGTCGAAGCCCAGGTCGATCGACAGCTTGGCCATCACGTTCTGCTCGAAATCCTCGTAGGACATGCCCTCGGAGGACTCGACGATGATGTTGGCGGTGTCGGTCATCATGTTCATGACGTCTATCTCGATGCGCTCTCCGGAGATGGCGTTGCGGCGGCGGGAGTAAATCGCCTCGCGCTGGTAGTTCATGACATCGTCATACTCGAGCAAGCGCTTGCGGATGCCGAAGTTGTTCTCCTCGACCTTCTTCTGAGCCTTCTCGATGGCGCTGGAGAGCATCGGGGCCTCGAGGGCCTCGTCCTCCTGCATGCCCAGGCGGTCGACCACGCCGGCTATCTTTTCGGAACCGAAGAGGCGCATGAGCTTGTCCTCAAGGGAGATGTAGAAGGTTGAGCTTCCGGGGTCGCCCTGGCGTCCGGAACGGCCGCGCAGCTGGCGGTCGACGCGGCGGGAGTCATGGCGCTCGGTGCCTATGATGGCGAGGCCTCCGGCCTTCTTGACCTCGGGAGAAAGCTTGATGTCGGTACCGCGGCCGGCCATGTTGGTGGCGATGGTGACGGCCGAGGTCTGGCCCGCCTGGGCCACGATCTCGGCCTCGCGCGCGTGCTCCTTGGCATTCAGCACGTTGTGCTTGATGCCGCGGAGCCGCAGCATGCGGCTGAGGAGCTCGGAGGTCTCCACGTCAGTGGTACCGACGAGCACCGGACGGCCGGCCTTGGACAGCTCCACGACACGGTTGATGACGGCGGCGTATTTCGCTTTCTTGGTCTTGTAGATGAGGTCCTCCTGGTCGTCGCGTATGACCGGGCGGTTGGTCGGGATGACCACGACGTCGAGCTTGTAGATGCTCCAGAACTCGCCGGCCTCCGTCTCGGCGGTACCGGTCATGCCCGCGAGCTTGTGGTACATCCTGAAATAATTCTGCAAGGTGATGGTGGCGAAGGTCTGCGTGGCCGCCTCGACCTTCACGTTCTCCTTGGCCTCGACGGCCTGGTGAAGACCGTCGCTCCAGCGGCGTCCCTCCATGATACGGCCGGTGCTCTCGTCGACGATCTTGACCTTGTTGTCGTCGGAGATGATGTAGTCTATGTCCTTCGAGAACATCGCGTAGGCCTTGAGGAGCTGCTCCACGACGTGGACGCGCTCGCTCTTGAGGGAGAACTCCTCCATGAGGGCGTCCTTCTTCTCCTGCTTCTCGGCGGCGGAGATGTTCTCGGCCATGATCTCGGCGGTGCGGGCGCCGACGTCGGGAAGGACGAAGAAGTCGTCGTTGCCGACGGAGCGCGCGAGCATGGCGTCACCCTTATCGGTCTTAATGACGGAATTCTGCTTCTCGTTGATGACGAAGAAGAGGTCGTCCGTGACGACGGGCATCTCCTTCTCATTGTCCTGCATGTAGTAGTTCTCGACCTTCTGGAGAAGGGTCTTGATACCGGGCTCGCTGAGGTACTTGATGAGGGGCTGGTACTTGGGAAGGCCCTTGTGGGCGCGCAGGAGCAGCTTTCCGCCCTCCGCCTCGTCTCCCGCGGCGATTAGCTTCTTGGCCTCGTTGAGGCACTGGTTCACCAGGGTGCGCTGGCTCGTGTAAAGGCGCTCGACGTAAGGCTTGAACTCCATGTACTGGGCGTCATCCTCGGCCTGAGCGACCGGACCCGAGATAATGAGAGGGGTACGGGCGTCGTCGATGAGGACGGAGTCCACCTCGTCGACGATGGCGTAGTGGTGCTTGCGCTGGACGAGGTCCTGTGCGCGTGTGGCCATGTTGTCGCGGAGGTAGTCGAAACCGAACTCGTTGTTGGTGCCGAAGGTGATGTCACAGTCGTACGCGCGCTTGCGCTGGTCGGAGTTGGGCTGGTGCTTGTCGATACAGTCGACGGACAAGCCGTGGAACATGTAGAGCGGTCCCATCCACTCGGAGTCGCGCTTGGAGAGGTAGTCGTTGACGGTGACCACGTGGACTCCCTTGCCGGCGAGGGCGTTGAGGAAGACCGGGAGCGTGGCGACGAGGGTCTTGCCCTCGCCGGTGGCCATCTCGGCGATCTTGCCCTGATGAAGGATCGTACCACCGATGAGCTGTACGTCGTAATGGACCATGTCCCAGGTGATCTCGTTGCCTCCGGCCACCCAATGATTCTGGTAGACCGCGGTGTCGCCTTCTATGTGCACGAAATCGTGATTGATGCTGAGGTCTCGGTCAAACTGGGTCGCGGTCACCTCGATGAACTCGTTCTGGGCGAAGCGGCGGGCGGTGGACTTCATGATGGCGAAAGCCTCGGGGAGGATCTCGTCAAGGCATTTCTCGATCGCCTCGTCCTCATCCTTCACCAGCTTGTCCGACTCGGTCGCGAGCTTCTCCTTCTCGGAAACGGGAAGGTCGCCCTCCAGGGCCTGGCGGATCTCTTCGATA
Organism: Bacteroidales bacterium; assembly: GCA_017620335.1. Taxonomy (GTDB): domain Bacteria; phylum Bacteroidota; class Bacteroidia; order Bacteroidales; family UBA932; genus Cryptobacteroides. The sequence goes on from JAFZQO010000030.1 coordinate 65,583, forward strand.
CGGGCCTCGAACGGGGCCTCGACCGAGCGGAGACGCTCCTTAAGGGCCTCCGAGCGGGCGCGGAGCTCATCGTTGGACAATTTGTCTATGCTGTCATACTCGGCCAGGACTTTCTCAAGGATCGGTCTCACCTGCTTCATGTCCCTGTCAGCCTTCGTTCCGAAAAGCTTGCCGATAATATTTGCGAATGCCATACTTTTTCTTTGTTTCAGGTTTATCAGCCTATTCGTGCAAATTTACTCTTTTTCCAGCACATTAACAAAATCATTGCCTCAAGTTTCCAACATACTTCTCAACTGCCAATTTGGCAGGCGCACCCGCAGGGTAAGGTGTTTTTGGGGTACCCTGCGGGTGTTTGCCCGCAGGGCAGGCTGAAAAACGGGATACCCTGCGGGTATCTGCCCGCAGGGTATCCGCGAAACGGTGCCCGCAAGGGGGATTACACGCAGGTGTAACCGCCGTCGACAGGGAGGGCGACACCGGTGACGTAGGTCGAGGCCGGAGAAGCCAGGAAGAGGACGGCGGAATCGAGTTCGCCTTCGTTGCCGTAGCGCTCCATGGGGATCACGCTGTGCGCATAGTTCTGGAAGAACTCAGAATCAAGGGTTTCCTTGGTGAGCGGGGTGTAGAAGTAGCCCGGGCAGATGGTGTTGACGGTAATACCGTGCCGGCCCCATTCGGCGGCGAGGGCGCGGGTGAGATTGACGACACCGCCCTTTGCGGCATGGTACGGGGACGCGGGGGCGACCTTGTTACCGACGAGGCCGTACATGGAGGCGATGTTGATCACGCGGCCGTAACCTGCGGGAATCATCGCGTACTTGGCGGCGGCGCGTGCGACGCGGAAAGTGCCGAAGAGGTCGATCTGCATCTCGCTCTCGAACTGGGCGTCGGAGATGTCCTCCGCCGGGGCGACTGCGCCGGTACCTGCGTTATTGATGACGACATCTATGCGCCCGAAATGCGCAAGCGCCTGCTTTACAGCAGCTTCCACCTGCTCGGTAGAAGTAATGTCACATTTTATGGGGAGGGCTTCGACGCCATAGGAGGCACGAAGTTCCGCCGCTACTTCTTCGAGCTTTTCCATACGACGGGCGATAGGGACTATATTGCAGCCCTGGCTGGCGAGTGCTTTGGCCATCTGGACTCCGAGGCCGCCGGAGCAGCCTGTAACAAGGGCGACCTGGCCCTTGAAATCAAAATAATTGTTCATTGCTGACGAGTGTTATCAAAAATTTTGTAAATTTATAGGATTTTATTGAGAATGCAAGAGAAAAGGTTCAATATATGCCTTCTGGCAGTCCTGGCGGCACTTTCCGGCGCGCCTGCGGCAGCCGCGGAGCCTGCGGACGCGGCCGCCATGCCCGCGCCGGCAGACAGCGTCACGCTATCCACCTCCCGGGTCGCGGATCTGCTCATAGAAGAAGCGTACAAATACATCGGTACGCCGTACCGGTACGGCGCCCGGGGGCCCAAAGCCTTCGACTGCTCCGGATTCACAAGTTACGTTTACCGCAAGTTCGGTTACATCCTTTCCCACTCTTCCAAGGAGCAGGCCAAGGACGGACGGGCCGTTGAAGGCACTTACGCAGACCTTCAGAAAGGGGACATCCTGATCTTCGGGGGGCGTGCCAGCCGCAGGAGCATCGGACACGTGGGCATTTTCATAGAAATGTCACCGGACGGACAGGACTTCACCTTCATCCATGCCGCAACCCATGGAGGAGTGACGGTCTCCCATATATCTGAGGAATACTATCCTCCGCGTTTCCTCGGCGCAAGGCGCATACTTCCGGATTTTGAAGTCGAAATTCCGGAAGAAGAACCGGAACCGGTTGATTTCGAGGCGGTTTATGGAAATGTCTTCCTCCCGATAAAGGACACCCTGTCACTGAGTGACAAAGACAGCCGCATCGTCCTGTTCGGGGACGGGAAATGGGCTTTGCTGAACGAGGACGGAAGCCTGTCGGGGCCTGGGGATGGTTCCGTAACCGGCGGGCGGATAATCCTGAACCCCGGCGGCACCTGGCAGAGCGTCCAGGGACGCAGTTCCTCCGTCTCCATCCCGTCGCTGGCGGCGGGCGGGGCTGCGCAGGGCACTGCGCAAAGCGCAGCTCCGCGCGCAGCGGCGGCAAGCGCCGCCAGCGCGCCTGCTTCAGCGCCCGCAGTTTCCCCCGCTCCCGCCGATGCGCAATACCACACCATCAAGAGCGGCGACACCCTTGACAAGATATCCAAAATCTACGGTACTACGATAGACCGTCTGTGTGAACTGAACGGCATCACCCGCAAGACCATCCTCCATATCGGAAGACGGCTGCGCGTGAATTAGATCCGCGCGATCATCGCTTTCTTGTATATCAAGCGGTTATAGCGGTCCAAAACCTCATCGACGACATCCTCCCATGAACGCACTATCGAACGGGATGCCTGTACACCCACGCGATGCACGCGCTCCGGGTCGTGGATTAGTTCGCGCAGTTTTTCAGCGAAAGCGTCCGCATCATTCGGGATCAGGAATCCGTTCTCCCCGTCCCTGAGGATGGTGGACGCCGTAGCCCCCTCGACCATGACAGCAGGTGTGTTCAGAGCCGCCGCCTCACGCACGACAAGCGGGGCGTTGTCATATAGCGACGGGAACAGGAAAAGGTCCGCGGCGGCATAGTACTTGACAATCTTTTCACGCTCAGTCACCGTGCCCACGAAGGTCACCTGACTGTCAAGTCCCTTCTCGGACACAAGGTCCTTCATGGCGTCCGCAGCATAACCGTTGCCTACGAAAAACATCCTGAACCGAGTATCCTTTATCCTTTCCAACGCCTCTATGACAAGGCGGGTGTTTTTCTCCCAAATGTGCTGTCCCACGAAGAGAAACACAAACTCGTCCGGCTTGATACCCAGTTCCTTACGCGCATCTGCAAAGAAAGCATCGGGATAATCCGCGACCAGGTCGCTGCCGTTGTCCACCACTTCGACCGGACCTTTGTAACCATATTCTCGCATCACGTCTATGACGGACTCCTGCGGCACCCACACCTCGTCGGCCTGGGAATAGAAATCCACTATCTTCTTGACTATCTGGTTCACGACGGCCTCCGAAGGGATGACGCGCGAGAAATCGTCGCGGTACTTCGAGTGGAAAGTGGCCACCAGCGGGATGTTGCGCAGCTTCGCCACACGGGCCGCAGCATTGCCGGCGGCAAAGGGCGAATGCGCGTGCACTATCTTGAAATTGCGCTTCACTATCTTCGAGAGGAATGCCGGGTCCATTTCCGCGACTCCAGTCACATACGGGCGGCGGAACGGCACCGGGACGGAGAAATACGGCAGCACCTCGTACTCGTAGGCTTCATAATCCGCGCCGGGGACGTTCGGGGTTATGACCGAGACTCCCCCGACCTTCTTCTGCATCCAGTAAGCATAATTCTGCACACAAACCGAAACCCCGTCCATTACGGGCGGGAATGCTTCGTTGAACAATCCTATATTCGAATCCATGACAGTTGCATTTTTATGACAAAATGCAACAAAAAGCCTTCCAAACCCTCCCTGACTGCCAAAGCACCGACATTTTGTCCTGCCCTTCCCGCCCTTCATTGAAGAATCGGGAAAAAGCGGTATCTTTGCAGCGTTATGGCAGACAGCAACTTCATAGACTACGTCAAGATATTCTGCGCGTCCGGGCACGGGGGCGCGGGGTCGACGCACCTTTACCGCGCCAAGTACGTCCCCAAGGGCGGGCCGGACGGCGGTGACGGCGGCCGGGGCGGCCACGTCATCCTCCGCGCCAACCCGCAGTTCTGGACCCTAATCCACCTCAAGTACCGCAAGCACGTCAAGGCCGAGGACGGAGGAAAGGGCGAAGGCGGGAACCGCCACGGCAAGAACGGCGGGGACGTCATCCTGGACGTCCCGCTCGGCACCGTGGCCAAGGACGCCGAGACCGGAGAGGTGATCTTCGAACTGGTCGAGGCCGGAGAGGAGAAGATCCTATGCCGCGGCGGCCGGGGCGGTCTGGGCAACACCAATTTCAAGACGGCCACCCTCCAGACGCCGCGCTTCGCGCAGCCCGGGGAGGACGGCGTCGAGGGCTGGTTCATCCTGGAACTCAAGCTGTTGGCTGATGTAGGCCTCGTTGGTTTCCCCAACGCGGGCAAATCCACCCTCCTCGCCACCATAACTTCCGCCAAACCGAAGATCGCGAACTACGCGTTCACCACTCTTGAGCCGAACCTGGGCATTGTCAAGTATTACGACGACCGCTCCTTCGTGATGGCCGACATCCCCGGCATCATCGAGGGCGCCCACGAGGGCCGCGGCATCGGCATCCGCTTCCTGCGTCACATCGAGCGTAACTCGGTGCTGCTCTTCATGGTCTCCGCCGAGGAGGAAGACATCGCCGCCGGCTACTGCACCCTGCTGAACGAGCTCGAGGAGTACAATCCCGAGCTGCTGGTCAAGGACAGGGTGCTCGCCGTGACCAAATGTGACCTTATCGACAAGGCAGCGGAAAAAAAGATCGAACCTACCCTACCGGCCGACATCCCCCATGTCTTCATCTCCTCGATGAGCCAGGAGGGTCTCAAGGAACTCAAGGAAGCCCTCTGGAAAGCCCTGCATAAATGAATTTCGACACCCTCCAGGCCCTGGACGAGCGTATAACGCTGGCGATCAACAGCCTCCACTTCGAGGCCGGGGACCACTTCTGGCAGTTTTTCTCGTCGGTGGAAGTCTGGTTCCCGATGTACGCCGCCGTACTTTTCATGACGGTCCGCAGGCTCGGATGGAAGAAGGGGCTCGTGGCTGTCATTGCCATGGTGCTCACGGTCATAGCGTGCGACCAGTTCGCCGGACTCGTCAAGGACACGGTCTGCCGGCTGAGGCCATGCTATAACACCGACATGGTTACGGCAGGCCTCCACATGCTCGAGGGAAAGGGCGGATACTACGGGTTCTTCTCGGGCCACGCCGCCAACGCCTTCGGCTTCGCGGCGGCATCCTCCATCTGCTTCGATGCTGACAAAAACCACCGGTACGGTGTGTACCAGTGGTTCATCTTCATCTGGGCCGCGTTGGTCAGCCTCAGCCGCATCTTCGCGGGCAAGCACTATTTCGGAGACGTGGTTGTCGGCGCCATAGTCGGCTTCATCATCGGCTGCGCCATAGCCATGAGCTTCCGCAGGGTGGTCACAAGGAAGGGATAGTCTTCTCCATCCTGATCCCCCTGGAGCCCTTCACCAACACGCACGCCCCTTCGATGGGATGCTCCGCAAGCCATGCCGCCAGTTCGTCGGAAGTGGCGAAATGTCCCTTGACGTTTGCAGGAGTGCCTGCGGAATCCAGCGCCTTGGCGAACTCCTCCCCTACCAGGAAGGCCTCGAAGTCAGAAGCGGCGATCTTTTCAACCACTTTCACGTGCTCCGCGACCGAATTGTCGCCGAGCTCGCGCATGTCGCCCAGCAGGGCGACCTTGCGCGGCGCCTCCATCAGCGCGAAACTGTCGAGGGCAACTCCCATGCTTGAAGGATTGGCGTTATAGGCGTCAAGGATAAGGGTGTTGCGCTCCGTCTTCTGCATCTGGGAACGGTTGTTGGACGGGGTATAAGCCTCCACCGCCGCGACGGCATCGGAGAAGGGAACCTCGAAATGGCAGCCTATGCACAGTGCCGCAAGGACGTTCATGGCGTTGTACGCCCCTACTAGGTGCGTATTGATTTCACTGTCCCCCAGCCTGAGCCGGAGGAAGGGATGCTCCGGAGTGGGCGGGACGACCGACGCGTCATTATAGTCCAGACCGTAGGGGACGATGGAAAGGCCGCTGCGCTCCCTGGCCATGGCGCTGAGGTCCGGGTCGCCGACATTGACGAACACCTCCCCGCCGTTGGCGGCGATGAAATCGTATAGCTGGCCCTTGGCCCTCTTCACTCCCTCGAAGCTTCCGAATCCGAGCAGGTGGGCCTTGCCCACGTTGGTGATGAGGCCGCAGTCGGGCTCGCACACCTCCACGAGATGCTTGATGTCGTCGGGATGGTTGGCGCCCATCTCGATGACGGCCAGTTCCGTCTCCCCGGTAATCTTGAGCAGTGACAGGGGGACACCTATGTCGTTGTTGAGATTGCCTTCGGTGGCGGTCACACGGTACTTGGCCGACAGGACGGCGCGGATGAGCTCCTTGGTGGTGGTCTTGCCGTTGGTTCCAGTCAAACCAAGGACTGTGAGATGCTTGTCTCCCAGGCAGTTGCGGCGATGATGGCGGGCCAGGGCGCGCAGTGCGTCGAAGCCGTCGGAGACGGCTATGACGCGCGGGTCGCCCGACGAGGCCGCGGCGCTGCCGTCGTCCACGACGGCGCAGGCCGCGCCCGCTTCCAGCGCCTTCAGCGCATACTCGTTGCCGTCGAAATTCTCACCCTTGAGGGCGATGAACATCTCGCCCCCTGAGATGGCGCGGCTGTCAGTGGTCACGCGGCATCCGCACTCCCTGTATTTCAGATAGAGTTCCTCAGTATTCATTTCACACCAGTGCTTCCGAAGCCTCCGGCTCCGCGTTCAGACTCTTCAAGGACCTCGACCTCCTCCCACTCCACGTGCTCGTGCCGCGCTATCACCATCTGGGCTATGCGCTCACCAGGCTCGACGGCAAAAGGCTCGGACGAGAGGTTCACGAGGATGACCCTCACCTCGCCGCGGTAGTCCGCGTCGATGGTGCCCGGCGAATTGAGGACGGTGACGCCTTTCTTTGCGGCAAGGCCGCTGCGCGGGCGCACCTGCGCCTCGTATCCGGCAGGAATCTCGATATAGAGCCCTGTCGGCACCATTGCCCGACCGAGCGGCTCGAGGACGATGCTCTCCGTGATGTCCGCCCGAAGGTCCACGCCTGCGGACTGAGGGGTCGCGTACTGCGGCAGCGGCCACCGGGAGCGATTGACGATCTTTACTTTCATATTACTTGGGTGCAACCCTGTAGAGGAAGGCTGCGATGATGGCGAAAAGTAAATTGGGTATCCAGATGGCTATCCCCGGCGGCATGATGTCCGTATAGACGAACATCTGCGCGAAACGCTGGAACAGGATGTACGAGAACGCGAGGGCTATACCCAGCGCGAGATTCCAGCCGAGTCCGCCGCGCCTCTTGCGCGAGGACAGTGCCACTCCGATGATGGTGAGGATGATGCACGAGAACGGCATAGCCCACCTGTTGTGCTTCTCGATCTGGGCGTACATGATGTTGGAATCCCCTCGCATCTGCTGGGTCTTTATCAGGGTCTGGAGCTCGTCGTACGGCAGCGTCTGCACGGTCTGGGCGTTGCGGTAGAAGTCGTCCACGGTCAATGCTATGACCGTGTCCATCTGCGCGCCGGAGCGTACATGGTCGGACAAGCCCGAAGTATAGTCGCGTATGAAATACTTCTTGAGTTTCCAGGATCCGGAAAGGCTGTCCCACACCGCGGTCTCGGCGGACAGCTTGCTCACTATCTGGTTGTTCTCTATGCTCTCGAGGGTGAAGCGGTATGCGGTGTTGTTCCAGGAGCTGAAACTCTCGACATATACGAACTCGCCGGGCGCGATCTGGTAATGCACGTCGCGCACCGCAGTGCGCTTGTCCTTGACATATTCCCGTTCGAAAAGCAGGCGTTCCTGGTTTGACCGCGGTATCACGTACAGGTTGAGCCCCAGGGAGACCAGGGCTATCAAGACCGAGGCGACTATGTACGGCACCATCATGCGGTGGAAGCTTACGCCTCCGGAAAGGATGGCGATGATCTCGGAGTTGGCCGCCATGCGCGAAGTGAAGAAGATGACCGCGATGAACACGAACATCGCGCTGTACATGTTTATGAAGAACGGGATGAAGTTCAGGTAGTAGTCGACTATGATGGCCCTGAGGGGGGCATGGTTGTTCACGAACTTGTCGATCTTCTCGCTGATGTCGAACACGATGACGATGCCGATGATCAGCACCAGCGCGATTATGAAGGTCAGCATGAACTTCTTGAATATGTACCAGTCGAGTTTCTTTACTTCAAGTGTCATCTTACAGTCTTCTGGTAACTTTACGCACGGCTTCCTCCTTCCACGAGGCGAAGTCGCCGGCTTCTATGTGCAAGCGCGCCTGCCGGACCAGGTCGAGGTAGAACGCGAGGTTGTGCTCAGTGGCTATCATCCCGGCGAACATCTCCTTCGCGACGAACAGGTGGCGCAGGTAAGCCTTGGTATATGTATGGTCAACAAATGACGTACCGCAGGGGTCGAGTTCCGAGAAATCCTCCGCCCACTTGGCGTTGCGCATGTTCATGACGCCCTCCCAGGTGAAGAGCATGCCGTTGCGCCCGTTGCGCGTGGGCATGACGCAGTCGAACATGTCCACTCCCCTGGCTATCCCCTCCAGGATGTTGGCCGGGGTGCCGACCCCCATGAGGTAGCGCGGACGGTCCTTGGGAAGGATGGGGTCCACCACCTCGAGCATCTCGTACATCTTCTCGGTGGGCTCGCCGACGGCAAGGCCGCCTATGGCATAGCCGTCGGCGTCGAACTGCAGGGCGTGCTCCACCGCCCTGCGCCGCAGGTCGGAATACACGCAGCCCTGCACGATCGGGAAGAAGCTCTGTGAATGGCCGTAGAGCGGCTCCGTCTCGCGGAAACGCTTCGCAAAGCGCTCCAGCCACGACTGGGTGAGCCTGAGGGACTTCTCCGCATATCTGTAATCGGCGTCGCCGGGACAGCACTCGTCGAGCGCCATCATGATGTCGGCGCCGATGATGCGCTGGGTGTCGACGTTGTTCTCGGGCGTGAAGGTATGGCGCGAGCCGTCGATGTGCGAGGAGAAGGTGCAGCCGTCGGGAGTGAGCTTGCGGATGGGGCTCAGGGAGAACACCTGGAAGCCGCCGCTGTCCGTGAGGATGGGCCTGTCCCACGACTCGAACTTATGGAGGCCGCCGGCGGCGCGGAGCGTGCCGAGACCGGGCCTGAGGTACAGGTGGTAGGTGTTGCCCAGTATGATCTCAGCGCCGATGTCCTCCTTCAACTCCTTGTGGTACACACCCTTGACGGAACCGAGGGTCCCGACGGGCATGAAGATGGGAGTATGGATGTCGCCGTGGTCCGTGCTTATCAATCCGCAGCGGGCGGATGAGCAGGGGTCGGTGGCGGTCAGGACAAATTTCATCAGGCGCATGAATTTTAACCTTCAAAGATAGTAAAAACTGCGCAATTTCTCCTATTTTTGCAGAACACACCGGAACGAAACAAACATATAACCGTTTTCCATATGAAAAATCAGAACATCAGCCTGAGGCTGATCATCATGAATTTCCTGGAGTTCGCAGCCTGGGGCGCATACCTCACTTCGATGGGCAGCTTCCTGGCCCGCAGCGGCTTCGGCACCCAGATCTGGCTCTTCTTCGCCACCCAGGGCTTCGTCTCCATCTTCATGCCCGCCCTGATGGGCATCGTCGCTGACAAATGGATACCCGCCCAGAAGGTCCTGTCCATCTGCCAGGGCGTCGCCGGACTCTCCATGCTGGCGGCGGGATGGTATGCCATGAGCGCCGGAGACAGCATCCAGTTCGGTCCCTTCTACGCGCTCTACACGATAAGCATCGCGTTCTTCATGCCGACCATCGCCATATCCAACTCCGTGGCTTACAACGCATTGGAGAGGGCCGGCAAGGACCCGGTCAAAGCCTTCCCCCCCATCCGCGTCTTCGGCACCGTGGGCTTCATCCTCACGATGCTCTTCGTCAATTTCGTCAAGGGCGCCGACGGGGTGCAGTTCCAGCACACTTATAACCAGTTCTTCGTCTCCGGCATCATCAGCCTCCTGCTCTGCGGCTATGCACTGACGCTCCCCAACTGCCCCTGCAAGCCCAAGTCAGAGGGCACCCAGTCCTTCGCGGAGGCCACTGGCCTCAACGCCTTCCGCCTCTTCAAGGACCGCCAGTTCGCAGTGTTCTTCATCTTCTCCATGCTGCTCGGCGCCTCCCTCCAGGTCACCAACGGCTATGCCAACACCTTCATAACCTCCTTCAAGGACAATCCCGCGTTCGCCAACGCCTGGGGCGCCAACAACGCCAACGCCCTGATCTCCCTCAGCCAGGTCTCCGAGACGCTCTGCATCCTGCTCATCCCGTTCTTCATGAAGAAGTTCGGCATCAAGAAGGTGATGCTCATCGCCATGTTCGCATGGGTGTTCCGCTTCGGCTTCTTCGGAGCCGGCAACCCCGGCGGCGGAGTATGGATGTTCGTCCTCAGCTGCATCGTCTACGGCGTGGCCTTCGACTTCTTCAACATCTCCGGCTCGCTCTTCGTCAACGAGAACACCGACAAGAGCATACGCTCCAGCGCCCAGGGACTGTTCATGCTCATGACCAACGGCCTCGGCGCCTCCATCGGCACATGGGCCGCCGGCCGCGTCGTCAACCACTTCGTCTACAACGCCGCCGAGCCTTCCTGGAGCACCGCCTGGTACATCTTCGCGGCCTACGCCTGCCTCGTGGGCATACTCTTCGCCATCCTCTTCAAGGACCCGCAGAAGAAAGCCGCCTAGTCCGTCTGCTGCACCCTCTCTATCTTGAAAACCCTCGAGGAAGAGCAGCAGTACTTGATATCGAAAACACTGTATTCGTCGTGACCTCCGACCTTGTGGTAGGAGGTCACGAATTCTTTATTGAATCCCATTAGGGCCAGGTCTCCGAGGCTGATGGAATGTATGTCCAGCCTCAGCAGCTTTTCCAGCACCGAGTAGTTGCGGTCCAGGATGCCCATTATCCTCAGGCGTATAGTGCGCGAATAATGGTGCCTGCGGTTGTGGTAGGTATTCTTGCATTCCTCGCTGCAGAACTTCCGGCCCTTCCTTCCGTAAACGATCTCGTCCCCGCATTCCAGGCAAACAGGCCGGCCAGGGGTAGTTTCCCGATATTCCATAGCTTCGTTCCATAGTTTGCGCCTCAAATATGCGCAGCACTCCGTCGGAATACAAGGAACTGACAAAAAGATCATGGTGGTTTTTCTGTTTTTTTCGGCCTCCCGTAAACATACAAAAAGATAAAGCCATAAAAAAAGCGAAGAAACCCCCTTCCGTTTTTTTATGTTCCATTGTTCGGGGCGCAGGAACGCCTTACTTTGTCACGGCCGGAAACGCTGGCGGTCAGCGCCGCTCCTGGCCACGAACCATCAAACTCAAACTTATGGAACAGCTGAACAAGATTGAAATCCGTGGGAACGTCGGGACAATCCGGCTCCAGGTTGTAGGTAACACCCGTGTGGCCAAGATCTCCGTCGCCACGAACTATGTGTACAAGGGACGGGACGGAGATCCGGTCATCGAGACCACCTGGCATTACGTGAGCGCATGGGAGGGAAAGAACATACCGGACCTCTCGACGATACACAAGGGTGACAAGATTTACGTAGCCGGACGTCTGAGGAGCCAGCGCTATACCGCTGCCGACGGCACTGAGAGGACGGCATACGACGTTCTCGCCTCAAGGCTCAACGTCATCGAGTCGGACGAATCCCTCCAATACGAGTTCCTATGACCGCCTGCAGATACCTGGTCTTGGCCGTGGCGGCCGCCGCGGTCCTGTCCTGTTCCACGCAGTCCAAGCTCAGGAGCGTGAGGAAGGGACCGTCGGCCTCGCTCGCGCTGGCGAGGGAGGAGCGCCTGCCGGAGGTGTCCCGCGAAGGCCTGACGGCACACCGGGACACGCTCCGGGTGCAGGCTCCTGACGGCCGCGAGATGATCATCATGAAAGCAGTGCGCAACGAGGACGGAGAGATGGTGGCCACTGACGTGATCGACGCGGCCGTCGTCACCGCCCGCTTCCGCAACGTCGCGGAACGCCACGGCAAGGTCGACCTGCGCTTCCTCGTAACGGTCCCCTCCTCCATGCTGGACAGCAGGTGGCAGCTGCGCCTGACGCCGGCGATGAACGTGCTCGGCAAGGACGTGATCCTCGAACCGGTACTCATCACCGGCAAGGATTACCGCAAGGCGCAGCTGCGCGGCTACCAGCAGTACGAACGCTTCATCCGCTCCATCATCACGGACACCACAAGGTTCATACGCCAGCACGAGCTCGAGGTTTTCCTTCATAGGAACATCCCGGAGCTCTACGGCCTCAAGACCGATACCACATACGTCTCCGACGAGCGTTTCGCATCCATCTACGGGGTGACGCAGCGGGAGGCTGTAGAGCACTATACGCGCATGCTGGCGGCGGCATACAACAGGCGGAAGATAGAAAGGAAGGACAGGATGTTCGACCGATACGTCAGATTCCCGATAGTGACCGAAGGTCTTCGCCTGGACACTGTCATCGTCTCACCCTCCGGCGATTTCATATACGAATATGTTCAGACCGTCAACACCTCCCCGGAACTCAGGAAGGTGGATGTCACGCTGTCCGGATCGATCTTCGAGGAGGAGCACGACCTTTACACCATCCCGTCCGCCGAACCCCTGACATTCTACATCAGTTCGCTTAGCACCCTCACCCAGGATGAGGAGAGATACCTCACCCAGGTCATCGGCAGAAGGGTTACTGCCAACTCGACGTACTGGATCGACTTCGAGACGGGCAGGGCCGATATCAATCCTTCCCTCGGAGGGAACGCCGCCGAGATAGCACGCATCAAGAGCCACCTCGGAGACCTGCTGGAAAACAGGGAGTTCGACCTCGACTCGATCATCGTCACCGCCTCGTGCTCCCCCGAGGGGGAATACCGTTCCAACGCATCCCTTTCGGGAAGGAGGAGCACATCCGTATCACAGTATTTCGACCGTTTCATAAGGCATTACCGCGACTCGCTGTCGCGGGAAGCCGGACTCTTCTACTCCATGGACGCCTCCTATGACGGGGGCCGGACACCGGGAGGAAGTATCCCATTCGTTTCCAGGAACATACCCGAGAACTGGGACATGCTCGCCGAACTCGTCGCAACCGATCCGGAACTGGGAGACGGAGACAGGGCGGACTTCCGGCTGAAGGCGGAAGTCCGCGACCCCGACGCCCGCGAGAGGGGCCTGGCCGCGACTGCATACTACCCCCGCCTGAGAACAGTCCTGTACCCCAGGCTGCGCACGGTCCGGTTCGACTTCCACCTTCACCGAAAAGGCATGGTCAAGGACACGGTCCACACCACTGTTCTCGATACGGCCTACATGCGAGGCGTCCAGGCCATACGCGACCGCGACTACCGCACCGCCGTCACCCTCCTCCGTCCATATGGCGATTACAACGCCGCCGTGGCGTTCTGTTGCATGGATTACAACGAAAGCGCCCTCGACATACTGGGCAGGCTGGACAAGACGCCGGCGGTAAATTACCTGCTCGCCATCGTCCATGCCCGCAAGGGAGAGGACAGGGAAGCCGTCCAGGAATATCTCGCCGCCTGCGACCAGGACCCTTCCTATATCCACAGGGGCAATCTCGACCCGGAGATCAGCGGGCTCATCAGCCGGTACGGCCTCAACCCGGACATTTGATATTTACATATCCTTTTTAACAACTTTCATCATGAAAAACAGTTTCCATTTTATCGCAGCCGCCATTCTGACAGTATTCGTGGCGGGGTGCACGGAGAAGCAGGGCGCCGAGACGCCCGCACATGGGTTCATACGCACGACTGTCAAGGTTACCGGCAGTCCCGTTACAAGGGCTACGGACGTGACGATAGCCCAGGAGGAAGGGGTGAAGAGCCTCCAGCTGTTCGTCTTCGACGACAAAGGGACCAAAGAATACTACGTCAACGCTGGAGCCTCCCAGACTGGAGAGGTGGTCTCCAAGGAAGGGAAGAAAACGGTCGTGGCCGTGGTCAACGCACCCGACCTGGAAAGTATCGGGACACGTACGGCCCTGTTCACGAAAACAAGCCTGCTCTCGGACAATTCCCTCGGGGCCATGGTCATGACAGGAGAGGTCGAAGCTGTGCTTCAGGACGGAGGCAACCTCTCCATCCCGGTCACACGCATCATCTCAAAAGTGATGATCAGGAAGATAACATCCGCATTCACCTCCTCTACCAATGCCTCCAAGGAGTTCAGGGTCAAATCCATATACCTGTTGAACGTAGCAGGCGACAATACTTATGCCGCCACGTCCGAGCCAACGATCTGGTACAACAAGCTCATGGACGGATACAATGACAGCGCCTGCATCTCTTTCCCCCTGCTCTCCGACTCTGTCAACACGACGATACCTTACAAGACGTCCTACACCAAGGAACACAGTTTCTACTGCTACCCCAACCTCATCAGCACAGAGTCCTTCGATTCCGTATGGTGCCCCCGCCACACGATGCTCGTAGTTGACGCGACGCTTGGCAGCGACCGGGTATACTACCCCATCGAACTGCCGGTCATCGGGCGCAACAAATGCATCATCATAGAGGAACTGGTCATCACCAAGAAAGGGTCGGACCAGCCGTACAAGCCGGTGCAGGAAGGCACGTGCGACGTCACGGTCCAAATCGTGCCATGGGATACCATACTTGATTACACCGAGACCATCTGAAACAGTGACGCAAGGGACATGAAAGCCTTGAGACTCATAGTGCCGGCGCTGCTCTGCGCGGCCATGGCCTCCTGCACCGTCAAAGAGGACAGGGGGCCCTGTCCCTGCATCCTGGACATTTACCTGGATAACAGCGGGGACTTCTCCGACAGGCTTACTGTCTCAGGATGGGACAGCCGCTCCGAAAGGCTTTTCCTCGACAGGATCGCCCCTGAACAATTCCCGGACGCCTATTCCAAGAAAGTTGGAAAGGGCTTCATGCACATCAGCGCTTACTGCGGCAACGATGGCATGTCCTTGAAGGGTGACAAGCTGGTCATTCCCGAAGGCAAGCCGTGCGACCCCGTCTGGGCATATAGGGGCGACACCGTCAACGCGACGGGAGAGTCGGCCGAGGACCACATCATCCTCCACAAGCAGCATGCGTTGATCCATGTGAAGGTGGGCGTCGCCGGAATCATGGGCACCGACGTCGTCCTTCGCGCGAAAGGCACATCCAACGGCTTCGACATTTCGTCACTCGAGCCGTCGCACGGGGACTTCCACTGCTTCGCATCGCTGGACAGCGACATGAATTACCTGGTCTGCGTCCCGCGGCAATACGATGATTCCCTGGAGCTGGAAGTGTTCATCGACGGCGTGCTTTCACGAACCGTCAAGGCCGGCGAACTCATAGCCAATTCCGGCTATTCCTGGGACCGGGAAGACCTGGATGACATCTATCTGTCACTGAACCTGTTCAATCCCGGACAGGCTTCACTGGGAATCAGCGACTGGGACACCGAAGCCCAAACCTTTAAGTTATAACAGCATTGCAATGAGCACTCATCACATAAAACACCTCGCCAGGACACTGTGCGTCCTGGCCCTCGCAGCCACCACTGGCTGCTCTCCGGAGATGGATGGGACCGGAGGCCCGGACGTGGAAGTGACTGTCAGCATAATGCCGGACGGATACGGACTGACGAAATCCTCGTTCACTTGGGGAGAGGACGAGATACGCGACATCCAGGTCGTGGTTACGACCGGTGACGGGGACATCCATGCCGTGCTGTATTCGGACACTCCCTCGACCCTTCAGTTCACCGGCAGGGTCGGCTGCCTCTACAAGCTCTGGGCGGCCGCCAACCTCGGCGGAAAGGTCGAGGTGCAGAGTTTGGAAGACTTTACCGGGGCGGTACGCCTCGTCAGCTTCGCCGGGATAGAAAGGTCCGGCGTCCCGATGTTCAGCGAGGGAGGTTGCAGCCTGACCGTCACCGGAAGCGGGAACCACGCGGTCATCCCGCTTTCGCGCATGATGGCCCGCGTGGACTTCCGGGTGGACAAGGGCAGCCTGGACTGTCCCGGGGGGTTCACAGTCAGAAGCGTGCGCGTCTGCAGCCCCGTCAGCGCCTACACCCCGTTCACAATAGGCGTAGCAAGCATGCATGCAGGAACGCCGGAATACATCTTTGACAGCGCGACGCGGCAGGAGCTTGCACGTCTGAACAACGGCGGGACTGTCTGCCTGTACACGTTCGAGAATATGCAGGGCACCCTGCTCCCCGGGAATACCGACCCGTGGATGAAAGTTCCGTCCCGCATCGGAGATGCCGGTCCGTACTGCACCTACCTGGAAGTGACATGCTCATACGAAACCTATTACGACCACGGAGAGGACATTACCTACCGTATGTACCTTGGGGAGGATGCCACGACCAATTTCGACGTCAGGCGGAACACCATCTACAAGCTGACGCTGGTGCCGACCGAAGAGGAGATACGGGGCGGACGCGGCTCATGGAAGATCGAGCCCGGGATATGGGAGAATGAAGGCCCCGACGAGCCCGTTTACACTTCCGAATTTGAATACGAGCTGACGGTCAGCCCGACCTCGGTCACGATCGGAGAAGGCGGAACCGCAGCCTTCACCGCCACGCTGACCACCCTGGAGTACTCCCTGGCAGACGGTGTACGCGTAAGCGACGATCCGGTTTCAGAAAGCGAGGAGGATGTCACCGGCGATGCGGACTGGTCGGTCGATGACGGTTCGGAATACGTGTCCGACGACGGTGCGGGAGCATTCAGCTGGGCGGGAGGTCCCGGCTCCGCGACTGTCAGCGCGACATATGAAGGGCTGTCCGCGACAGCATCCATCACCACAGAAGGTCATGAGACCGTGGTTACATACCGGTACGAATACGACATCTCCCCCGGAGACGCGGAGATAATCGTCGGCGAAACCGTCCCGTACACGGTCACGATGTACACCTACACCATAATAGACGGCGTGGAACAGCCTGGATACACAAGCGAGACGCTCCCGGGCGGCCAGCTCTCGTGGAATTCTTCCGACCCTTACGTCGCGTCAGTCTCCGACGGCACCGCGACCGGAATTGACAGCGGCACGACAGTCATCACGGCCACTACGGATGACGGTGTCACCCTGTCCTCCACGCTCATGGTAAGGCATGTCTTCGAATTCACGGGAGGCCCTTCCGAAATCCTTCCGGGCGAATCCTTCGTGCTCTCCTTCTACACCACGCTCGACCCTGGCGACATCGATATCGGCTGTTCTGATCCGGGATTCAGCGCGGGTTACATCTCCGGGGCCGGCGTAACCGTTTATTGTGATCCCGACGTCACGCCAGGTACAACGGTGACGATAACCGGCGGCAACGTGGACAAGGGAGCCGCGGATTCCTGGACCGTCACCGTCGGCACTCCTCCCGAGCCCGATCCTGTCGTCACCTATTCCCTCGGAGTATCCGTCAACGGCAGCGACACATCGCCGATAGAAGGTACGATTTCCCTGATCGCGACGCTTTCAGTTTACCATGACGGCGAGTTCCAAGAGACAAGGGACGTCACTGACGAATGCATCTGGGCAAGCGACCGTCCCGAAGTCTCCGTCAGCGGAGGCGTCGCCTCGTCATCCTCGAACGGGTTCTTCTGCATAACGGCCATCTACAACATTGACGGGTCAGACTACAGCGATTCCTGCGACGTGACGTTCACCGCACGCGAGTACATAACCATATCGGTCGATTTCGGGTCGGACATGAGCCACTGGTGGGCATCCGCATACGCCGACTGCGCCGTACCCATGCCTGTTTTCATCGGCGCGACATTCTACACCTGGACGGGTAATTATGTCGGGGACATGTCCTTCTATATCCAGAAGGACGACATCGATTCCCAATACAATTACTCCTCCATCGGTGTCGAGGGACCTCCCGGACGGGTGGTGATAGACTTCGCGGAGTTCTCGGGCGGCACGATGGAATATTATGACGCGGAAACGGCGTTATACTGGTGCCTGAGCTACTGATGCTGACGTTATCGGCAGAAACGAGCCAATAACGTTTCTTTATCTCATAAAGTTAGGTTATTGTGATAAGGGACCGTCGCGAGACGCTCCCTTGTCTTTTCAATAGACTATCTTCACCGCGAAGGTCTGAAGGCCGCCGACGAAGCCTTCGACGTAGAAGATTCGGCCTGAGTCGGTGGGCTCTTCGGCCGCATATATCATGATCGTGTCGCCGAGGCGGGTCTCGCGGTTGAAGTTGACGGCGATCTCCTTCACCTGGTGGGTCGAGGCGTACTCCGGGTCGATCCTGTCCATGGCCCATACGACGTACTTGACGTTGTTGGTGTGGCCGTTGAAGTCGGTGTCGGAGTAGCATACTATGTGCTCGCGGACCGGTTTCTTCTCCAGGCCCGGTGGGATGACGACCTTAGGGGCCCTTTCCTCAACGGCGTCCTCGGTGTTCTGGGGTTCGGGGTTGACGAAGGGGGGCAGGGCGTCGTTGCGGACGAAGGAGCGGTTCTGCATGTCCAGCACGACCCAGGAGCTGGTGCCCACGACGGCCTGCTGTCCGTCGCTGCCCAGAAGCTCGAAGTCGCGGAGGAATACCAGGCCCTCTAGTCCCTTGTGCCAGGTGTTCATGGTCATGTGCTCGCGCCAGATGACCGGGCGGAGGAACTTGAAATACATCCTGTAAAGGACCCAGCCCATGTTGACGGAGTTCATCCTGTCGAAGCCGAAGCCGAGCTCCTGCGAGCCCTGGAGCGCCATGTCCTGCGCCATGTCCATGAAGGCGGAGGCACGCAGCCGGTATCCGTCGTCCGCCATGAAGCAGGTGACGTCGAAATCTCTCGTGGTCTTTTTCATGGGCGGATCAGATCGAGAGTATGCTCAGGACGTTGATGAGCTCCTTGTCGATGGGGTGGTTCATCTTAACGGCACGAGCGATGGGGACATAGACGATCTTGTCGTCCTTTACGCCGATCATGACGTTGCGCTGGCCCTCGTTGAACGCCTCAATGGCAGCCACTCCCATTCGGCTGGCAAGGATACGGTCGTAGGCGGTAGGCTTGCCTCCGCGCTGCAGGTGGCCGAGGATGGACACGCGCACGTCGTACTGCGGATACTCCTTGCGGACGCGGTCTGCGTAATGCATCGCGCCTCCGTCCTTCTCGGAAACGAGGACGATGCTGCTGTTCTTGCTCTTGCGGATGCCCCTCTCGATGAAGGAAGCCAGCTGGTCGATGTGGGTGGAATCCTCGGGGATGATGGCGGCCTCGGCGCCGGCGGCGATGGCGCTGTTCTGCGCCAGGAAGCCTGCGTCGCGCCCCATAACCTCCACGAAGAAGATGCGGTCGTGCGAGGTGGCGGTGTCGCGTATCTTGTCCACGCATTCCACAATGGTGTTGAGCGCGGTGTCGTATCCGATGGTGGCGTCGGTGCCGTACAAGTCGTTGTCGATGGTGCCGGGCAGGCCGATGACCGGGACGTCATGCTCGCGGGCGAGCTCGACGGCTCCGGAGAGCGAGCCATTGCCGCCGATGACGACAAGGGCCTCGATGCCGAAGCGCTGCATGGTCTCGTAGGCGTGATTGCGTCCTTCGACCGTGCGGAACGCCTGGCTGCGGGCGGTCTTGAGGATGGTTCCTCCCCTCTGGATGGTGTTGCTCACGCTCTCGGTGGTGAACTCCTTGATGTCGCCGTTGATCAGGCCTTCCCAGCCGCGGTAGATACCGAAAACCTTCATGCCTGAATAGATGGCGGAACGGGTGACGGCGCGGATGGCCGCGTTCATTCCGGGAGAATCCCCTCCCGAAGTGAGGATACCTATGGAATTGATCTTTCTCATATGCGGATGAAATCTGAATGTACAAATTTAACAAAAAGGAAAATAATGCGTAAATTTGGACGTATAAATCTTACAAGACATCACCCTGCCTATGCGACGGACCTATCATAAGAATCTGACTTTCCTCCTTTCAGCCGTGGCGATACTCCTGCTTCTCTTCATGTTCTTCTCCCTGAGCGAAGCCGGGGCGGGATGGGGTCAGGCTGAGAAATCCCTCATCGACGGCGAAGGCGTCATGCGCGTGCTCACAATCGATGACAAGACAGACTCCCTGTTCCTTCGCACACCGTGCAAAGATTTGACCTCCAAACAGATACATTCAAAGGAATACGCTATCCTCGCCGAGAGGATGATCGCCACCGTTACCTCTCCTGAGCAGGACGGCGTCGGCATCGCCGGACCCCAGGTCGGCATAGGCCGGAGGATCGTGGCGGTACAGCGCTTCGACAAGCCGGGAGAGCCCTTCGAGGTATATCCGAACATCCGTGTCACTGCGAAACGCGGGGAGCCGGAGCCGGGCCCCGAAGGATGCCTGTCGGTTCCGGGCAGGCGCGGGGACGTCCTGCGCTGGCAGGACATCGACATCTCCTATGTCTCCCCCGCGACACGCCGGGACACATCCGAGACCGTAAAGGGCTTCACGGCCGTAATCTTCCAGCATGAAACCGACCATCTGGACGGGGTGTTGTACATAGACAAGCTCGTGCCATGACTTCCATCCCCAGATACCTTTTCATCCATGAAGCCCAGACGGAGTCGCTGCGGCTGAAAGACATGGTCCTCCGCCAGTTGAAGGAGGCCGACAGGGGCGTGGAATATGATTTCTACGCCGCATCGTCCGCCGAGGACGCCCTGCGGCACGTCAGCCTGTACTGCGACCTGCATCCCGACCTTGACACCTGCTTCGTCGCCCTGGGCGGGGACTCCGTTACGAGCGGCGTCGCCGCCGGCCTCATGGGTGCCGGGGAAGGCAAGACCCTCGCCGTATTCGACCCTGACGGGACCAACTCCCTCGCACGCTGCTACGACGGCAGGGATTTCGGCAGCCTTCCTTTGCTGATTTCCGGGACCCATGCCGCCATCGACATGATAAGGGTCAACGACTATTACGCCCTGAATGCCTTCACGTTCGGTCTTGAAGACCTCACCGGGGGGGCTAATCTTCTAAAGTCGGCGGCCGCCGTCCTGAGGCGGAGCTTCCGCTCCGTAAGGATGACGGCGGACGGGAAGTTCCTGGACACCGGAGCGGTCCTTCTCTTCTCCGTCGCGAACGGAAAGTTCGCCTCCGGAGGGATGCACTGCTCCCCCTTCGCCGCCATCGACGACGGCAAGATGGACCTCTGCATCGTACGCAACATGCCCCCGACCCGCCTGATGAGGCTGCTCCCCCTGCTATCAGAAGGGGGGATGACGGACGACCCTTCACTCTCAGGGGACATCATCCTGAGGAAGGCCAGGACCCTCATTATTGAATCCGCCAAGGAGATCACCCTGTCCGTGGACGGCCGTCCGCTGACAGGCAGGGAATTCCATGTCAAGGTGATTCCCTCCGCCATACGCATGGTGATCCCTGCTAAAACGATGGATAATCCATGAGAAAACACCTTATATTTTTTGCCGCCCTGATTATGGCGGCCGTTTCTTGTGCGCGGCACGGTGAGGCCGAACCGCAGGAGGAAACCGAGGAGCCCATACCGCCCATCGGCTTCAGGGCGGAAGATTTCTCCTGTAATGAAAACGCCGTACGCAATGGAGAAACCTTCACGGGGCTCATGCACAGGCTGGGCGTGGGCATGGACGAGGCATATGCCCTGGCGACGGCTTGCGACTCCACCTTTGACGTGACCAAGATGCGTGCCGGCAACGCCGTGCGAGCGTACGCCGACAGCCTCACGCAGGAGGTTTCCTATGTCGTCTATGACATGGACCGCATACGCCAGGCAGTCTTCCAGTGCCGCGACTCCATGGCGGTCTGGATCTACGAGAAACCGGTGGTCATGAACCGCCGCTACGCCGACGTCCGCATCAGTTCGTCGCTTTGGGCGGACATGTCCAAGGCCGGCTCCTCCCCCGCCCTGATCATGAAACTTTCGGACATCTTCGCGTGGACCGTGGATTTCTTCGGCCTGCAGAAGGACGACCGATTCCGCGTAATTTATGACGAGAGGGAGGTGGACGGCGAGGTCATAGGCATCGACACGGTGTATTTCGCCCGTTTCACCAGGGAAGACGACGACATCTACGCCATAATGTACGACCAAGGCGACGGAGGCAATGTCTACTGGAACGAGAAAGGAGAGAGCGTACGGAGGGCCTTCCTGAAAGCCCCGCTGGAGTTCAAGCGCATTTCCTCAGGCTTTTCTTACGCCCGCAAGCATCCCGTCACGGGCCAGGTGCGGCCGCACACGGCCGTGGACTACGCCGCGCCGACGGGCACCCCTGTCGTCGCCATCGGCGACGGCACGGTGCTGAGCGCCGGCTGGGCCGGCGGAGGCGGCAACACCGTCAAGATACGCCACAACAGCGTCTATACGACCAGCTACATGCACCTGTCCAAGTACGGTCCCGGCATCAAGGCCGGCGTCCATGTCAAGCAGGGACAGGTTATCGGATACGTCGGCATGACCGGCACGGCCACCGGACCCCATCTGGACTTCCGTGTGTACATGAACGGGCAGGCAGTCAATCCCCTCACCTTGGAATCCCCTTCCGCAGAGCCGATCAAGGAGGAGTTCCGGGCGGCGCTCGACTCCACCTTCCATGTCCGCCTGGCGGAGATGGACAGCCTCGCCACGATGGTTGCCGACACCCTTGACGTCGCGTTATGACACTCGAGACGATAGCATACTTCAAGTCCCCCTTCGCATCGAAGTTCGGCATCCCCAGACAGAGCGGGATTGTGCCGGAACTCCGCGGGGAGATCCATTTCGTGGACAAATACCGCCGCACGGAGGCGGTAAGGGGTCTTGACGGATTCGACTACATCTGGCTGATCTGGGAATTCTCCGCCGCCCGGCGCGACCCGGACGCGGCCTGGCAGCCGACGGTCCGGCCGCCGCGCCTCGGCGGCAACGCCAGGCTGGGCGTCTTCGCCACGCGCTCGCCTTTCAGGCCCAATCCCCTGGGCCTGTCCAGTGTGCGCGTGGAGCGCATCGACTACAACTGCGCTGGCGCGCCCGTCATACACGTCCTGGGGGCCGACCTGATGGACGGGACGCCCATCTACGACATCAAGCCCTACGTCCCCTACTCCGACGCCCATCCCGAGGCCGCAGGGGGCTTCACTGACAAAGAGGACTGGAAACCTTTGAAGGTATCGATGCCCGACACGGTCCGCGACGACCTGGAACTGCGCCTAGGTGCAGAGGGCCTGGAGACACTGATAGGCGTACTGGCCCAGGATCCCCGCCCGCGCTTCCACGACGACCCCGGACGCATCTACGGCATGCCTTTCGGCGGGCTGGACATCCGTTTCAAAACGGAAGCCGGCTCCCTCACGGTCACCGGCTTCGATCTTCTCTAGCGATTCTCGCCGCAAAGTCTGGCGAAATATGTCATCGTTTCCTCCCAGTCCCTGAAACCGGGGCCTCCGAAGGGCACCAGCGTGCCCATAAACGCGTCCCCCCGGCATTTATCGGGATGGGCGTCGACCAGATAATCGCCCAGAAGGAGGTCCTTGCGCGTAGTCAGGATCACCCGGTCCCAGGCCGGTACTCCGACGTTCGCCTCGATCCAAGCGCGCTTTTCTTCCATTTCCCTCCAGGTGTCACTCTCTCCGCTGACGACGAACTGCAGTTCAAAGCGCTGCGCGAGGAAATGGACCGCCTTCAGCATGGCGCTCACCGCTTCTCCGGAGCGGTAGTATCGCAGCACGTCGTCGAAGGCGAGCAGCACGCTCGGGCGCGTAACGCCGCGCTGCCTGTCGTCTATCCACTGGATGACTGGCAGCACGGAGTGCAGCAGAGCAGAGTCGTTCAGGCTGTGCTCCCCGTCGTATCCTATGCACTGGGGGTAGAAACTGCGGGTGAGGTCATGCGTGTGCACCAGCGTGTCACGGCTACCGAAAAGTGCGAAGACACGGTTGAGTTCCTCTCCTGAAGCGCCTGAAAAACAGTGGGAAGACACCTCGCGGAACTCCTCCAGGAGACCCTTGGTCACGAGGAAATCCTTCTGTCCGTCCTCCCTGGGATTGTGGAACTCCTTGCGTCCCAAGCCGTTGTTTTTCAGGATGGTGTCAGCCAGCTGGAAGGCGGGGTTGACCAGTATGCGGTCTATGCCGTACAGCATCTCGGCATACATTCCGCCCATGGAAGTGCCGAGGATCAGGTCCGGCCTGCGCTCCTCGACGATGCCGCGAAGGAGGGCGAGGGCCTCGTGCGGCCCGACCGGGAGGTCGGGCGCGAGGACCTCCGCCTCAGGCAGCAGCACGCGGAGCGAACGTGCTGTCCCGCTGCGTCCACTGGACGCGAATCCATGTACGAAAAGCAACGTCTTGCCGGACATCAGCGACGGTCGGGCGAACTCATATAATTCCATTATCTCATCCAGGTTTTTCACAAAAATAAGAATAAAACTCCTATCTTTGGACAGAATTTCGATATGAACGCAGCTCTCAGGTCATTTTTCGGCCGCTTCACCAAGGCCGAACTGTCCGACATCCTGAACTTCTTCGACCAGCCCGTGGAGAAGAACGCCAGGAAGTCCGGACTGGTGGAACAGGCCTCCCTGTTCATCGGAGGCAATCCCCGGGCATGGATGTACATGCTGCCGGAGAGCGACCTCATGCTCCTGCGCGACCTGGTTTCGGCCGGGCAGGGTGAATGGGTGGAGTTGCTCAACCCCGACTATCCCTCGATGCTGGAGATGCTGGGACTCATATACATCGACGACCGCGACAAGGATTTCGTCTACGCCTGCCTGGAGGAGTCGCTGTACTTCCCCGTCGCGGCCATCATCGACCATGTCATAGCGGAAAAGCGGGCGGACGGCTCGTTCGAGACCGAGCATCTCGCCCTCGGCCTGCTGAACCTCTACGGGGTGGTGACCGTAGAAGCCTTCGTCCACCAGGCCTTCGACATGCTGGACGAAGACTGCACTGACACCGAACAATTCGCGAAGGTCGCGGAGAACAGGATAGTGGCGATGCAGCGCGTAGCCTACAAAGGCGAGATCTATCTCGTCTCCCCTTATGCATATGAGTATGAGAAGCTTATAGACGGATGGAAGGAATACTCCGGCAAGCGCAGGTTCGCTTCCTTCACCAAGGAGGAGGCACTGTATGCCGGCTGCGACGCCCCCTTCTGCGCGTACGGCCACGGCACGCCAGAATACAATGCGGCATGGGATGTGCTCGAGGACCTCGGCTACGACCGCCAGGATATCCTGGACTGCCTCAATGAAGTATGGGTGAACGCCCAGTACTCCATGGACGAAGACTGCGCCGAGGCGATGTTCAGCTGCATCAATGACAAGATCGACGAGATAGACACCTTCGAGGAATACCGCAGGTACATCAACATCATCGCCGAATACGCCAATTCCGTTCCCAAATGGCTCCTCAAGGGCCACACCTCCAACGAGACCGACCTGCTCAAGCTCAGCATCCAGGTGGACGAGAGCTCTTTCGAGGAGGAGCTTTCCAAGATGGAGGATACGAAGAAGGGACCGGACTTCAATTCCGGCCCCCTGAACGATTTCTACAAGAACATCATGGCCGTCAGGCCTGTCGGCCCGGACGATCCATGCCCCTGCGGCAGCGGACTGTCATACCGCCGCTGCCACGGTAAAATCCTCAACTGACCTCGTCCTGATACTTCAGTACGGGCCTGCGCGCCGCCATCGTCTCGTCGGGACGCGAGATTGGAGCGTTGTGCGGGGCGCCGTGCAGGATATCCGGATCCTCGGCGGCCTCCTTCGCTATCACATGCATCACTTCGATGAAGGCGTCCAGGGTCTCCTTGGACTCGGTCTCCGTAGGCTCTATCATCAGGGCCTGGTGGAACAGCAGAGGGAAATAGATGGTCGGGGCGTGGAAGCCGAAGTCCAGCAGGCGCTTGGCCACGTCGAGAGTGGTCGCGCCGGGCTTCCCTGTCGCCGAACCGTCATCGATCAGCCCGTCGAAGACGAACTCATGCTTGCAGACCGTCGGGATGGGAAGCTTGTAGGCATCCTTGAGGCTCTCCTTGATATAGTTGGCGCCAAGAGTGGCAAGCTTGCCGGCCATCGCGATGTGTTGCTTTCCAAGCATAAGGATATAGGCGTAAGCCCTGAGGATGATGCCGAAATTGCCCATGAAGGCGGACACGCGGCCGGCAGAGAGCGGGGCGTCGCCCACGATGCGGAAACGGCCGTCCTCCTTCACCACCTTCGGGACGGGAAGGAACTCCGCGAGCCTTTCGGCCACGCCGACGGGGCCGGAGCCCGGGCCGCCGCCTCCGTGAGGGGTGGAGAAGGTCTTGTGGAGGTTGAGGTGCATGATGTCGAAGCCCATGTCGCCCGGACGGACCACGCCGAGAAGGGGGTTCATGTTGGCCCCGTCGTAGTACAGCAGGCCGCCGGCCTCATGGACGAGGGTGGCTATCTCCCTGATGTCCTTCTCGAAGAGGCCGAGGGTGTTGGGATTGGTCATCATGATGCCAGCGACGTCGGGGCCGAGGAGGGGCTTGAGGTCCTCCACGTCCACGAGGCCGGCGGCATTGGACTTCACTTCCACGATGCTCAGGCCGCAGACCGCCGCCGATGCGGGGTTGGTGCCGTGGGCGCTGTCGGGGACTATCACCTTCGTTCGGGCGAAGTCGCCGCGCGAGGCGTGGTAGCTGCGCATGACCATCAGGCCGGTGAGCTCGCCGTGCGCGCCCGCGCAGGGATTGAGCGTGAAATGCTTCATGCCTGTGATGGCGGCAAGTGCGCGGTCCATTTCGTAATAGACCTCCAGCACGCCCTGGACGGTGCTTTCGTCCTGAAGCGGATGTATGCCCTGGAATGCCGGCATCGCGGCTATCTCCTCGTTGATCTTGGGATTGTACTTCATCGTGCAGCTGCCGAGCGGATAGAAGCCCGTATCCACGCCGAAGTTCATCTGCGAGAGGTTGGTATAGTGGCGGACGACATCCACCTCGCTGACTTCCGGAAGTGCGGGCGCCTCTGCGCGCAGCAGGCCGGAAGGGATGGAGAAGGAAGCGTCAGAAGTAGCGGAGGCCGGGAGGGTATATGCCCTGCGACCGGGTTTCGAGAGTTCGAAAATGAGTCTGTCGTAGTACTTCATGGCTATGCCTCCTTTACCAATGCGACGAGGGCGTCAATCTCGGCCCTGGTCCTCTTCTCTGTCACACAGAAACTTACGTAGCCTTCCTCCGTCTCAAGCGCGCCGAAGAAGCCGCCCTTGTACAGCTTGTCCTGGAGGGCCTTGACGTCCACGAGGGGCTTGAGGACGAACTCCTTGAGGAAAGGCTTGTCGAAGACTTCCTCGAACTTGCCGGTCTTCAGCAGTTCGTCATGCAGGAGATGCGCTCCGGCATAGGATTTTTCATTGACTTCCTTCATGCCTTCCGGGCCCATCAGGGACAGGTACACCGTCACGAAGAGCGCCATCAAGGACTCGTTGGAGCAGATGTTGGAAGTGGCCTTCTCGCGGCGGATATGCTGCTCGCGGGCCTGGAGGGTAAGGACGAAGGCACGCCTGCCCTGTCCGTCGACGGTCTCGCCGACTATGCGTCCCGGGAGCTTGCGCATGTGGTCCTTCGTGCAGGCCATGAAGCCCACATAAGGACCTCCGAAGCAGAGCGGGATGCCGAGGGGCTGTCCGTCGCCGACGGCGACGTCCGCGCCCCATTCCGCCGGGGTCCTGAGGACCGCCAGTGCCGAGGGGTCGCAGTACTCAACGAGCATGGCCTTGCCCTCGTGGAGGACGTCGGCGAAGCCCGTCAGGTCTTCCACGATGCCGAAGCGGTTGACGCCGGGCACGATGGCGCCCGCCACGTCACCGCTCTCCATGGCCTTGCGGAGGCTTTCCAGGGAAGTCTGGCCGTCCTCCGCCTCGATGAAGGCGATATTGGTCCCGTAATACTTCGCGTAGGTCTCCACCGTCTTCACCACGTTGGGCAGGAGGGTACGGGAGAGCAGCACGGTATTCTTCTTCCTGGCGCTGGCAACGGCCATGCGCATGGCCTCGGCCGCCGCGGTGGGGCCGTCGTACATGGAGGCGTTGCTCACGTCCATGCCCGTCAGGGCGCAAATCATGCTCTGATACTCGAATATATAGCGGAGCGTGCCCTGGGAGATCTCGCACTGGTAGGGAGTGTATGCGGTAAGGAACTCCGAACGGGAGATGATGTAGGGAATGACCGACGGGGTATAGTGGTCATAAGCGCCCGCCCCGGCGAAGACCTTAAGCTTCGCGTTGCGGGAGGCAAGCGCCTCGAAGAAGTCGCGGACCTCCTGCTCGGAGAGTGCGTCGGGGAGGTCGTACTCCCCCTTGTAAATGAATCCGGCAGGTACGTCGGAATAGAGGTCGTCCAGGGACTGCACCCCTATACGGTCGAGCATCTGCCGGATGTCATCCTCCGTATGAGGAAAATAAGAGAAGGTTCCCATGTGCTACTTCGCGATCTCGGCGTAGGCTGCAGCGTCCATGAGGGAGTCGAGCTCGGAGGGGTCGCTCATGCGGACCTTGATGATCCAGTTCCCGAAAGCGTCCTCGTTGACAAGCTCCGGGGCGTCCTCGAGGGCTTCGTTGACCTCGACGACGACACCGGAAACGGGGGAATAGAGTTCGCTGGAGGCCTTGACGCTCTCGAGGGCGCCGAAGTCGTCACCCTTGGAGACCTCGTCATCCACCTCGGGCATGTCGACATAGGTGATGTCGCCCATCTCCTCCTGTGCGAAATCAGAAACACCGATGACGGCGATGTCGCCATCCACCTTTACCCATTCGTGCGAATCGCTGTAAAGCAATCCTTCAATGATCTTTGACATATCTCTCGTTATTTTTTATAGTTTGTCTGATAGAATCTCTTCTTCACGACCTCGCCGGGGAAGACCTTCTTGCGGATGCGGATCCAAAGCGGGGTGCCGAGCTTGGAATAAGCCGAGTCCACGAGGGCGAAGCAAATGCTGCGGTCCAGCGAGATGGAATGATACCCGGTGGTGACCACGCCGACCGCAGTGCCGTCTTCGAGTTCGACGGGATAGCCTGCGCGGGGGATGGCCTTGTCGTGGATTTCGATGCCGACGAGCTTCTTCTCCGTGCCTTCGGCCTTCTGGCGGACGAGGACGTCCTTGCCGATGAACTCCTCCTTGTCGAGCTTACAGAACATGGAAAGTCCGGCCTCGACGGGAGTGATGTCGGCGCTGAGCTCGTCACCGTAGAGCGGCAGGCCCGCCTCGAAGCGGAGCGTGTCGCGGCAGCCGAGGCCGCAGGGGGTGACGCCGGCCTTGAGGAAATCATCCCACAGACGGTTTATCATCTCCGGACTGGCATAAATCTCGAAGCCATCCTCGCCGGTGTAGCCGGTGCGGCTGATTATCATGCGTTCACCACAATTGAAGTCTGCGAAAGTATAGAAGCCGAGAGACGCGGCGCCTGACCAGCCAAGCACATCGACGACGACCTTTTCGGCATCGGGCCCCTGGACGGCTATCTGGCCCCACTCTTCCGAGCGGTTTTCGATGCGAACGTCGAATCCGGCGGCATTGTCGAGCATCCAGAAATAATCCTTGTCTATGTTGGAAGCGTTGACGACCAGAAGGAAGCCGTCCGCCGTGAACTCCTTGTAGACGAGCAGGTCATCCACCACGCCTCCTGTCGGATACAGCATCATGCCGTAGAGGATCTTTCCGGGGGCGAGGCCGCGGACGTCGTTGGTGAAGATGTGATTGACATAACGAGCGGCGTCAGGGCCGCTGATGAAGATTTCCCCCATGTGAGAGACGTCGAACATGCCGACCCTGGTACGCACGGCGACGTGCTCATCGGTAATGCCGGAATACTGGATGGGCATCATGAAGCCCGCGAAGGGACTCATCTTGGCTTCAAGTCCCACATGCTTGTCGTACAGGCAGGTCAGTTTCAGGTTATCTTCCATGTCTTAATGTTATTTGGTTACAATCCGTAATTAAATCAGCACTTTCAGTAATGATTTTTGAGCGGGTTTCCTCGCCCTCCGAAAAATCATTCAAAGATACTAATCAATTATGAGATTACCAAACAGTTTCTCAAGGGCTTCGGCGGTCTTGAGGTTCAGTTCGAAGTCAGCGTCGGACGCGCCCTTGGCGCGGGTGAGGCCACCGCAGATGTCCGCGCCCAGAAGCCGGTGCCCCCTGGTGGCCAGGAGCACCGCGGACTCAAGCTGCATGAGCGTCATGCAGCCCTGGTCCCAGTCGGTCCTGGCGTATTCCGTGGTGAGGACGTCCAGGTCGATGGAAACGTACACGGGGATGCGCGGTTCAAGCAGGGAGAACATCTCCCTGACGTCCTGGGAAAGGCCGTCCCCGGTGTGGCGCAGGTCCTCCGACGTCACGGCCAGAACGCCATCGAACACGAGGTCCAGTATCTCCAGCTCGAGGTCGGGATTGATGCCCGCCATCAGGACCTGTGTCAGGCACGGGATGCCCTGGAAGGCGTCCCTCGCCCATCCGCCGCAGGACAGCACCCGGCCGAAGGCCGGCTCCTGCATGTCGGGGTGGTGGTCGAAGAGGACGAGGGCGAAAGGTTCGCCTCCGTTCTCCTCCGCGGCTTTCTCCAGCCAGAAGCGGGTCAGGTAATGGTAGTCTCCGGTGTCGTCCCAGTGGAGGGCGGCGGCGGGGAGCTCCGCCACGGCGGTGCGTATCGCCGCGACCGCCGCTTCGTCGCAGTAGCAATTGGTCCCCTCAATGGCTGAAAGGTCGACGGTTTCCGCACCGGGAATGGCCTTATCCAGGCCCTGTTCCCTGCAGTATCCGGAAAGATCAAGGATAACGTTTCTCATATCTGCATGTGGACTGACCATGGCGGCGGAGAGGCCCGAAAAGCCAAAAACCGCATTTCATGGCGTTATAATGGCGAAATATACGGTTTTTTTCGCTCTTTGCAGGTAGTTTTTTAACAAAATAGTTCTTAAATTTGCGGATGTTATGCTTAATCCTGAGATGGAATCCGAACAGATTTACCCGCTCGACCCCGAGAAGGTGTACTTCTCCATGGACGAGCTGACGCTCGACACGGATGAGGGCCCTAAGACCCTCAGGATGGGAGCATGGCTAAACTACGACCCCGTCCGCATCCACCGGATGATCATCAAGGACAAGACCCTGCAGGTCGATACCTTCGAAGTCCTCAACCCCCTCGTAAGCAAGCTCCGCCGCGCCGACCCAGACTACTACAAGCGCTTCATGGGCCTCAACCTCATCATCGACTTCCCCGGGTACAGCAGCGGCATCAAGGCCAGCATACCCTTCGAGAACGATCCCATCGGCTTCTACAAATGGTGGCGCAAGGGCAAGCATGAGGACAAGGTCCATCTCTCCATGGGCAACCGCATCCGCCTTTTCCAGAAGGTATCGCTCATGGATCCCAAGATCATCCTCAAGAAGGACCTCGAACTCCTCAAGTAACCATGGCACAAAGATTTTCCGTCCCTCACGACTCCTCATTGCTGAACTGTCTCTTCGAGTTGTTTCCGCAGCAGAGCCGCACCGGGGTGAAGGCATACCTCAAGGACGGCCGCGTCCTTGTGAACGGCCAGAACCGCACCGCCTTCGACTGGCCCCTGAAAGCCGGCGACACCATAGAGATTATTTCCAAAGGCGCCTCCATCGGCCGTGACATGAAGGAGGACGCCGAATCCCTCCTTGGCCGCGAGGGTATTTCCGTCGTCTACGAGGACGCCCACCTGATAGTAATCGACAAGAACGCAGGGGTCCCGGTCAGCGCGACGAAAAATGCAAGCGGGCGCCGGATGAAGTCCGTACAGTCCCTTATGACGGACTACATGCATACCGAAAAACGCGCCAACATCAAGGCCGGGACCGGCAGTTACAAGGATTCCTCCCGCATATTCCTCATCCACAGGATAGACCGCGACGCATCAGGGCTGATGCTGCTCGCAAAGGACGAATACACCAAGGAGCTAATCCAGAGCAAATGGGATGAGCTTATCCTTGACATCACGTTCACGGCTTTGCTGGAAGGATGTCCGGAGCAGAAGTCCGGAAGGATAGAGAGCTGGCTTACGGAGAACCCCAAGTCGCTGAAGATGATGTCCTCTCCCGAGGACGACGGCGGCATGCGGGCCGTGACCCGCTACCGGGTGACGGCCGAGCGCAGCCGCTTCTGCGTCGCGGAGTTCCGTTTGGAAACAGGGCGCAGGCACCAGATCCGGGTGCATGCCGCCGAGGTGCTCGGCCATCCGGTGGCCGGCGACCGCAAATACGGCTCCGCCGTCAGTTTCGGCGGACGCCTGGCCCTGCACGCCGGCTCGCTGGCGTTCCGCAATCCTTACGGAGGGGAGGTGCTGCGTTTCACCTCTCCCCTGCCCGCGGCCTTCGGCCTTATGAAATAGGATTATTCCGACCGGTTACTTTTTCCTTTCAGCCTTCTTAGCCTCACGCGCAGCCCTTGCGGCCTCGCGCGCTTCCTTCTTGGCCTTTGCCTCAAGCCTGGCCTGCTCCTGGGACGACTTGGTGGTGATCAGGATGACGCCGTTGCCACCCCTGGTGCCATAGATGGCCGCGGAAGCGTCTTTCAGGACGCTCACGGACCCGATGTCATTGGGATTGAGGAATGACGGGTCGTCTGTCTCCACGCCATCAACCATGATCAGGGGCTGTGTGGAGAGGTTGATGGAGTTGATGCCGCGGACGGTGATGGAAGGGGTTTTGCCGGCCTCGGGAGGACCTATGGTGACACCCGGGACACGCCCGCGCATATATTCCCAGATATCCGTATACGAGACTATCTCCTTTTCATCTATGTCGAGCTGGTTGACGGAATACGTAAGCTCGCTCTTGTCCACAGTTCCGTAACCGACGTTGATGCCGGTGTTTTCCTCCAGCGGCAGGTCTCCTGCCCTGTAAACGTTGGTAACCCCGCGGGAGGGCCCGCAGGCACAGAGGACGGCGGCCGCAGCCGCCAGGATTATAATTTCTTTCATATCTATCTGCTTTTGTTCCTTCAAAGATAATCATTTCCACCCATAATCAAAACAAAAAACGAGCCGTCGGTACCGAAGGATTCATTATCTTTGTACCAACATACCCGTCATTCCCCATATCATGACCCTCAAGGATTATCTCAACGGTGGAGACCGCTTCGCCGCAAACTCCGGAGCCAGGCTCACCGACATCGCTCCCGGCACCGCAACCGCCACCATGACCGTCACCTCCGCCCACCTCAACGCAGGCGGCGTCTGCCAGGGCGGCGCCATCTTCACCCTGGCCGACCTCGTCTTCGCCGCCCTGGTCAACCAGGGCGAAAACCTCACCTTCGCCATCAATTCGACCATCTATTATCACGTTTCCGCCCATGAGGGCGACGTGCTCCGCGCCGAAGGCCGCCTCGTCTGCGACCATAGGCGCATCCCCTCCGCCGAGGTAATCGTCACCAACCAGGACGGCGTCCACGTCGCCACCTTCACGGGCCAGGCTTACACCGGCCGCACCCCCCTCCCCCTCGACGGTCTGCAGTAGCTCCTGCTGTTTGACCAGTTAAAGAAAATCAGTATTTTTGTGTTGCGCAGATAATCAAAGACTGAACGAACTGAATCCATTCCTGCAGATTTTTTATAGTTTTTCGCGAACTATGTTGTCTAACGGGTGAAGATTCGATTGAAAATGGAGAACAAGGAACAAGAATTCACCCAACTGGTCCGGGAACATAAGAGCACCATCTACTCGGTGTGCTATATGTTCTCGAAGGACTCGGATGAGATTGACGACCTTTTCCAGGAGATATTGATCAGGCTCTGGAAGGGGTACGATTCTTTCCGCGCGGAATCCGATGTCCGGACCTGGATCTACCGTGTAGCGCTCAACTGCTGCCTCAATGCCGACAAGAAACGCCGGCAAGGCGGGCAGCGTGTGCCGCTGAGCGTGGACATCGACCCGTTTGAGGATACAAATGACCGGGCACTACAAACCAAGCGTCTTTATGCCCGCATCAATCAGTTGGGCCTGGTGGACCGCGCTATCATCCTCCTGTGGCTCGAAGGCCTGAGCTATGAGGAAATCGGTGCCATCATGGGAATCTCGGTGAAGAATGTTTCCTTCCAGTTGTATCGGATCAAGGAAGAACTTAAAAAGTCCCACATTTAATCACTCGTGCCATGAACAAGGAAGAATTCGATATCAATCAGGAACTGGAGCAGATGCGGCAGGACTATGCCGGTCTGAAGGAACGGTTCGACAAGCAGCAGATCATCAACGAGCAGCTGATGGAAAAGGCATTCAAGTCCGACATCCGCTGGTTATCTTTTGATAAAAAGATCACCCCGGTCGCAGGGATAGCGTTGGTGCTCATCCTGATCTCTTTCTCTGTATGGAGAGGTCTCCCGTGGCGCATCACCATTCTTTTATCCGCCTACGGCCTGATTACGGTTCTGGCCGTGTCATGGGTCTATAAGAAACTATCCTTGGACACGCTGTTCGGAGAGGATATCCTGACGGCTACGAAGAAAGTCAGGCGGTTCAAACAGCAGTATCTGTGGCTGATTTTAGCCACTTGGGCAGGCCTGTTAGTGATATTGGGCGCTCTCTCTCCCATGATTTACCGTATATGGAGCCCCTCCGGCAAAGCAGCATCGGTATTCGTGATGCTGGCAGTAGCCGTCGTTATATGCGCTGTCGTCAACGTGTTTTCTTTCAGGCGCATGATGCAAGCCTGCGACAAGATTGTGGAGCGGCTGCAGTTGAAAGAAGATAACTCATCAAATGTTTAGCTAAGATGGAAGATTTTATCCTCAGAGAGATTGACCGCCTGGGTGAGATGCTGCTGATGATTGCCCGGAAGCTGGGCCTGCTGGACGGCGTCACGCCAGATTATTCACTGGCCGACGTAAAAGATGAATTTGACAAGGCCAGCCTTCCGTTTGACCTTGATACGGTCCTGCAGCAGGAGAATCCTGTCTGGTATCTTGTGGAAACCGAGAAGATTTCGGACCACGGTCTGGAGACAATCATCGACATCCTCTTTCATTCAGACCTTGATGAAGACAAGAAGGAAGCGCTCCTGAATGATGCCCTCTCTTATTTGGATGGCAAAGGGTGCTTTTCCTTCAAGCTTCATTCATTGAGCAACGGTTAAATTCATATTTCCAGGTCTTTTCATAGTTTTTAGTACGTATTTTATGAAGAAGTTATTGAAGGTTATTTGGGGAATATTCGCTGTGATCGGAATACTCACCGTAGCGGGTTTGTTGATCTTACGCATCAGTAATTGTGAGATAGACATCAACCCATCCTTTGAGAAGGGGTTTGACAAGTACTTGAAACTGCTCCGGAAGTCCGGACCGTACGTCAAGGACGCGGACACTTTTGAGATGAAGATCATCCAGGATACGGCCAGGGCAAAGGATATCCGGGATTATTTCCATCTGGAGACCCTGTATGAAGCCGATGCGGACACATGGACCAAGGCGCTTGCTATCGGAAAGTTCGTGGCATCTAACATACCGCATGACAATCAGGCTGAATGGCCTGAGCACGTCAACGCCATCGGCCTGTGGGAATACACCAAGGATGTCGCCCCCGCATTCAACTGCCGCCTGCACAGCATCCTCACCTTCGAGCTGATGCTTGCCGCCGGACTGAACGCGCGGTACGTCACCTGCCTGCCTGAAGACGAGAATGACAGTGACTGTCACGTGGTCAATGAAGTATGGCTGCCGGAGATGGGCAAATGGGCCATGATCGACACTGATTCCGGCGGGTATTATTACTCCGGCGGGAACGGCGTCCCGCTTTCCCTCAAAGAGATCAGGGACCGCTATATCTCCGGCGAGGAGATGATCCTGTATCCCCGGTTCAAGGCAAGCGGCAAGAACAATGTCGACCACCTCGCCTACATGGCCAAGAACACCTATTGGTTCAATTGCTGGGAGAACCTTTCCTACTATCAGGAAGACGCCAACGACAGGAAAAGGGCACAAGGACTGTCCGTCAGCCTTGTCCCCTCCGGTTTTGAGCCGTTCTATTATCAGGACAACAGCATCATAACTTCAGACGCCGACCTTTTCTGGGCTCCCCCGAAAGGCCGGTGATCCCAGTATTGTATCTGTCTGGATACTATCGGAACAGCATGTTCACTCCGAAGGCTATGCTTTCGGTGAAGTTGCGAATGGGAATGTGCCTGGAGTTGCTGTACAGGGATGCGCGCTCCATTCCGATAAAGAAGCTGAAATACTTCTCCGGGATGACCTCCGCATAGAATCCTAGCCTGTTGGCCGGCCCGAGGAAGGTCCAGTTGACGCCCAGGTTCAGCCATCCCAGCGGAGAGACGCCGCCGGCAAGCATCAGGTTGGAGTGGTTCACCGAATGATAGTACAGAAGACCGGCGCTCACCTTGTCCTGCAGCAAGTGCGCGGTGGCGCCTGCATGTATGCTGGTCGGAAGGCCATACAGGAAAGACTCCCCTTCCGACGAATCAAGCTGCGTGAACTCCTTCAGGTCAGCGGCCACCTTCTCAAACCCGGACTTGATGTCTCCGGAGAGATCCCCTAAGCCCGAGAACTCGAACTGGTGGTCGAGCGAAAGCGACGAAACCATGCGGTCATACCGGATTCCGCCCAGATCGCAGACGGAAGCCGAGAATTCTATTCCGCTCAAATTCCAGGGGCCATCCATCGGGAGCCAGTACGAAACTCCGAGATCGACTGCCGCCCCGAAATTATGAAGGCCGGGGCGTGCGATGGAAACGCCGTTGACGGAATCATATCCTACGCCCGAGAGCGCACCTGTACCGTGAACCACGGCAGAAACCTGGTCCGACCCGAACTGCACCCCTACCCTGTCCATATCGAAACGTCCTGCTGCCAGGCCTATGAGCAATTTGACCCGGACACCGGCGCGGAGCCCCTCCGCAATCCGGCTCAGGTCTTGGCTGTAGCCCGCCGCCAGGGCGGCATAGCCGGCCAGGGAGGCGGATCCGCCCGCGGAGATGCCCTGGGCGGCGCTGCTGCCGGCCTTGAGGTAGCGCAGCAGGTCACCGGATACCGTGTAGCTGCCTTTCTCGACCAGCGACAGGCTTAGCGTGGCATATCCGTCATCTCCCATCTGCATTCCGAATCCGAACAGGTCGCTCTCCACCCGTTTCTGCAGATACGGGTCGCGTTTCGGCAGCTCAGAAAGGAACTGGTCGGCCGGAACGGCGTCGTTGAGGAAGAGATGGTTGACATCCCCTTCCGGGAAAATGAAATTCTTAAGTCCGACATTGCCGGCCATGTCGACGCTGAAGCTACCGACACCGGGCAGAGTGGCATAATCGGCTTTCGGGGCGAAGGCGGGATTGAGCTTGCTCCGGAGCAATGAATTCTCAAACAGGTAACTGCCACGGGACTGGGCGGAGGCGATAACGCCCGACGCCAGCAGGACAAGGATCGTCAAAACAACTCTTTTCATGCCCGGGACAGATTAAAGCGTGAGATGGATTCCTCCGTCAATGACGAAGTGGAGATTGGCCTGGATGGCGTCGTCTTCCTTTATCGGCCGGCTTTCGGGAACGCCGTCAGCCTCGAATGAAAGGATGGCAGACTTGATCCTCGTGGGATCCGCTCCAGGAAGCTTGGCCAGACTGAGCGAGATGTCGCTGGCGGCATCCGCCGCAATGGTCTGATGGACCGTCTCCGTAAGTACGGTTCCGTCCTCATCGACCAAGACGAGGCTGAGGGAGAACTTCAAAGGGAAACCGTTCTCTATTTCGCCAGCCACATGGAAGGTGTTATTCCGGATCAGCGACCCCAGCTGGGATGACAATGCGAGCGTGTCGCTTACGGCCACTTTCGTGTCGGGGCCGAAGTAAAGCGGAATGATAAGCTTCGGAGAAATGGAAACCCGGTAATTCTCTCCGAGGCGCAGGACGGCCGTCCGGTCGCTCCTTGTAGTCACATTGGTGGTGAGCAGCATATCGTCGGGAATCCTGGAAAGCAGGCTCGTGAAATCGAGAGCGATGGATTCCTCTCCCGGGTTCTGCGGAGGATTCTTGGATATGCGGAAACGCTTGGATGCGGAGGAACCTGGTGAGGCGACCGGGAACGCTACCGGTATGTTCTTGACCTCGGCATACTTGGCCTTGTTCTGCCGGGCCGCCATGTCAATCTTGGCGGAGAAAGGGATCGTTATGTTGCTCTCGACGTCAAGCAGGATGGTGGGATCGATGACATCGAAGCGGATGGTCTCTTTCAGATTGTCCGACAGGCCGGCGGCGAGGTCGGCCAGCTGAAGGGTGACCTGGCTCCTGCCGGAATAGTCGAACGACCCTTCAATCTCCTTGCAGGCAATGTCACGCAAGGTCAAGGTCACGTGGAGCATGGCCTGCTTGGGTGCCGCAGAATGGTGCTCACGGTCGGTCCGCGGCTCGGAAACCGCACAGATGCCGGTAAACTTCACGATTGAAGACAGGGCGAGGGTATGGTCGGCGGCGTTGAAGCTTTTCGGGTCCAGGACGAACTTGCTCAGCGACAGGGACGTCGTGGCCGAATAGCCGTTCCCGCTGTTCAGCGTGGGCCTGATCTTCATGACCCCGTCCGGATAGTCGGCACTGATGAAAAGGTTCCCCATGTCCAGGGAAAGCTCGGGAGTCACGGTGCCCCCGGTCAGAAGGCAGTCGGGGATGGAAACGGTGACCTCGATGCGGGATTTCTGGGTAAGGGTTATGGATTTCAGCGATGCGAGCTGCGCCGGAAGGCCTGAAATGTTGAAGTCCAGGACGCGCGTCAAGCCCTGCAAATCTATCAGTGCGGGAATGGAAGCGCTCAGGTCGGCTTCACCATTGGCGTTGAAAGACGGCTTGTCAGGCTTGTTGAAAAGCGCAAAGTCATAGTTCATCGGAAAGTCGCAATACCTCTGGAAGGGAGCGGCCCCGTCTATGTTCTTAAGTTCATTGAAGGCGATGTTTACCGGGTTGACCTTGTACTGGATGGCGCAGGTCCCATCCTCGAGCGGGACGAGGTAATCAGCCATATTTTCGCCCAGCAGGGATTTGATCGTCAGGGGACCTGTCTGCCCCAAAGGAATGGATATGTCTTCACCGAGCAGGGTGACATCCCCGTCGGTCCGGTCGAAATCGTAGGCGTGGTCGGTGCACGCCAGGGTCATTCCGGCAAAGACGATGAAAAGAAATACCCTGTGCAGGGTAAGGGGAATTATCTTCATGGTCAACAAACAATTACCGGCCTCTTCGGCCGGTTTCAGTGGAGATGGGCGGACTCGTATCGAGACTGCATCCGGCCCTACAGGACTCTAGAAAACGATGTTCTACGCTGAAGAAATGCAGGTATAGGTATTGGATATCACCTAAATTTGTTACATTTTTGTAGTAGAATTATGGATAG
>JAFZQO010000031.1 GCA_017620335.1 Bacteroidales bacterium
GATCCCCGAGTAGCAGAAAACCGGCCCGCACGTCAAGGGTAAATGCACGGCGGCTGAGGCCGCCGCCCTTGACATGCGTTCCGTTTCCTGCTTATTCTGTTGGTAAGGCGGGCGGCATCCGCCGCTCCGCCAGACCAGATACTTTCGCCCTGTTTTTCACCGCTATTTGATGTTTACACAAAATTAGGGACACTACCTATGGTGAAGTTCAGTACCACGATTCCATCGTCAGAAAGTCGCGGATGTTACGATGCTTGATCCCGTTTC
The DNA here is from genome assembly GCA_017620335.1 of Bacteroidales bacterium. Classification (GTDB taxonomy): domain Bacteria; phylum Bacteroidota; class Bacteroidia; order Bacteroidales; family UBA932; genus Cryptobacteroides. Next base: position 268 of record JAFZQO010000031.1, read on the forward strand.
GACTCATATCAAATTCGTCCAGTGTGACCACATACTTCGGAAAATTGTCTCTGACACAGTCGTAGGCGCCGAATTCCCGCTGGATCGTCTCGTCGCTTCCCAACAGGTATGCGACCTGCACGTAAAGCCTGTCCGCATTCTTCTTGCAGACGAAATCGATCTCGCGTTCATCGTATTTCCCAACGGTCACCTCGTATCCGCGCCGGAGCAGTTCCATGTAAACGATGTTCTCCAGTACGAGATTGATGTCCCGCATATTGCCGCCATAGACCGCTTCCCGAATACCGTGGTCTGCCAAATAGTATTTTTCATTCGTGGACAGGATCTGTTTTCCCTGAAGATCCTCGCGGCTGCACGGATAGATCAGATATGCATCCTTGCAGTAGCGGATATAGTTTAGGACGGTGTCTGTAGCTACCGTGCGCTGCTCGTTTTTCAGGAACTTGGAGATGGAGGAAGCGGAGAAGGTGTTTCCCACATTGGCCATCACAAAAGCAATGATCCGCTCCAGCAGATCCACGTCCCGGACCTTGTTGCGCTTGACAATGTCCTTCAGCACAACAGAGTTGTATAGGTCCTCCAGATACTTTTGACATGGCTCCGGTGAATAGGCAAGGTTACTCAGATAGGGCATACCGCCTACGGTGAGATAATCCCGGAAGCATCGGGCTGCATCCGCATTCGGGTTTGCCTCACGGTAGAGCTGCAGGAACTCCGAGAATGAGAAAGGATAGATCACGAATTCCACGTATCTGCCACCAAGGTAGGTGGCAAGCTCACCGGAGAGAAGCTTCGCGTTGGAGCCTGTGATATAAATATCACAGTCCAGATCCACGCGAAGCGAATTCACGCACTTCTCCCAACGGTCTACTTCCTGTATCTCGTCAAAAAAGAGATATGTCTTACCGCCAATTTCACCGGCCTGCTGCAGGATTTCCTTGTGTAAGGCTTCAGCTGTGCAGAGACGGGCGTTTTCCAGCTTTTCAAAGTTAAAAGAGATAAACTGCTCTGAGGAAACACCGCTGGTCAGCAATTCTTCCTGGATCAGCTCCAGCATGACAGATTTCCCGCTGCGTCGGAGTCCGGTCAGAACCTTCACCAATTCCGTGCCGATAAACGGGCGAATCTGGCGCATATAGAGCTCTCTTTTGATCATGGTAACCACGCTCCTTGTTGGGCTGTGGGAGAAGTATAACATAACTACAGTGGACATTCAAGGAAATTATCGGACATTTATCGACTATATATGACAAAACCGGAAATATACAGGATCATCTGTTTATAGGGCACCGAGAGATCGGAGCTCTTTTTTATATCCGAAATGAGGTGATTGACGCATGGGACAGTACATCCACTTCACGGAAGAACAGAAGCTCATAGCCGGAGCCGTTGATCTGGAGGAATTCCTGCGATGCCGGGGAGAAAAGCTCTTGACCTCCGGGCGGGAGAAACGGCTGGCAAACGACCACAGCATCACCGTCCGCGGCAGCGAATGGTTTGACCACGCCATGGGAAAAGGCGGCGGCCCGGTGTCTTTCGTGAAGACCTATTACGGCCTTAGCTACCCGGAGGCCATGAAACTTCTTCTTGGCGGAGAGACAGGTCAGATTTACCCTTCCGCACGGGAGCGGAAGGAAGAACCGCCCAAGGCGTTCCAGCTCCCAGAACGGAGCAAGGACATGCGCCGGGTATACGGCTACCTCATGAAGCACCGGCATATCGACAAAAGCGTGATCACGTATTTCGCCAGAGAGGGGACGCTCTACGAGGACGCAGAGTACCACAACTGCGTCTTCGTTGGCAGGGACGAGAACGGCACAGCCCGCCACGCCCATAAGCGCAGTACAAACAGTTATGGCGAGGCGTTTCGCATCAACGTGGAGGGCGGCGACCCCCGCTATTCCTTCCACCACATCGGCAGCGATGGGAGCCTCTATGTGTTCGAGGCTCCCATTGATCTTTTGTCCTTCATCACCTTATACCCGAGGGACTGGCAGGCACATAGCTACGTTGCCTGCTGCGGCACCTCCACGATCCCGGTCCTGAAAATGCTGGAGCGGATGCCCGCGCAGGACACGGTGTTCCTCTGTCTGGACAACGACCACGCTGGGGAAAAAGCCGGTCAGCGCATGACGGAGGAGTTGCAGGCAAAGGGCGTGGTCTCTGTGCGGATCGCGCCGCAGCTCAAGGACTGGAACGACGATCTGGTTGCACGATCCCAAAGAAAAGAGGTATCTGTTCAATGCCAAACAATGTGTGGACCCTGATTGCGATGGCCTCCGTAATGGCGGTCGTGATCGGAGCGATCCTGTACATCTCCGATCACTATTCCCTGAACAGCATCAAATCAAAAACCGTAGGCGACGGGCAGCACGGCACGGCGCGCTGGGCGACAAGAGGGGAGATCAGGTGCAGCTTCCGCCAGGTTCCCTTTCAGCCGAACCTCTGGCGGAAGGGAGAGGAGCTGCCGACAAAGAATCAGGGCCTCATCCTCGGCAGCACAGGGAAGAAAAATGCGGTCACGGCCCTGGTGGACTGCGACGATATCCACTGCCTCATGATCGGCGCTTCCGGTATCGGAAAAACGGCGTTCTTCCTCTATCCGAATCTGGAGTACGCCTGCGCCTCCGGTATGAGCTTTCTGGCTCTGGACACCAAGGGCGACCTGGCCCGGAACTACGGCGCAGTAGCGACAAAGCATTATGATTACAAGGTGGCCGTGATCGACCTGCGGAATCCCACCCGCTCGGACGGCTTCAACCTTCTGACCCTTATTAACCATTACATGGATTTGAGCCAGAAGAACCCGAAGAATCTCGCTGCCAGAGCTAAGGCGGAGAAGTACGCCAAGATCCTGTCCAGGACTATCGTGAGCCCGGAAGGCGACGCCTCCCAATACGGACAGAACGCATTTTTCTATGACGCCGCCGAGGGACTCATGACCGCCGTTGTTCTGCTCCTGGCGGAATTCTTACCACCCACGGAGCAGGTTCCGACGGAGCGGCGGCACATTGTGTCCGTCTTCAAGCTGGTGCAGGATCTGCTGGCTCCGTCCCCGAACCCGCAGCAGAAAAACGGCTTTGCAGAGCTTATGGATATGCTGCCGGACACCCACAAGGCCCGGTGGTTTGCAGGGGCCGCCCTCAACAGCTCGGATCAGGCCATGGCCTCCGTCATGTCCACGGTCCTTTCCCGGCTGAACGCCTTTCTGGATTCCGAGCTGGAGCAGGTGCTGTGCTTCGACAGCGCCATCGACGCGGAGCAGTTTGCGGCGGAGAAGTCCGCCATCTTCCTCATCCTTCCGGAAGAGGACAGCACCAAGAATTTCATGGCGGGACTGATGATCCAGAACCTCTCTCGCGAGCTCTTCTCCGTGGCCGATGAGAACGGCGGGAAGCTCAAAAACCGGGTGGTGCTTTACTGCGACGAGTTGGGCACCATGCCTCCCTTCGATATCCTGCCGCTGTTTTCCGCAGGCCGTTCCCGGAAGCTGACGCTGGTCCCGATCATCCAAAGTCTGGCCCAGCTGGAAAAGAACTATGGGAAAGAAGGAGCGGAGATCATCACGGATAACTGCCAGGACACCATCTTCGGCGGCTTCGCGCCGAACTCCCAGACCGCCGAGGTGCTGTCAAAGGCCCTGGGCAGCCGCACGGTCATGAGCGGCAGTGTCTCCAAGAGTAAGAACGATCCCGGCGAATCCCTCCAGATGATGGAGCGCCCGCTGATGACTGCGGATGAGCTCAAGTCCATTCCCAAGGGAGAATTCATCGTGATGAAGACCGGCTCCCATCCCATGCGGACGCGGTTGCGTCTGTTCCTGGATTGGGGCATCACCTTTGGCGAACCCTATGTCCTGCCGGAGCGGGCCGCCCGAGAGGTGGCCTACGCGGACAGAAACATCTTGATAAGAAGTATCCGCTCCAAATACCCGCAGCTCCCAGCGCCTATGCCGCCGAGAAATACGCGAAAGGCGGAGCGCGGCAGAATGCAGAAGGCCGAACCTCCGATGCTCGACATGGAGCCGGAGGAAGAATCCGGCCCCAGCGGAGAATTCCGCTATGTCACGCATCCCGGAGGGAGGCCATGAGCTGGTTCGGAAGCATCTATGCCGATGGAGAACTCAGCCATCGAGCAAAGGCTGTCTATATGTATCTCCACGACCGATCCGACGCCGAAGGGAAGTGTTGGCCGGGCATCAATACCATCGCCGCCGATCTTAAGCTCTCCCGCTCCACGGTAAAGCGGGCTCTTGCCGATCTGGAGCGGGCTGGATATCTGAAGCGGACCCATCGCTTCAGGGAGAACGGCAGCTATACGTCCAATCTCTATACGGTCCTTCCCAGGCCGCCGTCCTGAAAGGGCACAGGCGCAGCTTCCCGCCAAGGGGAAACTGCGCCTGTACGGTGAACCGAGGATGGGTTCATGATGAACCATCCGGAAGGTCTCACTCTAGCGGAGAGTTTAATACAGAAGAAGAACTCTCCCTGTTGACCGAAGAGTTGATTATCGTGACTATCTTCTGAAAAACTTCCATATCAAGGGAAGTGGCTTCTAGTATCGTTGCTCTCGGCCAATACTCGCTATATCCTACCATGAGATATGGAAGGTTTACTCTTTCCCCGACAATGATGATGTCTTTATCCATTGCACATGCATATCCAAATTCAATCAGCGAACTGGTTTGCATTCTTTTAGGGTGCAGTAATATGAAACAACCCGCATCTCTAATACTCTCAAAATCTTCTTTTACAGATGATCCAGGAGAATCGTAATTATCTGCATCTGTAATACTTTCGATTTCAGTACATACATCGTATCCCTCAGAACGCAGGAAGCATACGAGGTTTAATACCTTTTTTCGATATTCAAAATACTCTTCATGTGTGTCAAAGCCTGATATTGGTGTTGCGATAAAAACTGTGTTATTCATCTTTTCTTGCCTCGAATAGACTACGATCAGTATTTATTGCTCTAATAATGTCTTGATAGGTACGATATCTCCGTGTATGTAAATGCGGGATGTCCTCAGCAGCGCCGTTTAACATAAAAGGTAGTTTATCTTTATAGAATATAATGATATTTTTACAAAGCGCAATCCCATATCCGATTTCGACAAGAGAACTTGTAGGCATTGATCTTGGATATATCACAATCAAATGCTGTACTTGACGAAGTTTGGTGTAATTCTTTTTAACAGCAGTTGTTATTCCATCCCATTCTTCAACGGTGGTTTCTATAGCAGGACAATAGATAGTCTTGCAAATCTCGTTTTTCTGTAGGGAATCCGATAATCGTTTTAGAAATCTCTGTTGATCGACGTATTCTTCACTTGTTATTGTAGACATTGGAGCACTAATGTATATGGTGTCCATTGTCATAGTATTCACATCTTGAGGATAAATATATCTTTCACTGAAATACCGTTGGCTTTTCAGCTTGTCCAATTGCGGTTTTAGGTCGTCTTTAAGATTATTATACTGAGTCTTGTAGATTTCGTCCAAGATTTCTCGATCAGTGTCAGGAAGGAGATTGAGCTTTTCTCGGATGTCATTTAGCATTTTTTTGAACTGTTCAGGATTATAGAATTGAATGCTTTGATTCGCGCTGATTGGCGTGTCATTTAAGGAAATCTGATCGCAATTGATTAACAGAGGAATCACGTTAAGATTGTTTCCAACAAGTGCGCCAGCTTCAAAATACAGCCATGGTGCTTTGATGTTTTCTTTTGTTATGCAGAGGATTCCAAGAGATGACTTTGCCAATTCATTCTTGATTTTATCATACCAATCTTCCCCGGATGCAATATCCTTTGTTGATACAAAGCAAGTCAATTTGTTTGAGAATATCTTCTCTAAAGATGTCTTAAGCCTCTCAGCTATTCTCTTGCTGTAGATGCCTGACCAGCTGATGAAAAGAGTTTTTTTGGGATATTCATGTTTAATTCTGGTGCTCATGTCTTCTCTGCCTTTCGTTTTCAACGTCACTCATTGTTTTTTTGAATGCCTTCATATATAAAGTTTCTGGCAGATAAACAGGTCGGGATGCACATATGTGCTTCCCGGCCTTATCTATTAAGTAAGTATGCAGAACTGATTTGAATGTGATTTGTTTGCTGGTTCGGTTCAATAGTATACTATCAGATTTCTTGAATCACTACCACCATTCTTCTCTGCATAAACTGTGACATAGGCTTTGTATTGATAAGTTGATGTTCCTGCGTAAGAGACTTTATCGACTTTTGAAGTAGTGTTGGTTCCGATCATGGTAGACATATAGTTTGGATCAGAAGATAGCCAAGTCATTACGAGACTCCAATCGTCATTGCTGCTGACACGTTCATAGAGATATATCTCAGTTACACCAACTTTATCCATTTTTTCGGTTCCTTGGACTATGTAATTGACTTTAATGGTGTTGCCAGTATTCGAAAAATATACACTGTAGTATTGAAGATATGGACTTGATATAACTGAAGCATGTGCGGGCATTGAAAGCATTGAGGCCAGAAGAATTAAAGCAAGAGTCAAAGAAATTAATGATTTTCTCATTGTTTTACCTCATAAATAGAATCAATAACTTTAATCATATCCTCTTCTGATATATCTCCGGAAATTCTTAACTCATAGTCCTTACCGTACCAAATAGCAACGGTTTTCTCAAGATTCTTAAAAATATAATAATCTTGACCGCTGATTGAATATTTGAGAGGATCTGCATCATTTTTCTCTGTGATCCCTGAATGATTGGTGTCGGATAGTGACAATAGGGTAATAATGACAATCCGATCTTTGCAAAGATAAGAGGTGCTGAAAAAAACAGGATCATCTAAAACAATTTGTTGTTCATCTAGCACAAAACCTTCAGGTAACCAAGTCGGAAACAATGGTTCATCAATGCCCAAACGTTTCAACGCCGTTGGGATATCCATTGAAGTTACAGTTGCAGAATCCTCCGGCAAATACCGAAAAGTGCTGCCGTTCCACACCGGGACCCAGCCCCATATGTTGATCCCGGCGGCTGCGGCGGAAACCGTAACGACCACCATGACCGCCATGACCGCAGCTGCGATCAGAGCGGTGCGGATCAGCGTTTGGCAGCGTTTCCCTTGCCTGGATTCGGAGCTTGCAGGCACAGCATGTACTTTCTCCGCATGGGCAATCGGCACGACAACAGCAGTATCGACTTCGGCTTCCTTCTCCGCCTCTGTTTCCATCACCTCCCCGGTATTGCGGACACCGAGGCGAGACAGCTCCTCACTATAGTTCTCCTGGAAATGCTTCCAGGATTCCTCTGCAGTATACCTCTGTGGAAGCGGGTTCTTTCTGTTGAGAACAGCCATGATCTCATCCATCTGCTCCACGTCAGAATCTGTGAAGTCATCAGCGGAATCAAAAATAGCGTTCAAAGCTTCTTGAAGTTCTTCGACAGAATAGTCTTCGTATCTCGATTGGATTTCGGTATCCTTATTCATAGACATCCTTTTCACCCCCCTCTATAAATAACATCCCATGAGAGTGCCGTTTTGTGACACCCTGAAAGAAGAAAATTTGCAGATTGCATATCAATCCTCCCCCAGCGCCCTGCGGAACCGCTCACGGGCCCGCTGGATCTGTTTCCGGCAAGCCGGTTCTTCTATGCCGAACCTGGCACAGAGATCCCGGTAAGTGAAACCCTCCACACCGTACAGGATCAGGAGTTCCAGATCCTTATCGCTGATGATCCCTCCGTAGATCAGCCGCAACGCCAATGGATCCTCGCTGCGATCAGAATATCGGAGCGCCAATTCTGCTTGCAGCTGCTCAGCGTACTGCGCATCGCGCTGCAGATGCTCGATGAGGTGCTTCAGGATGCCGAGCAACCAGGAAGCTTTCATCCCGCACTCGATGTATTTTTCCGGCTTTTCCAAAACCCTGAGAAACACCTCCTGTACGAGATCCTCAGCGGCATCCATGCCGATTCCCTTTTGCTGCGCATACTTCACGAGGTAATCATGGTAGCGCTTGAATGCCTGAGAGATGACGTCTGACAGATCCGATGGAAGCCCTTCTCTCTTTTCTCCTTCCAAGCTGTTCACTCCTTCGATATGGTTGGTTTTTTACATTTGCTGTGGTTCCTCCGTAGGGGCAATTTGCGAAAGGCAGCCAATTTGTTCGCATAGGAAGCCGGTGCGCAGTTGCGAGCATGCGCGATGCGGAGCGGTATGTCCCCAAAATAGACGGGACGAAGCCGCAAACAATCATCATTTTCGTTGTGGAACACTTCCAAGAACGAGGTCGATACAGTGACACATTAGACTCTGGCGAGAATAATCACTGGTTTGAAGAACCTCAAGTTGCGAACTCGGAAACACCCTGTTCGCACCATTTTTCGCAAAGTATTCCGATTTGTGCAAAAAGAACGGAAAGTCCTGATTCTACAAGGCTTCCAGCTCATTATGTGACAATGTTTTTGACGGCTTATTTTCTCTACCCTGCCAGAGGAAGCAGAGAAGACACCGCCTCCACGATCTTCCGCTTTTGCAGCATTGTGGGATGTACATACAGCTGGAGCGTGGTTTTTACGTTCTTATGCCCTAAGAGCTCACTGAGCGACTTCGCATCAAACCCCTTCTCGATGGATCGGGTGGCAAAAGTATGCCGAAGCGTATGGTAGTTTTTGAGCTTTATCCCATTTCGCATCAAGAAGACGCGAAAACGGTATTGTAGAGTCCGGGGCTCAAGGGGCTTTGTTCGACTGCCGGACAGGATGAAAGCGTCATTATGCCGGGTATTTTTCAGGCAGGAGAGCAGCAAGAGCATTTCCGCCGTCAGAGGAATCACCCTAACTGAACTTTCCGTCTTGGGCGTTTGCACGACCACCTCCGTCCGAAGCCCGCTTTTGATTCGCAACACTGTCCGGTTGACGGCGAGTTCCCTCTTGTCGAAATCAATGTCTTCCCATTTTAGCCCACAAACCTCGCCGATTCGTAGCCCGCAGTTCAACGACAAGAGATAGGCTGCGCCGTTGAGATCCGGAGCTTCCAGGATGCGCCGGGTCAGCAGTCGGCATTCCTCGTCGCCGAGAGTTTCCACGGGCTTCGCCCGAACCGTTGGCGTCTTTACGTCAAACAAGTTTCCGTTGACGGCGTAATTTCTCCCCGCCATTCGGAGAGCAGATTTAAGGATGCTGAGTATATCGCTAACCGTCTTTGTGGAGAGGCCTCCACGACCGTCAGTCCTGCCATTCCGCAGCAAATCCGCTATAAATGTTGAGAGGATTTGTACTGTCAGCGCACCGATGCGAATACCGCCGAGCAGAGGCAGAATGTGCTTGTCGATAAGCATTTTGTATCGTTGATAACTGGATTCCTTGACGTCCGCTGACCGAAGGGAAAGCCATGTTTCCATGATTACCTTGACAGTCATTGTGCAGCTCGGCAGAGAACGAAGCCGCTCGCCTTTCTTTCGGTCCAGCTTTTCCTTGACCTCCCGATAGGTTTTGCCGTACACTGAGGCGTATTTGGTTTGGCCGGCAGGCTTTCGCCCCACTATATATCGGCCTTCCCATCTACCGTCTTTCCGTTTGTAAATGTTCTCTCCGCGCTTTGCCAATGCTGATCTTACCTCCTTTTGTTGACCACCTTTTCGACGGTTCATTCTTTGCCTTGGGTATCTTAAAGCTCAAATTCTTCGTATTTGACCGACATGTATAGCCAAAAAGCGGAATTATGACCAGTTGCTGTCAATTGGTTGCGGTACCTTTGATTGACTTCATGCCTGATTCTAAATATAATGAGCCGGTATTTCGAGTTTTTCCGTGCTTGGAACCATCTCGCAAATCGGAATACTTTGCGAAAAAAGCAAAAAACGGACAGTCGTGACGGAGGCGCTGGATGATGGCCTCTTGATTCACGACTGTCCGTTTTTCCCTTGTCGGCTTGCCAACCAGGCAGGCCGATTTCATTTTTTAGCTGTCTCCATAGACATTGTCGCCTACAGAACGGCAGCTTACCGTAGCCCCCGATAGGAATGGCTCCCTTCCTCGAAATAGAACGTTTTTTAGTTGCCCTGTCACAAAACAGGTAGCTCATGGGATTTATTTAATGGGAAAAGAAAACCGGCGCATGCTTGAAACCGCTACTTGCTTTGAACCAATGCAAAAAGGCGAGGTAATGGAAACGCACTCAAAACCGCAGGGCTTTCGTAAAGTGCCCCCCTTTGCGAAATAGAACCCATTTATCTTGGATTTACTGGGCCAATTATGAAGGTGTGACCATGATAATGACGGTAGATCTTTTTATCCTGCCAAGGGCATAAGCGAGGATACTGCTTCTGCGATCCTTCGCTTATGGTGCATCGTGGGGTGGACGTAAAGCTGGAGCGTGGTTTTCACGTTTTTATGCCCCAGCATCTCGCTCAAGGTCTTTGCATCAAACCCTCTCTCGATGCTCCGTGTGGCAAAAGTATGGCGAAGGGCATGGAAATGATGATGCTTCAGCCCATGAGCTTTCAGAAATGCATTAAACCGATATTGAAGGGTTCTTGGCTCCATAGGCCGAAGTCTGTTGCCAGTAAGGACAAAGGCTTCATTAGGCGCGGACTTCCGCAACTCTGAGAGTATCGAAAGAAGCTCATCTGTAAGGGGCATTACCCTAGCCGAGCTATCCGTTTTAGGCGATTGAACCGTAAGCATCGTATGAGGCCCATTGTTGAGTCGAAGTACTGTACGATTGATGGTGAGTTCCTTTTCCGCAAAATTGATATCTGACCATTTCAATCCGCATACTTCTCCCAGCCGCAAGCCCAGGTTCAAAGCCAGGAGGTATGCGACTCCATTTAGATCTGGATCCACAATGATGCATTTACTAAGAGCCTCACATTCTTGCTCCCCCAGCGTCTCTATACGTTTTTGCCGGACTGTGGGCAGCTTTACATCTAATAAGCCGCCATCCCCAATGGCGTATTTCCGTCCTGCATATTTCAAAGCAGACTTTAGAATGCTTACAATGTCGTAAACAGTTTTCTCCGCCAAACCGCCCCGGCCATCTACTCTGCCTTGCTTTAAAAGATCCCGTATATAATCAGAGAGGATCTCCGCCGTCAGGCAGTTGACATGGATCATTCCGAGTCGAGGAAGAATGTGCCTTTCGATGAGCATCACATACCGCTGTCTGGAGGATTCCTTAATTTCCGTCTGCCGCAGAGAAAGCCACATTTCCAAGAGCGTTCTTACTGTCAGGCTGCATGTCGGGAGCGCTTTGAACCGTTCTCGCTTACGCTTTTCCAGTTTTTCTTTGACTTCAAGGTAACCCCGGCCATAAACTGACGCATAGCGAGCTCCGCCGTTTGGTTTTCGCCCGACGATATACCTTCCTTCCCATCTTCCATCTTTCCGTTTATAGATGTTTTCACCTTTTCGTGCCAATCCAAAACACACCTCCTTCCTGACCAGAGTTCTGACGGCTGCTGGATTCGATTGTTCGATTTTTCGGCTTTTTCCTTTATAAGCGCCTTTAGCTGTCAGGCCAAATCTCCGTTACTCACCAGGCTTTGCATGGGCTATTTCATCTTTTCCCACTCCCGAGCAGTTGACATTGACCGGCTTTTTGCTATAATTAAAGGACTAAGTGGCTTTCGCAAAGGGGGGCACTTTACGAAAGAAGTATCCGTAAATGCTTTGGGGTCTCATAGGACCAAATATAGCGTCTCAGGCATGCGGTCATATTATACATGGAAGTTTTGGCGAAATTGTTGACAGCCACCAAATGAATCACATGGATTATCCGGGCCAGTCAATGGCAAGGCTTGTTTGCACAGATGCGGCAAGCCCTTTGTTTGGCAAAGAATTATTCTAATTTACGAATAATGGCAAATAAGAATAAATCGATTCGCAGTTGATGAGGTGCTTATCTTTGGCGCGAAAGACATACCTTGCATTGCTTTTGCTTTTTGCAGTAACCTTGCTGCTCCTGTCGCCCGTTTCCGCTTCGGATGGGGGGGCGTTCGGCGTTGCGCTCTCGTGGACGGAGGACCCGGCGACAAGCATCACCGCCGTCTGGCGGGACGATACGCAGAAAACGGAATACCTCCAGGTGACGAGCGAAGCGGAATACCGCAGTTCCGGCTTCGTCGCCGCTGTGACGGCAGAAGCAAGCTGCACGGATATCAGCCTTGACGCTTCCGGCGTCTGGCACTATGAGGCGACGGCGAATTGCCTGGAGCCGGGGACCGTCTACTGCTACCGCGTCGGCTGCGAGGACGCCTGGAGCGAGGTCGGGACCTTTCATACGGACGATCCGAAAAGCGAGACCGTTACGTTCGCTTATATGGGCGACGTACAGACGGCGGGAGAGATGGAAGCGGACTACGCGCTGTGGGGGGAGCTTTGCGCGGCTCTCTATGAGCGCAGCCCGGAGCTCAGCTTCGCCGTACTGGGCGGCGACCTGACGAACAGCGGCATTTCCGTAAAAATGTTCGACTGCTTCTTCCAAAACGCCTCCCCGGTCTTCTCCCATGTGCCCCTGTTCTCCACAGTGGGCAATCATGAGAGCAACATCCTCGGCGGCAAGCCGGAGCTCTTCGCCGGTTACTTCGCTTTCCCAGATAACGGGCCGGAGGGCTTTGAGGAGGAATTCTTCTCCCTGAACGTGGGAAACGTCCATCTGCTGGTGCTGAACGATTGGGTCTTCTCCGGGGAGCAAAACCTGACAGATGAAGACTTTGCAAAGCTGGCGGACTGGATCCGATACGATCTGGCGACGAGCCGGGAGGACTGGCAGGTGGCGGTCCTCCACGTTCCCGTTTACGAGGTCCACAGCGATACCCGCGCCACGGCGGTGCGGGAAGCCTGGAGCGGCATCTTCGAGGAATACGGCGTCGATTTGGTTTTCGAGGGCCATCAGCACGTCTATTCCCGCAGCTTCCCCCTGTACCGGGGCCGCGTCGATTATGAGAACGGCGTCACCTACATCATGGGCGTGTCCGGGAGCAAATTCTACGATTCAAGTGATGAAAGCAAGGCCGAGCGGGTGATCTACAACACCGCCACCTATGAGCTGGTGCGGACGGATGGCGATACCATGACCGTGCAGGCCATCGATCTCATGGGCAATGAGCTGGACTACGCTGTCATTCCCCAGCGGGGCGTGTGTGTCACCCGCCTGGAATACATCGAAACACTCTGGCGAGCTGCGGGCTGCCCGGAGCCTTCCCATGAATCGCCCTTTACGGACGCGGACAGCAAGGCCGTCACCTGGTCCTGGGAGACCGGGCTGATCCTGGGCTACGGCAACGGCTGCTTCGGCCCGGAGGATCCTATGCTGGATTGGCAGATCGACCTGGTGCTGGGGAGGATGGGAGAATGAAAAAGCGGCTGCTCATCCTGCTCCTGTGCCTGGCTCTGCTCCTCGCCCTACTGCTTCCGGCCCAGGCCAAGACCATCGCCTCCGCCGGGGCGCAGAATGTCTTCTTCTATGCCCTGAACGCAGAGGGGAAGTCTGTTCTGCTGAAGGTCATACCCCTGAGCGAGCTGCAGGCCCTGGCCCACGGCCAGGCGGACGGCACGAACTACTGCATTTCCACAACAGACAATTATCCCACCACCCAGTATTGTGAGGGGCGGGGCTTCACCGTCATGGAGCTGCTGGACCATGTTAAATCCGTGACCATCGTCCCCGGCGCGGACGGGCTCAGCTTCACCGGCGGCGATACCCTCCGTCTCATGGCCACCGACAGCTACGGGAACTACACCCGGTCCTGGACGGCGGAGCAGCTTTACAGCGTGAAGCGCTATTACTTCGAGGGCCTCTACGACAGCGCCCACGGCTGGAAAACCGGCTGGGAGGTCGCCGGGGAGGACAGCAGCAAATTCGGCGTCACCCTGGAGGACTACTACAAGAATTACAAGGACAGCGACCCTTACTACGAAGACAAACGGGCCGTGTTCTCTTCCGGCGTGGAAACGACGGTGATCCTGGCCACGGAATCCTATTCCGGGCGCACGACCTCGGAAACCCTGACCGCCTCCACGGAGCCGGGGATCGCGGGCTATATCCGGGCAAACGGCGGGACCGTGGCTGGCTGCCTCAGCAGCGTGATCTCTGCGGACTATGCCCTGCGCCTGACCCTGCCCATGACGGAGGCGGACCTCATGGCCGCTCACCGCACGGCCTACGACAACTTCAAGTGGATCTATAACCTGCACCTGGACATGGAAAACGCCCCGGCCATTCCCAGCCAGGGCACGGTGGCGGAGCCGGTCCCGACGTTCACCCTGGAGGGGGACGCCCTGACCGTCGCCTTCGCCTGCGCTACGCCGGGAGCTTCCATCTACGTCGGCGACGACGGCGCGCCGCAAACCCTCTATACCGGCCCCATCACCCTGGACGTGGGCGGGCGGGACCTGAGCAGCGACCCGGTGACCCTTTACGCCACAGCCGTCAAGGAGGGCTGGGACGACGCGGGGATCCTGACCTTCAAATATCCCGGTATGGCCCCGGCGTTCCAGACGGTCTACAGCGGCATGACCGGGGAGGACCTGAGCTTCACGGCAGCCTCCGCCGTCACTGCGGAGGACTGGGCTGCCTGGACGAAAGCCCTGCTGTTCGTCACCATGAAGGCTCCTGACACTGGCGGCTACGCGACCCTGGCCGCCGACCGATACCGCATCAACGACGAAACAAAGACCGTTACCTTCGACGGCAGCCTGTTCACGGAAACCGGGTCCTACAGCTTCATTTTCCATGCCTCCCGGTATGCCGACAAGTCCCTCTCCGTGACCGTGAAGCGCTCCGCGCCCGCACTGACGGCGGAAGAAGCCTACGTCTTCGGAGAGCCTGTCACCCTTCGCTATGACGGCGAAGATTACGGCAGCGGCCTTTCCGTCTACGTCACCGACGCCGAGGGAAACCGCAGCCTCATTTCCGCAAGCTACCTGGAACGGGGCACGGCGGGAGAGGTGACCATCAGGGAGGAATATTTCCGCCTTGCCTCCTCCGCAATGTCCCGGACCGGGGCTTATACCCTGGAGCTGGTGAACAGCCGCTTCGTACCTTCCACGCAGACTGTGA
This sequence comes from Bacteroidales bacterium, assembly GCA_017620335.1. Lineage (GTDB taxonomy): Bacteria > Bacteroidota > Bacteroidia > Bacteroidales > UBA932 > Cryptobacteroides. The sequence goes on from JAFZQO010000031.1 coordinate 15,317, forward strand.
CCCTGGTGCTGGGCTTCGCAGACGTTCCGGCGGGCAGTTGGTATTTCCCCTACGTCACGGAGCTGGCAAGCCTCGGCGTGGTGAACGGCATGAGCGAAAGCACTTTTGAGCCCGGTGGCGAGCTCACCTTCGGCCAGGCCATGCGGCTTCTGCTGGTGACGGCAGGCTACGGCGAGCAGGAGCGAAGCGGTAGCCATTGGGCCAGCGGCTATATGGACAAGGCCGCCGCCGAAGGGCTGATCCCCGCCGGTTTGGACCCGGATGCGCCCATCACCCGCCTCCAGTTCTGCCGGGCGGCGGCAAAGGCCCTCAGCGCCGAAACGACGCTGACCGCCTCGCCCTTCACGGACACAGAGGACCCCGCCGTGCTGGCCCTCTATGAAATGGGGATCATCAACGGCATGACGCCCACCGCCTTTGAACCGGAGGGCAGCCTGACGCGGGCCCAAATCTCCGCCATCATCTGGCGCATAATGAGATTGGAGGGCTAACGCCAAATAACAAACCCTATCTCCCTGCGTGTTCTTAGGAAGGGCGGGATGGCATGAATCTTTACAAGGGAACAGAGCTCCAGCGAGGTTCGGTCGGCTGCATCGTAGGAGGTAATCACTATGTCGGCCTCAAGCTGGAGGAACTCATGGCATTTTTCCTGGCTTGGGGGAAGAAGGCTTATGCGCCAAGTACATATCGCAATATCCGCTGGCTCGTGAGTGCCCATATTATTCCTGCGCTGGGAGAGCGGGAAGTCGTCTATCTGACCGAATCGGACATTAGAGACTTCCTTCAACAGAAACGGGAGTGCAGGCACATAAACGAAAGCGGCGGACTTTCCGAGCCTGTAATCCGATCCATGTCCCACATTCTTGACGAGGCTTTTCAGCTGGTTGTTTGGGACGAGAGCGGCGGGGCCGGGCTGATGGATGCGCCAGCGCTTAAGCCCATGCGCTATATGCTGTCTCTCGGGGAGGCGGAGGCTCTGACGAAATACTTGGCCGAGCGCCCGGATCGTTGCGGTGCGGGATTCCTTCTGAGTCTCTATTCCGGCCTTCAGCCCAGCGAACTATGTGCCCTTCGGGATTCGGACTTCGACCTCAATAATGACCGGCTCGTTATTGCGGGCGATCTTTCACATAAGCGTGAGAAGCGCGTACTTATTCTTTCGTTTCGCCTGTCCATGCTTCTATGGGCCGTGCTGCGCAATGCCAACGGTGATTTGTATTTTCTCAGCGGTTTGGAGGACAAGCCTCTGAGTCTGCGAACCTTTAAGGCCCGCTTCAAGGCGGTTGTGCGGGAGGCTGGGCTGCCCAATGAGCTGGAGCTTCCCATGCTGCGCAACACCTTCGCCTGGATGTGGCTCCTGCGAAGAAAAGACACGGAGGGTCTGGCCAGAGTGATGGGTTTTCCGAGCGCCTCGTACTACTCCTCTTTCTACTTTGATCCGCTGCTGGAGAACCTGAACGTGCGATTGCCGAAGTGCGCGAATTGTCTCATCTTGGGGGAAAGCACCGAATAAAGAGGCCGCTTTTCGTCCCCGGAACAAAGATGCCCGCCATTACCTGGCGCATGACGGAATTGGAGGAATCGAAATGAAGCGAGGGAAACGAAGCCTGTCTTTCTTCCTGGCGATCCTGTTGATCGCCGCCCTCTGCGTGATCCCGGCCTCGGCGAAAACCAACCCTGCCGGGCAGACGGTGGGCACCGTGCTGTTCTACATCGTAAACCGCGCGGGAGAAGAGATCCTCGCCGCCCACATCCCCGTTTCGGAGATGGAGGCGGATATGCAAGCCGGCCTGATCGACGATACGAACCACAATTACAGCGTCCTGGACCGTTACGTCACACCCGTCCACCAAGAGGCCCAGGGCTTCACCGCCGCGGAATTCGTGGCCTATGCCCAGTCGAAATCCACCGTTCCCGCCATCCGGGAAGCGGCCCTGACCTTCGCGGGGGAGGACAGGCTTTCCTTCTGGGAGATCGACCAGGCGGGCTACGACGAGCTGGACACCTATACCTGGAATGATCTCTACGGCGTCCCCCGCTACAACTTCCCCCTGCTGTATGAGTATTGGAACTACCGCACCCAGGACTATTATGACCCCGCCGGGAAAATGAGCCGGGAGGAGGTCATTGACTACATCTTCGACCACGGCGAGCCGGAGATCTTCCTGATCTCGGTCCGGGCCTTTTCCCAGCGGTATCAGTCCACGGGTGAGAAGTATTCCGCCTCGGACTTCAACATGGAGGACTACTGGCTGAGCTGCCGCCTGCCGGACAATGAGCGGGCGCTGCGCATGATGGTGCCCATGTCGGAGCAGGAGCTGCGGGAAATGGCCTCCACCGCCTCCAACAGCCGCTATTGGTGCGCCAATATCCGCCTGAGCATGGCCTCGCCGCCGGATATCGCCGCCCAGGGCCGGGTGGCCGCCCCCACTGCTGTCATGACGGAGGATGGGGAGAACTACTACATCGACTTCCAATGCGCCACCCCCGGCGCGACGATCCTCTATAACCAGAATTACCTCTCCCTGAACTACACCCCCACCTGCGAATACACCGGGCGCGCCGCCGTGGTGCCGAAGGCCTGGTTCCCGGAGGGGGAGGTCACCGTCACCTGCCGCGCCGTCAGGGACGGCTGGACGGACGAGGGCGTGGTGACGCTGACGCTGAAGCCCACGGGGACATACCGCTGGCATAATCCCTATGCCGACGTGCCGGAGGACAAATGGTATTCCTCTGCCGTCGCCTACGCGGACAGGAAGCTCCTCTTTGACCCCACCGGCAGGGACGCGGACGGCCGGGACCTCTTTTCCCCCGAAGCGCCCATGACGCGGGGCATGCTGGCCCTGGCGCTCTACCGACTCTCCGACAGCCCCCGTACCAGCGGCATCGCCTCCACGCCCTTCCTGGACGTGGCCCCCACGTCGAAATACGCCGCGGCCATCGCCTGGTGCTACGCGAATAACGTGGTCAACGGCACTGGCGACACCACCTTTGACCCGGACGCCACCATCACACGGGAGCAGATCGTCACCATGTTCTGCCGTTATGCCGAGAAGGTGGCCGGGGCGGACATGACCCCCGCCGACGATCTGAGCCGCTTCACGGACCGGGAAACCGTGTCCGCCTGGGCGCTGCCCGGCCTCCAATGGGCCGTAGCCGCCGGGCTCATCAATGGCATGACGGAGGACACCATCGCCCCCAAGGGCACCGCCACCCGCGCGCAGACAGCAGCCCTGCTCCAGCGTCTGGCGGACTGGATGGCATAAAAAAGCCCGCCGCCCAAGCGGACGGCGGCAGCACAAAACGAAAACCAACCTACCATATCCCCACAAACAGGAGGCAACACCATGAAAAGACGGCTTATGAGCATCCTGCTGATCCTGGCGCTGGCCCTGACCCTGGCGGTCCCCGGCATTGCGGCGGAGATCAGCGAAAATAGGGCCACCGTCACGGGCGGCGACACCATCACCGCCAACGGGACCTATCAGCTTGCCGCCAACGCGACGGGCACGGTCACCGTTGCAGCAGGGAAAACGGTCACGCTGATCGGCAGCGGCGTCAATGCGGCGGCGAATAAGGAGCTGACCGTCCGCTGCGGAGCCGGAGTGGAGCTGACCCTGCAGGACGTCTATATCGTCAACGAAACGAACATGAACATCCTCGACTTTGCCGGCACTGGAAACGTGCTGAAGGCGGCGGGGACGAATGTGCTGGAGGCGCAGGGTTATTGGCCTTCTGCGGCGATCCACGTAGGCCCCACGGCGGCCCTGACCTTTGACGACGGCGGCGGCGACCTATACCTCTACAAGCGCACCCAGGGCAGCGGCGTCGGCAGCAACGCCGAGGAAGCCAACGGCGCGATCACCTTTGCGGGCGGGCGCTGGTTTATCAAGGGTACCAAGACCGGCGCGGTCATCGGCAACGACACCTGCGGCGATGCGGCGAAGGAGGCCCAGATCGGCACAATCACGATCTCCGGCGGGGAGCTGTATGTCGAGGCCAACGCCCAGGGCGCGGCCATCGGCGGCAGCCGTCTCTCGGCGGGCGGCGACGTGATCATGACGGGAGGAACGGCGGCGATTTGGGTGGACTATTACGGCTCCGCCATCGGTGGCGGCGCAGTGGGCAAAGCCGGCGCGGAGGGCAAGGGCAGCCTGACCGTAACCGGCGGCTCCCTCAAGGTCTATGTGGACGCCAACTGCGTCCTGGAATGGGGCGTGAAGAAAGCGCAGGTCTGCGACAACCCCATCACCGTGACGAAGAAAAATGCAGCGGGGGCCGCCGTGGTGCGATACCTTCTGGATATTTCCGCTTATACACCGAATGCCGAAGGTAATCCTTATGTAGTGACCGTGGATACTGAGCCGGTCTACTCCGGCGGGCTGCACAGCTATGAATATACCGCCAATGTGGAGGATACCATGGCAAACTGGACGCGGACGGACGCGGACAGCATGCTTTATCTCTATCTCACCGAGGGCAGCCACAACATTTCCGTCAACGGCTCTGCGCCTGAAACCGTGACCGTGGCCGCGCCGGAATATGAGGGCGGCGCGCTGGAGATCCCGGAAACGAGTTGGGCGGGTTATGCAGATACGAGCTGGTATAAACCCGATCAAACGGAATTTGAGATCGGGACGGCAGAGCAGCTTGCCGGGCTTGCCGCTATCGTGAACGCAGGCGAGGATGGCGACGATTTTGCCGGAAAGACGATCCGCCTGACGGACGATATCGATCTTTCAGCTCATGCTTGGGAGCCGATTGGATTTTATAAGTTCACAGCCAACGAATCTGTTAGTGAGGATGAATGGTATAACTACTCGGTGGAAATAGATTACTTGGAGAGAGTTAAAAGAGCTTATGAAACGGGAAATACAGCATATTCGCACATTTCCTACACATCCTTTAAAGGCACGTTTGAAGGCTCAGGACATACGGTTACATGGCTGTTGGTAGGTAATCAAAAGGTGAGCGGGCATGGCTTGTTCGGCTTAATAGAAAACGCTTCGATCTCAGACTTGACGGTTTGCTCTGGTTATGTGGAAGGCTTCAGCGGCGTCAGCGCGATCGCGGGCATCGCTTTGGACAGCAGCATATCGGATTGTGAAAGCAATGTGGAGCTTCTCGCGCAGCATTACGGAAGTAAAGGCGGCGGAACGGGAGGCAACTATGCCGGCGGCATCGTCGGACTGGGGGACGACTGCACCGTTGTCCGCTGTGAAAATAGGGGCGACGTTTCCGGCAACCGTTATTCTGCGGGGATCGTAGGGTGCGCCGGCGGGCTGATTTCGGATTGCGTCAACTATGGGAGCATACTGACGAATCAGGAATACTGCGGCGGAATCGTCGGTAAGGTTGCAGGTGATTCCCAAACGCTGAACTGCCAGAATCACGGTGAGCTTTCCGGGCTGACAGCGGGCGGAATCGTTGGCTTTGGCGCCTCTGGCACCCACTATATCAAGTGTTGTCTCAATGACGCTTTCATCAGTTGTGGAAGACAGGGC
>JAFZQO010000032.1 GCA_017620335.1 Bacteroidales bacterium
CCGGACGAATTGCAAATCCTCAATGACCTGATCGAGATACGTCTTGCCTTCGCGGACCCATTCATGCATGAACTCCGAGTTAAAGATATCACGGAGACGAGCCGTATCGATGATTACTCGCTCTGGCTGCTCGATTGCAGGAGCTTTCTCTTCAACGGAAGGAGTCTCCTCCTTGACCTTCGGCCATTCCGGAGCGGGCCGTTCCTCTATCATTTCCGGTTCCTTGCTGGGGAATAGCATCGTAATTCCTGCAAGAAACATTGCCAGTAGAGGAGATCCGACCAAGAGGGCAGCCCCAAGGACCATTAATATGACAAACAGTTTGAACCAGACATCCGTCGCGGCCAATTCTTTCAACTCCAGAATTGAGGAATATGCATCATGATAATAAGCCATGACAAATGCCGCCACGGTACAAATGATCAGCAATGCCAGTCCGCACTTAAACACAGTCGTAGACGGCATGTACTGGCCGAATAGTTTTGCAAATCGACGAGTTTTGTTTTGGCTTTTCATTTTGCCGAAGAGAGTCTTCCGATTTCTTTCTCTGTCTCCTTCTCAATGTAGGAAGTCAAATCTTCAACACTGGGCAGGTTAATCATATACTTTTGGACAAAGATGTTTTGATCCAATCCCGCCGTTGCGTATTTGACCAATGTGTCTCCCTTGCCGGTGCAGAGCAACAAACCTACGGGAGGATTGTCGCCAGGCTGCATCACCTCGTATTTGTAGTAATTCAAGTACGTATTCATCTGCGAGGCATACTCGTGACGGAAGCGATCGATCTTGATGTCGACGATGACATGGCACTTGAGAATACGATGGTAGAAGATAAGGTCCGCCTTGAAGTAGTCAGTGTCGATAAGGATGCGTTTCTGGCGGGCTTCAAAGCAAAAACCATTGCCCATTTCCAGCAAGAACTCTTGCATATGGTTGATGATAGCCTCCTCCAGATCAGATTCGGTCCAAGTTTCTTTACTCTTGAAGCCTAGGAATTCAAGCGTAACAGGCTCATGGAGAATGTCTACAGGAGTTAATGTTACCGCCTCCTGCTTTACCATCGCGGATAGTGCCGCTTTGTTTTTGGAAAGACCGCTTCGCTCAAAGTATGATGAACTGATCTGTCTGTCAAGTTCTCTATTTGACCAACAACCTTTTATGTTTTCAATCTCGTAGAATGAGCGTTTTACAGGGTCGTCGATTTGAGATATCAGGGAAAGATTTGAATAGCTGATACGATTGAACAGTATTTCTGCCGGGAGCATCCAATCTTCTGTTACAACCAATTCGGCGGACGTCCGCCGAATTACGGGGATCTGAGATTCGGCGGACGTCTGCCGAATCTCTTTTACGCTATTATTCAGGAGATTACGGGAACCAACTGGAAGACTTACAAGGTATTTTGCAACCTCAGAGCTCAGTTGGGGATAAACAATATACAATCTTCTGAATTCCCGGAAACGACGTTCTGTCATCCCCTTTTTCTTGATACGGGTTTCCAGGTTTTTCAAAAGCTGTTCGCCATATTCGGCTCGGTCCTCGCCGTGTTGTTCAAATTCAACGATGTAATAACCGATGAGCCAATTCCTGGCTGTAAGTGCAAGATTGACGGCATGTGCAGCCTGCTCCTGCAGTGCATCCTGAACAGAGTGAATCGTCTGGACTAATGAATCGAAATTCATAAGGCATCAGTCATTTTTACAAAGGTAGTGAAACTATTCCAACTTCATAATGACCTCCTTGGCCATTTCCTCGTCAATGTTGCGGTAACGGTTGAAGGCTTTGGAGTTTTCGACATGGCCTGAGATCTTGGCAATCAGGTTGGGATCTTTGAGCTCGCGATAGAGATTACCTATCAGCACTCTTCTTGCCATGTGTGAGCTTGCTACTTCCCAGATAGGATGCTGCTCCTCTTCTCTTGTCAAGGAATTGATGACCGTCACTTTCCGATCTATTCCAGCAAGTCGCAGCATCTTTTTGATATTCCGGTTATAATCCTGAGCGCAAGTGAAGGGGAGGAGGCGATCTCCTTTAACGTCCGGATACCGTTCCAGGATTTCCATTGCTGTAGGGCCAAGCGGAACTCGGACTGTGATTGGTCGCCCTTCTTTTGTCTTTCGCGGGACATATTCGATGGCACCATTAATCACATTGCTCTTCTTCATCTGAAGAAGGTCTCCCACCCGGCATCCGATGAAACAGTGGAAGACAAAGATATCTCGTTGAATTTCAAGACCTGGATTCTTGGGGAATTTTGCCGCATACAACTGATTCCTTTCCTCTTTTGTAATGAAGAAAGGCGTTCCGTAAACGGGCTGTCCCATCTCATATTCATCAAAAGGATCGTTGTTTGTAAGATGGTTCCTTTTCGCCCATTTAACGAAAGTCCTAAATCGGGACATGGTTCCGATTATGTCGTTTTTTCCACGAGGTTTGGGAAATCTACTTTCGGGGACTTTGTCATATACCTCTTGATAGCGGCTATCAATGATACAGGGTTTGCCGTCACTGTCCTTACCTATATATATATATTCTGTAGAGAGGTAATCTGCAAATCTTCTAAGGGTATCTGCAGTGAGGTCATCAAGCTCGATGCTGATCCTTGTGTATAGGGAGAACCGTTGAAGCGCCCGCCGGAGAACTTTGTACTGCCTTTTCTGGGATTCAGAGATATCGTGGACCTCGATAAAATGCTCCAATGTGGAGATTGTCGCGCTGTCTCCAGCCACTTTCATCTCAGTTTTTGGGATATTAATCCGATCCAACAGTTTTGAGGAAAGCCACTTGTCGGGAAACTCAATCTTTCCGGCTCCCATCTTGATGAACTCCTCTTGGATGAAAGTCGAGATGTCCTCCAGATCTTTGTTCACCTGCTGGAGATTCTTGATGAGAGCCGTCTTTTCTTCAGACATGAATCTGATCTTCGGAATCTTGTTGCACTGGCCCTTTTCATCCCAATAGTCAATATAGGTGAAGAGATTAGTTTTGGCCCTTTGATTGAAACGGCCATGAAAGAAACGCATGAGAATCTCCTGTTTTCCCGTGATTTTGTCCTTCTTTTTCGAAAGAGAATAAACGATAGTCGCCATAATCAGTCATTATCACTCGCCAAATATACGAATTTTTGGCGACATTTTGGCGACTTAATTGAATAATTCTGCTTTTTTATGATTTGATATGACCATTGCGTTAGATGGCATAATACTTTCAAATATAATCATATCAATATGTTACATAAGAATTAATGATTTCTATTGACTGGTTGATTTCCAAAGGTTCGACTCTCATCCCGCGCACGAAAAGACCGTCCTAGGGTTAGCCTAGGACGGTTTTTCTTTTGCTTTCCTGCGTCATACCGAATTGCCACTGCTTCGGCCAATAGCATAATGTGTATTTAAGGGGTGGCTATGCTTCTAAGATCTTCTATCTTATCTTTTTCCTCCTTATATAATTTATCATAATCAACTATATGCCCATCAAAATCATATTTAAAGAAGAATAAAATCCGCGAGTCTATTGTCGGTCTTTTTCCATAATCAAAGCCTGCATACCACCCTGAAACTATCTCGACATAATACCCCCATCCAGAGCGGAACCCAATGTCTCTGTTCAACATTGATGCCGGCATACGGTCGTTTACCCCAGCCCTCACGCTGCCCAGGTGATCGGTGACGTGGTAGCGCACGCCGTCCTCGGTGAGGCGGCCGCGGTCGAACGGCGCGCTCTCGAACGCGAGCGTCCCACCGGAGCCGCGCCGGTAAGTGAACGGCCCCCGGTACACCAGCCCGGCACCGGAGGCGTCGAGGGCGGAGACTTTCGTGCCGTCTGAGAGGTAAGTATACTTGGCCTTCAGTGTATTCCCCATCGAGACGGTCTCCGGGAGGTCTAAGGCGTTGTATGTAATGGACAATCCAGCTTCGGCGTCGGTGGTCATCCTCGCGAAGGAGTCGTGGGCGAAGGAGACCGCAGTACCGGTACCCACCTTGCGCGTTGCTAGACGATCGCCCGTGTAGGTCAGGGTGATGGTCCCGCCGGAGCCGTGTCTCGGACTACGTGAGGTGATGTTGCCCCTGGCGTCATAGGAGATGTTCTCCATTTGAGGAATCATCCCATCCGGACAGCCTCGCGGCATGACGAATATACCAACTTGAAACATTGCCTTTATAGTATGGTTGCGGATTCTGACAAGGGGTAAAAATGTGGTGACGTAATCTTATTTTCCTTGAATAAAAGCATTGTGCGTTTTGTCACGATTAAATAATTGGGACGAACTCTAAAGATGTCACTTCCATCCCATTGATCTTGCTCCCATTGACAATAATGACTGCTTTCTCCATAGGGAATCTGGTTGGGCGGCATCAAGAATCTCATCTCGCCTCCTCTCCCTGTGACTGTGAATCCATAATATCCATCAATCTTATTCCCCTTTTTGTCATAAACCAACACAGGATAACTTTTCCATCCAGTGATTCTATTTGCTTCCATTAATACTTTCATTCGATTTGAAATCAAGAAGCAATTCCCATCAAATCGCATATCCAACATATCCCTCATCTTTTTACCATCTTTATGCCGAAATACAACAGGGAATACTATGTAATTTGGATAAGCCCCATTATCGTCTCCAAATAGTAGTTGTAGATGGATGTCACGTCCACTTTCCGGACCAGATAGTTTATTTAAAATAGCATGGTTGAACAAGTCTGGCCGAACGGAATAAGTCGTTAAGTAGCCTTCACTCCCAAAAATGTAAAATGATTCTGTGTCAGTGATCATATTCATAAATTGTATACATTAATCGCTTTGCTTCTTCTTCTATTTCTGCTACCGTTGGATTCTGGTTGCGTTTAAAATAATTATCCCAGGCCTCATTATACTTCCTCGCCTTAGATAAGTGATGATGTGATTCCATCCAAGCGCCATACTTTGGATTATTAATATCTACTCCCGCTTTTTCAAATCTATCAATAAACTTTTTGGGTAAAATATGGTGAGCATGCATACCTTCGGGGGCAACTTTACCTATCTTTTCTAATTCTCTAACCATATTGGATCTCAGGCTCTTCGTCCATTTTGCCCCTGTATCTATTGCAGAGATAGCGTCGTTTAGAATTCTTAAATCCTTTCCTATTCGGGTTAGCTTCGCAAAATCTCCAAGTGCTGGAACTGTACTAACAAGGCTCATCAAGCCAGCAAAGGTCTCCCCAGAATCAAATTGGAGTTTTGCATTAATTGCATCGGCCGTGCCACTTTGGTCAAATAGTCCAGCGATATCAAGCGCAGTGCTCAGTATTTTATCACCCTGCAATTGATAATCCCCTCCCCAATCAATCCCTAAACGGGATAAATTAACATGAACGTCAATAAGATCAGTAACAATAGTGACTGATGACCTATTATTGCCTGCCAAAACAATATCCGCACCACCGTCATCTTCAAAAACAATAGGATTCCCCGCGCAATACGCATACGGGCTAACATCGTAGTATTTCTCTCCAAGAGGATCCGGCACGAGCCACCGGGAGAGGGTAGGGCTGTACTGCCTTGCGCCGAAGTCGGAGTAGCCGACGTCGAAGTCCGGTCCCTGGTCCTCCTGGCCGGTGAACCCGTCGCGCAGGGAGACCGTCGAGCCAGTGGAGGCCAAATTAAGGTAAGAGGACGCACTGGATGTGGACTTTGTACCGAATGGCGCGAAGTCGTCGACTGAATAGAATCCGGTCAGAGGGTAGGTGGTGGTCGAGGCATTGCCGTCGATGACCGCCCTCACGCTGCCCAGGTGGTCGGTGACGTGGTAGCGGCCGCCGGCCTCGGTGAGGCGGCCGCTGTCGAACGGGGCGCTCTCGAACGCGAGCGTCCCGCCGGAGCTGCGCCGGTAAGTGAACGGCCCCCGGTACACCAGCCCGGCGCCGGAGGCGTCCAGGGCGGAGACCTTCGTGCCGTCTGAGAGGTAAGTATACTTGGCCTTCAGTGTATTCCCCATCGAGACGGTCTCCGGCAGGTCTAAGGCGTTGTATGTAATGGACAGCCCCGCTTCAGCGTCGGTGGTCATCCTCGCGAAGGAGTCGTGGGCGAAGGAGACCGCGGCGCCTGTTCCAACCTTCCGCGTCGCTAGACGATCGCCCGTGTAGGTCAGTGTGACGGTTCCTCCTGAGCCGTGTCTCGGACTCCGCGAAGTGATATTACCCCTGGCATCGTACGATATGTTCTCCCCGTTTGAGGTATCATCCCATCCGGACAGCCTCGCGGCATAGTCGTAGACATAGTCCTCGGTCCTGGACACCGGCTGGACCTGTGAAGGTGACGGGCCTGTGGGTATCGACCACGTCTCTCCCTTCCTGGTGATGAGGCCGGTATATGACGGCCCTCCGAGCGAGTTGGACGGCGAGTCGTAGCCGAGCGTCTCGGAGAAGACCGTCCTGCCGTCAAGCTCCGTGCTTATCGATGACATCCACTGCTGGAGGGTATAGCCGTACTGTGATTCGAGGAGGTCCGCCGAAGAAGTCGGACCGGACGAGACGGCCGACTGGCGTCCGAGGGCATCGTAGGAGTAGGCTGTCGTGTTGCGCGCCTTCTCTACGCCGCCGATCGTCAGAACGGAGACCGTGCTCGACGGGCGCTCCCTCGTGTCGTACGTCGTCGTGACGGAGAGGACGTCCGTCGTCCCGCCCCCGGGACGCACGCCGGTCACAACCGTGGAGGTCGGGTTGCCGGCGAAGTCATAGGAGATGACCGTGGTGTTCTTGTGACCGTCGGCGTACTGGGTCACGCTGCGCGTCAGTCGCCCGAGGGCGTCGTAGGCGTAGGCCGTCGAGGCCGTGCCGGAGAAGCCCCCCTGCCCGTCCGTCACCGCGTACGACGACCAGGTCTCAAGGCCCTTCTTCGGACCGGAGGTGTAGGAACTTCCTCCGATTAGGGTAGTCGCCGTTGATGAGTAGCTGTCATACTGGTGGGCCTCGATCTGGGTCCTGGAGCCGCTGCCTATCGTAATGTACTTGGCCGTGACGCGACCGAAGGTGTCGTAAGTGATCTCGGTGTATTCGTTCCCCCGGGTGACCGTTATAATGCGGCCCTCGCTATCGTAGGTGTAGTACTCACGTACGCTCCCCGGTACGCCTTTCGACCGTAACCGCCCGAGATTGTCATACCCGTAGCGCCACATCGACAGGGTGTCGGTGACGGAGATGCCCGCACCGATGACCGCCGCGAGCCTGTCCAGCTCGTCGTAGACGTAGCGAGTGGATGCGCCCCATCCCGTGCCGGCTCCCTCGCGTTTGGTGGCGAGCAGGCGGCCATGGTGGTCCTTTACGTTATAAGTGATGCGGCCGTCGGCATCCTCGGTTTTCTCGGTAACCAGTTCCCACGAATAGTAGGTCCCGTTGTCCTCCACTGTAGCGTGCCGCCAGAGAAGCATCGGGAACCCAGAGGCAACGTCGGTGGATGACTCATCCGGATGCGAGGCGTACCCCGGAAGTGTGGCTTTCAGGATTCTGTCCCGGGATGACTCCTCATATGTTCGGCCGTAATAAGCCGAGCTGCTCCCGTGGTAGGATGCGGAGGCTGAGGCCGCCCCGCTGCGGAACGAACCCGGATCGCCTGTTGATACCGGGTACGGCAGCCACGTGCGGACGTCATCGTGGAGCATGTAGTCCGACTCGTATGCCGTGACAAGGTCATTGTCGTTCACTCCGGACGCCGCAACGGCTACATCCTCCAGCTTCAGGCCGAGGGTGTTCCACCATGTGACATCGCGGTATGATGATCCCTTTCCCGTGCTCGTATAAGCGTAATGCGTGGCGCTGAGGCGGTTGTTCCCGCTGTTCAGGAGACTGTACGTATACTCGTCGGTTGTCTGTCCCTGGGTGTTCGACACCGATGCCAGTCGGCCGCCGTTGTCATAGGTATATGATGTCTTGATACCGGCCGGGTCCGTGGACGAGAGGACTCCGACACCCGGGAAGTGCGTCAGCGTGGTGACGTGCGAGGAGGAGGTCTGAGTGGCCGTGCGCAAGCTGTTGAGCTTGGCCTGCTGGGAGGTGTTCGGGGAAGATGCATGCGTCAGCGTGTCGACGTACGTCTGGCCTCCGAGGGCCGTAACGACGGACGAGTAGGCCGCCCCTTCGACTACCGCGACCGGATAGAGCCCTTTGTAGCTCCACACCACCGAGGTCACGGGCCGTCCCTTCTCCTTGATGGAGGCCGGGTTGCCGAGAGCGTCCCTGGAGAGGATCTCCTCGCGCCACGACTCCGTTCCGTTGATGTACTCGATAGTGCGGGCGGGCATGAGCCTGTTGTTGAAGGTGTCATATTCCGTCACCACGCTTACGGTGTCCCGTTTCTTCCATGCGGGAATCAATGGTATGTCGGGATTGAATGCCCGGTTTATGACGGGGGGCTCTGACCCCGTGTCGTCCGCAGTTGTGGAAGCGATGATATGCGTCCGTTTCACTGGCTCCGACAGGGCATGCTGGGATGTCAGCGCCGTGGCCCAAGAAGGGGCCCCGGAGCCCCAGGTGTCCGGATAGGTCAGCGACAACGACCTGACGGCATCTGACGACGCGACGGTCATGGACGTGTTCCTGGCGGGCTCGCTGAAAGAGGACCGGGAGTAAGAGTAGATGACCCTCGTAGAGTCCTTGTACGGCGTGCCGCTGCCCGAAGGGTGGTAGCCGACCTTCGTCACCCTCGACGGGGCGGAGCCCAGGCGAGACTGCGCGTAGACGGGATAGTGCTGAAGGTCATCCTCGTAGAGCTGGCCGGCAATGAGACGCTCCATGACCAGCACGGCCTTGTAGCCGACCATGACCGATCCGGTGGTGAAGTCGGTATAGGAGGTCTCCTCCTTCTCCACCAGCTGGGAAGAGCTTGAGGAAGGGTTTTTCCTGTAGGTATCCTTATTTGTAAGGCGAGGGGGTTCGGTGGCGCCGTCGTAGCAGTACAGGGACTGTACCCCCTGGAAGGGGTCTATGCCCGTGGAGGCGTTTTCGTAGATGTCCTCCCATGCGGAGGGGAAGCGGGAGAGGGTATTGTAGGTGAGGTTGTAGACGGGGGCCGTGTCGTAGGTGTAGACCGTCTTGTTGGGCCTCGTGGTACCGCTGTCGTCCTGTGAGACCTCCTCCGTAACGGACCCATACCACACCCGGGCGGACTGCAGGGACTGCCCGTCCGTGACGGGGCCCTCGTAGAGGGTGAACGTCCACTCGGTACCCGTACCGGGGGTGTTCCCGTGCTGCGTCTGGACGATACGCGCGGAGGTCTTCATGTATACCTCGGGGAGGGGGTCCACCGGGGCGCTCGCGGCCGGGCTCCCGTAGGTGAAGCGGCGGACCCGGACGAGCGTGTTCCCGTCATATACCTTGATCTTGCTGACCCGAACGCCCACTTTAATCGGCACGCTGACTCCGCCCATGGACACGGTGTCGGAGGTGTCGGCGCCCTCGTAGGTCCAGGTGGTGCGCGCCCCGTCGTGGTCGGCCTCCGTGAGCATCATGTAGGACGCCTCGGCACCGTCAGGGGCGCCGTACGTCAGGACGGGGATATAGTTGGCCGAAGGGGTGAAGATGTAGGGGCAGAGGTGCGTGCGACCAGCCCCGCTCTGTCCGGGATGTGGCGTGACCCAGTCGCCGTTCTCGCCGTTGAAGTAGCCGAACCAGTCCTGGGAGTAGCGGGACACGGAGTGCGTGGTGGCATTGTAGGAGAACGTCCAGCGGTCTTCAGCGGTGGTACCGCTGGCACCCTGGATGGTGATGCCGTTCAGGATGATGCGGCCGTCGTACGGGTGCTGCGCGGTTGACGTCACGGCCTTGAGGATCCGGGCGTTCGAGGGGTTGGATATCGTGACGGCGGTGAGCCGCTTCGGGTAGTTGTCGGCGTCGGTCCCCGAGGAGACGGTGTGGAAAGAGTGGGAGGAGACGGACTCGTACGAGAACGACGCGGTGAACCCCGACAGGGAGATGCCGGTCAGCACCTTGGTTGCGTGGCCGGAATCCACGTCGTCGCTGGTGTAGGAGTATGTCTCGTCGTATCCGCTGGTGTCGTTGCTGGGAGAGGCCGTCACCGTCCTGTAGCCCGTGCGGGTGCTGCGGTCCCACGTGCCGCCCCCGTCGTAGGTGAACGTGGCGCTCTCGGTCCCGTCACGGCTGGTGACCTGAGTCAGGTACCACGCCGTGGTGGCGCTCCAGTCCACCTGCTGGCCGGTGGAGTAGGTCGGCTCCCGGTACTGGTCCTTGCGGGTGCCCGTCTCGGTTTCGCCGAAGGTGTAAACCGTCCCGTCCGGACCGGTGACCGTGAACGTCTTCTCGCCGTCGTTGTTTGTAGTATAGCCTATGTCAACGCCGTCACCCTGGAGCTGGATCACTTCACCGTCCGGGTCGATGATGAACTGTCCCTTGAGCCCGAGGACGTTGTAGCTGTAGCGGTCGGCGTTGGTGTCGATGCGGTTCCAGGCCACCTTGGTCAGGAAGATCATCGTCGCGGTGTTGGACGTGTGCGCCTCCAGCTGGGACAGGAGCGTACTGCCCGGCCAGGTATATTCGAAGTCCCCGTCCGTGAATTCGTCGGGCATGTAGACAACCTCGCGGGTGATGCAGCCGCCGGCATTGAGGGTCCAGCCCAGGCCTGCGACACCGGCAATCTCATCCATCTTGATGCCGTTGCTGCAGTAGTCAAGGCTGATGGGTATTGTGAGGCGGCGGCCCTTGAGCTCATAAATCGGAACACTATACTCTGCCGCACCCATGCTGTGCGTGAACGGGACGTCCGCATACTTCACGCGTGATGCCGCCTCCGGAGAAGGCGGTAGGATGTCTTCCAATTGAGTCGCACCGCGGCGGTAAGAGACCTCCGTCTGGGCAAAGGCCGGCAGGGATATGAGAAGAAACAGGAGGAAGAGACCTCCTGAGCGAATATGACCGATATGCTTAATGGCTCGTCTCATAGTGCTATAATCGCTGATTATAAAGATAATAAAACTATATGGATAATAAATCACAAGGACCCGAAAAGGGTAAGATTAAATATTCAGGCCGTCACGTCAGCCAACTTAGGAAAAGGGAACGATGTCCTTTTTGGCTAATCGTTCCCAAAAGAAAAGTATACCGACAGATTATCAGTTAGATATATTATACTTAGACTAGTACACAAAATGTCCGGTATATTCTTTCCCGGACTCAAGAAGAATGGAGATAATGTATGATCCTGAGCCAGGAACAGGGATGCTGACAAATCCGGTTGACGAAGAATATTCATTGGAGCTTACAATACCAGCCGACTCTTCAGAAAGTGTAATCGTAACATCTCCAACGTTGTAAAGAAACGAGAAGCACAAGGTTTCGGTTATCTCATAGAAAACACAAGAACAAGGAATCACGGAAGGAGTTCGTGGAGAATTCGGGTCAACAGTCGGACCAGTTTCAGCTATTACTATGACAGTCCCGGTCTGTTGTACCAGTGTTGTTTGTTTTACTGTTCCCGCTTTCGTGGAGAAGCACGTCAATGATAGCCCCATAAGAGCCAGCATCGATAAGCAATGTCTTATCCTCATTTGTTATGCTATTTGTCATAACAAAGTTACACACATTATGTTCCCTGAGGGTAATTTCCTTGTCACAGTTGCCAAGGATAAATCATTGTATTTATGCTAGTTAAAAAAAAGTTCCGTCACACATTCGGGGACAGAAGTAGAAATTGGCAAAAAAGCTGCCGGCATGGTTTTCCGCTCAGGGGAAACCGACAAATAGCATAAGGAATGCCGGCAGCTCGATTATCTTCTTGCCGGTCTGAAAAAACGGACGTGGACCGGCACTATCTCGCAAGATGGGCTCCTACACCCAACGACAGAAATAGGCAAGTCCACGTCCGTAAAGACGTGGAACAGGCCATCATCTGTCGTGAAAAAATGTAGGAGTTCTCTTACGATGATGGATGTATAATAAAGACTAGTCTTTGCTTATCTCGGCAGTAAATATACGCAGTATCCTTTAATTTGGCAAATAAATCAAAGGTTGGACAGGAAAAGTTCCTTTTCTTCAGCGAAAGAGTTATCAAGCGCTTCAATCTTCTGTTTTATACGACGCTTGCGCTCTCTGAGAGAATGCTCAGTGAAGCCGGTCAGATAGCTTATTGTCTTGTATTTCATTCCTGAAAAGAAATAGGGTATCAGTTCCAGGTCTTCTATCGTCATATGATGGATACCGGCAGAGCGTTCGCCAAATATGCTCCTGAGTTTCATCATGATACCATCCTTCCAAACATCAAGGACGCCTTCCATTGACAGGGCAATGTCTTTATCCTTTCGCAATTCCCGCATCTTGTTTTTAAATAGGTCTATTATCTCGTCCTTGGACATTTCGCGACTCATGTTGCGGGATTTGGCAACACGCTTGTCATCGACTAAATCATATTGATCCGACAATGTTTGGAGTATCTTCATCCTATTCTCAAATAGGGTTGCCAAAGCAAGGTTCATCCCTTCTTGCTTACTTTTGATTTCAATGATCTCATCTCGTATCTCCGCTGTCCGGGCCATCTCTTCAACGATCTGCATCCGTTGTTTTCTGATATTTGAAAGGAGAAGCAGGATAAAGCCGGCCAGAAGGATAATCACTATACTAAATGAAAGAGCGTTAATCCTGCTTTTCATGGATTTGATGCGAGACTCATTCATATAGTAGTTGCTCTGATAAAAGGAGACGGACTGTTTAAGACTCTTTGAAACAGAGGAGTCTTGCAATCTTAGATAATCTTCCAGACAATCAATGGCGGTTTCGTAATCCAGACGTAAACGAGCCTGCCGGAATCCATTGAATATCACAGTAATGGAATCTTCCTTTGTCCTCGTCAAGGAGCGTGCCTTGTTTAAGTATATGTCTGAAGAATCACTTTGCCCCGCCAGTTGTTGGACAAATGCTAGGCTGGCGAGTCTGGTTGAATTAGTTGGTAGGATAGTTCCAATACGGGCCTTTTCATAAAAAGACAGGATCTCATCAACACTAGGATTCTCTTCAGATAGCGCATTGAGCCCCTTCAATTCATAGATGCTTGCAACAAGGTAATCATCATCCAAAATATCAAGCATCTTGTTAAGGACGGAGTCACACCCTTCTAAATCAAGATTCTTCCGTAACACTCTGGCCAGGGCCAATTGGCTATAGGCAGAATACGTCTTTTCTCCAGAAGATACAAAAGCATCAATGGATTTACGTAAATATTCTTCCGAGTGGAAATCGTCCCATACTTCTGAATAAGCATTCGCAATTTCCCTGTTTATCAGACCTATGTAGTGGTAGTTATTCAATTCATCGGCATATTCCAGGGCTTTATTATAGCATATAACAGACTCGGCGTAATTGCCGGCGTTAAAGCGGATACGGCCGAGATAGTACCAAGATTTGAGACGATGGAGTTTGCTCCCGTGTTCTCCATAATAACTATTGGCAGTCAGTGCTAGCGAGTCATCAGAGAGATCGATGTAATTCTTATCAAGGGCCTCGCTTAGTAGCAGGGCGTGAAGAGACCGGGCATGTAGGCCCGGGAAATCCCGGGGTTTCATGTCCCGCAGGACTGCCAGAGCGCTATCCGGTTGTTCCTGTATCAAGGATTCGACTTCATCCAGCGTCCGGCGGTCCTTCACCGGTGCACATGAGGGAAGGAATAACAACAAATACAACAACAGAATGAGTTCCCTTTTCATAGTCAGTCGATGGAAATATAATTATAAGGGATAATATAGGCTTTAATTTCTCTCGGCGGCTATCAGCCGGACGGGGGTTATGCCCAAAAGGTGTCGCGGATGTTGGCGGCGATGGCGGAGACGAGGCGCTTGCGGGCTTCGACGCTGGCCCAGGCGGTGTGCGGTGTGAAGCGCAGGCGTTCGGGGTGGCGGGTGTGGAGCAGGGGGCTGTCGGCCGGGAGCGGCTCGCGGACGAATACGTCCAGTGCCGCGCCGCCGATGCGGCCTTCGTCGACGGCCTGCGCGAGCGCGGCCTCGTCGATGATGCCGCCGCGCCCCATGTTGACTATGAAGGCCGTGGGCTTCATGAGTGCCAGTTCCTTGGCGCCGACCAGGCCCGCGGTGCGGGCGTTGTAGGGCGCGTGGACGCTGATGACGTCGGACGACCACATCAGCTCGTCCAGGGGCACGCTGGGATATTCCTTATTGTGCGAAGTACCTGAGGTTGAGTAGTATATGACGTTCATCCCGAAGGCTTCGGCGACGTGGGCCACCTTCGTTCCGATGGTTCCCAGGCCGATGATGCCCATGGTCTTGCCGGTCAGTTCGTAGAAAGGACGGCTGAGGTCTGTGAAGATGGGGCCGCGGGAATAGCTCCCGCTCTTGACCGCTCCGTCGAAATACGGCCCGTTGCCTGCGAGGGAGAGGATATGCATGAATGTCTCCTGGACCACGGAGTCGGTGGAGTAGCCGGCGACGTTCTTCACGGGGATGCCGCGCGCGGCCGCGGCCTCGAGATCGATGTTGTTGACGCCGGTAGCGGCTTCGCAGATGAGCTTCAGCGAGGGGGCCGCGGCGATAAGCGCGGCGTCGACGATTATCTTGTTTATTATCAATACTTCGCAGTCTTTCACGCGCTCGATGGCCTCCTCCTTCGTGGAGGTGGCGTAGCAAACAAGTTCGCCGAGGGCGGCGATCTCATCCAGCGGGGTGTCGCCTACCGTGGAGGCGTCGAGAAAAACGATTTTCATGGCTTCAAGTCTTGTGTTACATACAAAAATAAAACAAAAAATTCGTAAAGTGCCCGAAAAACCGTAATTTTGCAAGATTCAGTTAGTTTAGTAGTATTCATTTGATTATGCAGGATATCAGGAACATAGCGATCATCGCCCACGTAGACCACGGCAAGACCACGCTCGTGGACAGGATGATATACCAGGCCAACCTCGTCCGCCAGCCGGAGAACCTCGGCCAGCTCATCCTCGACAACAACGACCTCGAGCGCGAGAGGGGTATCACCATCCTGGCCAAGAACGTCTCAGTCATATACAAGGGCGTCAAGATCAACATCATAGACACTCCCGGCCACAGCGATTTCGGAGGCGAGGTAGAGCGCGTGCTCAACATGGCCGACGGCGTCCTCCTTCTGGTGGACGCGTTCGAAGGCTGCATGCCCCAGACGCGTTTCGTCCTCCAGAAGGCCCTGGAGATGGGCAAGAAGCCCATCGTCGTCGTGAACAAGGTTGACAAACTCAACTGCCGCCCCGACGAGGTCCAGGAGGAGGTCTTCGACCTCATGTGCAACCTCAACGCCACCGACGACCAGCTAGATTTCAAGACCATCTTCGGCAGCGCCAAGCAGGGCTGGATGTCCGAAGACTGGCGTACGCCCGGCACGGACATCACCCCGCTGCTCGACGCCATCCTCGAGGTCATTCCCGCTCCGGAAATGAACGAGGGCACTCCCCAGATGCTCATTTCTTCGCTTGAGTATTCCCCTTATGTGGGCCGTATCGCCGTCGGGCGCATCACCCGCGGTTCGCTCCGCAGCGGGCAGAACATCAGCCTCTGCAAACGCTACGACGTCGTCCAGAAGCAGAAGATCAAGCAGCTGATGGTCTTCGAGGGTCTCGGCAAGACCCAGGTAGAGGAGGCGCGCTGCGGTGACATCTGCGCAGTGGTGGGCATCGATGGTTTCGAAATCGGCGACACGATAGCCGATTTCGAGAACCCCGAGGCCCTGCCGCCCATCGCCGTCGACGAGCCGACGATGAGCATGCTCTTCACCATCAACAATTCCCCGTTCTTCGGCAAGGACGGCAAGTTCGTCACCTCCCGCCACCTCAAGGAGCGCTTGGAGCGCGAGCTTGAGAAGAACCTGGCCCTGAGGGTGAAGCCGGGCCTTTCCGCCGACTCGTTCGTGGTCTATGGCCGAGGCGTGCTGCACCTGTCAGTCCTTATCGAGACGATGCGCCGCGAGGGTTTCGAGCTTCAGGTCGGTCAGCCGAAGGTCCTGGACAAGGTCATCGGCGGTCAGCGCTGCGAGCCCATCGAGGACCTCTCCATCGAGGTCCCCGAAGCTTTCGTCGGCGCCGCTATCGAGATCGCGACCCGCCGCAAGGGCGCGCTGCTCCGCATGGAGCCGCGCGGGGACAGGACCCTTCTCGAGTTCGAGATTCCTACCCGAGGCCTGATGGGCCTTCGCAGCAACATGCTCACGGCCACCCAGGGCGAAGCCATCGTCGCGCACAGGTACAAGGAGTACCAGCCCTTCAAGGGCGAGCTGGAGCACCGCAACAACGGCTCCCTCGTCTCGCTCGAGACAGGAGAGGCCATCGCCTATTCGATGAACAAGCTCCTTGACCGCGGCCGTTTCTTCGTCGAGCCCGGCGAGGAAATCTACGGCGGCCAGGTGGTAGGGGAGCACACCCGCGAGCGTGACCTGAACATCAATATCTGCAAGACCAAGAAGCTCACGAACGTCCGTGCATCCGGCAGCGACGAGAAGGTCGTGCTGCCTCCGGCCATCAAGTTCTCCCTGGAGGAGGCCCTGGAGTACATCCAGGACGATGAATTGGTGGAGGTGACGCCGCATTTCATGCGCATCCGCAAGATTTTGCTCGATCCGCTTGAGAGAAAGAGAAAAAGCGGCGAAGAAGATTGTTTATAGGAAAATTATTACTAACTTTGCAACCCTTTATTGTACCGTTAAGCGGTTTGGCGCCTGGAAAGACCCATTTCCGCTGGCATGCTGAAGGACAGTTCTTTAGCGGTTTTGAGAATTCGGAGATACTTGACGCAGACTTGGTTGTCGATGTCTGGGCGGAGAAGTCCGGACGTTATGCTTCTGTAGATCTGGGCATCGAAGGCACCGTGGTTGTCGAATGCGACCGCTGCCTGGGGGACCTTGAGCTCCCCGTTTCGGTGCATCCTTCGTTCAGTATCAAGTACGGCGAGGCTTCGGAGGAGCAGTCCTCCGCGACCGAAGGCGGGAGGGAGATACTCATCCTGCCCGAGACCGACGCCGACCTTGACCTGACGCAGATAATATATGACTATGTCTGCACCTCCCTCCCCCTGTCGCGCGTACACCCGGAAGGGGAGTGCGACCCGGAAACGGTAAAGTATCTTCATTCCGACGACATGGAGGATGAGGAAGAGTCCGCCGTACAAGGTGAGAGCCCGTTCGCCGCGCTGAAGGACTTATTGAAAGAAAAATAAAATTTTAAAGATAGTTTAATATGGCACATCCGAAACACAAACTCTCCAAGCAGAGAAGAGACAAGAGAAGGACGCACGACCTCGCTCCTGTTCCGACCCTCGCCACCTGCCCCAACTGCGGTGCGACCGTCATGTACCACAGAGTATGCCCCGAGTGCGGCTACTACAGAGGTCGTCAGATCATTGAGAAGAGCGCCGAGTAATCTCCCGCTCCGTTGATGGTCCCATAGTTCAACGGATAGAACGAAGGTTTC
>JAFZQO010000033.1 GCA_017620335.1 Bacteroidales bacterium
GAGACGGTTCCGCTGGCTACGGCGGAAAGCAAGTAGTGGGGTGCGGAGAAGTCGACCCCATGGTGGAAGAACTCCACGCCTGTCTGTGGATTTGTCTGTTTGCCGTAGCCAAGCGACATCACTACCTCCTTGTCACGCTCCTCGAACGGCATACAGTAGCCGGAGGGCGAGGATAGAATCATTTCCTGCGTGTATTTCATATCTTTCCCAAACTATCTTCTGCGGTGAATCTGTTCTGCTGCCTGAGGCTCCTCCTGCCTCAATTCCTTGGCTGCGGGGGCCATGCTTGAGGCATCCGCAATCGCGGCGGCAGGGGAGAGCTCCCTCCTGGAATTGTTCCCGATGGTCATCATCGCCAGCATTGCGCCGGCAAGCTTGGCCATCCATCCGAACCGGCCGAAGACCAGGAAGGCCGAGAGGACGAGCCCCATCACGCCCAGCCCGGAGACGTTGCCGTGTGCCAGGTTTCCGAGGAACCCGCCCAGCATCTCTCCGCTATTTCCCGAGGAAACGTCCGATAAGAAACTGGAGATGCCGTTGAGTTTCCCGTCAACGTTCTCCGCCGCACTGGATACACGCTCCGTCATGCCTCCCACGGATTCCTTCAGGTCGCGGATGCCGTCAACGGCTCCGTGGACCGTGTCGCTGACCTTCTGCGTGGTCTTCTCGCCGATGATCGCGTCGCTGACGATGCCCACGACGCTCTCGTCGGTCGTGAGTTTCTTCCAGCCCACATATCCAAGACCTCCGCCGACAGCTGCGGTCTTGAGGGCGGTACCCGCACCTTTCAGCGTCTGCTGAGGATGAATGATGGCCTTGCCTCCGGTCTCAAGGGCGGCCTTCGCCCCTCTACCGGCCCATTTGGCGGCCTTGCCGCCAGCCTTAAGCAGTGATGCCCAACTCATATCTTGTCGTTCAATTATGGTCTTACAGTCTTTCCCATGGTCTTCCATCTGCGGAAGGCCTCAGTGGAGATTCCTTCAATATCTGCCTTGTCAGGTTGATGCCCGGACACCTCGTTCCACACGTCGGTGAGCGTGGTGTATTTCACGGCCCGGATGAGCCGTTCAAGCTTCTTGTTCATGCCCTTCAGTTTGGGACGCACGCCGAAAACCATCTCGGTGCGCTCCTTCTCGGTCATCTTCACATCGGAAAGGCAGACGATGCGGATGTCGTTTACAATCTCTACGCTCTGGAGAATCACCTCACGGTAAACCTTGTTCCTGTTCGCAGACAGGGCGACTGCGAGGGCGTTCCCTGGGCTCTGGGCGATCCGTTCCGTCAGTTTTCCGAAGTTCTCCGCAAGCCGGTCGATCTCATGGTAGAATCCGTATATCTGGGCGGCATAGACGATGATGCCGTGGAACATGTCCAGATACCCGTTGAACTCCTCGTCGAGCTTCCTGACTCCGTCAACCTCGCTCTTCACCCAGATATGACCGGAGGTCTCCAGCAGCATCGCCTCCTGCTCGGTTCGGAGGGAATTCTCGGCCTTCTCCGTATACAGCAGGATCATCGCCGCCAACGTCGGGTCGATGGACTGGGCCCTGAGCCGCTCACAAAGCATGAGCATCAAGAGGAGCGGGACAATCACGAAAACGGTTCTTCTCATGGCATCATTGTCTAGTAGGTCCTGGAGGCCCGCTTCCAGCGGGACTGAGCGTGACGGGCGATCTCCCCGTAATCCCTGTCGATAATTCCCTCCGTCGCGTTGTACCACACGTCGGAAAGGGTATAATAACGAAGGGAAAGAGAAAGAAGGGAGAGCTTGTGGTTGAAGGCTTTCAGCCGGTCCTCGATGAGCCAGAGCGTCTCCGAACGTTCTGCGCCAGTGAGCATATTGCCATCACCTCCGGTGGCGACGGCCTCCTTCAGCGTCGAATAGACGGACACCAGTTCCGTGGCCGTCTCGATATACAGGTTGTTCATGCTGAGCGTGGCCGCCAGTCCCTGGGGGTTGGCAGCGATGGCCTTCCGGATGTCGGACAGGTTGATGAAGAGACGCACGCCGTCGTTATACAGATAGGTGGCGGCCTTGATGGATGATGCATAGCCGTCTGCCGACTTCAGATAGGCATTGTATTTCTTCTCCCAGCTGCGGATGCCGCTGAACTCGGCGGCGATCGTGTTCTGGAGGACGGCCGTACGGGTCATGCCCTCCGTCTCGTTCTTGATCTGGCCGTCTATGAGCTCGTTGCCTTCCGCAAGGACGGCCCACTCCAAAGGATTGGCGACGACGATCTGGGCCGAGGCTCGGACCTGGCTGATGAGGGTGGTCGCCAGCAGGGCGCCAGCGATGATGAGCAGGCGCAGCAGGACCGGCCAGCTGCGGCTCTTCAGTTTATCTGTAGTTTGCGAATTCATGAATGTTCATACGTTTTCTGTTGTAGGAGACCCGCTCGCGCAGGCAATCGACGACATCCGTACCCTCGCGGATACCGATGATCCGGAGCTTGGGCATCGTCCGGTCGCCGGAATGTACAACTATGGTCTTCAGTCCGAGGATGAGCTGGAGAAAACTCCGCTTCTCATCGAAGTCCACGATACGGTAGAGCTCGATATAGTCCCGGCTGCGGGTGAAGACACCGTGCTCGTAGACAAGCTGCTCTCCGGTGATCGTGTAGTGCATGCCCCTCAGGTAGACAAACTTGTAATAGACCTTGAAGACAAGCGCCAGGGCTATGCAGAAGAAGACCGAATGGTAAGGGATACCGTCGAGCCCGCCGACGACCAGAAGGGCTATCGCTGCAAGGATCGACACCAGCTCGTCGATCAGGAGCTGGCGCCAGTCAGGACGGATCTGCACGTCCGCGTATGGATTGCCGTTCTGCATGGCCTTATCTGTGGTATTTGTGTTTCTCCTCGTTGGATTCCTCCGTCTCAACGGCGCCGTCACCGTCCAGGTCGCAGCCGACCGCTTTCTTTTCCGTTCCTTCGCGGCCCAGAAGCTCGTCGTTGAAGTCCTTGTAGCCCTCGGACGGGAGCTCGCGCTCCACCTGGACGATACAGTCGTCCACCATCGCGTAGAAGGTCCTGTAGCCCTCCTTGATGCGGGCCCGGAGATCCGCCTTGTCCTCTTCGCAGAGATATCCGGTCCTGAGATCCTCGGACAGCTCCTCGACGTCGAAATACTGCTGCTGGACCTCTTTCGGCAGCTTGAACAATGCGAGTTCCTTATACTGGTCCACCTGTATGTAGCCGGGCGTATTCTTGAACGCAAGCGCCACATCACTGTAAGGCTTCTCATCCTTGGCCACAGCCTTGAAATTCTCGGCGAACAGCCGCCCTGCTTCATCGTTGTCGAAGCAGAGATGGAAGACCGCACCCTGGGCCGTCCGGATGAGTCCCAGCATCTGTCCCCGTGTGGGGTTCCCGCCGGTGGAGACGAAGACCGCCTTGCCGATGCCCTTGTCCTCGTCGCGTCTGAGCTGGAAGAAAGCCATCGCATCGTATGCGCTTTCGAAAAGGAACACCCGTTTCGCGTCCTTGAGGTCGGTCCCTCCCGGCGATGCTATCCAGAGGCCGACACTGCCGTTGCTGCCTGCGGCCTTGCCCTTGTAGGTCGCGCCGCCGTCACGCTTTGGACGGCCCCTTTCCTCGAATCCCACGATGGTCCCGTCTCCGCCCGGGATGGTGAGCGGGAAGGAGAGATTGGAGTATGTCACCCCCTTCTTCTCCGGATGATCCCTTTCGGCAAGGACGAATGAGTCGCGGAAGGCCTTTTCCGTGCGCAGGTCGATGCCCCTGTGCTTGAAAAAGGGATAGAACGGCCTCCATGACGCCCTGTCAGCCTTGTCCAGACGCGTCAGCCTGTACTCATCCAGCCTGAAAGGCCTAATCTCCGGCTGCGGTTCCTTCACCTGACGTTCCTTCTCATCATACGTCGTATTGAGCAGGCGGCAGCAGACCTTGTTCACCAGCAGGTCGAGGTTCATGCCCACGGAGTATTCCGGAAAGAAATGCGGATGCTCCTTGATGAGCGAGATGATGTTATAGCTCTTCTGCACCGGAGGATGGAAACAGCCCTGCCCGTTGTGGGTGACGATGAACTTGTCACCGCGGATGCGCTCCCCGTGGTCATCCAGGCGGACGAACGAAGGGTAACGCATGCCGTCCTTGCGGTTGCGGACATAGCCCGCATCCCTGAGGATGTCCTGGACAGTCAGGCGTCGCAGATAGTCGTCGTAAGTGAGATTTCCCATAGTCTATCTTCCTAATCCGACACCGTGTTCAGCTGCGTTCAGACCGGCCTCGAAGGCACGGCTCGCGATGTCCTGGGGAGAATCCACCCCGGGTTTCATATAGACATGGCCGCTCCCGTGGCGCTCCATGTAGAGGTCCGGGGCCATGCGGGGACCGTGAGCCATCTCACCCGCGACGGTGAGCGCCGCGAGGAGGGCAGCACCGATATTCAGC
>JAFZQO010000034.1 GCA_017620335.1 Bacteroidales bacterium
GATCGAGAAGGCCCACCCGGACGTCTTCAACGTGCTGCTGCAGGTGCTGGACGACGGCCGCCTGACCGACAACAAGGGCCGCACCGCGGACTTCAAGAACACCATCCTCATCATGACCTCCAACCTGAAGCCAGACGAGATCCGCACGGCGATGCGCCCGGAGTTCCTGAACCGAATCGACGAGATCATCGTCTTCGACCAGCTGACCCCGGACAACATCCGCGAGATCGTGCGCATCCAGATGGGCATCCTGCAGAAGAAACTGGAAGAGGACGGCGTGGAGCTCACCTACACCAAAGCCTTCGAGGACAGCATGGTGGAGAACGGCTACGACCCCGTTTACGGGGCCCGTCCGGTCAAGCGCCTGATCCAGCGCGAGTTGGTCAACAAGCTTGCGAAGGCGGTCCTGGAAGGCACCGTACGCAAGTCCTCGGCCATCGAGGTCGACTGCGACTCCGGCGGCGCGGTAATACTGCGAAACAAGTAGGATTTCTTTTGGAAAAAAGCGGCGGAATGAGTAACTTCGTACATCATTAAAAAACCAACTGTAATGAAAAAAGTTCTCGTTGCCGCCGCTTTCGCCGCGCTGTTCTTCGCTCAAGGAGCGAATGCACAGACCAACTTCCAGACCTTCTACGACTTCGGTCGCAAGCACTTCACCACGACCCTCGAGGGTTTCCATCAAGACGACTGGGGCAACACCTTCTTCTTCATTGACTACGACTACAACAACCGCGACGCTTCCGGCAAGGTGATCTCCCCGAACAACACCTACTTCGAGATCGCCCGCTGCCTCAACTTCTGGCAAGACAGCGCCCTCGGAGCCTTCAGCCTCCAGTATGAGTACAACGGCGGCTTCGGCACCTGGGGCGACCTCAGCGGCACTCCTGGAGTCAGCTACGGCGCCTTCCCGGTGAACAGCGCGTTCTTGTTCGGTATCGACTACTTCATGCATTCGGCCAACTTCAACAATACGCTCAACCTCAAGGTCCTCTACAAGCAGTTCATCGGCATGGATTCCAAGCTCCCGATGCAGTTCACCGCCGTCTGGGGTCTCCAGGACCTCTTCGGCCTCAGAGGCCTCCGCTTCTCCGGCTTCGCTGATGTATGGTGGGAGGGTGACAAGACCGTCTTCCTCTCCGAGCCTCAGCTCTGGTTCGGCATCGGCAGCCACGCCAACATCGGCGGCGAGGTCGAGTTCAGCTACAACTTCGCCGGCATGGAAGGCTTCAACGTCATGCCCTGCCTCGGTTGGAAGTGGGTCTTCTAAGATTTAACCGACTTGATATAAAAAAGGCTCCGGAGCGTTGCCGGAGCCTTTTTTCATTCAGTACGGTCAGATCCTCGGTTTCTGGATGATGCGGATGATCAGGGAGATGAAGTAGACGATGAGTCCATAGAAGAAAGGAATCATCAAAACCTTGAGTCCGCCGCAGATGACGGCGAAAGAAATGTCGCCGAATCTCTGCACCGCATCGAATACCTGGAACAATCCCAACAGGGTTGCGAAAACGGAAACCACCAGCGCTCCGATACCGATCTCCTTGACCCAGCGGGGAGCTTTCCAGGCTGCGAGAAAAAGCAGGATGAGGAAGACGGAGATGATAATCATGAACCCGAGGCCTCCCTCAACGAACAATGTGCCGAGAGAGACTCGAGCCCTCTCAACGGTCTCCGGATGAGTTACTCCGAGAGAATCCACAACGTAGTATACTTCTTCTTTCATGGCTATTTGTTTTTTAGTCCGGTACAAAGTTACGCAGAGCTCACCGATTTCTCCAAAGTTGAAACCCATTCCGGGCCTGTCAAAACCTATTGTGGGGCTTTGGGGCTTGCAGACGCTCGCGAAAATGACTATTTTTGTCTTGGAATGAAAGCCGTCGGACGCATCGCATACTGGCTGGTGGCAGTCGCACTTCTCGCCGCCATCCTCATCAGCCTGGACTATACACCGGTCCAGGCCTTACTGGTCTCGCTGCTGTTCTGCCCCTGCGCGCTCGCGCTGGAATTCTTCATGCCCAAGGCCAGGAAGCCGATGGAAAAGATTTACCTTTCCCTCGCCGTCCTGGCATCGATCGTCCTGATGTTATTGGTATTGCATTACTGCGTCTGGTATGAACTCACGTCGGACGGGTTCGTCGGGGACAGGAAAGACATTCCGCCGATGCTCATCAACCCGGCCTTCCTGGGCCTCATCCTGACGGCGCTTTCCATCGGCGATTACTATTGGGCGAAGTGGCTTTCGAAACGCTTCAAGGCGCAGGACCGCACCGTCACCTTTTTCTCGGACCGGCAGAAAACCACCGTCAGCGTCGCGGACATCGCATACATCGAGTCCAACGACACTGAAGTGCGTCTCGTTATGTTAAATGGTGAATCCTACAGGAACAAGACCGGCATCAGTCAGTGGGAGAACCTCCTCGGGGACGGCTTCCTCCGCATCCATCGCTCCTATCTGGTGAATACCGCTGCGGCCAGGCAGGTCTCCCCCGACACGGTAGCCGTCGGTGACGTCCACCTCCCCGTCTCCCGCAAATACAAGGACGCCGTCCAGTCGGCGTTCACGGAATAACTACCACCAGACCGGGACGTCCGGACTCCAGGTCCCGTCGCCGTTGTCGATGAGCGGAGCTTTGTACAGGTCCGTGTCAAGGGACATCCTGAAGCCCTTCTTATAGGTAAAGTCGATGGCCGTAAGAGGCATCTCGTCCACGCACCAGTAATAAAGCGTATAGTTGGTACCTTCCTTCAGGCCGGTCACGACAGAGGACATCTCCTTCACGAGGCAGATGCAGTTCGCAAAAAACTCGGACTTCTGGTGGACCTTGTATTTGATGATGTTTCCCTCGACTGATACGTCACAGGCTATTCCCCCGTCCTTGATGGCACAGTTCATCCTTGCATTCTCCCTGGTTACCAGGAGGCCGTCCGATGTATGTTTCAGTATCAGCTTCGAATCGGCTTCGGACGAGCCCGCCTTCGTTTCGGAGGCGCAGCCGGTGGAGGTGAGTTCCTCGGAATGGAACCTGTCATTGTCAATCAGACCGCAGCCCGCAACGACCCAGGCGGCACAAAGCAGAAGAAATATCTTTCTCATAACTATCGCAATAATAGTGATTTTTCCACACATTAAACGTCACTTTGAAGGAAATACTGCGCAGGGGACAAAAAAAAAGGAGACAAATCCTCTCGAACTTGTCTCCTTGTGCGGTAGGTGAGAGTCGAACTCACACACCCCAACGGGCACTACCCCCTCAAAGTAGCGTGTCTACCATTTCACCACTACCGCTGGTTTGGGACTGCAAATATACGCTGAATAATTTAATTCACAAATTTTTTGTTGAAAACTTTAGTCGCCGATGATGGACTGGAGGTAGGCGCACTTGGCGGGATTGCCCAGGGTCTTGCCCTTGTCGCAGGAGAGCTTGACGCAGTCGTGCCACTCGCGGAGCTCGGTTATACGGCCCTTGGTGAGCTTGACGACGATGTTCATCGGCTTGCAGTTCGTAACATCGCAGGTCAGGAACGTGCCGACGCCGTAGGAGTCAAGAACGCGGCCGTCACAGTACTTGTGTATCTCTATGGCGCGGTCGATGTTCAGGCCGTTGGAGTAGACCACCTGCTTGGTGGCGGGGTCGATGCCGAGCGACTTGTACTTGGCGATGATCTTCTCGGTCTGCTCCTCCTCGTTGCCACTGTCCACGCGGAGGCCCTTGTACATCATGGCCATGCGCTTGGAAAGGTTGGAGAAGAAGACCTTGTCGCCGAAGCAGTCGTAGAGGAATATACCGTTGTCGCCGTCATAGACGTCGCTGAACTTCCTCATCACGTTGAAGTTGCACTCGAACACGCCGCTGACGTTCTCCTCGAAGGAGATGAGCTGGTGGGACATGGTGCCGAGGCACTTGGTGCCGTATTTCATGGCCAGCCAGACGTTGCTGGTGCCGGTGAAGATGCCGGGCCACTCCTGCGACTCATAGACCTCCTTCATGGTGCGGATGACCATCTCCTGGTGCGCGAAGCTCAGGCGGCGGCGGGTACCCATGTCGCCGAAAGTCAGGCCGTTGGAGAAAATCTTGACGGCCTTGTCCCACGCGCGGCGGGCCTCAAGCTCGGGGTCGTAGGAGTCGATGTCGCCCTGCAGGATGTGCATGAGTTCGGAGATGGAAGAGAGGATAGGCATCTCCCACATGATGGTGGAGAACCACTTGCCGCGGACCTTGATGTCCAGGTGCCCCTCCTCGTCCTGGGAGATGTGCACTTCCTTGGGATTGAAGCGGTAACCCTTCAGGAAAGTGAAGTACCACAGCGGGAGGAAGTAGCAGCTGTCGCGCATGTAGTCGGCCTCCTCCTGAGTGCAGACGACGTCCTTCATGCCGTCGATCTGCTCCTGGAGCAGGGCGGCGAAGCCCTTGGGATACTTCGTGCCGTTGCGGTCGAAGAAGGAATACTCCACCTCGGCGCGCGGGTAGCGCATGAGGATATAGTACTGGCAGGTGAAGGTGTAAAGGTCGTTGTCGGTGAAGTGGGTAACTATCTGTCTCATTTCGCGAAGGATTTGATTAGTGCTTGCAAATATAGAAAAATTAAGTAACTTTGCACCCACTTTCCTCGGGTAGGAAAGGCTAAGGTACAAACTTTACTAAAACAGATTCACAATGGCTGTTAAAATTCGTTTACAGCGCCACGGTAAGAAGAATTTCGCATTCTTCCACATTGTAGTGGCAGATTCACGCGCACCGCGTGACGGTCGTTTCATCGAGCAGCTCGGATCGTACAATCCGAACACCAATCCCGCTACCATCGTCCTCGACGCCGAGAGGGCTCTGGCTTGGCTGAACGTAGGCGCCCAGCCTACCCTCACCGCCCGCCGCATCCTCTCCTACGAGGGTGTCCTCCTCCGCCATCACCTCGCCGGTGGTGTCGCCAAGGGTGCTCTCACCCAGGAGCAGGCCGACAAGAAGTTCGTCGATTGGAAAGCCCAGAGGGACGCCAAGATCGTTGCCAAGAAGCAGGGTCTCACCAAGGACGCCGCCGCTAAGGCCAAGGCCGCAGCAGAGGCTGAGATGAAGGTGAACCAGGAGAGAGCCGAGGCCATTGCCAAGAAGAAGGCCGAGGCTGAGGCCGCCGCCGCTGCGAAGGCCGCCGAGGAGGCTGCCGCCGCCGCTGCCGAGACCGCAGAGGAAACCGCTGAGGCTTAATCCTCCCTGGCCGTGGCAAGCCCTGACTCATTGGTCCAGATTGCCAAGGTCCTGAAGTCCCACGGTACGGACGGAGGGGTCCTCTTAGGATTCCGCGACGCCATGCCGGAAGACATCGATCCACAGGAACCGGTGTTCATCGAATTCGATGGACTGCCGGTTCCCTTTTTCTTTGATTCATTCTCGAAAAAAGGGCGCGACAAGGTCATCGCGCACCTCACCGACGTCGTCTCGCTCGAGGACGCCGAAGAGCTCGTCGGGCGCGCGGTCTTCGCGGAAGAGGACAGCGTCGCCTGGGACGAGGACGAAGGTCCCGGCCTCGACGACTTCACAGGCCTTATCCTGTTCAACCGCGATGTGTGCGTGGGTGAAATAACTGACTACGAAGACATTCCCGGCAATCCGTGCCTTTATGTGGATACGGAAAACGGACAGGCGATGATACCTCTTCACGAGGATTTCATCCTGTCCGTCGATCCTGATGCCGGAGAGATCGTCATGGACCTCCCCGACGGTCTGGTCTAATCCTTACAATGACACTCCTTGCTGCCGCTGTATGGGCAGCTGCCCTTCTGTGAACAGCAGGAGCAGCCGCCGGCGTCGCGGCGGAACGCTGCACGCAGCGCGAGCGCTACCAGCGCCGCCACTACCGCGAGAATGACTATGCTGACGGCATTCATGCGAAGACCAAATAAGCCAGCAGGGCGCAAACCCAGGCTATGGCACACTGTAAAAGCACGACGAGAAGCGCCCACTTGGAGCCAAGCTCGCGGCGGATGGAGGCGATGGCGGCTACGCAGGGAGTGTAGAGGAGGCAGAAGACGAGCAGCGGGACAGCCGTGGCGGCGGTTAACGCGGCGGTGACTCCGAGCACCTCCATGGTCGAGACGACGCTCTCCTTGGCGAGGAAGCCGGTGATGAGGGCCGTAACGATACGCCAGTCTCCAAGCCCGAGCGGGCCGAAGAGCGGAGCGATCAGACCCGCCAGCCAGGCGAGGATGCTCTGGCTGCTGTCTTCAACGAAGTTGAGCCGGAAGTCGAAGGACTGGAGCAGCCAGATGACGATGGTCGCCACGAAGATGACGGTGAAGGCTCTCTGGATGAAGTCCTTGGTCTTGTCCCAAAGCAGGTGCAGCACGTTCCGCGCCCGCGGGATGCGGTAAACAGGCAGTTCCATCACGAACGGCGCGGAATCCTTCTTCTTTCTCAAAAGCTTGGAAACCAGCGCGGTAATTATTCCCACGACGATACCCAGCAAGTATAGCGATATCATGATTATCCCGGCCTTGCCGGGGAAGAAAGCGCTGGCCAGAAAGCCGTAGATGGCTATCTTGGCCGAGCAGCTCATGAACGGTATAAGCAATATCGTGAGGCGGCGGTCATGCGAGGAAGGCAGGGTGCGGGTGGCCATGACACCCGGCACCGAGCATCCGAAGCCTATGAGCATAGGGACGATGCTGCGGCCGGAGAGGCCCAGGCGGCGCAGCAGCTTGTCGGAGACGAAAGCGATGCGCGCCATGTATCCACTGTCTTCAAGCATTGAAAGGAAGAAGAACAGCACGATGATGATGGGGACGAAACTCAGCACCGAACCCACTCCCCCGAAGATGCCGTCCACCACCAGCGAGCGGACCGGTTCGCTGACGTCCCAGCGAGCGAAAGCGGCGTCCACCGCGGCTCCGAGGCCTTCTATGCCCGCGGCCAGCAGGTCCTGCAGCCACAGGCCTATGACGTCGAAGGTCAGCCAGAAGACCAGTGCGATGATGGCGAGGAAGGCCGGGATGGCCGTCCATTTGCCCGTCAGGATGCGGTCAATCTTCAGGCTCCGGCGGTATTCCTTGCTCTCATTGGGCTTGGAGACCGTCTGGGCGCAGAGGCGGCCGATGAACGAGAAGCGCATGTCGGCCATGGCCGCATGGCGGTCCAGGCCGCGCTCCTCCTCCATCTGGGTGATGATGTGCTCCACCATCTCCGTCTCGTTGGCGTCAAGGCCCAGCTGCGCCGTCACGGCCTCATCGCCGCCGACCAGCCGGCTGGCGGCGAACCGGGCCGGCAGGCCGGCGCGCTGCGCATGATCCTCCACCAGGTGCATCAGGCTGTGCAGGCAGCGGTGTACGGCTCCGCCGTGGTCCTCCTTGCTGCAGAAGTCCTGGCGGCCCGGCTTTTCCTGGTACTTGGCGATATGCACGGCGTGCTCCACGAGTTCGGCCACGCCCTCCCCGCTTGCCGCGGAAATGGGCACGACCGGGATGCCGAGCAGGCGCTCCATCTCGTTGACGCGCACCGAGCCGCCGTTGCCCCTGAGCTCATCCATCATGTTGAGGGCCAGCACCATAGGCACGTCCAGCTCCATCAGCTGCATGGTGAGGTAAAGGTTGCGCTCGATGTTGTTGGCATCGACTATGTTGATGATGGCCTTGGGTTTCTCGTTGATGATGAAATCCCTGGAGACCATCTCCTCCGCGGTGTATGTCGAAAGGGAATAGATGCCCGGAAGGTCGGTCACGCGGGTATTGGGATACCCCTTGATGACGCCGTCCTTGCGGCTGACGGTAACACCCGGGAAATTGCCCACATGCTGGTTGGAACCCGTCAGCTGGTTGAAAAGGGTGGTCTTGCCGCAGTTCTGCTGGCCCGCGAGCGCGAAGGTCAGCACCTCGTCCTTCGGGAGCGGGTGCTCGTCCGCCTTGTCGTGGAAGCGTCCCTCCTCGCCGAAGCCCGGGTGGGCGTTGTGCTCGTGCAGGGAAAGGTTGTATCCGAAATCCTCGTCCAGGGGCACGGAAGGCTCTTCCTCCCCGGCGGAATCCTTGTCAACCTTTATCTTCATCGCCTCCGACACGCGAAGCGTGAGCGCATAACCGTGTATCTTTATCTCTATCGGGTCACCCATGGGGGCCATCTTGACCAGCCTGACCTCCGCTCCGGGTATGAGTCCCATGTCAAGGAAATGCTGCCTCAACGCGCCTTCTCCCCCGACACCCTTGACGACGGCGGACTCCCCTACCTTGAGTTCTTTAAGTGTCATAATGATAAAACTGCTTGCAGAATGCAAAGTTACGGTCATTTTTCGGCAGGATGCATCCCCATTTATGGGGATTTTTAAACTACGGGGGAACCTCTTAGCGTTAAAAGGACTATCTTTGTATGAGAAAGGGTTACAAGCTATGGCATTTACGGACACCAATCCCAACATAAGGCTCTCCGAGCTGGTCGACAGGAACTTCCATGTCATCGGCCTGCTGGAGCGCCTGGGAGTGCGCGGCAATTTTGGAGACATGACCGTCAGGGACGTCTGCAGCTCCCGGGACATGGACCCGGGGACGTTCATGATGCTCTACAACTTCTATGTGGACGAGCGTTTCAAGCCTTCCGAGAAGATGCTTCGCGAAGGGAACATACAGGACGTGGCGGAGTATCTCCACCGTTCGCACGAGTATTACCTTGACACGGCTCTCAAGTCCCTTTCGGAGTTGCTTTACCGCCTGCTGGCGCCTTGCAACGAGACCCAGAAGAAGGTCTTCCGCAAGTTCTACCAAGACTACGAGGACGAACTGAACCGCCACTTCACCTTCGAGGAGGAGCACGTGATGCCCTACATACGTTCCCTGACAGAAGGACGGAACGGAAAGGATTCCGCGATAGAGTCCTTCACCGACGACCACAACAGCATCAACGAAAAGATCTCCGACTTAAAGAGCCTGGTCATGAATTCGCTGCCTGAAGGCTGCGACCCGTCCCTGCGCATGCAGACGCTGTACATGATCTGCTCGCTTGAGTACGACCTCGCGCGGCATACCGCCGTGGAGGAGGAGATACTCGAGCCCATGGTCCAGGTGATGGAGAACAACGGCTCCCGCGGTCGGAGGAAGGATGCCGAAGAAGAGCGCGAGGCCCTCTCCGAAAGGGAGAAAGAAATACTCGTAGGAGTAGCCAAAGGCCTGCTGAACAAAGAGATAGCGGACATGTACAACATCTCCACCTACACCGTCATCACCCACCGCAAGAACATCACGCGCAAGACCGGCATCAAGTCGGTGGCGGGACTGACGGTCTATGCCCTCCTCAACGGCCTGATCGACGTCAATTCCGTGGAGTGATGGGAAAGAAGCACGGCCTTATACTTGAGGTGCCGGGAGGCGCGAAGCGCGTGCTCCTGCACACCTGCTGCGCGCCGTGCTCCTCCGCCATCATAGAGATAATGCTTCAGCAGGGCATCACGCCGACCGTATTCTATTCCAATTCCAACATCTTTCCGCAGGAGGAGTACCTTCACCGCAAGGCCGAGTGCACGCGTTACGCGCAGTCCCTCGGGCTGGAAATCGTCGACGACGATTACGCCCACGAGGACTGGCGCAGCGAGGCCGCGCGGGGGCTCGAGAACGAGCCCGAGCGCGGCGCCCGCTGCCTCGCCTGCTTCCGCTACCGCCTGCTGCGCGCCGCCCGCTACGCCTCGGAGCACGGCTACACCGTCCTCACCACCACCCTGGCGTCCTCCCGCTGGAAGGACCTGGCCCAGGTGGACGAGGCCGGCCGCCAGGCCT
This sequence comes from Bacteroidales bacterium, assembly GCA_017620335.1. Classification (GTDB taxonomy): domain Bacteria; phylum Bacteroidota; class Bacteroidia; order Bacteroidales; family UBA932; genus Cryptobacteroides. The sequence continues at coordinate 9,743 of JAFZQO010000034.1, forward strand.
GCGCCGCCGTGGACGGAGTCACCTGGTGGGGCCAGAACTGGCGCAAGGGCGGCCTCCAGGACCGCCGTAACCAGCTCATCAAGGAACTTGGATTCTACAACCAGCAATACTGCGGCTGCGAGTATTCCCTGAGGGACAGGGGGTAATATCCCTTTTTTTTCTTATCTTTGGGAATCGTAATAACCAATGCCGTGGACCAGCACATCCAATCCATCCTAGACGAATACCGTCGCGACCTGCCCCTCTTCCAGGAGGCGGCCTGCACCATCACATCCGAGATACGCTCCACCCTCGCCAACGCGGGTATCATAGTGGCCGCGGTGGAGAGCCGCGTCAAGTCGTACGACTCCCTGGCCGGGAAGCTCGAGCTCAAGGGCCACAAGTACGGGTCCCTGGCCGACATTACCGACATCATAGGCCTGCGCGTCATCACCTTCTACATCGACGACGTGGACAAGGTCGCTTCGGCCATTGAACGCCTGTACGAAGTGGACTGGGAGAACTCCGTGGACAAGCGCAAGCTGCTGGAAATCGACACATTCGGATACCTGTCCCTGCACTACATCTGCTTCCTCAAGGGCACCCAGTACCGTTTTGAGGTGCAAATGCGAACGGTCTTGCAGCACGCCTGGGCCAACATGAACCATGACACCGGCTACAAGTCCGGCGTAGAGGTACCTAAGGAATACCTCCGGAACCTCAACCGCCTGGCCGGCATGCTCGAACTGGCCGACGAACAGTTCAGCAAGATACGCATGGAGCTGACCGACTACCGCCGCCGCGTAAAATCCCTCGTGGCCTCCGGCAACCTCGACGAGGTGCCCCTCGACGGCGACACGTTCAAGGATTTCCTCGACCTCGACCCCTTCCGCATACTCAACCGCCGCATCGCCTCCGTTAACCAGGCGGAGATCCACGACGTGTCGCTCATGCCTTTCCTTCCGGTCTTCAAGGCCCTGGGTTGCAAGACTTTGGGAGACATCACAAGGATGCTGAAGGAGTATTCCGAAGGTGCTTACCAGATAGCCTGTTACCAGATGGGACTGACAGACCTGGACATCATATCCTCTTCCCTCGGCCCCCAGGACCTCTGCATCGCCGCCATCCTCAAGAGAGGCGGCGGCCGCGCAGGCATCCGGATGCTCTTCGACGAGCTGAACGGCCCTTCCAACAGCAATGAGGCGATGGCCGGATTCCTTATGGAACAGGCCTCCGCCCTCCCTTTCATGAACCAATAGACCATGGCGGACAAGGCTCTCGACACTTCCCTCCTCGACCGCGCCATCATATTCGCAGTCAGGGCACACGCCGGGACGGAACGCCGCGGCAAGGGTTTCCCGTACATCGTTCACCCCATGGAGGCCATGGAGATAGTCTCCACGATGACCGCGGACCAGGAACTGCTCGCCGCCGCCGCGCTGCATGACACGGTGGAGGACACCGACGTGACCGTGGAGCAGCTGCGCGCGGAGTTCGGCGACCGCGTGGCGGATATAGTGGCCGCAGAGACCGACCGTTTTGACGAAAACCTCGACTGGCACGCGCGCAAGCAGGCATCACTCGACAGGCTGCGCGCCGCGAGCCGCGAGGTGAAAATGGTGGCACTTGGCGACAAGCTCTCCAACATGCGCGCCATCGCCCGCGACTTCGCGGCGAAGGGCGACGCCTTCTGGAGCATCTTCCACGCCAGCGACCCCGCGGAGCACGCCTGGCGCTACCGCGCCCTGGCGGACGCGCTCCGCGAGCTGGACGACACCGCCGCATTCCAGGAATTTGAATATCTGATAGATATAGTATTCGAATGATCACGCCTGTCAAGATATCCCTCGACGACTACGTCCTCTCCGGCGGCGGCGCCAACGGCGAGAGCTTCGACTGCAAGTCCGACCCTGCGGTGATGCTCAAGCTTTATTTCCCCGGCAAGGTGCAGCAGCCCCTGGACGAGATGCTGCTCGCCCGTAAGGTTTACGACCTCGGGGTGCCGACTCCCGAGCCGGGCGAATACGTGGTCACGGAGGACGGACGCTACGGCATCCGCTTCCGCCGAATCGCCGGAAAGAAATCCTACTCCCGCGCCGTCGCCGACGACCCTGGAAAGGTCGGGCAGTACGCGGAGGAGTTCGCCGACATGTGTCTGAGGCTGCATTCCATGCATGTCGACAAGACCATGTTCGAGAACGTCAAGGACAGGTATTACTGCCTCCTGGAGGCCAATCCTTTCTTCAGCGCTCCGCAGAAGGACAGGATAGGCCGCTTCATCTCCGACGCTCCCGACACCGACACCGCCATCCACGGCGACCTTCAGTTCAGCAACGCCATCTTCGTCGGGGACGAGCGCTATTTCATCGACCTCGGAGACTTCTGTTACGGATACAATCTCTTCGACGTCGCCATGGTCTATCTCTGCTCCTGCCTGAGCGGGGAGGATTTCATTAAGGAAACGTTCCACATGCCCAAATCGCTCTCCACCGAATTCTGGAAGCATTTCGCGCCGGCATATTTCGGCGGCGACAGGCCTCTGGAGGACATCGAGGAGGAGATACGCCCCTATGCCGGACTGAAAACCCTGATCATCGAAAGGGACACCCGCATGCCCATGCCTGAATTCCGCTCATGCCTCGCACAAATACTATGATCATGAAAGACACCGACACATCGGAGTGCCGCCTGATACTCCACAACGACATCCGCCAGATTCCCCAGCTGGCCGGTTTCGTCGAGGCCATTGCCCGGAAAGCGTCGCTTGACCAAAGTCTTGCGATGTCGCTCAACCTGGCATTGGAGGAGGCCGTGACCAACGTCATCCTTTACGCCTATCCCGCAGGCTCCGACGGCCTCGTGGACATCGAGGCGGTCATCCGCACCGGTTCAATCGAATTCATCGTCAGCGACAGCGGCAAGCCCTTCGATCCCACAAAGACGCCCCCCCCTGACATCGACGCCTCCCTTGAGGAGCGCCGGATCGGAGGCCTGGGCATACATCTGGTGCGGACCATCATGGACTCTGTCGTCTACCGCAGGCGATGCGGAAAGAATTATCTCACAATGACCAAGAACATCTGACAATATGGAACTCAATATCAACAAAACCGACGACGTGACGACCGTGAAGTTCATCGGCCGTCTGGACACCCCCTCCGCCCAGGAGATTACCAAGGACCTTGAGCCCGTCATGAACGACGCTTCGGGCACTATTGTCATGGATTGCTCGGAACTGACCTACATCTCCAGCTCCGGACTCCGTATCTTCCTTTCCCTGCGCAAGGCCGCGGCCACAAAGGGAGGAAACGTCATCGTCAGAAGCATCTCCGATGACGTCCGCCAAGTGTTCATGATGACAGGATTCCTCAACCTCTTCCAGATCGAGGCCTGATGCTTCCGCTCTCCATCTTCTCGGTCAACCTGCTGTCGGACAACCTGCTCCTGCTTGCTTCCGTCCTGGTTTTCTTCGCGATCCTCATCACGAAGGTGGGAGCCCGTTTCGGCGCCCCCTCCCTGCTCCTCTTCCTGCTTCTGGGCATGATCGTGGGAGCGGACGGCTTGGGCTTGAAGTTCGAGGATTACGAAGTGGCCGAATCCATAGGCCATTTCGCCATGACCATCATCCTGCTCACGGGAGGATTGGAGACTTCGTTTGTCGAAACCAGGCCGGTGATGCACAAGGGCATCCTGCTCTCCACCCTGGGAGTGCTGCTTACGGCCATCCTTACAGGCACCTTCGCCTATCTTGCATGCGGAAAATGGATAGGGGCTCTGGGAGCGTCCTTCCTGGGCTGCTTCCTTCTCGCCTCCGTCATGTCCTCGACCGATTCCGCATCCGTCTTCTCGGTGCTTCGCGGCAAGCGTTCCAAGCTCCGCGAGAATCTCGGACCCATGCTGGAACTTGAATCCGGAAGCAACGACCCTATGGCATACGTGCTGACCATCATCCTCGTGCAGATCCTCACTTCAGTGAAAAAGACCGGGTCCTGGGCCATGGTATGGACCGGGGCGTGGGTGCTGGTCGCCCAGATAGCCATCGGACTGGTAATCGGAATCGGACTCGGATTCGGGGCGAAATGGCTGCTTAAAAAAGTCTCACTCCCCAGCAACGCGCTTTATTCCGTACTGATCCTCAGTGTCGCATTCTTCGCCAACGGCCTGACTTCCATCCTTTACGGAAACGGCCTCCTCGCCCTCTACGTTGCCGCCATCATCATAGGCAACAACCTCGACTCCACCCGCAAGCGCGACATACTGAAGTTCTTCGACGGAATGACATGGCTGATGCAGCTGCTGATGTTCCTCATGCTGGGCCTGCTGGCCAGGCCCTCGCAGTTCTCGACCATCGCGTGGCCGGCCCTGGCCATCGGCGTCTTCATGATGCTCGTCGCCAGGCCCGTCAGCGTGTTCCTGTGCCTGCTTCCCTTCCGGGACATGTCGTTCAAGGCCAAGGGGTTCGCCTCATGGGTGGGACTCAAGGGCGCAGGTCCCATCCTGTTCGCACTATGCCCGGTCGTAGCCGGGCTCGAGGGTTCCACCGAGATATTCAACATCGTATTCTTCATCACCCTGACTTCCCTGATCGTCCAGGGAATGACCCTTTCCCCGGCAGCCAGGTGGCTGAAGCTGAGCTACGACGAGGATCCCGAAGTGGAAAGCTTCGGACTGGAGATACCGGATGAGATGGGAATGTTGCGCGACCATACCGTCAGCGAGCATGACCTCGAGCACGGGGAAACCCTCCGCGACCTCCATCTCCCACACGGCATACGCGTCATGATGGTGAAGCGCGGCGAACGCTTCCTGGTCCCGCACGGCAGCATGGCGCTGCAGCCTGGGGACCATCTAATCATCATAATGGGCGATTCTGACGACTAGGCCCTTCCCATGTCCCGGTCGGTCATTGCGCAGACACAGGAATCAGACCAAACATTCTCCGCTGTTTCCACCATGTCGACTATGGTGTAGACAGGCAGTATCAGACCCATGACGGCCACGGGAGCCCCGATGCCGGTCATGAGCGAAACCGTAAGGAAGAAGCAGCCCATGGGGACGCCGGCGTTGCCGATGGCGGCGATGACCGAAATCAGGACCCAGAGCAGCATCACGGGCAGGGTGATCTCCATCCCGCCGTTCTGCATGACGAAGAGCGAAGTGACGAGGATGAAGGCCGCGCAGCCGTTCATGTTGATGGTCGTGCATATCGGAAGCACGAAGCGGGCGACGTCCTTCCTCGCCCCGAGCCTTTCTTCGGCGCTGGACAGGGTGACAGGCAGTGTGGCGGCGGAACTCTTGGTGAAGAGCGCCATCGCGACGGCGGGAGCCATGGCACGGAACACCTTCCATGGATTGAGTCCGCGGACCAGCAGGAACAGGGGCAGGATCACCACGAACTGGATGAGATTGCCGGCGAGTATGACAGCGGCCCACTTTCCGAGTGAATTCCAGATGATGCCGCCGCTGAGCTGGGCGGCGAGCTGGGCCGCAAAGGCGGCGATACCGAGGGGCAGGGTCCAGATCAGGGCCTTGATCAGCGAGTAGAACAGTTTCTGCAGTCCTTCTACGCCCTTTACGAGCACATCCTTCTGGGGCGAATCCTTCATGTAGGCGAGGGCAAATCCCACCGCGACGGCGATGATGAGGATGGAGAGGACGTTGCCTTCAAGGAAAGGCCTTACGACATTGTCGGGCACCACCGAAACTATATGGTCATAAAAGGTCGAGCCGGTGTCGACGGCCGAATCCGACGGAATCACTCCCGCAGGGAGGTTGCCTGGACGGATGATCATGTACAGCACCATACCCAGCAGCGCTGCTGCGAGGGTGGTCAGGAAAGTGTAGACAAGCGTGTGAAGGAATATCTTGCGTGTGCTTCCCTGCCTGCCGAACGATATCAGCGTGGTGGTGATGGCGAGGGCTATGGTCGGGACCGCAAGGAACTGGAACAGACGGGTATATACCGTGGCTATGAAATTGGCCGAGGCGTCGATCCATCCGGCGTGCAGCAGTCCTGCAAGGACACCGATGACAATGGCCCCGAGCCATATGAGGAGTTGTTTATTGGAAGATGACATGGTTGTATCTATTTGATTATGGCAGTCCAGCCGCCACCGGCGGCGAGATGGACCGGCAGTTTGTCGGATGCGGAAACAGCGCGTACCGTATGCCTGTAGTCCTCGGCGTCGCGGTGGGCGTTGGCGCCGTCGGCGAAGATGTCGGCGGAATGGCTTCCCGAACCAAGGAAGGAGAGGTCTATGACTATGTCACGCGGCGTCCAGTCGGTCATGGCGGCGACGTACCAGGTGTCGCCCCTGCGGCGGGCGAGGACGATGTACTCGCCCAGCCCGCCGTCCAGGGCGACGGTCTCGTCGAAGACTGTCGGTACCTTGGCGATGAAGTCGGTGCACTCCTGCTCGCGCATGTACTTGTTGGGGCTGTCGGAGAGCATCTGGAGAGGGGCCTCGAAGATGGTATACATTGCCAGCTGGTGGACGCGGGTGCCCTGGCTCATGGGATGGTTGTTGTTGCCGAAGAAACTGTCCTTCAATGCATTGGTCATCGAACCGGGGGTATAGTCCATGGGACCGGCGAGCATGCGGAGGTAGGGCGCGGTCACATCATAGCGCGGCTGGTCATGGACCGGGCCGCGCGGACCGCGCTGCTCCCACTTGGAGTTCTCCATCCCCTTCACGCCCTCGAAATTGATGACGTTGGGATACGCACGCTGGAGGCCCGTCGGATGCATTCCGTGGTAGTCGAGCAGCATGTGATGCTTCGCGGCTATCTCGGCGATGCGGTACAAGGAATTAAGTGCTATCTGGTCGTCGCGGTCGACGAAATCCACCTTGAAGCCCTTTACGCCCTTGGCGGAATAATGCGCCATCATGCGCTCGGTGACATCATACCCGTTCACGGGATCGCCGCCTATCATGTCCACCCAGCTTGACCAGAGGATGACGTCCACTCCTTTGGAGCGGCCGTAGGCCACCAGGGCGTCGATGTCCATGGCGGGATTGACGCGGAGCAGGGCGTCGGAGGAAGCGCCTTCACCCTGAAGGCCGCCTCCGCTCCAGCCCGCATCGACGATGATGTACTCGATGCCGTTGGCCGAAGCGAAGTCGATGTAGGCCTTGTAGGTGGCGGTGTTCATTCCTGCCTCGAAGTCCACGCCGATGATATTGTTGTTGTTCCACCAGTCCCAGGCGACCTTGCCGGGGCGGATCCAGGAGGTGTCTTCGATGCGGCATGCGGGCGCCAGGCGCTGCGCGATGTCGCAGTTGAGGATGTCCGCGTCACGGGCGGTGACGACGACGGCGCGCCAGGGCGTGGCGAAAGCGCCAGACACCTCGGCGATACAGCCCTTGCGGCTGTCGGGGACGAGGTTCAGGCGGTTGTAGCCGCCCAGCGTGACCGGACCGGGCACGGGCGGGAACTCCGCCTTCAGCGAGTTCCCGGCGTCCTTCTTCAGCATCATCGCGGGATAGTCCTCGACACCGGCGTCCATGGCGACTGCCTTGACGCCGCCGGGCAGGCAAACAGCCAGCGGGGTGATCGCCAATGAGTCGGGGAACATCTTCGAAAGCGGTGTCTCGTCATAGTAGGACTCGAAGGAGAAGCAGTAGCGCTCCCCTCCCCTGTTGTCGTTCACATAAGGAATAAACGACTGGTAATCAGCGGCAAACCTATATTCGACGCATTCGTCGTCCACCTTCGTGGCCTTGGCAACGTCCGAAAGGATGCGGTAGGCGGCAGCGTCGTCGTAAGCCCTGAACTCGACCCGCGCGTCGCGCCCGAAGCGAAGGGTGACGGCATTGTACCGGTCTTCGACCGATGCTTTCTTGTAGACGGGAGTGGCAAAGGATGAGCGGACTTCCTGCCGAGCGGTCTCCCTGGCAGTACCTCTCAAGAGTTCACGCCCGTCAACCGTTATCTGGATGGCGGAGGGTTCGAGCACGCTGAGCCCGTCGCGCTCGACGGCCCATGTGAGGCCGGAATCGTCCGACACGGCAGTCACCTTGATTTTCCCGTCGGGGGATGTCAGGACCGTGGTCCGGGCCCTGTCGGCGGAATGCGCCACGCTGCAAGCAAGTACCAGCGCAAGGACGGCAGAAGTGAAGTATTTCATGATTATACGATTATTGATTGGTTTTCGATAAACAACAGGCTTACTTCCGGACCCTTCCGGTACAGAGGACCTCCGCAAGCATGCAGCGCACGGACCCGCCGCCCACATCCTCGATGTGGGGGATGTGTGCGGCCAGTATAGTACCGCACTCCTGCAGGGAGGCCACCTGCTCCTCCGTCATGCAGTCCCTGGCAGTGTCGGACATGGCAAGGAATATGTTTCCCTTGGTATCCTTGACCTCCAGGACATTGCCTGCATAATGCAGCATCTGGTCATAGGTGATGGAGACGATCCGTCTCCCCGTCGAGCGGAGGTTGCGCTCTATCACCAGGCGCTCCGGGGACGAGATGATCACGTCGGGGCACAGGATGGCAAAGTCACGGCCTATCGACATGATGAGGTTGGTGTGGTAGATGGGGTTGCCTTTCCTGTCCACGGCGTCGAAAAGGACGGACTTGTAGCCCATCCTCCGGCAGAAATCGTTCAGGACCAGCTCGGAAGTGCGGGGGGAACGGCAGGCGTACACCACCTTGAACTTCCTGTCCAGCACCATGCTTCCGGTACTCTCCAGGAACTTTCCCTTGGCCTCCCATACGGTAAGGTCAACCACCCTGCGGGTACCCGCAGCCTCGCGGATGGCCTTGATTACGCCGGGCTTCCTTTCGTTCCTGCGGTTGGGGGCGAACATGGGATAAAGCACGAGCGTTCCGTCCTTGTGCGTGGAGAACCAGTTGTTCGGGTAGATGGAATCCGGCGTCTCCGGCTCGGGAGTGTCCTCCAGGACGATCAGGGGTATGTCGTGCTCCTCCAGGAGACGGACCAGTCCGTCAAACTCCTCCCGGACAATCGGCTGCAGGTCCTTGATCCGTTCATCGTGCTGGAAGGCGTTGTTTTCGGCCGTCTGCTTGTTGTAGCCGAAACGGACCGGCCTAATCATAAGGTATCGGGGTTCGATATTATCCAGACGGGGCCCGGCAAGGGAAAGCATCAGGTTGCGTATGGAGAAGAAAATGGAGAACTGGCCTATGACCAGGACCCAGTCGTGGCGGATCAGACCGTAGGCGATGATCATCGTCGATCCGGCGACGGCCAGGACCCAGTGGCCCAGGGGCAGGAAGGAGGCCTTCCGGCGGTAGCTGTACACCAGTTGATAGACCGAACGTATCTCATAGACCAGCTGGCCGGTCACGCCGAACAGCAGCAGGTTGCGCGGGACGTCGGAGTTGTGCAGGAAGGTCGCAGAGAATGTCGGGATATCCCTTACGATAAGGGCGAGGATCATGAGCGGGAACAACGCCTGCAGAACGAACACGATGCGTGGAACCTTCTTGTACAGGCCCATGACGCCGATGTTCCACATGTAGATGTAATATCCGACGCTCTCCCCGAAGATGATGGAGAAATCCTTTCGCAGCCACCCGTAGATATAGAGGACCACTGCACCGATGCTGCTGAGGACCCAGTATATGCCCGGAGACTCCACCTGATGGGACTTCTCCGACATATACCATTGTATCAGGATGCGGCTCCCGTATATTCCCATTCCCGAAAGACCGAGAAGATATACCCATACCGGACTGTCCATTACGTCTCTTTCTGCTTCTGATTATCTGGTTCCTGTCGTTTCCGAGCCTGCAAAGATACGCTTTTTATCTCTTACGGCAAAGACACGGAGACGGTATGGAGGAGCGGCGATGCGGACATTTCCTGTGGATTCGTTCCGGGCACTCCCTGGGGGACATCGGTACCGAGTCGGGCGAAAAGTTCGGTCCAATATGCCGGGAACTCCCCGTCGGCGTTTCTGAAATTCATGGGGCTCTCCCCGAAGAGATAGTCCCCGTCTTCGTCGAGGAAGCTTTCCCGGACCAGTTCGGAGCAGTACATGGCCCCGTTGTCCGGAAGGAAATACTGGTCGTAGGGCTGGCCGAGGAAGGATTTGGCCCTCTCTATCCACCCGTCCGCCAGTCCGGGGTCGTCCATGCGCTTGACAGTATAGACCGGGGACGTGCCGTCGTCGTAGGTAAAATCCCTGAGGAAGGTTTCCAGCGACCTCCTGGCCACACCGCGGCGCGAAGTGGCGTCGATAACCCAGACGGAGCCGCCGCCGTCCACCTCGACCAGGGCGACATGGATGATGTCGCCCGTCGCGGCGGCGATGGCGCCGTCCATCGACGACTCGCCCGCATCCCGGCCTTCGGCCTGCGCGACAAAGATCAGGTCACCCGTCCGCAACTCCTCCTGCCAGCCCGCTACGCAGCCGGAAAGGACGACCGACAATATCAGCAAAACCCTTTTCATATCCCCTTTTTTTACAAAAATACGCTTAATCCTCTTCAATTCAACTTTTGTTCTATGGTTTTTATCTATCTTTACCATATGAAAAAATCCCTCGCCCTCCTGTTTTTCCTTGCAGCATTGGGCTGTTCGGAAATCCCTGATTACAAAGACCCGTCCCTGTCCCCGGAAAAACGCACGAAGGACCTGCTGTCGCGCATGACGGTCGAGGAGAAACTCGGCCAGCTCCTGTGCCCTTACGGTTGGCCGATGTACGAGCATCTTCCGGATGACACGGTAGTGATGACGGATGTCTACAAGGATTTCGTAGGAAAACAGTACGGAGGAAGCCTCTGGGGCCTGTTTCGGGCCGACCCGTGGACGGAGAAGACCCTGGAGAACGGACTTTGGCCCGAACAGGCCGTGAAGGCTTATAACCTCCTGCAGCATTACGCTGTCGATTCGACAAGGCTCGGGATTCCGATAATCCTTGCGGAGGAAGCCCCGCACGGCCACATGGCTATAGGCACTACCGTCTTTCCGACGGGGATAGGCCTGGCCTCCACCTGGGACAGGCCACTGATGGAGGAGGTCGGTCAGACCGTGGCCGCGGAGCTGCGCGCCGTGGGCGCCGGCATCTCCTACGGCCCGGTTATAGACCTCTCCCGCGAGCCGCGATGGTCCCGCGTCGAGGAGACTTACGGAGAGGACGTGTACCTGACATCGCGCATGGCCGGAGGCGTCGTGCACGGCATGGCTCCGAAACACAACGGCTGGGACCGCGGCGTGGCCGCCACTCTCAAGCATTTCATAGCATACGGCGTACCTCAGGGAGGTCACAACGGAGGCTACTCCGTAGTCGGGGAGAACGAGCTGAGGGAGCATTTCCTACCCACCTTCAAGGCAGCCATCGATGAGGGCGCCCTGTCGGTCATGACGGCCTACAACTCCATAGACGGCATTCCCTGCACCGCCAACAAACATCTCCTAAGGGATGTACTGCGCGAGGAGTGGGGATTCGACGAGGGCATAGTTGTCTCCGACCTCATCAGCATAGACGGCTTGGTGGGCAACCACCATGTGGCTGCGAACAAGGCCGATGCGGGCGAGATGGCCCTCAGGTCCGGCGTGGACGTCGACCTTGGAGCCAACTGCTATTCCCTTCTGAAAGAGAAGGTCGAGAACGGCACCATCAGCCGGAGGCTCCTCGACGAGGCAGTCGGGCGCATGCTCCTGCTCAAGTTCAGGCTCGGACTTTTCGACAACCCCTACATCCCTGAAGACAGCTGGAAGGCTGTGCGCACCGCGGAACACTGCGCCACGGCCCTTCAGGCCGCGCGCGAAGGCGTCGTCCTGCTGGAGAACGACGGTATTCTTCCACTGAGGAAGGATATGCGCGTGGCCGTGGTAGGACCCAACGCCGACACTCAGTATAACCAGCTTGGAGACTATACGGCCCCCCAGCCTGAAGACCATATATGCACACCTCTGGAGGGCATCCGGGCAAAGATCGGTTCAGCCAACGTGTTGTACGCCAGGGGCTGCGGCATCAGGGATACGGAGCACGGGGATATAGCGGGAGCGGTTCGCGCGGCGCGCAGCGCCGACGTGACGATAGTCTTCGTCGGCGGCTCCAGCGCGCGCGACTTCGACACACAGTTCAAAGAGACCGGCGCGGCGGAAACAGCCGGATCGATCAGCGACATGGAGGCGGGCGAAGGCTTCGACCGTTCGTCGCTGGAGCTGATGGGCCTTCAGCAACAATTGCTCGAGGCCCTGAAAGCCACGGGGAAACCCCTGGTTGTGGTGTATATAGAAGGGAGGCCGCTGGACAAGCGCTGGGCGAAAGACAATGCCGACGCCCTGCTCACGCAGTTCTATCCCGGACAGGCCGGAGGAGAAGCCATCGCCGACGTGCTCTTCGGGGATTACAATCCCGCAGGACGCCTTCCGGTTTCAGTCCCCCTCTCGGTCGGCCAACTGCCGGTTTACTACAATCAGCCCACACCCGCCCCGGGAGACTATATAGATTTGAGTTCCAAGCCTTTGTATAGTTTCGGATACGGCCTGAGCTTCACGGAGTTCTCCTACGGTGCAATGCGCTGCGAGCCACAGTCGGGCGGTGACCTGAAGGTGACCGTGACGGTCACCAATGCCGGCAGCCGCGACGGCGACGATGTCGTGCAGGTCTATGTGACCGACCCCGTCGCCTCCACGGTACGACCACGCCTCCAGCTTCGCGGCTTCGCCCGCGAAAATTTCAGGGCGGGAGAAACCCGCGATGTGGAGATACTGCTCGACGCGGAGTCTTTCCCTGAGCCCGGGGAGTTCATTATCCGCTGCGGTCCCTCCTCCGACAATCTTCCATTGAAAGAAACCATTGAATTATAACGCTATGAGAATCGTACGCATACTCGGCGCCGCGGCCCTGCTGGCCGCCGTCGCCTGCGGGCAGAGGCCGGCCACGAAGGCCGCGGAAGGCACTCCCGCGTATCTCGACCCTTCGAAACCCCTCGAGGAGAGGGTTGAAGACGCGCTGTCGCGCATGACCACCCGCGAGAAGGTGGCCATGACGCACGCGCAGTCCAAGTTCAGTTCGCCCGGCGTACCGCGCCTCGGCATCCCCGAAGTCTGGTGCACCGACGGCCCCCACGGCATACGCACGGAAGTGCTCTGGGACGAGTGGGAGCAGGCCGGATGGACCAGCGACTCGTGCACGGCCTTCCCGGCCCTGACGGCGCTGGCCGCCTCCTGGGACCCTTCCCTGGCGGAGCTGTACGGCACGAGCATCGGCGAAGAGGCGCGCTACCGCAAGAAGGACGTCCTCCTCGGCCCCGGAGTCAACATCTACCGCACCCCCCTGAACGGCCGAAACTTCGAGTACATGGGCGAGGACCCGTTCCTTTCTGCGAGCATGGTCGTCCCCTACGTGCAGGGCGTGCAGCGCAACAACGTCGCCGCCTGCGTCAAGCATTACGCTCTTAACAATCAGGAAACCAACCGTTTCACCACCGATGTAAGCATAGACGACAGGACTCTCTACGAAATCTACCTGCCGGCCTTCAAGGCCGCGGTGCAGGAAGGCGGCGCCTGGGCCATCATGGGTTCGTACAACCTCTACAAGGGCCAGTGGAACTGCCATAACCAATATCTCCTCAACGACATCCTGAAAGGAGAATGGGGCTTCGACGGAGTGGTGATCAGCGACTGGGGCGGAGTACACGACACCGACCAGGCCATCACCAACGGCCTTGACATGGAGTTCGGCTCCTGGACCGACGGGCTGACCATGGGCAAGACCAACGCTTACGATTCCTACTTCCTCGCCGATCCGTACCTCGAGCGCATCGCTGATGGGCGCGCCGGGACGGACGAGCTGGACGCGAAAGCCCGCAGGATCCTGCGCCTGATCTTCCGCACCAGCATGAACCCTGAGCACAAGACCGGGAAGTTCACCTCCCCGGAGCATTACGCCGCAGCCCGCAAGATAGGCGCCGAGGGCATCGTATTGCTGAAGAACGAAGGCGGGCTGCTGCCGGTCAGGGGCGCGAAGCGCATCCTCGTGACCGGCGAGAACGCCGTCAAGATGATGACAGTCGGAGGCGGCTCGTCCTCCCTAAAGGCCCAGCACGAGTTTTCGCCGCTGGACGGCATCAGGGAGGCGTTCCCGGACGCCGAGGTCATCTATGAGCGCGGCTACGTCGGCGACGCCAGCGGAGCATACAACGGCGTCACGACAGGCCAGGACCTCAGCGACTCCCGCTCCTATGAGCAGCTCATCGCCGACGCCGTGGCCGCGGCCCGCACCGCCGACATCGTCATCTACATAGGCGGCCTCAACAAGAGCGCCCACCAGGACGCCGAGAGCAACGACCGCTTGGAGTACGGCCTGCCGTACGGACAGGACGGGGTCATCGAGGCCCTCGCCGCAGCCAATCCCAAACTGGTTGTGGTCAACATTTCCGGCAACGCCGTGGCAATGCCGTGGATCGACCGCGTCCCCGCCGTAGTGCAGGACTGGTACCTCGGCAGCGAAGCCGGACACTCCCTGGCCGACGTGCTGAGCGGCGCGGTGAACCCTTCGGGCAAGCTGCCGTTCACCTTCGCCGTCGCCATGGAGGACGGTCCTATCAAGACCGAAGTCCAGTACCCCGGAGTCCCGTCCGGCAAGTCCATGGCCGGGATGGACATAATGCATGAAGAATACACGGAAGGCCTTTACGTCGGCTACCGCTGGTACGACGCTCAGCAGGTCAGGCCGTTGTTCCCCTTCGGCCACGGCCTGAGCTATACCACCTTCACTTACGGTGAGCCCAAGGTTTCCAAGGCGTCGATTACCGCCTCCGGCAAGGTCACCGTCTCCGTACCCGTGACCAACTCGGGCTCCGTCGCCGGCGCCGAGGTCGTGCAGTTCTACGTCTCCGATCCCGAGGCCTCCGTCGACCGTCCGGTCAAGGAGCTCAAGGGCTTCGCCAAGGTCCGGCTCGAGCCGGGCGAGACGAAGACCGTTTCGGTGGACCTCGACCGCTCCGCCCTCAGCTACTTCGACGCAGCCCGCCATGAGTGGGTCGCGGAGCCCGGCCGCTTCGACGTCCTCGTCGGATCCTCCTCCTCGGACATCCGCGGCACCGTCTCTTTCGACCTGAAATAGAACAAGATGCCCGGCCTTGGTTGCCGGGCTTTTTGTTTGTTTGGTTTTTTGTATTAACTTTGCAGTCCCAAAGGAAGGATGGCCGAGTGGCTGAAGGCGCTGGTCTCGAAAACCGGTATACCCTTCACGGGGTATCGGGGGTTCGAATCCCCCTTCTTCCGCTGGATTTCAGCCCCAAGTGTTATAATTATCAAACACTTGGGGTTTTATCTATGAAAAAAAGTTGCACCAAAAATGCACGGGGTTTCTAGAAGCAAATGTCCCTTTGTTCTACCGTGGTACAGCAGCATAGAACTCTTGAAAAGTGATATGAATGAGACGGCCTTCGAGTTGGTTTTCCGATAGTATTATCGTCTGTTTGCAGGTGGTGGCGGTGGAGGACCTTGTTGTTTACGGTTCATTTGCTGAACTCCTTCCTTTATGATCGGCCCTACGTCTATGCCAATATCAACACCGCCGACTTTTACCTTTGGCATGACTATAGGGTAAGTTTCCCAACTATTCGTGTATGGGTTGAATTCCCGCCGCACTCCTCCGCTTACGGAGAGATTGTCGAAACGGTAGGTAGCATATCCCCCAAAATTCGATGATGGGAGCATGGCTTGGATGGCAGGAGAAAAGACCATCCCCGGGTTGGTCGCATACCTTCCAAAAACAGTCGCAGTCCAATTCTTACTTATTGCATAGCTTGCTGAGCCACCGGCAAGGAAGATTGTCGCATTGTTGTATTCGTAGAAATGATTCTGTACTGATGAATAAGCACTGAAGGTAAAATTCCCGGAATGGATATCTTTCTGGATTGTTGCGGCACGGGAAGCACCAAGGCCAATGTAGTTTTCGTATGTATTGCTTCCTTGAAGGCCCCATGGCAAGACGGGATTATAAAGCCGCATACCCCATCCTCTAGTATCTATGTATGACGGGGAAAATCTTCCGGGAAACAGATCATTCTCAATACCTATTGTCGGGAATATCGGAGTCGGATTCGTTTCAGGATCAGTTTTAATGGTTTCCGGGGTCTCATATCTCATTTTGAGGCTGTCGGGAGCAGAAACATCCTGCGCACGAAGGCAGCATTGACCAAGAGTGATCAATAAACACAAGGATATTATTGCTTGCTTAACCATCATCGTATACAAATGTGGGAATTGTTTTTGATTCCCGCAACGGATGATGACAAATGTTTGAATGAATTGGGCCCGGGCGGGAATAAGTCTATTTAGGCCTGTTCCTCCATACTATGGGATAACTTACACGAGTATATTATTATCATCCACGGTGCGTTTTTGGCTCAGAATAAACGCACCAATGCGCAAAAAGCGTATCGTTACGGTGAAATAAGTCACAGACATAAAATAATGCAGTTGCGACAAAATGTTGATTAGAGCAATCTACAAGGCACATTTGCCATCATTACGAAAAAGTCTAAAATACTCAGGTCGCTCCCCCTTCTTCCGCAAACGAGGGAACAGCATCGCAGCGAAAGCTGCGGTGTTGTTTTGTTATATGGCGGAGCCGAGCTCGCTCGAGCGACGGCAGATAACGAAACAACACCGAGGGCCCGAAGGGCCTCGATGCTGTTCCCCGTTTGCAAGGGCCGCCCCGGCGAGGGGTCAGGGATAGCGCTCGCCCGGCGAGCGGAATCCCCCAATATGTCTCAGGATCATTTTCGGCCACTGAGGGGCATAAGTGCGCCTGATACGGGATTATAATGTCGCCTAAGGCGCATAAACCACCCTGAAACGCCTAAAGTGCTCCTGATAGATATTCCCTGACCGAGCTCTGTCTCCTCGATTGGATTACTTGAATTCAATTTCCGGCGAAGGCTGGCGGACGGCAATGCGGCGAAGGCGGGGAACTCTCTTGGTAAGGAAGGTCATGATGTGACGGTCGCGCTTCTCGGGATAGATTTCGTCGAAGTGGACCATCAGGCCGGTTTCGATGGCATCTGACAACTCGTCGTTGACCGTCGATCCAAAGATCTTCATCGTTGCGGAGGCGTTGATGTAAGAATTGACCAATGGCGGAATACTGGTGCCGAGCTGACGGAGCGCTTTCTTGAGGCAGCGAAGATCTTCGTTCAGCCCGTCGCCGTTGAGAATCAGATCGAGCAGGCGCTCGTCGACCCTCGCCCGCAGGGACTTCTTCGGGCGGATCAACGCTTCTTCGTCCGGGAAATGCTTCTCAAGGAAACGAAGGATAAGGTCTCGGGCGGCTTTGTCGTAAGACTTGTAGATGGTCATCTTCCCGAAGAAATACTCCACGCCGGGACTGCTCAGCAGCACGCCGGTGATGCCGTCCCAGAGGTTGTCCATCGTAAAGATGGCCTTGGGGCCAGCCTTGGAACTCTGGTACTCAGGCGCGACGAAGGAACGGCCGAGTTCCATCGTCTTGGGAAGGTATTCCTGAATGAACCTGTCGGAAAAATGATACAGATGCGATGAGGTAACGTTCGGCTGGCCGTCCTCCTTGAAGGTGACGTTCTTGCCCAGGATAAACCGGTAGCCGCCGATGATGGCATGTGCCTCCGGGTCCCAGACGATCAGCTGCTGGTAGGGCTTGTCCAGGAAATCGTACTCGTCGAGGTCCAGTTCCTTTCCAGAGCAGCCTCCCGCGGCGCGGTAAGTCAGTTCGCGGATACGGCCGATTTCACGCAAGGTGTTCGGGGCATTGTGGCAATCCACCACATAGAGCTCGTTGCCTCCCTTGTTGGTGTCCATCAGTTTCCGCTTCGGCGTCAACTCGGCCTTGATCAGTTCAAGAGGGATGGGGTCGATGATCTTGTCCATCGTCTACGTCAGATTCATTGTTTTGTGTCGGGGGCCACCTTCTCAGCGGTGTATCCAAGTTTTTCAATGGCCTTCTGAAGGGTAGCCTCGTCGGTTTTGGCCGGATCATAAGTGATGACGACTGTCTTCTTGTCCAAGGATACCTTAAGGTCTTCTACACCTTTCAGGAAGGATATGTTATCGGTAACCTTCTCGACGCAGTTCTGACAGTGTATGCTTACCTTGTAAGTGACAGTAACGGTCTTCTTATCGTTCTTGGTTTTATTGTCCTGAAGCGTCAAAACCGTACCGTTGTCCGTTGCAAAAGCTAACGGGCTAGCAAGAAGAAGCGCGGAAAAAACTAGGATGAGAATCTGTTTCATATGCATATTATATTTATCTCCAAATTGTTATGCGGAAGCCGGCATAAATCTTTGCTCCCATTAGCGGCCCCCAGACGGATGCCGCATCAAACCCCGGACCAAAAGGATCGTCAGCCCCGATGACAGGCGTATCCTGCGTGTAACCCGTCAGATTCTCTCCACCCAGGTAGACATCGAATCCCTTGAACCGACGGGTAATCTGAGCATATAGAAGCGGATAAACAGGAGTTCGGCCATCAGGGTAGAGAAGTTTTCCGTTGGAGTCGGTGAGGCTGGTCATAAAGCCATAGACCCGGGCTGAGCCATTCAGAGAAGCCGTAAAATCAAATATCCACTTGCTGAGCCTGGTTTTATACTGAGCGTTGAAAACGCCCTTGAAACGGCTGGACATCGGAGTCTCCAACAGTTCGCCGGAAGGATACCAAGCCTTGGCATCGGTAAAACGCGCCGTCAGGGTGAAAGTCAAACGATCGACGGGTTCCGTGCTGAAATCCGCCTGGAAGCTATTGGACCAGGACTGTTTACCGTTCAAGTAATACAAACGGATGGCCGATGCACTTTCGCGGTCCAGCAGAAGTTGTTGAATGAACTGCGTACGGAAAAAGTCCAGGCTCAGGGAAGTCCGCTCCGAGAAATAGAATGTAGCATTCCCTCCGTAAGTCCAGGAGTCTTCAACAAGGCGCGTCAACCAATCCCCATCCAGGGCTTTTCCCGTGGACAGGACGCCGATATTGTCGGCTATAGGATTGGCGCGCCGAAGGCCTCGGCCACCGTTTACGCGCAGCACAAGGGCTTCGAAAGGCTGATACTTCAGCGTAAGGCGCGGAGCCGGCCGGAAATCGTCCATGAATACGCCGGCGATGCCTGCGATGGCAGAAAACGTATCTCCTTGCTTGAAAGTGTATTCAACATATGGCGACCACTGCAGGCAGGCCGTCCTGGCGCCGGACTGCTTTAGACCGGTAGCAGAAATATCCTCATCCCACCAGTCGGCCGTGACATTGACTCCTGCCGTAAAATCGTGGCTCTCGTTGAATTGGTTACGGTAAATAAGGTTGGCGAAAGCACTATGCTGGTCTGCATTATACAGGTTCTTCCCAAAGGAAGAATCCATCTTTTGGAAAGCGTAGTCTCCGACCAAAGCAATGCTTGCCGAGCCGTCTTCCCGCAGCGAGCGTCCGACTTTAATATAGCCGTTCAACAAGGAATTGGCCACATCGGACTTCCAAGGCCCGGCCATCTGCCCGCCTCCTCGGGTGTCCCGGATGGCCCTGACGCCCCAGCGGATCTGCCACTCCGGCGTGTAATAGAGCCAGCGATTGGCCAGATTGAACTGCAAAAGGGCCGGTTCGTCCATGAAACCGTCGCCATTCATATCATGGGTCTTGAAGTTGCCGTCCACGTGACCCATCAGGATTGTATAAAACTTGTCGGAAAGTTGAAGGGACGACAGTACATTGAGGTCTGTCTTGGTGTCCGTCATCACGGAACCGTTGAC
>JAFZQO010000035.1 GCA_017620335.1 Bacteroidales bacterium
TCCAGGAGATGGACATCGTCTTCTGCTCCGCCCTCATTCCCGGCAAGATCGCGCCGATCATCATCACGGAAGAGATGGTGAAGGGCATGAAGAAGGGTTCCGTCATCGTGGACATTTCCATCGACCAGGGCGGCAACTGCGAGCTCACCCCGAAGGGTGGCATCGAGACCAAGTACGGCGTGACGCTGATGGGCGTGAAGAACATCCCGGGCCTCCTTCCGACGAGCTCCACCTGGATGTTCTCCAACAACCTCTACAACCTCGTGAGCTACCTGGTCAAGGACGGGAAGTTCGTCCTGGACAGGAACGACGAGATCGTCCAGAAGTCGCTGGTCTGCATCGACGGTCAGCTGGTCCATCAGGGCGCCCGCGAAGCCATGGGCTTATGATACACCCGCTGATTCTCATTTCCGTCTTCATCGTGAGCGCGGTCCTGGGGTATTTCATCATCAGGACCGTGCCCAGTTTGCTCCATACGCCGCTGATGTCCGGCATGAACGCCCTGTCCGGGGTGACGATCGTCGGCGCCATCGTGGCGACGGGCGTCGCTTTCCTCGCCGGTGACGGCCTTTGGGCCCAGCTTGCCGGCGGCCTGGCCATCGTGCTGGCGGCGGTCAATGTGTTCGGCGGTTTCGGGGTCACGCACCGGATGCTGAAGATGTTCGACAAGAAAAAGAAGTAAGGATGTCGGCATTGCAGATCATAATCAGTGCGGTTCTGGCGGTGCTCGTGCTCGCCGGAATCTCCATGATGAGCAAGGTCAGGACGGCCGTCGCGGGCAATCTGCTGTCCGCCTTCGCCATGCTTTGCGGCATCGTCGGCACGCTGTTCTTTGCCGGCGTCGTGTCTGTCTGGACCATCTATGTGTCCATCCTCATCGGCGCACTCATCGGCAGCCTCCTGGCCGCCCGGGTCCAGATGATCCAGATGCCGCAGACGGTGGCGCTGTTCAACGGCCTTGGCGGCGGCGCATCGGCCCTGGTCGGCCTTCTGTCTGTCCATGGCGACAGCGCTTTCGTCCGGTTCACCGCGCTCTTGGCGGTGGCTGTGGGCATGGTGACGCTGGTGGGCAGCCTGATCGCGGCCGGCAAGTTGCACCGGATCCTGCCCCAGAAACCGGTCGTCTGGAAAGGCCACGCCCTGTGCACCTTGCTGTTCCTGGTGCTTACGTTGGCCTTTGTGGTGGCGGGAACCTTTGCCCATGGCGCCGGCCTTACCGTGTGCCTGGTGGGCGCATTTGTGTCCGCCTCCCTCTTCGGCCTCTGGTTCTCCCTCCGCGTCGGCGGAGCGGACATGCCCATCACTATTTCGCTGCTCAACTCGCTGTCGGGCGTCGCCGGTTCCATTGCCGGCATGGCCATCGGCGACGTGTTCCTGGTCGCCGTCGGCGGCATCGTCGGTGCCTCCGGCCTCTTGCTCACCCAGATCATGTGCCGGGCCATGAACCGCAAACTGATGAGCATCCTCACGGGCGGAACGATGAAACCGTCCAACCCAACCCCTGCCATTGAAGAAAACGAAAACGAAGAACTGGTTCAACGCATTATGGATTTAGAAAAGAAGATCAAGGAACTGGAGGCGATGGTCGCCGACCTCGAGGCCCGTGTCCAGGCATTGGACGGCCAGTTGAACGCCGCTCCGGCTCCCGCGCCTGTTGCCGCTCCCGTCGAAGAGGCGCCCACCGCGGCGTCCGTCCTGTCCAAGGCCAAGGACGTCATCATCGTCCCCGGCTACGGCATGGCGCTGGCGCAGGCCCAGCACCAGGTCCGCCAGTTGGCGGACAAGCTGGAAAGCCGCGGCGCCCGCGTCCGCTTCGCCATCCACCCGGTCGCCGGCCGCATGCCGGGGCACATGAACGTGCTGCTGGCCGAGGCGGATGTCGATTACGAGAAGCTGTATGAGATGGACGCCATTAACGACGACTTCAAGAACGCCGACGCCGTCGTGGTCATCGGCGCCAACGACGTCCTCAACCCGGCCGCGCGCAATGCCGTGGGCACCCCCATCTACGGCATGCCCGTCCTCAATGTGGACCAGGCCCCGGAAGTGATCGTCTGCAACTTCGACCTCAAGCCCGGCTACGCCGGCGTCGAAAACCCGATCTACACCCGCGAAAAAGGCGTCTACCTTGAACTCGGTGACGCCAAAGAAACCCTGATGCGCCTGATGGCAGGCATCGCCTAGGGCCTGCCGCCACCAGGGCCTCCTCCCGGACCCCCGGCGCCACCGGTGTAGTTGGAGAGGGAGACGGAGGAACCGCCGGTGATGCCGTCCACCGCCCAGACGCCGCCACATTTGGCTTCGCCGCTGACGCTCACTCCCTGATAGCCGCTGGAGAGCGAGGGCGCCGATACGATTACACTGGAGATGTTGGACGGGGCCTTGAAGGCTGCGATGAAGGACTTGCCGTCATGGAGGGCATTCCAGGCTCCGGCCTTTCCGCTCATGCTGTACACGTTCTGGGAGGCGGAATAACCGCTTTCCAAGCCGCCGTAGGCGACCAGGGTCGCCCCCTTGTTGATATAGAGTTTCTTACCCCCTTCCGTATTGGCGTCGATGGCCACTTCCGGGGCGCCCTTGGTGCAGATGGCCATCACGTAACCGCCGTTGAGGTTGGTGTTTCCGTTGGAGTCCATGGCATCGTTGCCCGAAGAGAAGGCATAGACGAAGCCCTTGTTCACGGTCAGGCCTCCCTGACAGTTGATGGCGTCTTCGCTGTTGGAAGAGACATAGGTTTCACCCCCGTCAAACGTAAGGTCGCCCTTGACTTCCAGCCCTTCGCCATAGGAGCTGTTGACGGTAATCGTGCCGCCGCTGATGACGAGTTTGCCGGCATTCCCTGTTACTGTTGCCCGGTCGCCGGTGCCTTCCTTGGTCACCCAGCCGATTTTGACGCCCTTGGCGGAGACGTCGTTCACCTCTCGGCCGGTTACAGTAATATTGAGCGTGCCTCCCGTGATGTAACTGTCGGAGAGTGTGTGGTTCGTTTCGTCGAAGTCATAGCTGCCTGCCCGGATGCCCTTGCCACCATCGCCGGTGTTCTTGAGGATGAGGGTGCCGCCCGTCATGGCGAAATAATTGTCGGCCTTGACGCAGGAAGTTCCGGTGTATTCGGCATCCTCGTCATCGTATGCCACGCCGCCGGTGGACGACACCATGTGCGTTCCGCCTTCGACCAGCACGTAATCGTCCGTGGAGATACCTTTTGCCATGTCAGCAGCGATGGAAACCACCAGGGTTCCGTTTGAAAGCTGGACATAGTCTTTGCCCTTGAGGCCGTTGCCGGCGGTGCTGCCTGCATTCACCTTGACGGTGGGGCAGTCCATCATCCGGATGTAATCGTCGGAGGAGATGCCGGCCTTGCCTTGCGCATTCAGCGCGTTGACGGTCAGCAGGCCAGGGCCGCTGAAGATGAGCTGGCTCTCGCTGAAGAAGACGGCCTTGAGGTCTTCATCATCATTCTTGGTGTACGCGGCGGAAGCCCCGTCAGAGAGCGTATTCGTGCCTTGCACCACGACGAACGTACGTTTCTTGCACTGGTTGTTGATGGCGGCGCCATCGGGATTGGTCAGGCTGACACCGTTCAGCAGGATGGCCTGTTTCTTGGCACCATAAACCTTGAAGGATCCGTTGTCGGTGGCCCCGGTGAGTTCGTAGATGAGCACCTCGCCGCCGGTGTTGTTGACCGTGACCTTGTTGCCATCGACACTCACATAACCGTAGCTGTCACCTTGTACGGTGGCATCCCCCGTTTGGGAGTAGGTGATCGTTATCCTTCCCTTGAATGTCGTCGTGGAGATGTCGTCGTCGGAGGAAGGGTCGCCGGTGGATTCGAAGGTGAGCGGATCGCCGTCCGACCCGCTTCCCGAGGCGATCAGCACCGTCAGCATATAGGAGGCGGTGGATGCGCTGTAAGTATCGTCCGCCGCGGATTTGGCGGAAATCAGGGTGGATCCGCTGCCCAGCAGGGTGATGGCTCCGTTCGAACCGATGGTGGCCACCTCCGTCTGGGAGGATTCATAAGTGACGCCTACGCTGTACATATTGGTAAGCGTGGGGAAACTGTTCCCGGCGCCGAGGGTGGCTTCAAAGGAATCGGCGCTCCAGGCGAGGGCGGGGTCTTTCAGGTTCGAGGCTCCTTGCCCGTTGCCGGGGAATTCCTCCGGGAAGTCAGGACTGAAAGGAAAATCATCCTGCTCGCAGCCGGTGGCCGCGAGCGCTATCGTAACCAGCATCAATATTATTTTTTTCATAACGCAAAAGGTTTTAGTATACGCATCGGCAAGGTAACCAATTATCAAACCACAGCCGGGCCGGATAGGCGGGGATTCAGCGAACGCCGCCTTTTCTTCAGTGAACCTCCACGATATATGGAAAAAAGAGCGTATTTTTGCGAAAACGAAAGTGAAATGCGTATTGTCCTGCCATTTCTAGTCCTTGTCCTGATCCATCATTTCCTCCTGGCACCCCTCATCAGGAAGAAGCTTCCGCTATACATCGGGCTCACGATGGCGCTTCTGGTGCTGTTCGGCATCTGGTGTTTCTCCCCCATCAGCCGTCCCCAGGGAGCGCCGGCTTTCCCCGGGCAGAACGAAATGATGCCTCCGCCTCCTCCGGGCCCGGGTGGAAGAGGCCCGGAGCCGCAGGGGCGGAAAGGGCCGATCGGTCCGGAAACATCGAGACTGATCATGGGCATCCTTCTCGTCGGCGTGGACCTGGGAGCCTATTTCTACATGGAGTCCCGGCGCAAGGAGCGCAGGATGAAGGAACTGGAAGCCGAGAACACCAAACAAAGGTTGGAGTCGCTGCGGTACCAGATCAATCCGCATTTCCTGATGAATACGCTCAACAACATCCACGCGCTGGTGGACATCGATCCGGAGAAGGCCAAAGAGAGCATCGAGGGGTTCTCAAAGATGATGCGCATCCTGCTGTATGAGGGCGATGCGCCCACCATTCCGCTGGAGCGGGAACTGGACTTTATCGAGCATTTCATCTCCCTGATGCGGCTCCGTTATCCCGAGGACGCCCTTCGGATCGATACGGTCTTCCCGAAAGAACGGGGTGGTGCGGTAGTCCCTCCGCTGGTGATGGCTTCTTTCGTGGAAAACGCCTTCAAGCACGGGGTGAGTTACTCGGAAGAATCGTTCATCCGCGTGAAGGTCGAACTTCAGGAGGGCAAAGTGATTTTCCATTGTGTCAATTCCTCGCATCCGGCAGAGGCTGATGAGCGGCACGGGATCGGCCTGGAAAACATCAAGAAACGTCTCACGCTCCTGTACGGAAACGCCTACACCCTGTCCATCGATGAAGAGGGCGGGCGCTATGACGTCTTGCTGGCCGTCCCGGACCAAACCCTTCTGGCATCATGATCCGGGTCATAGCCATAGACGATGAGCCGCTGGCCCTGCGCCAGCTGGAAATGTACATTGCCAAGGTTCCGTTCCTGGAGCTGGTGGCCGCCTGCAGCAGCGCCGCGATGGCGGCGCCCTATGTCGCGAAGGCCGATGCGATCTTCCTGGACATCAATATGCCGGACCTCAGCGGGATGGATTTCATCAAGTCGCTGCCTCATCCGCCCGCCGTTATCTTCACGACGGCCTATTCGGAGTATGCCGTGGAGGGTTTTCGGGTCAATGCGGTGGACTACCTGTTGAAGCCATTCAGTTTCAAGGAGTTTGAAGCATCCTGCGAAAAGCTTCGGAAGCATCTGGAGATGCAGGCGGCGCTAGAAGCCCGGGAGGCGGACCCAATCCTTCACTTCAAGGCGGACTACCGGACCATCAGCATCGATGTCCGCAAGATCATCTATGTGGAGAGCATGAGCGAATATGTCAAGGTATACCTGGTTGATTCAGAGGCGCCGGTCGTCATCCTCTACAGTCTGAAAAACCTCATCGAACAGTTGCCGGCAGACCTCTTTATGCGCATCCACCGCTCCTATATCATCGCCCTGGGGCATATCGCGGATGCCTCCCGCACTTCCGTTCGGCTGGACAATGGCAAGACCCTTCCCGTCGGGGAGCTTTATCGGCCCGCTTTCAGCGCGTATCTGGCTTCCTGTTGAGTTGTTGAACACAAAATGAGTTTTCGATAAATCGAGATTGAACTATGCCAAACAAATTCTTTGACAGGAACTGGTGGAAGGATTTTGTGGTCGCGATCCTTGCCACGACCGTTTCGATTGTTCTGACTTTCGGCACGAGCAAACTGGTTGAACGGAACAATCAGAAAAAAGAGCGCAAGCTCACTGCCCTGATGGTCATGAGCAGCATCGAGTCGTTTGCCCGGACCTTGGATGAATCGGCGACAAACTGGGACCGTATGGACAGTATTGCCGTCTGGCTGCTCCGGCTGCCGATAGACGAAGTTGCAAGACTTGGCGATGACCCCTTTGGAGCAGCTGTACAGGAGGTTTTCCAAGCACCGATCATCCGCCATGACAATACGGCCGAAACCATCTTCAGCAGTAACATCGACACTTGGAAGAATCTGGGGAGTTTTCGGTTCGTAGACAACGTTGGTGCCTGTTTTTCCTATATGAACTGGATCGAAGAGGAAATCAACAAGGAGGCCCTCGAATATGCCGGACATCAGGAGCGGATTTTCAATCATTATTCGGATTATCCCGGCTCATGCTTTACGGAGAAGTTGCTCAGGGATGAGCAGGTACGGCGACAACTGCAAATGCCTAACTCGAATAAGGCATGGCTCGCTTACTGTTCGGACAATCTGCGGCGTATGAACCGCAAGAACATGAAACTGATCGGCATCTCCGAGAAAGAAGTGCTTGCGTTCACAGATGCCCGTGCAGACGTCGACATCGAGGAAGATCCCGAGCCGGATTATTCCGTATTCGTGCAGCCTCACCCGGACAAGGAATCCATCGATGCCAACCTGGACTATGCCCGGAAATTGGATAGCCTGCTGAATCAGTGAATTCTCATTTGAAGTGCAATAGGCGAATTCAACAGAAAAAGGATGCCATAGAATGACATCCTTTCGTGCCCCGGGCGGGAATACTGATTATTTAATAGATGCATTTTATAATCAAGAGGTTATCCGTTAGCTGTAAACCTCTACTGAAACTATACTGAAACAATTCTGGCAGTTAGTGGCTTTATCTGGCGTTTTTTAGCCTTGTTGACTTTTGTTATCCTTTATCGGATGTAATCGTTGGCTTCTAATGATATTTTACATTCGTTATGATGTAGTTTTGTATTTATTTCTTATATTTGCATCCAAGCGAATGTAATTATGAGTAATAACATCATATCTTCGACATTGAAATCCCTGCGGAAGGAGCATGGCCTTACGCAGGTGGATCTGGCGATGAAGTCCGGCGTCGGCTTGAACTTCGTGCGTGAATTGGAGCAGGGTAAGGCTACGGTCCGGATGGATAAAGTCGCCCAGGTATTTGATTTGTTCGGGTACGAACTGGTTCCTCAAAAGAAGGTGAAATGAAAACGGCATTGATCGAATACAAAGGGAAGCCGGCCGGGGTCTTGAAAGAAACGGATGAGGGTTATGAGTTCCTTTATGATACCGCGTATCTTTCCGACGTTGATGCCAAACCCGTTAGCCTTACCCTTCCTTTGACGGAAAAGCCATACAAGTCTCCGGCTCTTTTTCCTTTCTTCGATGGACTGATTCCAGAGGGTTGGCTTCTGGATGTGGCCCTGCGTAACACGGATATCAGCGAACTGGACAGGTTCTCCCTTCTGCTTCTCTGCTGTAAAGACTGCATCGGCGCGGTCAGTGTAATTCCGATAAAGGAGGATGGTGATGAGTAAGTGTTTATTTTGCTATAAGGAACTCGGCCCGGGAGAGGTTGATTTCCATAAATCCTGCTGCAGGAAGTTCTTCGGAACCACGACGGCTCCGGCATTGGATTATACCAGGGAGGAGATGGACGAACTGGCCGCTCAGGTCATCAAGTCACAAACCACTTTGACCGGGGTTCAGCCAAAACTGTCCCTGAACCTTGACAAACACAAGGATTCCCAGAAGCTTACCATAGTGGGCCTCTGGGGTGGCTATATCTTCAAGCCTCAAACGGAACGGTTTGCGATGCTGCCCGAAAACGAGGATCTCACCATGCATCTGGCCGAAATCGCAAAGCTTAAGATCGTTCCACATACGCTCATCCGGATGAAGGACGGCAGCATCGGCTACCTCACCAAGCGGATTGACCGGACAAAAAAAGGAGAGAAGATTGCTATGGAGGATATGTGCCAGCTAACGGAACGGCAGACAGAGCATAAGTATCGCAGTTCTTATGAGCAAATTGGCAAGGCAATTCGGAAGTATTCCGCCGTTCCTCAATTGGATATGGTGGATTTCCTGGAATTGGTGTATTTCTCCTGGCTTACTGGGAACAACGATATGCATCTGAAGAACTTCTCCCTGTATGCACCTGCGGGCGAGCCCGTTCTCTCTCCGGCATACGACCTGTTGAGCGCCGCCATAAGTAATCCTGCCGATGACGAAGAATTGGCTCTGAACCTTAATGGCAAAAAGAAGCATATCAAGGACTCAGACTTTATTTCCGCATTTAAGACCTGCGGCGTTCCGGAAATCGTATTCGATAGGATCAAGAAGAAGTATTTAGACCTTCTCCCAAAGTTTGAAGAGGTAATACAGAACTCTTTCCTGTCAGAAGAACTTAAGGCCTCGTACATCAATCTTCTTCGTAGGAGAATTAAAGCGTAATCATCGCCTACCGCAGTGCCTCCTTCACCTCCATCTCGACTGCAACCGCATCGATATGGATAACTGCCTGAACAGCGACCACCTGATCGGCATCCGGGCCAAGACGGCGCCAAAATGTCGCCAATAATTAACACAAAAAAGAGCTAACTGCTGAAAATCAGTCAGTTAGCTCTTTCTAAGGTACCCCGGGCGGGAGCTAAATAACTGGTGGCTATCGTGTATTCTTGGTGGCTATCGAATGATTTGTCTATCAAGAGGTTGGTATAATCCAGCGGTGTATTCAAATAATAACCGGAAAAAGTGACCGAAAGTGACCGAATTTTGAAAGAGGTGACCAAAAGTGACCGAAAAAACTATCTGGTTCTAGAGGGTCTGAAGAATAATGATTACCTTTAAGAGTTAGATAAATAGGAGTTCATGATTATATGAAGGTTTTACGGATTGTCGTTGTTTCTGTTCTGATGTTGCTGATTGCGTGCGCTTGTGAGCGGCTGGAATCCAGCCAGGTTGAAATGGGCTTTTTTTTCGGAGCCTGGCAAGAGTATTATGGTCCTGATTATCACGTAGAAGGCAGCCGAATCTGGTACATCCGCGAGGAGGGCATTTCTGTCAGGACTTACGATTGGTATTCTGATACGGAATCGGAAAAGTTCCTCAATTATTCCCTGGAACAGAATCAGGGGAGAGATATGGTCACTCTCCATTTTCAGGAAGAGCCGCAAACAAAAGATCAATCCTTCTGTATCATCAAATTGACAGACGAGGAAATGATCTGGCAAAACGTCGATTCCGAAGGCGATACGCGGCACTTCGTCAATAGTAAGTTTTGGATGAATCACGAGGAATGAGATTCTACAGTGTTATTATAAAAGACGAACCGTGGCTCCGGACCATCTTTGAATCCGTTTACGTGGAAGAATTATAGCGTTTAGTGCCCGTTTGTCGACTAGCGCTTTGTGTTGAAGTGCTGCTAACGTCCCTCAAAATGGGACGACAACAGCAATAATGTCGAAGTCACTGAACGCAAAAAGGGCAGCGGGTCACGCTGCTCTTGTTGTGCCCCGGGCGGGATTTGAAAATTACTCCTAGATACTCAATTTTACTGCGGTTTACCAACAATCAATAATAATATATCAATTGATTATCAATATTATAGGCTATTGACCGACAGTAATCCGTGCCCCTATCCGGTATTGAATGTTACCAAGATGTTTGCCAAATGTTTGCCAAGTAAAAAGATGTTGCTATCTTTGCGGTGAACATAAGGGAA
>JAFZQO010000036.1 GCA_017620335.1 Bacteroidales bacterium
CCCGCGGCATCATCGACGCCATCCTCGACCATTCCATCGACGAGGCCCCGACCAAGCAGATCCCTTACTTCAACTTCACCGTCCCGACCGTCCTCAAGGGCGTCGACACCGGTATCCTCGATCCCCGCGACACTTACAAGTGCGCCTGCGAGTGGGAGGAGAAGGCCAAGGATCTCGCCGGCCGCTTCATCAAGAACTTCAAGAAGTACGAGTCCAACGAAGCCGGCAAGGCCCTCGTAGCCGCCGGCCCTCAGCTCTAAACCTTTCTTGACATAACAGAAAAAGACCGGCCATCCGGTCTTTTTTTTTGTTTGGAGCGGGCTTTGTGCCCTGCAAACCCGTGGCCGCCCGTGGCCTCGTGAACGGGGGGACCGCAAGCAAAGCGCAGCGGTGGGATGAGCGAAGCGAAGGTTTACAGGGCACACAGCCCGCTCCGGACAATGGGTTATTTCCGGCCGGAGAGGATGACGCCGAAGACGATGGAGAGCGAGCCTATGACTGAAAGGAGGGTCATACGCTCACCCAGGAAGATCATTGAAGTGATCAGGGTGAAGAAGGGGTTGAGGTAGACGTAGTTGGTAGTCGTGAAGTTGCCGAGCCTGGACATGACCTTGTTCCAGAGGATGAAGCAGAACAGCGACGCCACAAGCCCAAGGAACAGCAGATTGAGGATGACTGATGGCTGCGAGAGGGCGGCAAGGACCGTGGCGGAGTCGCCGCCGAGGAGGAAGGGAATGATGGTCAGGAGTCCGTAGAAGAACACCTTGCGGGTGGCGAAGACGGCTCCGTACTCGGAGGTCATTTGAGCCATGAAGATGCTGTAGAGGCCCCAGCAGACGGCTGCGCCAATGGCAAAGAGGTCGCCCTTCGGCGAAAGCTGAAGCGACTGGCGCTCGAAGACGACCAGCGCCATTCCGCCGAGGGCCAGCAGGGTGCCGATGCCCAGCGGCCACCCCAGACGGATGTCCTCCAGGCCGCGGGCGATCCTGCCGTGGGAGAAACGCTTGAAGACCAGGGTAAAGAGTGCCGTGAACAGAGGCGCACTGCAGACGAGGAAGGACACGTTGCAGGCTTGGGTATAGGCCAGTGCGGTATTCTCGGTAAGGAAATAGAAGGAGCCCCCGGTGATGCCGAGAAAGACGAAGATCGCCTCGTCGAGCGCGGACTTGCTGAAGAGCTTCACCGCCTGCTTTCCGTCTTCGCCGCGCCTGCGGACCAGGCACAAGGCCCAGATTCCGGCATACGCCATTACGAAGCGTATGGCGAAAATCTGCGCCGGCTGGAGTCCGGCGGAGATCAGCACCTTCGTGCACACGAAAGTCACGCCCCAGATCGCCACGACAAGAAGTGCGAGGGCATGGTAGCCGAGAAGGGATTTGTTCATGGTCCGTTTATATACGGCCGCAAATATAATGCATTTTCGCAGATTTGTCTTAACTTTGTAAGGATCATATAAAACTACGACAATGAAATACTTGGCATTGATTTCCGCTCTCGCCGCCGTCATCGCGGTGGTGGCATGCGCACAGAAGCCCTCCGACCCCAACGTGGAATCTTTCAAGGCAAAGGGAGGCACGGTCGACATCGCCTGCATCAACCACGGCTCCATCTCCATTTCCTACAAGGACTATCTCATCCAGATAGACCCGGTCAAGGCTGACGAGTACGAGGCTTCCCCCAAGGCCGACGTCATCCTCATCACCCATGAGCACGGCGACCACTACAACAAAGACGTTATCGCATCCCTCTCGAAGGATGACACCCGCGTGATCGCCAACGGCAAGGTCCACGACATGCTCGGATACGGCGAGGTCATGGCCAACGGAGACAGGACCGAAGCCGGCAAGGGCATCGTCATCGAGGCCACGCCCGCATACAACACCACCGAAGGCAGGGAGCAGTTCCACCCGAAGGGCAACGGCAACGGCTACCTCTTCACGGTCGGCGGCCTGCGCGTCTTTGTTTCCGGCGACTCGGAGGACATTGAGGAGTATGCCCAGCTCAAGGATATCGACGTGGCTTTCCTTTCAGCCAACCAGCCTTACACGATGACCGTCGAGCAGTGCATCCACGCCGCCAAGGTCATCAATCCCAAGGTACTCGTCCCCTATCATCTCGGCAACACCGACATGCAGGCCATCAAGGACGGTCTGGAGGGAACAGGCATCGAAGTGCGCCTGCACGAGACGCTCAGGTAGCGTCATAGACTGGCATCGATGGCCGAAGACCGTTCAAACGAAATACTCAGCCTCGCGTCCGACGCCGGACACATCCTCCTCGAGAACGGGGCGGAGATATCCCGCGTGGAGGAGACCATGAAGCGCATCGCCGGGCATTACGGCGAGGACAGGGAGCATTTCTTCGTCCTCAGCAACGGCATCTTCACCACCGGCCGGTCCTACGCCAACGTCGATTTCATCCCCATCAAGGGCGCGCGCCTGGACAAGGTGGTGGAAGTGAACCAGCTCTCGCGTGAGATCACCGCAGGCAAGCATTCCCTCGAAGAGGCCCGGGCACGGCTTGAGGAGATCAGGAACATGCCCGAGAAGCCGCTGTGGGAGCGTATTGCGGGCGCGGCGCTTGGGAGCGGGGCGTTCTGCGCCATCTTCGGCGGCAGTTTCATGGACTGCGCCGCGGCGCTCGTCGCGGGAACCGTCACATACCTTATGCTGGTCCTGGCTTGCGCTCCGCGGATGTCCAAGGCCCTTGGCAACATCTGCTCCGGAGCGGTCGGAACTTTGCTCTGCATCCTCTTCCACCAATGGGGATTCGGGCAGAGCCTGGGCAACATGATCATCGGCACGCTCATCCCCCTCATCCCCGGAGTAGCCTTCACCAACGGACTGAGGGACATCGCCGACGAAGACTACCTCGCCGGCATCACCCGCCTGCTGGACGCGCTGCTGGTCTTTCTGTCCATCGCCATCGGAGTCTGCGTCACATTCCTGATACACAGTTACATAGCCGGAGGGATGATACAGCTGCACGGCACGCTGACCGACCCCGTCACGGCCATCTTCCCCATCCAGCTGGCCGCGGCCCTGCTGGGCACCGCATCCTTCGCGGTGCTGTTCGGGGTGCCGCGCAAGTATTACTTCTCCGCAGGAGTGGTGGGCATGCTGGGCTGGGCGACCTACCTGCTGGTCGTCCGCTTTACTCCCCTGTCAGTGGTGGGCGGGACGCTGGTGGCATCGACCATCGTGGCTTTCGTCTCGCGCCTCTTCGCCGTAAAACTGAAATGTCCCGGCACGGTGTTCCTCATCTGCGGCGACTTCCCCCTGATTCCCGGAGCCGGAGTGTTCTGGAGCTCTTACTATGTCGTTTCAGAGCACCTGGGAGCATCCCTCAACGCAGGCCTGACCGCCGTCAAGGTCACCATCGCCATCGTCCTCGGCATCATCATCGCCGCCAACGTCCTCCACTGGAAGAAAATGCTTTAGCCCCCCCTTCCTTACGCCATATCCGTGTGCGATCTGTCCAAAAACACACACGGAAAGCCTTTATTTGGCCCGTCTGTGTGCAATTTGGCACGAATCACACACGCACGATTAAAGGGCTGAAAGAATATTTGCTAATCTCAATCAGTTTTTCGATAATTGCATCACTGCTTCAGGAGAAGCAGAGACTTATTGAACTTAACTATGGAAAAGAGAGAGATGATGTCTGTCGGCACCCGTCCGATGACATTTGCAGAGAAAGAAAGCATTTGCGAGTTCCGCTTCAAGCAGGAAGGGCCGTTCTGGCACCTGACCACTCCCGGAATGTTTCAGGAGATCCTGTTCATTTCGGATGACGATTTCCACTTCGGAATGTCTTCCACAGCCATTTGTGCTGCAGAAACAGGAATAGTCATCTACGCCCATACCCTTATGGGTAATCATGTCCATGACATTGTATCATGTACCCGTGACCGCTGTTTACAGTATATGTCCAGACGCAGGGAAAGACTGAAAAGATATCTGAAATCCCTGGGAAGGGAAGTCGACCTTGGCGCATTCGAGTGCGAACCGATCCCGATCACAAGCCTGAAAATGTTAAGGAACGAGATTGTATATGTACACAGGAACGGATACGTCGTCCATCCGGAACATACTCCTTTCTCCTATCCCTGGGGAACCGGCGCATACTATTTTAATCCCCTGTCACGGTCGGATACCGGAGTCCTTTATTCCTCACTGACCTATAAGGCAAAGAGAGAGATATTCCACGGACGGATCATAGAATTGCCTGTAACATATCGCTTCAAGAACGGATTCTTTTTTCCACCAAGCTACTGCAAGGTAACCGAAGGGGAAGGAATGTTCAGGGATGCGCACCAGTATTTCTCCTTATTGTCAAAAAACGTCGAAGCATACAGTGAAGAGGCCAGGCGACTGGGGGACACCGTCGTCCTGACAGACGAAGAAATGTACCCGGCCATGCAGATGGAGTGCAGGAAGAGATTCGGCGCAAGAAGACCCGCTGAGATCAGTATGAAGGAAAAGGTTGAACTGGCCAGGGTCATGCACGAAGACTATGCCGCCAGCAACTCCCAAATCCAGCGCATCCTTAACCTCGACCTTCAGACAGTCTCCTCTCTCTACCCGCTCAAGGCGAGGCGCTGATCCTCCGGCCGTGTGCGTTTTGGGCCTGATTGCACACCATTAGCCTAAAATACCTTCTGATGTGTGCGATTGGAGGGCAAACGCACACGCAATATGGTATTATTAGGAAGAAATGCGTATATTTGTGCTAAAGTATGACACAACTGGGATCGGACATACAGTACCTGCCGGGGGTGGGACCGAAAAGGGCGGCATTGCTCAAGAAGGAGCTGGGGATTGAGACCTTCAGCGACCTTATCCATCTGTACCCTTTCCGTTATATCGACAGGAGCGGCATCCAGCGTATTGCAGAAGTCACCCCGGACGTCGCGCACGTGCAGGTGATGGCTAGGGTGGTCCGGGCCACGCTCTACGGCCCGGGGAGTTCGATCTTCGTCCAGCGCAGCCAGGCCGGCGTTGAGATTGACAATTGCCCGGCGGACAAGAACGGGGTGAAAGTCCTCAGGTTCAATGCCATAAAGAGGCTGAGCGTCATCGTCGCCGACAGCACCGGCGAGATGGAGATGGTCTTCTTCAAGGGCATAAAGTGGAACTGGGAGCGCCTGACGCCGGGAAGCGTCTTCATCTTCTTCGGCAAGCCGCAGAGATTCGGGAAGCGCCTGAACATCGTCCATCCGGAGGTGGACAACCCTCCTTCCCAAGCCGACACTCCCGCCGGCGTCGGCACGCTCACAGGGGTATACACCAGCACCGAGAAACTCAAGAACGCCGGCATCACCGGCAAGGTGATGAACCGCCTCCAGGCCTCAGCCCTGAACGCCTGTCTCCCGGAAATCGACGAAACGCTTCCTGATTACATCCTCCGCGAGAAGGATCTGGTCCCCCTGCGTTTCGCCCTTCGCAACATCCATTTCCCGCAGGATGCGGAGGCGCTCGCCAAGGCCACATACCGGCTGAAGTTCGAGGAACTCTTCTTCCTTCAACTTTCCCTGCTGAAACAGAAATACATACGCAGTCGCGGCGAAGTCGGCATCCGCATGCCCAAAGTCGGCGAATCGTTCAACGCCCTGTACAGGAAACTTCCTTTCGACCTGACCGGAGCACAGAAACGAGTAATCAAGGAGATACGCGCCGACCTGACCGGCGGCCACCAGATGAACCGGCTCCTGCAGGGCGACGTCGGCTCAGGCAAGACCATGGTCGCCGTCCTGAGCTGCCTCATCGCCCACGGCAACGGCTACCAGTCCTGCATCATGGCCCCTACGGAAGTCCTCTCGCAGCAGCATTACGCGAATGTCAGCCGCTACCTGGAGGGTACCGGCGTGCGCTGCGCGCTCCTGACGGGCAGCAGCACCGCCCGTGAGCGCCGCGAGATCCACGCCGGCCTGGAGGACGGCAGCATCAGTGTCCTCATAGGCACGCACGCCCTGATCGAGGACGACGTGCGTTTCCACGCCCTCGGCCTTGCCATCATCGACGAGCAGCACCGCTTCGGCGTCGACCAGCGCTCGAAGCTTTGGGCCAAAGGACCCGGCGTTCCGCCACACGTTCTCGTGATGACAGCGACGCCCATTCCGAGGACGCTGGCGATGACTCTGTACGGCGACCTGGACGTATCGGTCATTGACGAAATGCCTCCCGGCCGCAAGCCCGTCCAGACCATGCTGATAGGCCAGGGGAAGCGCCGCGCACTGTACAAGTTCATGCGCGACGAGATTGCCAAGGGCCGCCAGGTCTTCGTCGTATATCCCCTCATCTTCGAGAGCGAGAAGATGGACCTGAAGAACCTCGAGGAAGGCTATGAGGATATCGTGAAGGCATTCCCCCTGCCCGATTACAAGGTAGCCATCGTCCATGGCCAGCAGACCAACGAAGTCAAGAATTTCAATATGTCGGCCTTCGCCGAAGGCCGCGCCGACATCCTTGTCTCCACCACGGTCATCGAGGTCGGCGTGGACGTCCCGAACGCCTCCGTCATGGTCATCGAAAGCGCCCAGCGCTTCGGACTCAGCCAGTTGCACCAGTTGCGAGGCCGCGTGGGCCGCGGCAGCGAGAAGTCCTACTGCATACTGGTCAAGGACGAGAAGGTCTCCAAGGAGTCCCAGCACCGCCTCGACCTGATGTGCGAGACGGAGAACGGCTTCGTCCTTGCCGAGGAGGACATGAAGATGCGCGGTCCCGGAGACCTGGAGGGCACACAGCAGAGCGGCCTGCCCATCGCGCTCAACATCGCTTCCCTCGCGCGTGACGGCATCATCCTCAGCGACGCGAGGGTATATGCCGAGCACATACTCGAGTCGGATCCTTTCCTCTCAAGTCCGAGGAACGTCCCGCTTGCCAGGGAACTGCAGAAAGACAAATACAACATCAAGGACTATAGCAAGATAAGCTGATGATAACGGAACTCATCGACAAATACATCTGGCTCATCCAGACATTCATAGACGCGGGCGGAGGCGGCCTCACGCTGGAGCAGATATGCACCCGGTGGGAGCGCCGCTACGGCACCCCCTACTACCGCCGCACCTTCAACAACCACCGCGAGGCCATAGCCGAGATCTTCGGAATAGAGATAGAGTGCAACCGCAGCACCAACTGCTATTTCATCCGCTACGGCGAGGATGCCATAGACCGCGAATCTTCCGTGGGCTGGCTCATCAATACCTTCACGGTCAACAATTTACTATCCCTTAGCCGCGAACGCCTCACAGGCCGGGTCTCGGTGGAGAACATTCCCTCCGGCCAGATCCACCTCACCGGCATCATCGCCGCGATGAAGGATGACCGCACCCTGGAGATAGTGTATCGCAAATACGGCGAGGACGACGGGGAGATGTTCCACGTCGACCCATACGGCATCAAGGAGTACCAGAGGCGCTGGTACCTGCTCGGCTACTGTCACGAACGCGGAGCCGAAAGGGTCTATGCCCTCGACCGCATCAGTTCGCTCACGGCTACCGGCTGGACCTTCCGCATGCCCGGCGGCTACGATATCGATGAGCTCTACTCCCAGACCATAGGCATATACCTCGACCGCGACGCGGAACCAGAGAGCATATACCTCAAGGTAACGGAACACGAGGCCAATTTCCTTCGGGACCTCCCCC
The DNA here is from genome assembly GCA_017620335.1 of Bacteroidales bacterium. GTDB lineage: Bacteria > Bacteroidota > Bacteroidia > Bacteroidales > UBA932 > Cryptobacteroides. The sequence continues at coordinate 7,652 of JAFZQO010000036.1, forward strand.
TGCACCCGACACAGATAGAACTCGGACCGGAAGGGGAAGGATATGTCAAGTTCCGCATACGCGTCATTCCGAACGAGGACCTGCTGATGGAGCTGAAACGCCTCGGCTCGGAGGTCGAGATCCTCTCCCCTCTCTCCCTGCGGCAGCGTATGGCCAGGGAACTGCAGGAAGCCGCTGACAAATACAAATAGACCAGATATATGAGAATCAATCATTTCGGCGCAATATGCTGCGCCATCGCAATCGTCTTCGTAACAATGAGTTGCAACAAGAAACAAGACAACGAAAGCGGTTACATCGGAGCTTCGGACATCACCGTCACCGACGGACACATGACCCCGGAAGTGCTGCTGTCCCTCGGACGGCTCTCCGACCCGCAGGTCTCTCCCGACGGGACCAAGGTCCTTTACGGAGTGAGTTATACTTCCATCGCTGACAACCGCAGCTGCCGCAATCTCTTCATGAGCAACATCGACGGTACTGACAAGGTCCAGCTGACCCGTTACGCCAAGAGCGTCTCCAATGCACGCTGGTCCCTCGACGGCAAGGAGATCTACTTCCTCCAGGGAGGCCAGATATGGAAGGCTCCCCTGCTGGGCTCCAAGCTTGGAAAGAAGGTACAGATAAGCGACGTCCCTGCCGGCATCGGCGAGTTCAAGCTTTCTCCCGATCAGAGCAACATCCTGTATATCAGCACTATCGACAACGGTTCCGTACAGACTCCTCCGGAGAGCGACCCTCTTCTTGCCAAGGCTGAAGCATATGCCACCGAGGACCTCATGTACCGCCACTGGGACCACTGGGTGACGGAAACGCCCCGTACCTATGTCGCCCCGTTCGCAGGCGCGATGATCACTCCTGACAACTCCTTCGACCTGCTGGGCGACGAACCGTACGAGCTCCCTGCCGAGCCTTTCGGCGGAGCCGAACAGCTCAGCTGGAGCCCTGACGGACGCTTCGTCGCCTACAGTTGCCGCAAGGCAGTGGGCAAGGAGTATGCATTCTCCACCGATACGGAGATATACGTCTATTGTATCGCGACGGGCGAGGTCAAGCGCATCGAGATGGACGGCGGCTACGACACCGACCCCGTCTGGTCCCCCGACGGAAAGCACATCGCCTGGCTCAGCATGGAGCGCCAGGGTTACGAATCAGACAAATCCAGGATAATGGTGCAGGAGATAAGCATCGACGGCAATCAGTTCTCGTTCGGCGAACGCTGCGAACTGACCGCCGGTTTCAAGTACAATGCCGCCGGCCTCGTCTGGACAGATGACAGCAAAGGACTCTATTTCAATGCTTTGTCCGAAGGACTCCAAGCCATCTACAGGGCCGATTGCGCCGACGGGGGCTGGGCCATCAGCCGCCTGACAAGCGACAGGCTCTGGTACGACTTCGACTCCCCCTGGGCAGTTGACGGCAACACTTTGCTGACAAGTTATTGTTCCATGGATTTCCCCAACGAACTTGTGGCCGTCCCTCTCGACGGAGGAGATCCGGTACGCATCACCCATGAGAACGACCGCATCCTGGAGCAGGTCGCGTCGCACGAGACCGAGATGCGTTACGTCAAGACCATCGACGGCAAGGACATGCTCACCTGGGTGCTCTATCCCCCGCAATTCGACCCTTCCAGGAAGTATCCCGCCATCGAAATCTGCCTCGGAGGCCCCCAGGGCACGCTCAGCCAGGGGTGGTCCTACCGCTGGAACTACAGGCTCATGTGCTCGCAGGGCTATGTCGTCGTCCTCCCCAACCGCCGCGGCACGACCGCCTTCGGCCAGGAATGGTGCGAGCAGATCTCCGGTGACTACAGCGGCCTGAACATCCAGGACTATCTCAGCGCTGCCAGGGACATCAAGGCCGAGCCTTTCATCGACAAGGTTGCCGCCTGCGGAGCCAGTTACGGCGGCTATTCCGTCTATTACCTCGCGGGAATGCACGAGAAGACCTTCGACTGCTTCATCGCCCACGCAGGCATCTTCGACGAAGAGGCGCTGTATTATACCACCGAGGAGATGTGGTTCGCCGACTGGGACAACGGCGGCCTGGGACGCGGCTATCTCAGCGGCTCGCCGTGGAGCAAGTATCCCGAGGCCGTCCGCCACTACGCCCACAACCCGAAACTGAACGTGGAGAAATGGGATACTCCCATCCTCTGCTTCCATGGCGGAATGGACTTCCGCATCCCTTATACCCAGGGCATGGCCGCCTTCAACTGCGCCCAAATGATGGGAGTTCCCTCCAAACTCGTGGTGTTCCCGGAAGAGAACCATTGGATCCTCCAGCCGCAGAACGCCCTCTACTGGCACCGCACCTATTTCGACTGGCTCGACAGGTGGATGAAGTAATCTCCGAAGTATTCAGACGGGCGGGAAGGCTGCCCGCGGCGGAGATGGCCGGCACCGTGGATGCGCTGCTCGCAGGGCACGCATCCCTGGTGGTGACGGCTCCGCCCGGCGCGGGCAAGTCCACGCTGCTTCCCATCACCATCCTCGAAGGACTAGGCGAAGGCCGGGTGCTGATGCTGGAGCCGAGGCGCCTGGCAGCCAGGCAGATCGCGGAGCGCATGGCCTGGCTGCTCGGCGAGCCTGTCGGGCACACGGCCGGATACCGCATCCGCTTCGAGTCCAAAGTATCGTCAGCAACTCGCATTGAAGTACTTACGGAAGGCATCCTGACAAGGATGCTGGTCGATGACCCCACTCTGGACGGGGTCTCGGCAGTCATCTTCGACGAGTTCCACGAGCGCAGTCTCAACAGTGACCTTGCCCTTGCATTGTGCCGTGAAACGCAGCAACAACTGCGTCCGGACCTTCGGATAGTCATAATGTCCGCCACTATCGACACTGGGGAGATATGCCAGGAAATGGACGCCCCCCTGGTCGAAGGTAAGGGGAGGATGTTCCCGGTACAAATTATCCAAGAGGAGCCTGAGGCGACGGAGGCGAACGCCGCCGAGGCGGTGGCGCGCGCCGTCAGGCGGGCGCACCGGGAGCAGGAAGGCGACATACTGGCCTTCCTGCCCGGCGAGGCGGACATACGGCGCTGCGCAGAGCTTCTAGGCGATACGCTCGACGGCACGGAAGTGCATCCACTTTACGGCATGCTGCCGCCGGAGGCGCAGCGCCGGGCCATCGCCCCTGGCGAAAGGCGCAAGATCGTGCTCGCGACTCCCATTGCAGAGACCTCCCTTACAATTGAAAACGTACGCATCGTGGTCGACTCCGGACTGTGCCGCAAGCCGGTATTCGACCCGCAGAGCGGCCTGAGCCGGCTTGAAACGGTGCGCATCAGCCGGGACATGGCCCGGCAGCGCACCGGCCGCGCCGGCCGCGTCGCTCCCGGCGTCTGCTACAGGCTCTGGGGCCCCGGCACTGAGGCCAGGATGGAGGAGAACCGCCGCCCGGAGATCCTGGAGGCCGACCTCTCGCAGACGGTGCTCGCCATAGCCTCATGGGGAGGCTGCGGGGCGGATGGGCTGCCGTGGATGACGGCGCCTCCCGGCGCAAGCCTCAGGCAGGCCGCAGGCCTGCTGCTTGCGCTCGGCGCCGTCGATGCGGCCGGCGGCATAACCGCCGCCGGCCGCCGCATGGCGGCACTCCCCTGCCATCCGCGCATCGCACACATGCTAGTCAAAGCGCAAACTCCTGAAGAGAAAGCCCTTGCGTCAGACATCGCGGCCCTGCTCGAAGAGAAGGATCCGATGGCGCAGGAGAGCGCAGGGACGGACCTCGGCGCGCGGATCTCAGCCCTGCGGCGGGCCCGGCGCGAACGCCGGGAGGGCCGCGCCTGGGGCCGCATCGCCCGCATTGCGGAGCAGTACCGCAGCCTGACGAGATGCGCCGAAGACGACTCCGACCCGGACCCTTATGCCATCGGAGCCCTTGTGGCTGCCGCCTATCCCGAAAGGATAGCCAAGGCGCACAAGGACGGCTGCGGACGCTTCCTGCTGGCATGCGGGGATCCGGCTTTCACGGAGCAGGACGATCCCATGGCCTCATACGAATGGCTGGCAGTCGCCAGCCTCAACGCCCGCGAAGGCGCCGACGGGCGTATCTTCCTGGCCGCACCACTCGATCCCGGCGACCTCGGCGACATGCGCACGGAGCGCGACAACGTCGCCTGGGACAGTCGGCGCGGCGCCGTCGTCGCCCAGCGCGAAACGCGCATCGGCGGCCTCGTCATTTCAGCCCGGCCGCTCAGCGACATCCCACGCGAGGAGATCATGCGCATCATCTGCGAAGCGGCGGCCCGCGACGGCCGCAGCATGCTGGAGTTCTCCGACGAAGTCGGGAATCTCCAGCGCCGCGTGGCCGCCGTCGCCGCCTGGCATCCCGAACTGAACCTGCCCGACCTCTCGACTGACGCCGTCCTCCGGCACGCCTCCGACTGGCTTCCTCCATTCATAGGCAAAGCGACTACTTCCCAGGAACTCAAGAAGATAGGCCTCACACAAGCCCTCTGGTCACTGCTCGACTACAAGCAGCAGCAGGCCGTCGACCGCCTCGCTCCTACACATATCGCAGTCCCCACCGGCAGCCGCATACGCGTGGAGTACCGCCAGGGGGCGGAACTCCCCGTCCTGCGCGTCCGCCTGCAGGAATGCTTCGGCCTTACCGACACTCCCCGCGTGGATGACGGCAGAAAGCCTGTCCTGATGGAGTTGCTTTCGCCCGGCTTCAAGCCGGTCCAGCTCACTCAGGACCTGCGCAGTTTCTGGGAAAACGCCTATTTCGAAGTGAGGAAGGAACTCCGCCGCCGCTATCCAAAACACTCCTGGCCGGACAATCCCCTCGAAGCCAATCCTGTCCGCGGCACAGGCCGCAGGAAAGCGCAATAGACTACTCTTCGCACACTATGTCCTGAAGCCTGAGGCAGTATGTATCATACTGCGTGAGGAAAGGTTTGAACAAAGGTATTCCAGATGGGTTCTCAAACAAAGCGGCCAGCGGCTCAGGCCATTCTCCAGGACTGATTCCCACCATAACGAATGAGAGCCTCACCGGATCTTCAGGGGAAGAGTAGACCGGGAACGATGTCCTGCGCAACTTCCCGCACATTCCTGATACCTTGTCGTTTACGGTCATAACCAAGCCTGAGTCGGTGTACTCGAAATCCATGCAGGAATCCTTGCATAGGAACAGCCACCCCGCACCTTCGGCATCTGTAGCCAATGCCATATCCACTCCCATGCGGTTGCCTTCGAAATAAAGGTCACCGGCCTGAAGGGAATGAACGCCGTACATATTTGCCCGCATCTTACCGGGATAGGAAGCATAAGGTCCCTGTCCAAGCCATTGAACATATTTCACATCCCGTCCCATCAGGAAGGCCAGACCGGCCTCGAGAAGCTGTTTCCCCTCGGTCCCCGGAGTTACCAGAGCATCGATACGGACAGCGTTATCGCCTACAGGAGTGGCAGTAACCGTTCCTTCTGCATTGAACTCGGAATTGGTGAAGCGTACCCTGCCCGAATACTCCTGCCACATCCATTCCGGCCGTATAAGATAATGGTTGACAGACTCCCTGGCCCTGAGGACCTCGGCCAGGCCTTTCTTCCTGCCGACCCTCAGGAACATCTCCGGAAGCTCCGTTCCTGAATCTCCGGACGGAATCCAATCCAATGAGAACAGGTCCCCTGCGGACTCGCCTTCCTCAGAGACGACAGGAATGGAATACTCCCCTATCGCCCCCCATTTCTTTGATACGGCACTGAGTTCCAGGACATAAAACCTGTCGGAAGGGGATGCTGGCAGTTCCACTCCGAGAGTCTTTCCGACCGTGCTTCCTGGCTCACAGTTAACGGAGAAAGATGCGCTGTCAAGGACCATCCTTCCATCTTTCAGCCGCCATTCAAATACCACATCATCCTCCAGATTGACGAAGTCGTAACGATTCTCAATGGTGAGTTCCAAGTCGTTATGGCCCTTCCCCGCACGAAGCGTGTCGGTAATGAGACGTGCCTGGGCATAATTCGTCCTGGCCTCATAGTAATTGCTGAGCGGCGTACGGTCGGCATAGAGTATGCCGTCCGTCCCGGAATTGCCTTCCATCGAGATACAGGTCGAGTCCTTGAGCCATAGCTTTTCGGATGGGGTGAACTCGCCGGGGAAAGACTCCTTCCTGTCGGGCATGCCCTGGTCACACCACTCCCATATGGCTCCTCCAGCGAGATTCGGACTGGCTTGCATAATCTCCCAAAGCTCGTCCTGCTGCTCCAGGGACTGGCCCAGGGAATGGCAATACTCCGTAGCGATCACCGGTCGTGCAGCGGTCTGGGCATAATAGAGCAAAGTCGGGACCGGAGGATAATGAGGAGCAAAAATATCCACGAAATCAGGTATATCATAGTTTAATGAAAGGAAGTAATCGTGGACCATAGGGTAGCATATCGGACGTGTAGGATCCGCTTCCTTGACATAACGGCCAGTCTCCTCTGCAATCGGGGTAAGAGGGTTCTCATTCCCTATGCTCCAGACGATGATGCATGGGTGATTCTTGTCGCGGGCGACAGTCGCATCTGCTCTCGTGAGCAGGATGTCCTGATATGACTCGTCATACAGGTGGCTGTCGCCGAATCCGAACGGAACCTCGTCCATGACATAGAAACCCATCTCGTCGCACAGGTCATAGAATTCGGGAGCCTTGGGATAGTGGCAGCAGCGTATGAAATTGATATTGGCCTGTTTCATCATCAGCAGATCCTTGGTCAGCAGTTCATTTGAGATGTACTTGCCGTTCACAGGGTCCGTGTCGTGGAGATTGACTCCGCGCAGCTTGACCGGCTTCCCATTGAGTTTGAGTACATCTCCGTCGACCGTTATCTCCCTCACACCGAAGCGTATCCTCTGCTTGTCCCGGCGTCCTGAACGGCATTCAAAGACATACAGGTCAGGCGTCTCAGCGCTCCAGAGCCTGGGATTTGAAAGAACGGCTTCTCCGCTGACCAGTTGTCCTCCGGGACCGGTTTTCACCCGCTTTGACAAGACGCGACGGCCACCAGAGTCCTTCACGGTCAGGCGGAGCCTGCAAGGCTTGCTGCCTGACGAGAACCTGCCCAATTTTATATCATAATGGAGGACGGCGGCATCGGCGGAGACGTCAGTCGTCGTAATGGTGATATCCCCGACATGGACATCCGACACCGGAAATACAGAGACCGAGCGGTTTATTCCGGCCTGGCCCCAATCGTCGTTACTGTCGAAATCGGCGCCCTTATATTCAGTGTAAACCTTGACTGCCAACAGATTGTCACCAGCAACCACATAATCGGTCACGTCGAACTGGCATGAGTTGAAAGCGGACTCCCACTTACCGGCATACTTCCCGTTGACCCAGACCTCGTATCCCTTCAGCACACCGTCGAAACGAAGGAATACGTGTCCGCTCCCTTTGAGCCATCTTCCCGGGACTTTGAATTCCCGGCGGTAATACCCAGTAGCCTTAACGGGATTGACATATTTCGGTTCAGCATATCCCTGTGCATCCCAGCAGCCAGGTACTGTCACTTTGTCCCACTGGCGGTCGTCCAAGGCGGGATCGGCCCAACCGGCCTTCTCCGATTCTCCGGACATGAAACTGAAACGCCATTCACCGTCCAGGAACACTTCCTTCGTCCTGTCTTGCGCAAAAGGAACTTGTTTACCTGAATCCAGCACTTGTGCATTCAACTGGACCGCTGCGCAGATAAGCAGCCATAAAAAAGATACCCTGTTCATAATCCGATCTATATCTGCACGAATATAAGAATTCTTCGCCTCTGTTACAATAATTGATTATATTTGTCAAAGAAGACAGGAACGGATGGGCAGTCTGGGATCAAAGATGAAAAAAGTCTGGGAGCTATACCGGGACGGCTTCAGGAACATGACCTGGGGACGGTCTTTGTGGTGGCTTGTACTGCTCAAGCTTTTCATCCTCTTCGCCATCCTCCGGGTGTTCTTCTTCAAGCCGGCAATGGCCGGGATGAGCGACCGCGAGAAGAGCGAAGCCGTAGGCGAGCGCATTACGCAACAACCACATAATCAAACTGATACACTGAACCTTATAACCGATTAGTTTATGGATATAGTCATCTGGTCACGCATCCAGTTCGCCATGACGGCGGCCTACCACTGGCTGTTCGTCCCGCTGACCCTCGGGCTCGCGCTCGTCATGGCGGTCATGGAGACTCTTTACGTCGTCAAGAAGGACGACTTCTGGAAAAAGACCGCGAAGTTCTGGATGAAGCTCTTCGCAGTCAACTTCGCCGTGGGCATAGCCACCGGCATCATCCTCGAGTTCGAGTTCGGCACCAACTGGAGCAACTATTCCTGGTTCGTGGGCGACATGTTCGGCGCCCCGCTCGCCATCGAGGGCATCCTCGCATTTTTCATGGAAGCCACCTTCTTCGCAGTGATGTTCTTCGGCTGGGAGAAGGTCTCCAAGAAGTTCCATCTGGCATCCACCTGGCTCACGGGCATCGGCGCCACCATCTCGGCGTACTGGATCCTGGTCGCCAACGGCTGGATGCAGAATCCCGTCGGCACAACCTTCAATCCCGATACCGTTCGCAGTGAGATGGCCTCGGCGACGGCTTTCTGGGAGGTCATTTCCAATCCCGTGGCGGTCAGCAAGTTCTTCCACTCCGTGACGAGCGGCTGGCTGACCGGCGGCATCTTCACGGTCGGAGTGTCCTGCTGGTACCTGCTTAAAGGCCGTGAGAAGCGTTTCGCCAAGTCCAGCATCATCGTCGGAGGCCTGGTCGGCCTGCTCGGATGCGGCTGCGTCATGCTCACCGGCGACGCCTCCGGCGTCCACGCCGCCGAGTTCCAGCCGATGAAACTTGCGGCGGCGGAGGGCCTCGAGGACGGAGGCCGCGGCGCCGCCTTTACCATCGTACCGGGCATAAGAGTGCCCAAGATGCTCTCTTTCCTCGCCACGCACGACTTCAACGGCTATGTGCCGGGCATCAACGACATCCTCCGCGGATATACCGACAATGACGGCAATGTCGTCCCGTCCGTGGCGGAGAAGATGCGGATGGGCCGCACGGCCTTGGACGCGCTGGCCGAGTACAGGTCGCTCAGGGAGAGCGACCCTGCCGCGGCCGCCGCGGCCCGCGCCGTGCTGGAGCAGAACGTCCAGTACATGGGCTACGGCCATCTTGAGAAGCCTGAGGACGTCATTCCTCCCGTAGGCGTCGTGTTCTGGGCCTTCCGCCTGATGGTCGGCATCGGAATGCTGATGGCGCTGGCCCTGCTGCTTACGCTGTTCTTCGCCTGGAAGGACCGTATCGCCTCCAAGCGCTGGCTGTTGTGGGCGGCGATATGGTGCATCCCGCTGGTCTATATCTGCGGCCAGTGCGGCTGGATCGTGGCAGAAGTGGGCCGGCAGCCGTGGACCATACAGGGCCTGCTGCCGGTGAACGTCGCCATCTCCAGCCTGAGCGCCGGAGCCGTCAGGACCACCTTCTTCGTGTTCCTGGCCGTGTTCGCCCTCTTCCTCGCCATCGAGATCCGGATAATGCTGGGCGCCATCCGGAAAGGACCCGAAGTTGAACCCGAAAACGCCTGACTGCCATGACTTACGCATTCCTTCAAAACTATTGGTGGTGCCTGATCGCCCTGCTGGGCGGTCTGCTCGTGGCGTTGATGTTCGTCCAGGGCGCCAACCTCCATCTCGGCAACCGCACCCTCTCCGACCTCCAGAAGCGGATGATACTCAACTCCACAGGACGTAAATGGGAGCTCACGTTCACCACTCTCGTAACCTTCGGCGGAGCGTTCTTCGCTTCGTTCCCCCTGTTCTACAGCACCAGTTTCGGCGGAGCCTACTGGGTGTGGGTTCTGCTCCTGCTGACCTTCGTCTTCCAGGCGGTATCTTACGAATTCCAAAATAAGAAAGGCAACCTTCTGGGAGTCAAGGGATTCCGCATCGCGCTGATGGTCAACGGCATACTCGCCCCGTTCCTCGTGGGCACGGCGGTGGGGACATTCTTCACCGGATCCGACTTCACCGTCAACAAAGTGGCGATCACCGACCCGTCCTCCCCTGTCATCAGCACCTGGGGCAACGGCTGGCACGGACTGGAGGCGCTGGCAAACTACCATGCGGTCCTGCTGGGCTGCACATTGATGTTCCTTACGGCAATCCTGGGAGCCCTGTATGTGTTGAACAATGTTGATGATGAGACCATCCATTCCCGGATGCGCCGTTCCATAAAGATGGAGATTCCACTTTTCCTGGCATTCTTCCTGGTCTGGACAGTCATACTGCTGGTGAGGCCCGGCTATGCCGTCTCCGACGCCGGAGTCGTGAGTCTCGAGAAGTTCAAATACCTGCACAACCTCCTGCAGATGCCGGCGGTGCTGGTCATGCTGCTCGCGGGCGTCGTGCTCGTCCTCACCGGTATCTGGAAGGGCGCCTTCACCCAGTCCCGCAAGGGATTCTGGTTCGCCGCGCCCGGAACGGTGCTGGTGGTTATGGCGGTGTTCTTTCTGGCCGGATTCAACGGCACGGCGTATTATCCGTCCTGCACAGACCTGCAGAGCTCGCTGACCATACGCAACAGCTCCTCGAGTTTCTTCACCCTGAAAGTGATGTCCTGGGTGTCGCTGCTCATCCCCTTCGTCGTGGCCTACATAGCGTACGCCTGGCACGCAATGGACCGCCGCAAGATCACTTCAGACGAGATCTCCGAAACGTCAGACAAATACTGATCCCCCCTTATAACACGAAACAGCCTGCTTCCCGGCAGGCTGTTTCGTTTCAATGGTCCCGGACCGCTAAAGCAGGCCCTGGGCGTGGAGCCAGGCGGCGCTGATGGCGGGGCCTTCGAACCAGTCGGCCGCGCCCTCGGCGGGGTCGTCCTGTTCGACACACAGCCAGCGGACATCGCTGGCGAAACTGCAGTCGAGCAGAGTCTGGAGGTCCATGATGCCCTTGCCGAGCGGACGGAACTCGAACTTGCCGCCGGCGTCCTCCTTCTCGCCGTCACCTTCGACGCCGATCAGCGCATAAGGATCGCTGCTTAATTCGCCCTCCTTGTAATAGTCCTTGATGTGGATGACGGGGATGCGGCCCTTGTACCTGGGGATGAGCTGGTCGGACTTGAAGCCTGCATAGTCGGCCCAGCAGGCGTCAAGCTCCACCATCACGTCGCCCGGGGCGGTGGAGGAGAAGATATAGTCGTGGCCTATCGTGCCGTCGGGCAGTTTGGCGAACTCGAAGTCGTGGTTGTGGTACAGGAGCTGGAAGCCGGCAGCCTTGACCTTTGCTCCGATCTCACCTATCCTGGCGACGGTCTCCTTGAACTTGTCGGGATCGACTCCCGGCCTGCTGGCCTCGTCCATGTACGGGAAGGTGATATACTGCACGCCGAGGATGGTATTCTCCTCGATGACCTTGTCTATGTCATCCATCATCAGCTGGAAGGGGACGTGGTTGGAGAAAGGGATCAGGCCCAGTTCGGTGCACATGCGCTTGACGTCCACGATGGAGTTGCCGGCGTACTCGTTGTAAAACTCCACGCCGGTATAGCCCATGTCACGGACCTTCTTGAGGGTGCCGTAGAAATCCTTCTCCAAGTCATTCCTGACGCTGTAGAGCTGGAAGCCTATGGAAACGGGATGGATGCCTTCGGAAGAGGCCTTGTTGTCGGAAACGGAAACTTTGCATCCTGAGAAGATGCAGAATGCGATAAGGGAAAGGAATACTAGTTTTTTCATAGCGGAATCGATTTGTCCACAAGATAAGAATAAATCCTATTTAGTCCAAAAACAAGGATTCCGGATCATATCTCACATAAGAGAGTAATCAGCGGGAGCATTATCGTCGTTTTACGGTGGTTTCTGCTCCTAAGGCGGGATTATGACGTCGCGATAGGAGCAAAAGTGGCCTGGAAACTCACAAAACGCTCCCGAAAGATAATGGAGTGAGTCGGGCACCCTGCCCGCGAACGATTGATGGAGAAAATAAAGAGGATGGCCTCAAAGTCCATTGGACTTGTCAGTCATCCTCTTAAGCTTTAAAATACTCTGCCGTTTATCAGAAGGGCCTCGGCGGCTGGCTGAGGTTGGCCGTGGGGTTGACCGGGATCTTGTTGGGATCGTTGGCGGCGCAGGCTGCAAGCCAGGCGACGATGGTGGCGTCGACCCTCAGGTCACCCTGGGAGAGGCGCTCGTACGTATCCATGATGGTGTGGTAGGTACGGCCGTACTCGAGCTCGTCCTGGATGAACTGGTATGCGGGAAGACCCAGGCGGGTGAACGACACGTGGTCGGTGCTTCCGGTGGTGCGGGGAGACAGATACTGGAATCCGAGGGATTCGATGCTCTTCATCCAGGCCTCGAAGAACGGGAATGCCGCGTCGTTCCTCTCAAGGTAGATGCCGCGGAAGCGGCCGGAGCCGTTGTCCATGTTGAGGTAGAGGGCGAACTTGTCGAAGCCGGGGAGCTTCTTCCCGTCCGCGTAAAGATACTGGTCACGGTAGCCGCTGGAACCGTAGAGTCCCTGCTCCTCGCCGCCCCACAGGGCCAGGCGGATGGTTCTCTTGGGCTGGAATCCGAGCTCCTTCAGGATGCGCATGGCCTCGACCATGACGATGCAGCCGGAGGCGTTGTCGGCAGCGCCGGTGCCGCCGTGCCAGGAGTCGAAGTGGGCTCCGAGAAGCACGATCTCATCCTTGAGCTTGGGATCGGTGCCGGGGATCTCGGCGTAGATATTATGGACTTCCTTGTCGTCGCTGAACTTGTTGATGAGCTCCAGCTCCATCTCGACCTTCTCGCCGCGCTGGATCAGGCGGACCATGCGGCCGTGATCCTCGAGGGGCATGTTGATCTCGGGGAGAGGTTCGGGATCACCGGCCCTGTAGCTGACGCCGGAGCCGCTGGGGACGTTGAAAGTACCGCTTCCGTTCACGATGCAGAGCGGCTTCTCGGTCTTGTAGAATTCGCTGATGAGCTGGCGCAGATCGTTCGACGCCCTGTAATTGGCGGGCATGCGGCCTGCGGCGGGACGGGCAGCGACATTGGCGCGGTTGTCCTCGGTCAGGGTTTCAAGCTGTTCCTCGGTGTAGCGGGTGGCGAGAGGTTCAAACCTGATGGCCGTCGATGCGGAGGAAGGCATGAGAAGGATCTTTCCGGTGACCTTTCCGCGGTATTTCTCCAGGTCCTCCTTGGACTGGACGTCGAAGACCACGCACTCACCCTTGACGAGACCGTTGGTACTGCCCGACCAGGCCCTGGGGTTGACCGAGAAGGCGCAGTAGTAAGGAGCTGTCATGGCAGCATAGGTCTTGACTACATCCCATCCGCCGCGGGTGAACTCGGTGGCGAATGCCGTACGGGGGTTGGAGAGTCCGAGCTCCTTGAGTTTCTCGACCATGAGAGCGTCGGCGCGGCGCTTCTGCTGGGAAGCGGTGAGGCGGGAACCGAGGAAGTCGGTCATGTACTGGGAGAGTTCTTCGATCTGGGAGCGGCCCAGGCCTTCGGCCTTGATCTTGGTAGCCCATTCAGGCGATTCTGCAACCTGTGCAGATGCTACGCCGCCGCAGAGAAGCATCGCGAGCAGCGAAACAAGTAAAGACAATCTTTTCATAGTGACTATTTGTAAAAATACACATTCCAGCTTAACCTTTACAAATATAATGATTTTCAGGCAGGTTGTTCCCTTTTCCCGGAAAAAGTGAAAAAGAAAGTCCGGCATGCGCGATGAAGCGCATGCCGGACCTCCTTCGTACCCCCATGGCGAATCGAACGCCAATCGTAGGAACCGGAATCCTAAATTCTATCCATTAAACTATGGGGGCGGACAGGGATGCAAATATAAGAAAAAATTCTTACTTTTGCCGGACTTAATCCGACTATCATGAAGAAAGCATATGTTTTCCCCGGACAGGGAGCGCAGTTTCCCGGCATGGCCAAGGAGCTGTTTGACGGCGACGAAAGGGCGAGGGAGTTCTTCCGCAGTGCCTGCGGCATCCTTGGTTTCGACATCACCGACATCATGTTCAACGGCACGCCGGAAGACCTGAAGGCCACCCGCGTGACCCAGCCGGCGATCTTCCTGCACTCCACCATCCTCGCCGCCTGTACCGACGACTTCCGTCCGGATATGGTGGCAGGACACTCGCTCGGAGAGTTCTCCGCCCTCGCGGCAGCAGGGGCCATGTCTTTCGACGACGCCCTGCGCCTCGTCGCACTCCGTGCATCGGAGATGCAGAAGTGCTGCGAGGCCGTCCCCGGCACGATGGCGGCCGTCATCGGCCTGCCCGACGCCGCGGTCGAGGAAGTCTGCGCCGCAGTCAACGGCATAGTCATCGCCGCCAACTACAATTGCGACGGACAGGTGGTCATCTCGGGAGAGAATGAAGCCGTGGCTGAAGCCTGCGTGAAGATGAAGGAGGCCGGCGCGAAGAGGGCGCTGCCGCTCGCAGTGAGCGGGGCGTTCCACTCCCCGCTCATGGAGCCCGCGCGCCTCGCGCTCGGCGAGGCCATCGCAGCCACGCCGATTGTGGAGCCCGTATGCCCTGTGTACCAGAATGTTACGGCCACGGCCGAGACCGATCCCGTCCGCATAAAGGCCAATCTCCTGGCCCAACTTACCTCCCCTGTTCGCTGGACCCAGTCCGTCAAGGCGATGATCGCCGACGGCGCGGATTCTTTCACCGAGATAGGTCCTGGAACGGTCCTGCAGGGCCTCGTGAAGAGGATATCCTCAGCCGCCGGAGTGGAGGTGGCCATCGAGGGGAAGCAGTAATGGGGAAAGATTCCTTCGCTTCGCTCGGAATGACAAACAACCGGGCTCAGAATGACAAACAACCGGACTCGGAATGACAAACAACCGGGCTCGGAATGACATTGAAAGGCGCGCTGGAAAGCGTGCCTTTTTTTATAGGAATATTCCGAATAAATAGCTAAATTTGTCTGAATTTGTGCTTGAATGTAAAACAAACACTAAACTGTAACATTTATATGGCTAAAGAAAAGAAATTCGTCACTTGTGACGGCAACTGGGCAGCGTCGAACATCGCGTACCTGTTCAGTGAGCACGCCGCCATCTACCCTATCACCCCGTCCTCGACCATGGCCGAGAACATCGATGAATGGGCGGCCGGAGGCAAGAAGAACCTCTGGGGAGAGATTGTCAAGGTAACCGAGATGCAGAGCGAGGCCGGAGCGGCTGGCGCCGTGCACGGTTCGCTCCAGGCAGGTGCGCTCACTACCACCTACACCGCTTCGCAGGGTCTCCTGCTGATGATCCCGAACATGTACAAGATCGCCGGCGAGATGCTTCCGGCCGTGTTCCACGTGTCCGCCCGCGCGCTCGCCTCGCACGCCCTCTCCATCTTCGGAGACCACCAGGACGTCATGGCCTGCCGCCAGACCGGCTTCGCCATGCTCGCCTCCGGCTCCGTCCAGGAGGCCCAGGACATGGCGGCCGTCGCCCACCTCGCCGCCATCAAGGGCAGCCTTCCCTTCCTTCACTTCTTCGACGGTTTCCGCACTTCGCATGAGATCCAGAAGATCGAGCTCCTCGACGAGGACCTCCTCCGCTCGATGATCAGCACCAAGTCCCTCGAGGCCTTCCGCAAGCGCGCCCTCAACCCGGACGCCCCCGTCACCCGCGGCACCGCGCAGAACGGCGACGTGTACTTCCAGGCCGTGGAGTCCCGCAACCAGGTCTATGACGCCATCCCTGACATCGTAGCACGTTACATGGGCGAGATCAGCGAGGCCACCGGCCGCCAGTACCGTCCCTTCGAGTACTACGGCGACCCCGACGCCGAGAAGATCATCGTCGCCATGGGTTCCGTCACCGAGACCATCAAGGAGACCATCGACTACCTCGCCGGCCAAGGCCGCAAGTACGGCCTCGTCACCGTGCACCTCTACCGCCCGTTCTCCGAGAAGTATTTCTTCAAGGCCCTCCCGAAGAACGTCAGGAAGATCGCGGTCCTCGACCGCACCAAGGAGCCCGGAGCCCTCGGAGAGCCTCTGTACCAGGACATCAAGACCGTGTTCCAGGGCTGTGAGAAGGCCCCGCTCATCGTCGGCGGCCGCTACGGACTCTCCTCCAAGGACACCTCTCCCGCGCAGATAGTCGCGGTGTTCGACAACCTCGAGCTCGCCGAGCCTAAGAACGGCTTCACCATCGGCATCGTGGACGACGTC
>JAFZQO010000037.1 GCA_017620335.1 Bacteroidales bacterium
AAGCAGAGCGATCGAACGGGCGCGCTTGATGGCCTGGGCGACCTTTCTCTGGAACTTGAGGGAAGTGCCGGTGATGCGGCGGGGGAGGATCTTGCCCTGCTCGTTGAGGAACTTCTTGAGGAACTCGGCGTCCTTGTAATCGACATACTTGATGCCGGCTTTCTTGAAGCGGCAGTATTTCTTCTTGCGAACCTCGACGGTCGGGGGGTTCAGATAGCGGATCTCACCATTGTTGTTCTGTGCCATAATGATTCCTCCTTTGATTAGTCGTTAGCGATCTCTTCCTCGGCGGCGGCGGGAGCCTCCTCGACTTCGGGAGCGGGAGCGGCCTTTGCACCGAGTTTGTTGTTCCTTCTCTTCTCAGCGTAAGCGGCGGCGTTCTTGTCGAGAGCCACGGTGAGGTAGCGGAGGATCCGCTCGTCACGGCGATACTGGGTCTCGAGGATTCCGACGAACTGAGGGTCGGCCTTGAATTCGATCAGGTAGTAGAATCCTGATGTCTTGTGCTGGATGGAGTAAGCAAGCTGCTTGAGACCCCAGTCCTCTTCGTACACAACCTCACCACCATTGGCCTTGATGAGATCGGTGTACTTGGCAACCGCATCCTTCATCTGGGAATCAGACAAAACGGGAGTTGCAATGAATACGGTTTCGTACTGTTTCAACATCTTGTTGTGGATTAATTAATTAAATAAAATTTTACAGCCCTTCGGGACGTTAAAATCCGCAAAGGGCTGCAAATATAGGGTTTATTCCGGTGAAAACCAAAAATATCTTAGATATTTACGTCCTCCAACTCCTCCTCCGAGCGCAGGTTCTCACGGATGAAGTTCTGGCGCTCGATGGTGTTGTCGCCCATGTAGAAGGACATGATGTCCGAGATGGACTCCTCGTCGGAAAGCTTGACGGGGTCGAGCCTCATGTTCTCCCCGATGAAATCCACGAACTCGTCCGAAGAAATCTCTCCCAGGCCTTTGAAACGGGTGATCTCCACTCCGGTCTTCAGCGCCTTTATGGCCTCCTCCTTCTCCTCCGAGGAGTAGCAGTACTTCGTCGCCTTCTTGTTGCGGACGCGGAAGAGGGGAGTCTGCAGGATGTGCACGTGGCCGCGGCGGATGAGGTCGGGGTAGTACTTCATGATGAAGGTCAGGACGAGCATGCGGATGTGCATGCCGTCGTCGTCGGCATCCGTCGCCACGATGATGTTGTTGTAGCGGAGGTTCTCGAGGTCGTCCTCCACGCCGAGGGCGGAGATCAGGAGGTTGAGTTCCTCGTTCTCGGCGACCTTCTTGCGGCTCTCCTTGTAGCAGTTGATGGGCTTGCCGCGAAGGCTGAACACCGCCTGGTTGTTGGCGTTGCGGACCTTGGTGATGGTTCCGCTTGCGGAATCGCCCTCGGTGATGAAGATGCTGGACCTCTCTATGTCGTCGGCGGTCTTCTCCGTGACCTTGTCGTTGAAATGGTAGCGGCAGTCGCGCAGCTTGCGGTTGTAGACGTTGGCCCTCTTGTTGCGCTCGCGGGTCTTCTTCTGGATGCTGGAGATCTCCTCGCGCTCCTTCTGGGAGGCCTTGATCTTCTCCTCGATGACCGGCTGCAGCTCCTTGTGGATGGTCAAATAGTTATTTAAGTTCTTGGAAATGAAGTCGTTGACGAAGCTGCGGATGGTCGGGCCGATGTCGGTGGTCAGGGAACCGTCCTTCCCCTTGACCTGCTTCTCCCACATGTAGGTGGAGCCGAGCTTGGTCTTGGTCTGGCCCTCGAAGTTGGGCTCCTGGATCTGGATGCTGATCGCGCCGACGATGCCCTGGCGGCAGTCCACGGGGTCGTAGTTCTTCTTGAAGAAATCCTTCAGGGTCTTTGCCACGGCCTCGCGGTAGGCGGCCAGGTGGGTGCCGCCGTCGCGGGTGTTCTGGCCATTGACGAAGGAGGAGATGTTCTCGCCGTAGGCGTTGCCGTGCGAGAGGACTATCTCGATGTCCTCGCCCTCGAGGTGGATGGGCGGGTAAAGGGGAGTCTCGGAGAGGTTCTCGTTGACGAGGTCCAAAAGGCCGTTCTCGGACTTGTACGGCTCGCCGTTGAGCACGAGCGTGAGACCCTTCTTGAGGTACGAGTAGTTCTTCACCATGGTCTGGACATAGTCCAGGTTGTAGGAGAACTTGCTGAACATCATGTGGTCCGGCTTGAAGGTCACGAGGGTGCCGTTCTTCTCCTTCGTAGGCTCGCGGCCGCTGTCCTTGAGCTCGCCGCGCTCGAAGCGCGCCCACGAGCATTCGCCGTCGCGGTAAGAGCAGACATAGAAGGTCTCGGAAAGGGCGTTTACGGCCTTGGTGCCGACGCCGTTGAGGCCGACGGACTTCTTGAAGGCCTTGTCGTCGAATTTTCCGCCGGTGTTGAGGATGCTGGTGGCCTTGATGACCGAGTCAAGCGGGATGCCGCGGCCGAAGTCGCGCACGGTGACCTCGTCGTCCACGATGTTGATCTGGATCTGCTTGCCGAAGCCCATGGCGTACTCGTCGATGGAGTTGTCCACGATCTCCTTGAGCAGCACGTAGATACCGTCACCTTCCTTGCTGCCGTCGCCGAGCCGGCCGATGTACATGCCCGGGCGCAGCCGGATGTGCTCGACTCCTTCGATGGTCTTTATGTTGTCGTCGGTGTAGTTAGCGGTAACGGGTGTATTGGCCATAGTACTGTCCTCAATTCTTAAAATCTCACAAAGATAGTCATTTTCCGGCTACCCCGCAAGCGAAAACGCCCCCGCTTTATGTGCTTCTTGAGATTACTGGATCGTGCCGGTGATCTGGAGGGATATGACAGGGCGGAGAGCGGAGTTGGTGATGAGGGTCAGAGCGATGATGTTCTCGCCCTTGGGCATGCCCTTGGTATCGAGCTCGACCACAATCTTGCCCTTCTTGCCGGGTGCGGTCTTCTCCATCTCCTTGACCTTGACATTGCTGCAGTCGGCGTCAAGCTTGTAGAAAACGCTGTCCTGCTTGCCCTTGTTGGTGTATTCGAAGGTGATGGTGGGCTTGGCTCCGGCGGCGACCTTGCCGAAACTCACCGTGCTCTTCGTGAAGCTGGGGTTGGACATCTCCTCCTTGGCATCCTGGGGGATGCCGGCGAAGTTCTCCTTCGTGACGGCCCAGAACCCTATCTCGCTCTTGCCTATGCCGAGGCGGCTGTTAGGCTCGGTATAGAAATGCATGTCCTCCACCGGCGTCTCGGCGGCGGGGAGCTGGCCTATGGCCTTATAGACGCGCCCGTCGATGACCGGGGTGGCGTAGTACCAGTTCTTGCCCCAGCGCTCGCGGCTGGCGGTGATGGTATAGGTGAGGTTGGCGACGCTCTTGGCCGGGATGGGATTGGGATAAACCTCCAGCCTGAGGCCGTCGGAAACGTCCTTGAACTCCAGTTTCATCGGGGCGGGGGAGACGTTGGCTATGGCGACGGTGCCGCTCTTGGTCTCGCGCTGGGAAATGTTCCCGGCCTTGATCTCGAGGGACTTGATGCCCATGTTGCCTATCTTGAGCTTGTAGGTCTCCCTCAGGGGTTTCACGTTTTCATGGGCCGTTCCGCGCAGGTGCAGGACGATGGGGTTCTTCAGTTCGGAGACATAAACGGTAATGGTCTTGTCGAAGGGGTAGGGACCGTCGTTATTGTCGAACTCGGCCTCTACGGTGCCTTTTTTGCCGGGCTGGAGCGGCTCCCGGGTCCACTCGGTGGTGGTGCATCCGCATGAGGATACGGCGCTGAGCAGGAGTATGGGCTTGCTGCTTATGTTGGTGAAAGTGAAGGTGCAGGAGACGGAGCCCTGGTCGGTGAAGATGTCACCGAAATCGTGTATTTCCTTGTCGACGCTGACCACGCCGCCGAATGTCGATTGGGCTGATGCTGAACCCGCGGCCAGGATGAAGAAGGCCGCAATCGCGCAAAGTATGTGAATAGTCTTTTTCATGATGCAAATGTAATAACAAAAATCTTTCCAATCATTTGAAAAATCCATTTAAATCGCATACATTTGCGGCACTGTATTTGAAAATGCAGGGAGTGTTAACCTTAAATTGACATCACTATGGCACACAAAATTGATCCTGATATCTGTGTTGCTTGCGGTTCCTGTCAGTCGGAGTGCCCTCAGGGCGCCATCTCCGAGGGCGATGTCTACAGCATCAACCCGGATATGTGCATCGACTGCGGAGCTTGCGCTGATGCCTGCCCCATGGGCGCCATCAGCGCTGAGTAGCAGCCGGACTCAGAAGAGTAGGGTGGCGGGGCCTTCCGGCTCCGTCACTTTTTGTATCACCCGGACGCTCATACCCTTTCCCATGCTCTGGACGTCGATGTCCACGTCTTCCGAGCCCTGGGGCACCAGGAAACACCGATAATCGTCGCTTATGCCGATGCGCAGGTCCCTGCGCGGGCGCTCGCCCCTGGCCAGGCGCTCCGCGGAGCTGCTGCGGAAACTCTCCGAAGCAGTCTTGTACCAGTAAAGGATCTGGCTTGCGAACTCCTTGAACAGCTTTCCTTCCTCCGTGATCGCCAGGGCGTTGCGGTTCCTGTCGAAGAGGCGTGCGCCGACTCCCTTCTCGATCTCGGAGATGTTCTGGCTTACTGCGGGCTGGCTTATGCCCAGCCTTTTGGCCGCCTTAGTGAAGCTCCCTTCCTCGCAAACGGCCATGAAAACGTTGATCCTTGAATCCTCGAACATGATAAGTCTCTCTTATGGTTGAGCAAAGATAAGACGCTTTTTGCGTTTTTTATCCATTATTTGGCTAAATTTGTAAGATTTTACTTTATATCGGACAATCTTATAAACCGAACTGATAAAATGAAGAGATTTTTCCTTATCGCTGCGATGTTCATCCTTGCGGTTCCTTTCGCAAACGCGCAGATGCAGCAGCTCCCCAACGACCCTGCAGTACGCCAGGGCAAACTTGACAACGGACTTACCTACTACATCCGTCACAACGACAAACCCGAGCAGCGGGCCGAGTTCTACCTCGCCACGAACGTCGGCGCCATCCAGGAAGCCCCCGACCAGGACGGTCTGGCCCACTTCCTCGAGCACATGTGCTTCAACGGCACCAAAAATTTCCCCGGCAAGGGCATCCTTAACTGGCTTGAGAGCATCGGCGCCTCCTTCGGCGGCAACGTCAACGCCTCCACCGGCGTCGAGGAGACCCAGTACATGCTCAACAATATCCCCCTCGTGCGCGAGACCGTCGTCGACACCTGCCTCCTCATCCTGCACGACTATTCCCATTTCGTGCTGAACGAGCCGGAGGAGATCGACAAGGAGCGCGGAGTCATCATCGAGGAGCGCCGTGCCCGCCGCAACGCCTCCTGGCGCCTGCACGAGCAGTCCCTCCCTTATTATTACGGTGACACCAAGTACGGCGACTGCACCCTCATCGGCCAGCTCGAAAGCCTCCAGAACTTCAAACCCGAGAGTCTCGTGAACTTCTACCAGACCTGGTATCGTCCTGATATGCAGGCTGTTATAGTGGTCGGTGACGTCGATGTTGACAGCGTAGAGCAGAAGATCAAGACCATCTTCGCCGACATCCCGGCCCCGGTGGATCCGAAGCAGAAGGACTACATCAAGATTCCCGACAACGAGGAACCCATCATCGGCGTCCTTACGGATCCGGAGGTTTCCAACACCACCGTGGAGCTTCTCTGGAAGAGCGAAGCCCGTCCCGAGGAGGTGAACAGCACCGCCCATGGCATGCTGCTCGACCTCATCACCGACATGGTCTCCCAGATCATGACCGAGCGCTTCAATGAGATCGTCTCCAAGCCCGGCGCTCCGTTCTTCGCCGCCGACCTTGGCGTCGGCAACATCTGCGAGAGCTGCGAGGTGGTGGTTGGCGACATCGCCGTCAAGGACGGCGAGGCCATTACCGGCCTCCGTGCCTTCCTGACCGAGGTCGAGAAGATGAAGCGTTTCGGCTTCACCGAGGACGAGGTCAGCCGCGCCAAGACCGAGATCGAGTCCAGGTACGAGACCCGCGCCAACCGCGCCGACACCCGCAAGAACGCCGAATTCGTCCCCGACCTCATCAGCAACTTCTTCGACAACTACTCCTATATGGAGCCTGCCACCGAGTATCAGGTCGCTCAGATGCTCCTTTCCCAGCTCAACGCCGATGTCCTCAACATGGTTGTCGCCCAGATGATCACCCCCGAGAATCTGGTCGTGGTCTACAAGGGTCCCGAGAAGGAAGGCCTAGTCCATCCTACCGAGGCTGAGATCCTCTCCGTCGTGAAGGAGGTCGAGAACGCTGAGATCGAGGCCCCCGCCGCCGAGGAGATCGCCACCGAGTTCCTCAACCCCGCCACCCTCAAGGGCTCCAAGGTCAAGAAGAGCAAGTCCTCCGTCTACGGCGCTACCGAGTGGACTCTGAAGAACGGCGTGAAGGTCGTCCTCTTCCCGACTGACTATGAGAAGGACCGCATCTCCTTCAATCTCTACAAGATGGGCGGCACCAGCCTCATCGAGACCGAAGACCTCCCGTCCTTCGAGTCCAACATCTTCCAGATGTTCACCGAATACAACGGCGTGTCCGACTTCACTGCTTCTACTGTGAACAAGATGCTGGCCGGAAAGCAGCTTTCCGTTTATACCAACATCACTTCACTCAATACCGGCCTTAACGGATCCTCCACCCGCAAAGACCTCGAGACCGCGCTCCAACTGCTTTACCTCAACTACACCGATCCCCGTTTCGACAAGGACGCCTTCGACCAGGCCGAGCAGACCATCCGCGCCATCCTCCCGAACCTTGTGAACCAGCCCAACTACAAGCTCCAGAAAGAGCTTTACGGCACTGCATTCGACAATAATCCCCGCAACATCCTTATCAGCGAGGAGGTCCTCGACAAGGCTAACATAGAGACCCTCGAGCGCGTGACCCGCGGCCTGTTCAAGGACGCCGCCGGATCCACCTTCATCATGGTCGGCGACTTCGTGGTGGATGAGGTCAAGCCCTTGGTCGAGAAGTATGTAGGCAGCCTGCCGAAGGGCAAGAAGGCCCCGAAGTGGATCGACCGCAACGAGGACGTGACCCGCAAGAACGTGGTCAACGACTTCTCCGTCGACATGCAGACCCCGATGACCACCGCCGCCCAGCTTTACCGTATGGACGATACGTATTCCGTCGAGAACTCCGTCGTTTACAGCGCTCTCGAGTACATCCTCAACATGCTCTATGTCGAGACCCTCCGCGAGGATGAGGGCGGTACCTACGGTGCCAGTGTCAGCGCTTCGCTCACCCGTGAGCCCAAGCAGTACGGCATGCTGCAGATCGCTTTCCAGACCAATCCCGACTCCGCCGACAAGCTCCGTGAGCTGGCCAAGGACGGCCTCCGCGGCATAGCCGCCAACGGTCCTACCGCCGAGCAGTATGACAAGACTTACAAGAACCTCGAGAAGAACATCCCGGAGCGCCGCATCACCAACAGCTACTGGATGAGCGCCATCAAGAATTGGTATGATCACAGCGAGGACATCGACAAGGACTACGAGGCCGCGCTCAAGGCCCTTACGCCCGAGAAGATCAAGAACCTGGCCGCCCGTTTCCTCTCCGATGGCAACCTCATCGAGATAGTCATGCGTCCGGGCAAGACCGGCGAAGCCGAATGATGCCGTTCCTGAGCTAAGCGAAGGAATCCAAAACTAACATATGACGCCTGAAACCAAACACCGCCGTACCAGGATCCATCGTAACGGTCGCAGATACCGTCTGGTACGTTTCCATGGAGACCTGTGCACCTGGCTTTCCTACAGGAAGGTCCAGGTCACGGGCCTGGAAAACATACCGAAGGATGGATCCGTCATCCTGGTCCCCAACCACAGCAACGCCCTGATGGACGCAATGGTGGTCCTGCGCACCCGCAAGGAACCCACCGTGTTCGGCGCTCGCGCCGACTTGTTCGAGACCCCGATTGTCGCCAAGATGCTGACTTTCCTCAAGATCCTCCCCATGGTGCGCAAGCGCGACGGAGTCCGCAATGTCATCAAGAACCTTGACATCCAGGAGGATATCATCACCGTACTTGAGGATAATGTGCCGTTCTGCATGTTTGCGGAAGGGACGCACCGTGCCAAGCATTCCCTGCTGCCTATCAACAAGGGAGTGTTCCGCATCGCGGTGGCTGCCTTGCAGCGTTTCGACAAGCCGGTGTATGTCGTTCCGGTAGGGCTCGACTACAGCGATTACTTCCGCTACTCGGGTACTTCGCTGACGCAGTTCGGCAAGCCCATAAACGTTAAGGAGTACATCGCGGCCCGTCCTGAGGCCGGTGACGCCGAACTCTATCGCGGGATGACGAACCTGCTGCGCGAACGGATGACGGAACTCTTCACCTATATTCCGGATGACGAGAACTACGACGGCGTATGGGCTTATACCAAGCTCGCGACGGTCGGGCGGCGGCGCGGGCCGCTGACGGCACGTCTGGCGGTGAACCGCCAGGCCGTGGCGTCCGTCCTGCCCGCCGACGCGCCCGGCAATGCGGAGAAGCTCTCCGCTGCCCTGGACCTGGACCGCAGGCTCCACGAGGCGGGCATCTCCGTCCTGTCGCTGGGCAACGGTGGCCTCGGCCGCTTCCTGCTCAAGACGCTCCTCCTGCTGCTCTGGCTCCCGTTCCAGCTCTTCCTGGGCATCTTCGCCCTGCTGCAGATAGCTCCGGCCGAGTATATGATCAAGAAGGGCATCATCAAGGACGAGGCGTTCTACAATTCGTTCAGGTACGGCCTGTACGCCCTTGTTTTCCCCTTCACGCTGATTCTATGGACGCTTCTCGGAACCTTCGTGTTCCATCTCGGGTTCTGGGTTTCGCTCGCGGCTTCGATTGTCCTGGACTACCTCGCCTTCCCGCTCTTTTACCGCGGCACGGACGCTTACCGCGTCTGGGTGTCCGACCTCAAGCTCCTTTTCCGCAAGGACCTGAAGGAGGCGTTCAGGAAGCTTCCGCGCTGAAAGATTCCTTCATCGCTTCGCTCCTCGGAATGACATAATAACTTAGAATGACAATAAAAAGCCCGGCTCAGACGAGCCGGGCTTTTTGCATTCGGGGGGGAGGCTTGCTACATGGCAGCGAGCCTCTTGTAAGTGTTCAGACGGATCTTCGCGAACTCTTCGGTCTTGGCCAGGAGCTCTGCAGCCCTGTCCGGGAAGGCCTTGTAGAGGGATGCGAAGCGGACCTCGCCCTTGAGGAAGTCCTGGAACTTGCTCCAGTCAGGCTCCTTGGAATCGAGGATGAACGGGTTCTTGCCCTGCTCCTCGAGAGCCGGATTGTAGCGGTACAGGTGCCAGTAACCGCACTCGACGGCGAGCTTCTCCTCCTTCTGGCTCAGGCCCATGCCGGCCTTGAGGCCGTGGTTGATACAAGGGGCGTAAGCGATGAGCAGGGACGGGCCGTCGTATGCCTCGGCCTCCTTGATGGCGTTCATGTACTGGACCGGGCTGGCGCCCATGGCGACCTGGGCCACGTACACATAGCCGTAGCTGATGGCCATCATTCCGAGATCCTTCTTGCGGATCTTCTTGCCGGAGGCGGCGAACTTGGCGATGGCGCCGGCCGGGGTGGCCTTGGAGGACTGTCCGCCGGTGTTGGAGTACACCTCGGTGTCGAGCACCAGGATGTTGACGTTCTCACCGGAGGCGAGGACATGGTCCAGGCCGCCGTAGCCGATGTCGTAGCTGGCGCCGTCACCGCCGAAGATCCACTGGCTGCGGGCGGCGATGAAGTTCTTCAGCTCGACGAGTTTCTTCGCGCAGTCGCAAGGCTTGTCCTCGATGAGCGGGATGATCCTGTCGGAGACCTCGCGGGTCACCGCATAGTCGTTCCTGTTCTCGAGCCACTTGGCGGCCAGCGAAGCGGCCTCATCCTCCTTGTGCTCGTCCACGATGTGCTGCATGCAGGCGGCAACGGTCTCGCGGATGCGGTCGGAACCGAGGTGCATGCCGAGGCCGAACTCGCAGAAGTCCTCGAAGAGGGAGTTCTGCCAGGCCGGGCCGTGCCCCTGGGCGTCGGTGCAGTACGGCGATGCCGGGAAGGAAGCGCCGTAGATGGAGGAGCAGCCGGTGGCGTTGGCGATCATCATGTGGTCGCCGAAGAGCTGGGTGATGTTCTTGATGTAAGGGGTCTCACCGCAGCCGGCGCAGGCTCCGGAGAACTCGAACAGCGGCTGGGCGAACTGGGAGGCCTTCATGTTGGAAGCCTTGTTCAGCACGTTGTCCTTGTAGCCGACCTTGGAGTTGAACCAGTCGAAGGAAGCCTGGAGGCCCTTGTTGTCCTGGTAGGAGGCCATCTTGAGGGCTTTCTCCTTTGCGAGGCAGACGTCGACGCAGTTGCCGCAGCCGGTACAGTCGTCCACGGAGATGGCGATGGCGTACTTGTAGGCCTTGAGGTTGGCCTTGCCGTCGGCGATCGCGGTGCCGGCCGGAGCGGCGGCGGCCTCCTCGTCGGTGAGGAGGAACGGGCGGATGGCGGCGTGAGGACAGACGAAGGCGCAGGTGTTGCACTGGATACACTTCTCGGCATCCCACACAGGGACGTTGACGGCGACGCCGCGCTTCTCATAGGCTGCGGTGCCGGCCGGCATGGTGCCGTCCTGGTAGGGGAGGAAGGAACTGACGGGGAGGGTGTCGCCGCACTGGGCGTTGACGATGTCGGCCACGTTCTTCACGAACGCAGGGGCCATGCGGCTGGCGTTCGGGTTGACGAACTTGGCGGTGATGTCGGCCCACTCGGCAGGAATCTCGACCTTGGTGTACTCGCCGCCGCGGTCGATGGCGGCGTAGTTCATGTTGACGATGTTCTCGCCCTTCTTGCCGTAGCTCTTGAGGGCTGCATCCTTCATGTACTTCACGGCATCCTCGTAAGGAATGATGCCGGAGATCTTGAAGAAAGCGGACTGGAGGATGGTGTTGGTGCGTCCTCCGAGGCCGATTTCGGCTGCGATCTTGGTGGCGTTGATGATGTAGAGGCTGACATGCTTCTTGGCGATGACGGCCTTTACGTTGTCGGGAATGCGCTCGAGGGTCTCCTTCTCGTCCCAGAGGGAGTTGAGGAGGAGGCTTCCGCCGTCCTTGATGCCCTTCAGCACATCGTACTTCTGGAGGTACGAAGGCACGTGGCAGGCCACGAAGTCAGGGGTGGAGACGAGGTACGGGGCCTTGATCGGCAGGTCGCCGAAGCGGAGGTGCGAGCAGGTGTAGCCGCCGGACTTCTTGGAGTCGTAGTCGAAGTAGGCCTGGCAGTATTTGTCGGTGTGCGAGCCGATGATCTTTATGGTGTTCTTGTTGGCGCCGACGGTACCGTCGGAACCGAGGCCGTAGAACTTGCACTCGGTGGTGCCCGCCTTCACGATGGAGATCTCCTCCTTGATCGGGAGGGACTTGAAGGTCACGTCGTCCACGATGCCGATGGTGAAGCCGTTCTTCGGCTCGGCCAGCTCGAGGTTGTCGAACACGGCGACGATCTGCGCAGGGGATGTGTCCTTGGAGGAGAGGCCGTAGCGTCCGCCCACGATGAGCGGGGCCTTCTCGCAGCCCTGGAACACGGTCTTGATGTCCTGGTACAGGGGCTCTCCGAGGGCGCCGGGCTCCTTGGTGCGGTCGAGGACCGCGATCTTCTTCACGTTCTTCGGGAGGGCCTTGAAGAAGTACTTCTCGGAGAAGGGACGGTAGAGGTGCACGGTGACGAGGCCGTATTTGCGGCCTTGTGCGGCGAGGTAGTCGATGGTCTCCTTGATGGTCTCGGTGACGCTGCCCATGGCGACGACGATGCACTCGGCATCCTTGGCGCCGTAGTATTCGAAGGGACGGTAGCTGCGGCC
>JAFZQO010000038.1 GCA_017620335.1 Bacteroidales bacterium
CTTAAGACCAACTCCGGTGCCAAAAAGCGTTTCACGCTTACCGGATCGGGAAAAATCAAGAGAAAGCACGCTTACCACAGCCACATTCTCACGAAGAAGACCAAGAAGCAGAAGAGGAATCTCGACCATTTCGCCATCCTCGACAAGGTGGATGAGGGCCGTGTAAAAGAGCTCCTTGTTCTTTAGTAACAATTAATGTAAAACTTGGATGAGCAGTAGGTACAAGCACCTCACGAGAGGTCACTGCCTCCAGAAAAAAAACGTATTATGCCAAGATCAGTAAATTCAGTCGCCTCCAGGGCGCGCCGCAAGAAGATCCTCAAGAGAACCCGTGGAAACTTCTTGTCAAGAAAGAATGTTTGGACGGTTGCGAAGAACACCTATGAGAAGGGTCTCACCTACGCATACCGTGACCGCAGGACCAAGAAGCGCAATTTCCGCGCCCTTTGGATCCAGAGAATCAACGCCGCCGCACGTCAGTACGGTATCACGTATTCTCAGTTTATGGGTAAACTCGCCAAGCAGAACATCGGCCTGAACCGTAAAGTGCTGGCGGACCTTGCCATGAATAATCCTCAGGCATTTGAGGCTATCATCAATTCTGTAAAATAGTTTGATGTGAGCTGGAAGGAGTTCTGCCGTAACCGTTGGACAAAGTTCAGTTTCTGGGCTCTGCTCTATGTGTTATGGGTCGTCTGGCTCGGAAGTTACTGGTGGCTTTTCGGCCTCATAGTCATCTTCGACATGTTCATCACCAAGAAGGTGAAGTGGGCATTCTGGAAGAAGGACTACAAGGAGGGGGAAAAGCATAATGTCTGGCTCGACTGGCTCGATGCGCTCATCTTCGCCGTCATCGTCGTGACATTCATCAACATCTTCTTTTTCCAGGCGTTCAAGATCCCTTCATCCTCCATGGAGAGTACGCTTTATACAGGAGACCATCTCTTCGTAAGCAAGCTGGCATACGGCCCCAGAGTCCCCGAGACTCCGCTGACCATCCCCTTCACGCACAATGTCATATTCGGAAAGGAGTCCTATTCCACTCTGATCCACAACAAGTACAGAAGGCTCAAGGGCTTCGGTCACGTCAAGAGAGGCGATGCGGTCGTATTCGGATTCCCCAACGGGGACACCGTCCTCAAGAAGGCACCTGTCGAAGATTACCACGCCCTTGTCAGGGCAAACGGCAGGGAACTGGTGGAAAGCAGGCTCGGTCCCATAGTCGTCCGCCCCACGGACAAGAAGGACCACTACGTGAAGCGCTGCGTCGCCCTTCCGGGTGATACGCTCACGGTCAGGGACGGCCTGGTGTACATCAACGGCGTCCAGCAGGAAGTCTATCCCGGCATCCAGCTTTTTTACAGGGTTGTAACCACCGGACAGCGCATCAACTCCAAGGTCCTCGAGAAGCTCGGGCTCAACTTGGGTGAGCTTTACTTCGACGCCGGCCTCCCCGGCTATCCCGAAATGCCCCTTACGGCAGAGATGCTCGAAAAGGTCAAGGGAATGTCAGGAGTGGTGAGCGCGGAGCCGAACCTCGAGACCTGGCCGTCGGCCGATACCTACGGCATCTTCCCGTTCTCGCCGGACTACAGGTGGACACGAGACTATTTCGGTCCCCTCTGGATCCCGAAGAAAGGTGAGACGGTGGAGCTCGACACGGACAACCTCCCTCTGTACGAGCGCATCATCACCGCGTACGAGAAGAACGACCTGAAAGTCAACGACGAAGGTATCATCTACATCAACGGCAAGGAGGCTTACAGCTATACTTTCGCGCAGGATTACTACTTCATGATGGGAGACAACAGGCACAATTCCCTCGACTCCAGGTACTGGGGTTTTGTTCCTGAGGACCACATAGTCGGAAGACCGGCGGTGATCTGGCTCTCCACCAACAGGGACGCGAAGTTCCCGAAGAACATAAGGTGGCGCAGGTTCCTCAAATTTGTGTAGAACACTTGCAATTACAAAAAAATAGAGCGATATTTGCAGCCCCTTAAATTATTTAGAATCAATTAAAAGTATAAAGATATGGCAAAGGTTTGTCAAGTAACTGGAAGAAAGAGAATGAAAGGCAACAACGTTGCCCATTCCAAGCTGCGCACCAAGCGCGATTTCTCCCTCAACCTCAAGACCAAGAAGTTCTGGTCCGAGGAGGAGCAGAGATTCATCACTTTGAAGGTGTCCGCCAAGGGTATGAGGATCATCGAGAAGAACGGTCTCGACGCTACCCTCAGGGACGCCCGTGAGAAAGGATTGGTTAACCTTGTATAATTTTTACGACTATGGCAAAGAAAGCAAAGGGAAACAGGATACAGGTTATCCTCGAGTGCACCGAGCAGAAAGAGAGCGGTGTCCCCGGAATGTCCAGGTATATCACCACCAAGAACAAGAAGAACACCCCCGAGCGTCTGGAGCGTAAGAAATACAATCCTTTCCTCAAGAAGGTCACTGTTCACCGTGAAATCAAATAATTGATAGGAGATTAAACTATGGCAAAGAAAGCCGTCGCTACGTTCGCAGCTAAGGCCGGTGCTAAGAGCATGGTCAAGTGCATCCGCATGGATAAGTCTCCCAAGACTGGCGCTTATGTGTTCACTGAGCAGCTTGTCGAGGAGTCCAAGGTCAAGGAGTATTTCGACAAGAAGTAATCTCCCATCCCCGATAAAAAGAGACGGGACCCATTTTGGGCCCCGTCTCTTTTTTTAGTTCAGCGTTTTTGCGTATATTTGTAGGTTACAAGATACCGTGTATGGGAATATTTGACAAAGGAACCGAGAAAACGAAGCGAAGCTTCTTCGAGAGGCTTTCCAGGGCCGTCGTGGGCAAGTCCCGCGTGGACGACGACGTGCTGGATGCCATCGAGGAGGCCCTCGTGTCGTCGGACATGGGAGTGGACACCACCCTCAAGGTCATTGACCGGCTCGAGGAGCGCGTGGAGAAGGACAAGTACATGTCTTTCGACGAGCTCGTCACCATGCTGAGGGAGGAGATCTCCGCCCTCATCGACCTTGACGGCACGGAGGAGGTCGTACCCTTCGATTTCTCGAAGAAGCCTTACGTGATAATGGTCGTGGGCGTCAACGGAGTCGGCAAGACCACCACCATCGGCAAGCTCGCGTCGATGTTGAAGGCGCAGGGCAAGAAGGTGATCCTCGGCGCGGCCGACACTTTCCGTGCGGCAGCCGTGGAGCAGCTGCAGATCTGGGCCGACAGGGCCGGCGTGGACATCGTCAGGCAGAACATGGGCTCCGACCCCGCGTCGGTGGCCTTCGACACCGTCAAGGCCGCCGTGGCCCGCGGGGCCGACGTCGCCATCATCGACACCGCCGGCCGCCTGCACAACCGCATCGACCTGATGAACGAGCTCACCAAGATTCGCAATGTCATGCGCAAGGTCGTCCCCGACGCCCCGCACGACGTTCTGCTCATCCTGGACAGTTCCACCGGCCAGAACGCCTTCCAGCAGGCCAGG
This sequence comes from Bacteroidales bacterium, assembly GCA_017620335.1. Classification (GTDB taxonomy): domain Bacteria; phylum Bacteroidota; class Bacteroidia; order Bacteroidales; family UBA932; genus Cryptobacteroides. The sequence continues at coordinate 3,479 of JAFZQO010000038.1, forward strand.
GAGTTCTCCCGGGCGACCGACGTCACTTCGCTGGCAGTCACCAAGCTCGACGGCTCCGCCAAGGGCGGCGTGGTCATAGGCATAGTGGACCAGTTCAGGATACCCATCAAGTTCATAGGCATAGGGGAGGGGATAGACGACCTCAAGGTGTTCGACCGCAAGGAGTTCGTGGAGTCGCTGTTCACCCCTGAAGATTTGAGGAAATAAACAAGGAAACGCGATATGAAGTTATCTTACAATTGGCTCAAGGATTATCTTGAGTTCGACCTCACACCCGCCCAGGTGGCGGATGCCATCACCTCGATCGGCATCGAGGTGGATTCTGTCGAAGAGCAGGAAGAGATACCGGGAGGCCTGGCCGGCGTGGTCGTGGCTGAGGTTCTCGAGTGCGGGCCACATCCCGATTCCGACCATCTCCACGTCACCAAGGTTGACGCCGGCGACGGCAATCCCGTCACCGTGGTCTGCGGCGCCCCCAACGTCGCCGCAGGACAGAAGGTCCTCTTCGCGACGCTTGGCACCGTCCTGCCCGGCGACTTCAAGATCAAGAAATCCAAGATCCGCGGCATCGAATCCTTCGGCATGATCTGCGCCGCCGACGAGCTCGGCATCGGCGAGGACCATTCCGGCATCATGGTCCTCGAACCCGAGGCCGTCGTCGGCACGCCCGCCAAGGACTACCTCCACCTCAAGACCGAGGCCGTGATCGAGTACGAGATCACCGCCAACCGCGTGGACGCCGCCTCGCACATCGGCGTGGCCCGCGACCTGTACGCCTGGCTGAAGCTCAACGACATCCCCTGCAGGTACCATCTTCCGGACGTCTCCGCATTCAGCGAGGGCGAAGGGGAGGGTATCCCGGTTGAGGTCCTCGACCCCGACGGGGCCCCGCGCTACAGCGGCGTCACCGTCCGCGGCGTCAAGGTCGGCCCTTCACCGGAATGGCTCCAGAAGAAGCTCCTCGCCATCGGCCACAATCCGATCAACAATGTCGTCGATATCTCCAATTTCGTCCTTTTCGAGATAGGACAGCCCCTTCATACCTTCGATGCCTCCAAGATCACCGGAGGCAAGGTCATCGTCCGCAGGGCCGCCCAGGACGAGCCCATCCGCACTCTCGACGGCGTCGAGCGCAAGCTCTGCGACCGTGACATGGTCATCGCCAATGCCGACGGCCCCATGTGCATCGCCGGCGTGTTCGGCGGCGAGGATTCGGGCGTGACCGAGGCTACGACTGACGTCTTCATCGAGAGCGCGTACTTCGATCCCGGCTCCATCCGCAGGACCTCCAAGAAGCACGGCCTTCAGACCGACGCCTCGTTCCGATTCGAGCGTGGCGCCGACCCCGATGTCATCCCGTTCGCCCTCAGGCGCGCCGCCCTGCTCATCCAGGAGCTCGCTGGCGGCGAGATCGTCGGCAAGGTCCAGGACGTCTATCCCGAGAAGATCGCCCGCAAGCGCATAGAGCTCGATTACGGCCGCATCCAGCGCTTCATCGGCAAGGAGATTGGCGTCGACGTCATCGAGCGCATCCTTGAGGCACTCGCTTATAACTTCGTGGAGAAGACCGCCGAAGGCGCCGTCGTGGAGGCCCCGTCCTACATGATCGACGTCACCCGCGAGTGCGACGTGGTGGAGGAGATACTTCGCATCTACGGCTACAACAACATCGACATACCCCGCCACATGAAGATGTCCGTCAACGCCTCCCCGTCCCCGGACCCCGAGGCAGTGCGTAACTCCATCTCCAACTTCCTGGCGTCCAACGGTTTCGTCGAGACCATGAACAATTCCCTGACCAAGGGAGAGTATTACGACAAGCTCGAGACCTTCCCGGCCGCATGCTGCGCCCGCGTGGTGAACCCGCTCAGCCAGGACCTCAACGTCATGCGCCAGACCCTCCTTCTCGGAGGCCTTGAGACCGTCGCCTACAATGCTAACCGCCAGACTTCCTCGATGAAGTTCTTCGAGTACGGCTCGGTGTACGCCCGCAGGCCGGAGGTCGAGGGAACGACCCTCGCCGGCTATGAGGAGCATACCTGCTTCGCCCTGTTCATCACCGGCACTCCGGACAAGTCCTGGAGGAACGAGCCCGGCAAGAGCAATTATTTCCAGCTCAAGGGTTATGTCGAACTGCTGCTCAAGCGCTACGGCGCCAGCTTATCGCAGATGCGCTGCACCGCGGCCTCGTCCGACATCTTCTCCGAAGGCATGTCCTACAGCATCCCCGGAGGCCGCGACCGTCATCTCCTGACGCTCGGTACCGTTTCTCCCGTCCTGGCCCGCCGCTTCGGCGTGAAGCAGCCCGTGTTCGCGGCTGAGATTGACTGGAACGCACTCTTCGAGCTCGTGAAGCGTGACAAGGTTTCCTTCAGGGAGCTGCCCAAGTTCCCCGAGGTGCGCCGCGACTTCGCCCTGCTGCTCGACGAGGACGTCAAGTACGCCGACCTCGAGGCGAGCGCCCGCAGGGCTGCGAAGAAACTCCTCAAGCAGGTCTCCCTCTTCGACGTCTACCGCGGGGAGAAGATCCCTGCCGGCAAGAAGCAGTACGCCCTCAGTTTCGTGCTCCAGGATCTGGAGAAGACCCTTACCGACGCCGACGTGGAGCGTGTCATGGACAAGCTCCTCGCCACCTTCACGAACGAATACGGCGCAGCCCTCAGGTAGTATGGGAAAGTGTCTCAGGCATATCTTTGCGGCGCTTGTCCTGGCCGCCTGCCTCTGCTCCTGCAGCAGGGAGGGGAAGGTCATACCCAGGAACAAGCTCGCCCACATTTATGCCGAGATGTTCGTGGCAGATGCCTGGCTGTCCACCGCGTCTCCCGAGGCCCGTTTCAAGGCTGACACTACCGCCTTCTACGAACCCATCTTCGAGGAATACGGCTATACCATAGAGGATTACTGGGCGAGCGTCTCCCATTACCTCATGGACCCCGACCGCTTCTCCAGGATTGTGAAGAAGTCATATTCCATCCTTACCGCAGAGGTCAAGGCCCTTGAAAAGGAACGTGAAGATACTTATGAAAAACAGGTCAATGATGGTTCAAGTCTTACCAGGCATGTCCTGAGCCTGTACGGATATGATTTCGACGACGCCTTCATCACCAGCCGCATCAATCTCCAGCCCGATTCAACCGGCCGTTACGTGCCGATGCGCATAATAGAGGATACAATGTACTTCGGCCCCAGGATGATCGTGGCCGCCGATTCCGTGAAAACGGTCGTCGACACGATCAGGACCGACGACGACAAGCCGATACTTGTTCGGAAGCCCAAGTTCATCGGGAAGGAACTCCCGGCTCCTGTCAAACCGATACGGCAATGATGCGCGAGGAGTTAGTGTTCGGACCCATTCACAGCCGCAGGCTGGGGTCGTCTCTCGGCATCAACATCCTTCCCGAGAGGGGCAAGCTTTGCAATTTCGATTGCATATACTGCGAGTGCGGATGGAACCGCGACGGACGCGGGGATACCCGCCTCCCCGTCGCGGCCGAGCTCCGCGCCGCACTTGAGACCAAACTGTCCTCATGTTTCGCCGAAGGCGTCAGGATAGACTCCATAACCTTCTCCGGCGACGGCGAGCCGACCCTCAATCCGGAGTTTCCGGAGATGATAGACGTCACGCTTGAACTGAGGGACAGGTATTATCCGGAAGCCCGTGTCTCCGTGCTCTCCAACGCTTCGATGGCGCACAGGGACGCCGTTTTCGAGGCGTTGCGCAAGGTGGACAACCCCATCCTCAAGATAGACGCCCCGACCACGGAGCTGGCGCGCATCATCAACCGTCCGGCCCCGGGATACCGCGTGGAGGACGTCGTGGAGGCCCTGAAGCGCTTCGACGGGGACTTCGTGCTGCAGACCATGTTCCTTCGCTGCGAGGGTTTCGACTCCTCGTCGCCGGAGGTGCTGCAGGGATGGATGGACATAGTCCGGACCCTGCGCCCGCGCGAGGTGATGGTCTATACCATCGACCGGGAGACTCCGCAGAAGGATCTGGTGAAATTCACCCCCGAAGAAATGCGGAACCTGATGGAGCCGCTCGTCGCGGAGGGCTTCACCGTACAGATAAGAGGATAACCAATACACTTCTACGATATGGATACTTTTTGCAAGAAATACGGATATGCTCCCGACAAGGAGGCTATCGACAGGAGTCTCGGGGTCATCGCCGGGAACCTTGAGAACGTCATCTCCGCGGACGTCCTCAGGGAGTGCTTCGCGCTGATGGACGTCACCACCCTCCACACCGAGGACACCGTGGCTTCCGTGAGCCGTCTGGTGGACAAGGTGAACGCGCTTCAGAGGGACTATCCGCAGTATCCCCTTCCGGCTTCGATATGCGTCTTCCCCAATTTCGCCGCGACGGTGGCGGCCCGCAGGGCCGACCCGAGGGTGCATGTCACCGCCGTCTCGAGCTGTTTCCCTTCCGCCCAGAGTTTCCTTGAGGTGAAGGTCCGCGAATGCGAACTTGCCGTCGAGGGAGGCGCCGACGAGATCGATATCGTGCTGGCCCTCAATTCCTTCCTTGCGGGAGATTACGAAACGGCCTCCCGGGAGATCCGCGAGATGAAGGCTGCCATCGACCGCAAGGCCGCCGAGGCCGGCCGTACGGTGGTCCTCAAGGTGATCCTCGAGACCGGCCTTCTCGTCACTCCGGAGAATATCGCCGAGGCTTCGTTCCTCGCCATGGAGGCCGGCGCCGATTTCATCAAGACCTCTACCGGAAAGGTCAGCGTCAACGCCACGCCCATGGCCGCGTTCGTCATGTGCGAGTGCATACGTGCGTATCATGCCGAGACCGGCCGCATGGTGGGCTTCAAGGCCGCCGGAGGCATCTCCAACGCCATGGACGCCGTCTGCTACTATTCCATCGTATCCTCCGTGCTGGGGAAGGAATGGTTGAACAGCCGCTATTTCCGTTTCGGCGTGAGCCGCCTGGCCAACGCTCTCATGTCCGCCATCGAGCAGAAGACGGTCAGCGTTTTTTAATCTTTCCGGACGCTCTGCGATAGAAAAAGAGGCCTTGCAATGCGTTGCAGGGCCTCTTTTGCGTTTTAAACGTTTCCTTTTTGCGAACACGGATAAAAGTTCGTCACTTTGCAATGGAATCGTTTAGGCCATTTTCTATGAAAAGCTTCATCAAACTCTTTCTGCCGGCCCTGGCCCTCTGCTCCTGTTCGTGGTTCGACGACAGTCCTGAGAAGGGGGCCTCCGGCCCGGCGGATTCCGTCCCCCACGACATGATCGTGCTCGGGGACAAGCTCGAAGACCCCTACTCGGTGGACAATGTCATCGAAGCCGTCTCTGTCCTGTATCCGACCAGGGCGGGGCGGATCGACATCAGGCCCACCGACCTCTATGTGCGCTTCCTTCCGCGTACGGAGGATGAGTACAACCGCCTGGAATCGCTCGGCCTCCTCCTCATAGACCATCCCATAGACTATGAGGTGGTCCGGGAAGGAGACTATTATCACGACCCGTCCCTGGACGAGGACAGCATCACCTGGCAGTATGCCGTGGTGAAGCCGGACTTCGAGTTCCCGGAAGGGATAAGGCACGAGGTACTGGACCAGTGCTACATTTCCGATCACGACCCGGCTACGAGGGCGGGGGACATCGACTGGGCGGCGGTGGAGCGCGAGGCCTTCCGGCTGACCGGCAACGCCGGCCTGCTGCAGCCGGAAGTCCGCGGCGCTTCCGAGCCCGCAAAGCCTTCCGGACGGCTTTGCATAGTGGACGAGCGCCACGGCGACGAGCCTGAAGGCATAGCCGGGGTCCGCGTCTCGTGCAACACGTTCGTCAAGTTCGCCCACGCATACACCGATCCACAGGGCTACTATTCGATGGATAAGGAATTCGCCACCGAACTGCGCTACCGGATTGTCTTCCAGAACGAGAAGGGCTTCGGGATAGGCCTGAACAAGATCCTCGTCCCCGCCTCCTCCTCGACCATGGGGAAAGCCGGCCCGGAGGGCGTCAGCATCACGGTGGACAGGAACTCCGACCGCCGCCTGTTCACGCGTTCGGTGGTCAATAATGCCGCATACGATTATTATGAGTCCTGCGCGTCGCGGGACCATAGGATACTTCCTCCTCCTGCCAATACCAGGATATGGATATTCCAGGCACTGGAGGCTTGCAGCACGCCCATGTTCCAGCAGGGAGTGTTCATCGACGACACCGCCGTGGGACAGTTCCTCGGGGAGTACTCCAAGTACGTGAAGATGTTCCTCCCGGACATCACCCTGGGCGTTAAGGGTGTGGATGAGTATTCCACCCTGTATGCCGGAACGGTCCACGAACTGGCCCATGCGAGCCATTTCTCGCAGGTCGGCAAGGAGTACTGGAACAGATACGTCGAATATGTGCTGACTTCCTTCGTCGAGTCAGGCGGCCGCATGTACGGTGTCGGCTCGGGAACCGGGGCGGGACACTGCGAAGTGGGGGAGATGTGGGGCTATTACGTCCAGAACCGCCTGTACAAGGAAAGGTACGGCGAGGACAAGACCACCTTCGGCACCTCGTACTGGTTCCATCCCCACGTCCTCCTCTACCTTGACGAGCGCGGCCTGGACAGGTCCGGCATCTTCAAGGCCCTGCAGCCGGAAGTCACCTCGAAAAACGCCCTTCAGGAGAAGTTGGGAAGCCTGTATCCTGAGTACGGCGTCATCATCAACCAGGCTTTCGACAGATATGACGACTGAACCATGAAACACTTCAAACCTATCCTTGTCCTTGCCGTACTGCTTGGATGCTGCGGCAGGGGGTACGCCCAGGAAATGTCCCTCTCGACCAACGTGCTGGGCCTCGCCAACCTCGGAACCATGAACATGGAGGCCTCATGGGGCTTCTCAAGGCACTGGACCGCCAACGTCGGCGTCCGCTACAATCCCTTCACGTTCCCCGGGAGGGAGGGCGTCGCCGACCGCATGCAGGCCAGGCAGAGGACGGTGGCCGTAGGGGGACGCTTCTGGCCGTGGCACATCCATTCAGGCTGGTGGCTGGCCGGCAAGGCGCAGTACCAGGAATACAACATGGGCGGCATTCTGGAGGCGGAGACTTCCGAGGGGGACCGCATCGGAGGAGGACTGACGGGAGGGTACACCTACATGCTCTCGCCCCGTTTCAACCTCGAGGTCGGAGCCGGAGTATGGGCGGGCTACGAGACCTACACGACCTATGCCTGTCCCGAGTGCGGGCGCATAACGGGCCGCGGCGACCGCCCCTTCGTCCTGCCCAACGAACTGCTGCTGGGGCTGGTATATGTGTTCTGAGTCGCGAAAGGCTGCGGCATGGGCGCTCTGCGCGGCCCTGGCCCTTTCATGTACCGTCAAGGAGGACAGGACGGACTGCCCTTGCTTCCTGACGCTGGACCTGGGCGGGATCGAAACGGCAGGAATGATGGGGGAGGGAATGGATTCCCTCGCAGTGGCGATCGGTGACGGCGCGGATTTCTACGTAAGGGAGGCCTTCCGCTTGCGTGACAATGTGCTGGAGTATGGTGCCGCCGTCCCGAAAACCGGTATTGACGTGCTTGTGGCTTGTGGGAGCGGGGGTTTCCTTTCCGACCCTTCCGGCATCCATATCCCCGAGGGCGGCGAGTGTCCCGTGCTGTACCTTTCCGGCGACTCGTTCGTCGCGGACGGGGATGAGATGAGGCGCACCGTCACACTGCACCGCAGCTATTGTGTGCTCACCGTGAGCATGAAGACATCTTTAAACGCCAGGCCGCGCCCTTACCGCATAATGCTGGAAGGCAACGTGTCGGGCTATTCCATGGACGGGACGCCGGAGGAGGGGGTTTTCTATAGCTTTTCCTCCCCCTCCTCCGGCGGACTGTGCCGCTTGCGCATCCCTAGGCAGGTGGACGGAACCCTCCTGCTGGAGGTCGACTTCCTTGATACGGGCGAAGTCAGGACCTTCCCGGTAGGGGAGTATATCCTCGAAAGCGGCTACGACTGGAGTGCCCCCGACCTGGAGGACATTGACGTGGAGATGGACTTCTCACGCTCGTCCCTGACCTTCACCGTCTCGAAGTGGAAGAAGACCCTGTCCTTCGAAATAACGTTCTAGGAGTGTTGGATTTTTAGAAAAATGTTGTAAATTTGCAGTCCACTTCTGAGCGCGGGTGGCGGAATGGTAGACGCGCTAGTTTCAGGAGCTAGTGCTGTAAAAGGCGTGTGAGTTCGAGTCTCATCCCGCGCACGTTAAACCGGTCTCAGAGTATCTCTGAGGCCGGTTCCCTTTTATTTTTGGCGACATTTTGGCGAGATGAGAATGCTTTACTTTTCTATATAATCGTCAATCTTATCCCTTGTTGTCGGGTTAGAAGCTCGAAGGTGATTCCCGAAATCCACAATCACTCCATCCTTGTCAATCAAGATGAAAAACGGGATACCTCTGCCTAAATGGAGGATTGGGTCAAATCCAAGCCGTTGGGCATCCGTGAGATGATAATTCTCAATTCCCAGGGCAATGGAATTGACATCATCGGGCTTACTGTCCAGATAGAAATTGACGATCCTAAGCGGCTTCCCTTGATAATCCGCAGCCAATCTTTGTTGATAGGGAATATTGTTCAATGATGCTGTACACCATTTCGCTCCGATAGTGATGTAGACTATCTTCCCTTTTTCTTGGGTAATGATCTCTCTGAGTAACTTGAGGCCTTCATTCTCCTTAACTAAATTGTTTTGGCTGTCTCGAGGCTTGTCAGCCTTCAATATCGCATCGGATAGTATTTGCGGATTCTGCTGATATGCCTTCTTGAGCATGTACCGGTCCCGGGTAGAGAGTTTGAGAAGCGGGAAAGTGACATTATCATTGAAACTGGCAAAATAATCTTCAAAACGATCCACATTATTCGCTTCCAGCAACTGGTTGAATTCATCCGTAATCATCATCTGGCGAAGGATGTCATTCTTTGTGGCCTTTTTCAGGAAATGGACGAGACTAGAATAATCTGCATATAAACTTCCGATCTCCTCCCGGTCCAAAGCGTCAAGCGACCAATAACGTATCTGCGAAGACAACTCGAAAAGGTTGCTATTGATATAGTCCCCGCTAAATAAATGCTCCGCATCTTGAATTCGGAAATATGATGATACATCCTCTTGTCCATACTGCCCATATAAAAGCAGGCTATTAATAAGTGCAGAGTAATAGTCGGCTTCAATCTCCTTGCGACAAAGGATGGCGAGTTCCTTGCTCGGCTGTTTTTCGGAGATAAAATCATCCAGTCGGGAAAGATGATGGGCTAAACTCTGTTTCGCGGCTTCTGAGAATTCCTCTGCGTTCTTATATGTCCTGACAAGTTTCCCTAATGAATCCTCATGCATGTTCGAGAATCCAGGCCAATCTTTGCTCAAGTAATACCCCATGTGGAATTCGTTGAGTTTCTTATTGTTATCAGCTCCCTTGCCAGAATAAACTACCTTCCCCAAATCTGCGAAATCCAGTTCCACGTGTATAGAATCGCCTGGGCACACCATCATGGTTTCAATAAAAGGAGGCATCGAAATGGTTCTGGGGGAGTAAGGAATGAAAGAGAAATCAAAAGCATCATCAGATATTACTGAACTCTGGCTTTGTGAAACCCGGTCATAAAACGGGCAAACGATATTGATTTCCGTTGTTTTCGGATAAACATCCCGGTTGGATATATGTCCTGTAATGACAACCGGCCTGGAATAATCTGCAGCATCCCCTTTGATATTCTCGGTCTCGAAAATAAAGTCCGATCCATCCATCACTTCCTGTTTGTTTCTATGCCCGCAAGATAGCACCAGACCGAAAGAAGTCAATAATATAAAGGTTTTGATGAAATGCTTCGAATGAAAAAGTACTTTCATAATAAATCAATAATAGAGTCCTAATAGAGTCCGACTTCTTAGAATACCATATTCCAGGCGGCCTGTTGGGCCCTCTGGTTGTGTGCCGCATTCATCTTGCCGAAGTTCCATCTGATTCCGAACAAGATGTAGCGTCCCATCACAAGCCGGTAGGTGTCTTCCTCGTAGTTGGCGGTAACCGTGTGTGTCAGGTTCCGAGTCTGGTCAAGTATGTCCTTTAGCTTGATACTGAAGTTGAATGCCTTGATGCTTTTTGATATCTCAGCGTTCCACTGCCATTCGGGAGTTCCGTAGCCGGCAGAATAACCGTTGTACCAGGCGTAGTTCAGATCGCTCTTGAACTCCCATTCATGTTTGGTGGTATAGCCAACCCTTCCCCCAACACTTGAATCAAGGGTATTCATGTCTGCTGCGGGATTGAGGGAATACTTCACTATCCTTCCACTTGTTTTGGCAGTTACCCCTGCAGAGAAGCCCTTGTCATTATACGAGACAGTTAAAAGCCCGCTCGGTGAAAGTGACGTGGTCGAGCTTTCAGCGAATCCGCTCTTGCCGCTATAGAATATGTCTCCTTCGTTCCCTCCCCAGAATGATGACATGAACGAGGAGTAATCAAACGAGTCCTTGTCCAGGCCGGGGAGTGTTCCTTTCGCCTGATAACTGGTGGAACTGCTGATTCCTATCTGGATCCCGGATGTCAGGTTCCATTTCTTCTTGGAATCGAGTGGAGTCATGTAATTAAGCCAAGAACTCCCTGAAATCGACTTTTTCCTTGAGTTTACAGGAATAGAGTAAAGAATACCATCCGGATCGTACCAGCTGGCATAGGTTATCGGATTGGAGGTTAAAGAGCCGTAGACAGTGACCATCAAGGTGGAGAAACGTTTGCGGTCATTACGGTCCCAATTGGCGTATAAAGACGTTGTGCCGTACGGCCTGAGGTGAATGTTACCCAAGGTTGGCCTTGACGGATCGGTGATATTCATCGAGGGCAGCATCCTTGTCCTGCTTGGATTTGAAATATAACCTGATCCGGCGCCATAGTATCTGTTGATGTCCGCTGTATGCTGGAATCTTAACTCAGGGGAGATGTGCCAGTTCCATTCACCCGCACCGGTCGTCTCTGAAATGTTGAAACTCTTAGAATAAGTTTCCTGGAGACTCCCGTTCAGCCTTGCCCCGAAGATTATCCAACTCTTATCCTTGAACTTATATTGAGCAGTCAGCATATATCTCTGGCTGGCTTCCTTACTGTTCGATTCAGAGGAGTAATAGGCGTTTTTGCCTTCTGCATCGAAGGCGTTCCGTATGCTGGCTCTGTGACCTGTACCGAGCATCCCTGATGCGGAGACCAGCCATTTCTCACCGATAGGCTCTCCGTATTGCATGGTGAGTCTGGCGCTATAGTCACTGCCTTGGGAGACATAATCCATGACTCTGCCTTCGACACCGGAGGCCATGCTTATCATGTTGTTTTCCGAACTGCTTCCATTCGAGGATCCATAGTCGCCGTTGAACAAGAAACTGAGAGATCTGTTTTCCTCGCCGCCTATATTCACGAATGACAGATGGGTGGACAAGTCAGCATTTCGGGTGGTATTCAAAATGTGGTTATGGTTCTCCGACGAATTCAGGACTTGTCCTCCTTTGGACGTCTCCGCGGATCCTTCGCTGAAGCCCTCGCTCCGGTTGTAGCTGAAACCCGGCCGCACATGGAACATGACATTTCCCTTCTCCTTTTGCATCTCGCCGTTGGCTGTCACGGAATTGCCGAATGACCTGCCGTATGAAGATGATGATGAGAGAATGTCCCCACCGTCCTGAAAGGTTGTACGGAACGTTTTGGTCCCTGAATTGACATCGGAATATTTGTAATTGGCTCCTGCCGTAGTTTCAACGTCTTTGATGCGAGAGGTATTGTAGTTGATTCCAGCCTGTGCCGCAGAAACGAGTCCCTGGTTCAGGCTTGAAACCTCTTCTCCATCGTTAAATACCACAACAACCACATTGGAGCCTTCGTTGACATTCATCCCGTTGCCTATCAGAGTCAGCTGGTCTTTCTCAGAATACGCCGAAGCCAGCACGTTGCCACTGTACAGGAGGCCCCGGTCGTCCCTTAGAGGATTATTCTTTCCGTCTCGGGCCAGGGTGGTTCCGCCCTTCACTCCTGCATTGCCGAACCATCCTTTCTCATATTCCTTCTTGAGACCGACGTCGAGGACTTTCTCCCTGGTTCCATCTTGGAGTCCCGTGGCCCTGGTGGATTCGGATTCGCGGTCGATCACTCGAATCTTGTCGACGATCGATGCAGGAAGGTTGTTAAGCGCAGTGGATTGGTCTCCGAAGAAGAAAGTGCGTCCACCCACCGTGAGTTTGTCAATCTCCTCTCCGTTGAACTTTACCTTGCCATCTTCGGTGATCTCCATTCCGGGCATGCGCATCAGGAGGTCCTTGAGCATCGCATTGGCACCGACCTGGAATGACGAGGCATTGAACTCTACTGTGTCCTGCTTCACCACGATGGGATTCCCAACATCTGTCACAACTGCTGCCTTGAGGTAATTCTCGTCAATCTGGAGTTTTATAGTACCCATGTCCACCCTCCAGTCACGGAAATACCTTCTGGATATAAAGGGCTTGTAACCAAGCATTTCCACGTGGAAAACATATTCGCCGTAGGGGACATCCTCCAGCTTTGCCTTACCATCTGTATCGGAAAGGGTGAAATTCGTAATGGTAGTGTCCTTGGCCGGAATCACATAGACGGATGCGAAGGAGACGGGGTCACTGGTAAGGGAATCCACGACTGTAGCCTCGATATTCGCCAACCGCCCGGCCGTCACGTTATCATTGATAATGAATACCTGTGCCCTTGAAACGACACATGCCATCAGAAAGAAGGATATGAATACGAAAACTTTCTTCACGCTCAAAACATAAATCCTGGCAGCAAAACCCTGATAAGGCTAAGTGTAGCGAGAATTCCAAGCGACATACCGATAAGAGCTCCCTGACGGAAGGAACGGCGCTTCGCTTCCACTTCACGGCTGAGTGGCTCAACTTTATCCAGGCGGCTAGAAAGTGTCTGAAGCGAGTCAGGGAGAATAAATAATGTGGGTCCGCAGGACCTCAGTGCATCAGCCAATTTATCTTTAGATTTCATTTTTCAGCAATTCTTTAAGTTTCTGTCTTCCTCGAAAGAGATATCCCTTTACACTACCAGAAGGAATATCCATTATATGAGAAATCTCCCTGATAGAACGGTCTTCCAGATAAAACAACATAATGCTGGAGCGCTCCTTTTCAGGTAAGTGGCAGATAGCTTCATAAAGTGTTTCATACCGGAAAACATCGTCAGAATGCTGTTCTTCTTGAAGTCGTTCTGCAAATTCCATGCTATCTTCCAGGGAATCTGTTTTACGGGAACGTGTCCGGTCAACGAAGCAATGATAACAGATCTTGAGCAGCCATGCTCCAGGTCTGGCGCGCTCCAACATGCTCGGAGAGGCTAGATAGGCTCTTGTCATCGCATCCTGAAACAGATCGTCCGCTTCTTCAGCATTACCACGGCAAAGACCGAGCAGATATCTTTTTAATGATACCTGCTCGGTGCTGACCAGTTGGATGAATCGATCTCTGTCCATCAGTCTATTTCTGTCCCCGACGGTGATATGTCAAATAGTTTGCCGCTCCAAGTGTCAGCAGGAACAACCCTAGGAAAAAGAACCAGAAACAGACTTCCAGCATCGGTACTTCTTTCATGTAGATAAGAGCCGCCACTACGGCGCCGAGTGTGATTACACCCCCTGTTCCGAAATAGATACGGGATGTGAACAGTCTCTCCTGCCATTCCTTGAGAGAACGTTTTTTAAGGATGGATTCCAGGTCGGTGCCGTTATCCATCGCTTTCAACAGGAAGGCGGTCTCCTGGTCCAGTTGACGCAGCCTGCGTTTATACTGAAGGAGAAGGATCACGACAATCAGAATAAGGATGGATAGGATAAGGGAAATAGTGGTCCAGTCAACGTAGTGAGTCATTTTAGTATGTTTTTAAAGTTTCTATAATACAAACGGAGATATAGCCTCGAAGGTTACAAATATCATTTATCTCCTCAATCCTCTCCTCACCTGCGTAGTAACCATCTCCCGCGCCTTGCGGAAGCAGCGGCGGGCCCAGAGGATGTCGTCCTCGTTCTTGTCACGACCCCAGTTTTGATCGGGTGCGGATCCTCCGCCTCCGCAGTTTTGTGCGAAGGAGGTGGCGGCATCGACGTAACCGGCAAAGAGAAGGAAGGCTGTCCAAAGTGCCCCTTTGTTCTTCTCCTCAGGATTTGCTCTGACGGATTGAACCTGTTCATCACCGAGAACCTTGATCACTCTCCCCGGAAGA
>JAFZQO010000039.1 GCA_017620335.1 Bacteroidales bacterium
CAGGACCCAGGCCATCCTCCCGCTGCGAGGCAAGATCCTCAACGTCGAGAAGGCCGCGGCCGACCGCGCTTTCGACAGCCAGGAGATCCAGAACATCTACACCGCCCTCGGCGTCACCGTGGCGCTGGAGGACGAGACCGGCGAGAAGCACATGGACCTGAGCAGGCTGCGCTACCACAAGGTCGTCATCATGACCGATGCCGACGTCGACGGCTCGCACATCGCCTGCCTCATCCTGACCTTCTTCTTCCGCTACATGTTCGACCTCATCAAGAACGGCTACGTATATCTCGCCACGCCGCCCCTCTACCTTGTGAAGAAGGGCAAGGAGGAGATCTACTGCTGGACCGAGGAACAGCGCGAGGAGGCCGCCCAGCGCCTCGGCAAGGGCAGCGACAGGGGTTACACCGTGCAGCGTTACAAAGGTCTCGGAGAGATGTCCGACGTCCAGCTGTGGGACACCACCATGAATCCCGCCCGCAGGCGTCTCCGCCAGATTACCATCGAGAACGCGGCCCAGGCCGAGCGCACCTTCTCGATGCTGATGGGCGACGACGTCCCGCCGCGCCGCCAGTTCATCGAGGAGAACGCCCATTACGCAAACATTGATGCATAAACTGAATAAAACCATAAACCGTTATGTTAGATATATTTGACAGAATCGAAAGGGATTCGGGAGGTCCTATCGGACAATATTTCGAGCAGGGATTCGGATATTACATGTATCCGCGCCTCGAGGGTGAGCTCGGCCCTCACATGACTTTCAACGGCATGCCGGTGCTCAACTGGAGCCTCAACAACTATCTCGGACTGGCCAACCACCCGGAGGTGCGCAAGGCCGACGCCGAGGCCGCTGCGCAGTGGGGTCTCGCATATCCCATGGGCGCCCGCATGATGACGGGCCACACCCGTTACCACGAGGCTCTCGAGCGCAAGTTCGCGGAGTTCGAGAAGAAGGAGGACGCCTTCCTTTACAATTTCGGATACCAGGGCATCGTTTCCACCATCGACGCCCTCACCGCGCGCCACGACGTCATCGTCTATGACGCCGAGTGCCACGCCTGCCTGCTGGACGGCATCCGCCTCCACATAGGCAGCAAGTACAAGTACCGCCACAACAACATGGCCGACTGCGAGAAGGTCCTCGCCCGTGCCTGCAAGGAGGCTGACGAGGCCGGCGGCGGCGTGCTCCTCATCACCGAAGGCGTTTACGGCATGACCGGAGCCCTTGGAAAGCTCGATGAGATAGTCGCCCTCAAGAAGAAGTTCAACTTCCGCATCCTCATCGACGACGCGCATGGCTTCGGCCTGCTCGGCGAGCACGGACGCGGCACTTCCGAGCATTTCGGAGTGATGGACGGCATCGACCTCTACATCGGCGCCTTCGCCAAGTCCATGGCCTCCATCGGCGGCTTCGTGGCCGGTCCCCACAGCATCATCAACTACCTGCGCGCCAACATGCGCTCCCAGATGTACGCCAAGTCGCTTCCGATGCCCCTCGTAATAGGCAACATCAAGCGCATGGAGATCATCGACAGCCCCGAGGGAGACGAACTCCGCAAGAAGTGCTGGACCATCACCCACGCCATCCAGGAGGGTTTCAAGAGCCAGGGCTTCGACATCGGCGAGGCACAGGCCTGCGTCACCCCCGTCCACATCAAGGGAGGCCTCGCCCAGGCCACCAAGATGGCCAAGGACCTGCGCGAGAACTACCGCGTCTTCTGCTCCATGGTCATCTATCCCGTCATTCCCAAAGGAATGGTCATCTTCCGCATAGTTTCCACGGCCGCCCATACCATGGAGGATGTGGAATACACCCTCAACGCATTCAAGGAGATCAAGGCCAAGCTCGACGCCGGCGAGTACGACGGTGAAGACGTGGCCGCCATGACCGTCGAATAGCCATGAACCCCTCTTATTTCAGGGACAAGGTCGTCATCGTGACAGGAGCCAGCTCGGGTATCGGGTTGGCTTCTGCCAAATTGTTCGGCTCGTACGGAGCCAGGGTCGTGATGGCCGCCCGTTCCTTCGAAAAGATGCAGGCGCTTGCTCCGGAAGTGTCTTCCGACCCGGACAAGGTGCTTTGTGTCAGGACCGACGTTTCCGTCGAGGCCGACTGCAGGAACCTTGTTGAGAAGACCGTGGAGAAGTTCGGCGGCATCGACATCCTTGTCAACAACGCGGGCATTTCCATGCGCGCCATGTTCAAGGACTTGGACCTCAAGGTGATACGTACCCTGATGGAAGTCAATTTCTGGGGTACGGTGTATTGCACCAAATACGCCTTGCCGTGGTTGCTCAAGGCGAAGGGCTCCGTCGTCGGCATAGTGTCCATCGCCGGTTTCTCCGCGCTGCCCGCCCGTACCGGGTATTCCGCGTCGAAGTATGCGATTCGCGGTTTCCTTGACACACTGAGGATAGAGCATCTCAAGGACGGGCTCAACGTCCTTGTATATGCTCCCGGATATACCTCGTCCATGGTCCGCCGCAACGCCCTCACGGCCGACGGATCCGCCCAGGGCGAGACCCCGCTCGACGAGAGCAGGCTGATGAGTGCGGAAAAGGTGGCTTACAAGTTGGCGAAGGCCCTGTACCGGCGCCGTTCGCAGGTCGCCCTCTCTTTCATCGGCAAGCTGACCATCTTCTCACACCGCCTCTTCCCGCGCTTCACGGACAGGATGACCTACCGTTACATAGCCCGGGAAGCCGACAGTCCTTTCAAGTAGCATCCCATGAAGAAAACCGGTATCCCGCCCGCCCTGAAGGTCTGGCTCCCGTTCATAGCCCTTTTCGTCATCCTCGTCCTTCTCCTTCCGACCAGTCCCAAGTTCGGATATGAGTACAGGAAGGGTTCGGAATGGGATTACGAGACGCTGTACGCCCAGTTCGACTTCCCGATCCTGAAGACCGAGGAGCAGATCCAGGAGGAGAGGTCCCGGTCGGCATCCAGCGTCATCCCTTACTACAAGTATTCCGAGGATGTCGTAAACAAGAACCTCCGTGCCGCCGAAGGCCTGTCGCTTGGCAGGGACGCTGCCCTGAAACCCGCGATAGTGTCGGCCATCCGGGACATCTACGCCCAGGGAGTAGTCCCCGACGAGGGCGTCAAGCTTGACAAGAACGCCACCGACGTCTCGGAGCAGGTCCTCTATGTGCAGAAGGACAAGAGGGCTACCAAGATGCCTGTCACCGAGGTTTACAAGCAGACCGACGCCAAGTCCAAGCTCATCGCCGAGTTAGGCCGGACATACAAAAGCTACAACCTCGACTCCATCTTCAAGGCCAACTCCATCTACGACCTCATCGTCCCCAACCTGATCTATGACAGGCAGACCACGGAGGTCGTCCACGCCGAGTCCGGCACCTTCATCTCGCCTACGCAGGGCTTCGTGAACGCCGGCCAGTTGATAGTGTCCAACGGGGAGATAGTTACGGCAGAGGTTGCGCAAATGCTTGATTCCTATAAGGTTGAGTATGAGGCCAACATGGGTTACGGCACGTCCCGCGCCATGCAGTGGGCGGGCAATGTCCTGCTGTCCCTGGTGCTGGTCCTGCTGCTTTACCTGGTTATTTATTTCACCAACCGGAAGGTCCTGAACGAGCCCAACAAGGTCTGGTACATCCTGCTGGTGTTCCTGATCTTCACCGTCTGCGCCATCCTGGTGGGCAAGTCCCAGCCGCTTTACCTCTTCCTTGTCCCGTTCACCCTGCCCGCCCTCTGGCATCAGGCCTTCTTCCGCAACAAGGCCGTCATGGCCCTGTACGTCATCACCCTGCTGCCGCTCCTTATCTTCACCCATTACGGGGTGGTGCTCTTCGTGATGTTCCTGTTCGCGGGCTTCGTAGCCATATTCGCCTTCAGGTACTTTTACAGGGGCTGGAAGCAGTTCATCACCGGGCTGATAATCTTCCTTGCGCTGGCCGTCGCTTACTTCGGCTTCCGTTTCATCGATTCGGTGAGCGGCAATGTCGCGCTGACCCTCACCTTCCTGTTCCTGGGCTCCTTCCTCACGGTGCTCGGCTACCAGTTGGTGTTCCTCTTCGAGAACATCTTCGACCTCATCTCCAACTCCAGGCTCGCGGAGCTCGGGGACACGAGCAACAAGCTCCTGCGCGAGCTCGAGGCCAAGGCTCCCGGCACCTTCCAGCACTCGCTGCAGGTCATGACCATGGCGGATGCGGCCGCGCGTTCCATCGGAGCGAATTCGCTCCTCGTGCGCGCCGGCGCCCTTTACCACGACATAGGCAAGATGAACAACCCCCAGTGCTTCATAGAGAACGAGACGCTGCTGCCTTCCGAGGGAAAGAACGGTTACCATACAGGCCTGGACCCCCGCCAGAGCGCAAGGGACATCATCGCCCACGTAAAGGACGGACTGGAGCTTGCGGACAAGTACAAGCTGCCCCAGGTCATCAAGGATTTCATCCAGACGCATCACGGCACTACGCATACCGGGTATTTCTACAACAAGTACATCAACGACGGGGGAGACCCCTCCGAAACGGCCGACTTCTATTATCCCGGCGTGAAGCCTTTCACTAAGGAGCAGGTCATCCTGATGCTGTGCGACTCCATCGAGGCTGCGTCCAGGACGCTCAATGCCTCCACGCCCGAGGCCTATTCCGATTTCGTGGAGAAGATGGTGGCGTCCAAGATGAATGCCGGGCAGTTCGACGAGTCCTCCATCTCCATCCGTGAGATCAATACCGTCAAGGAAAGCCTCAAGTCCTACCTCGCCCAGCTGTACCACGAGAGGGTGGTCTATCCCAAGATGAAAGGCCGTCCAGCGAATTGATTATTTGAGAATTAATGCCTATCTTTGCGCCCCCGTTTTTGGAAACGATAAAAACACAATAGAATGAACATCGAAAAGAACCAGATCGACGATCTGAACATCCAGCTTACGCTTGACATCGCAGCAGAGGATTATGCTCCGGTCAAGAAGAAAAAGTTGAACGAGCGCCGCCGCACCGCGGAGTTCAAGGGCTTCCGCAAGGGCATGGTGCCCGCTTCCCTCATCGAGCGCGTCTATGGCGAGCAGTGCCTTGGCGACGCCGTCAACGACATCATCTCCGAGCAGCTCGGAAAGTACATGGAAGAGAGCGGCCTGAACTTCATCGGCGAGCCCATCGCCAGCGAGGACCAGCCTGATTTCGAGTGGAAGGACGGCAACGACTTCACCTTCAAGTTCGACCTCGGAGTGGCCCCGACCATCGACTTCGAGCTTTCCTCCGCCGACAAGGTCGTGAATTATACCATCAAGTCCACGGCCGTCGCCAAGGAGGAGATGAAGAAGAACATGCTCATGCAGTACGGCGAGCTCCAGGAGGTTGAAGCCCCCACCGCCGAGTCCTACCTCTACGTCGACCTCGAGAACGAGGAGAAGACCGTTGAGAACGGCTATATCTCCATGCGCGACGTCAGCGAGGCCATGAAGCCCGCCCTCATGGGCGTCAAGGCCGGTGACAAGCTTGAGTTGAACATCAACGAAGTGCTCGAGCGCGAGGGAGACCGCGCCACCCTGCTCAAGGTGAAGAAGGAGGATCTCGCATCCATCAACCCCGTCTTCAACGCCACCGTGGTGAACATCAAGAACTTCGAGGCCGCCCAGCCCACTCCCGAGACCTTCGACCGCATTTTCGGCGAGGGTAAGGTGAAGACCGAGGAAGAGTTCGAGAAGGCAGTCGCGGAGCGCCTGGCCGAGAACTACCGCCAGGAGTCCGACTACCGTCTCGGCAAGGATATCAAGGATTACCTTGTCAAGAAGGCGGACATCAAGCTTCCCGAGGGCTTCCTCAAGCGCTGGCTCTACAACATCAACAAGGAGAAGTACACCATGGAGGAGATCGATAAGGAGTTCCCCGCATTCCTGGCCGACTACAAGTGGCAGCTGGTCAGCGAGTACATGATGAAGAAGCTCGACCTCAAGATAGACCGCAACGACCTCAGCGAGGCCGCCCACGGATACGTCGCATACCAGTACGCCATGTACGGCATGGCCAACGTCCCCTCCAACTTCATCGACGAGGCCGCCCAGAAGATGCTCACCGACCGCCAGCAGGTCGAGCGCCTCTCCGAGCAGGTCGCCGAGCAGAAGATCATCGCAGCCGTCAAGGATATCATCTCCTTCGACAAGAAATCCATCTCCGTAGAGAAGTTCCGCGAGTTGAAATAATGAAAGAGTTCGACAAATACGCCAGGCTGGAGCGGGGTATCAGCTCCATGACACTGCACCGCTTCGAGTCGGCGTACGACTCGTACATCAACCCCACGATCATCGAGGAGCGTAAACTCAACGTCGCCTCGATGGACGTGTTCAGCCGCCTGATGATGGACCGCATCATCTTCCTGGGCGTTCCCATCGACGACGACGTGGCCAACATCATCCAGGCCCAGCTGCTGTTCCTGGCTTCGACCGATCCGTCGGCTGACATCTCCCTTTACCTGAATACTCCGGGAGGGCAGGTGAGCAGCGGTCTCGGCATCTACGACACCATGCAGCTGGTGGAGCCCGACGTGGCCACCATCTGCACTGGTCAGGCCGCTTCGATGGGCGCAGTGCTGCTCTGCGCCGGCGCAGCCGGCAAGCGCTCGGCACTGCCTCATTCCAAGGTGCTGATCCATCAGCCCCTGGGAGGTGCCAAGGGTCAGGCCAGCGACATCCTCATCGCCGCCAAGGAGATCGAGAAGTGCCGCACCGAGCTCGTGGGCATCATCGCCGAACATACGGGACAGCCTTATGAGAGGGTTTTCGCCGACGCCGACCGCGACTTCTGGATGAGCGCCCAGGAGGCGAAGGAGTACGGCATGGTCGACTCCATCCTCACCAGAAAGAAGAAATAGCCATGGCCGGGTCGAAGAAGGGTTCCCAGGGGCGTCACTGCTGCTTCTGCGGCCGCGGGGAGGACGAAGTCACCCTGCTGCTCAGCGGCATCGACGGCTATATCTGCAGCGACTGCGTAAAGATGGCTTCGGACTACCTGTCCGAGCTGGAGCATTCGCATGCCGGGGAGGCACCCGCGATCGAGGTGGGTGAACTCCAGAAGCCCAAGGCCATCAAGGAGTTCCTCGACCAGTACGTCATAGGCCAGGACCGCGCGAAGAAGCTTCTGGCCGTGGCGGTGTACAACCACTACAAGCGCATCAACCATAACCTCGTCGAGAAACCAGACGACGGGGTGGAGCTGGAGAAGTCCAATATCCTCATGGTGGGTCCCACCGGTACCGGCAAGACCCTGATGGCCAGGACCATAGCCAAGATGCTGGACGTCCCGTTCACCATCGTTGACGCCACTGTGCTCACCGAGGCGGGATACGTCGGAGAGGATGTCGAGAGCATCCTGACCAGGCTCCTCCAGGAGGCCGACTACGACGTGA
Organism: Bacteroidales bacterium; assembly: GCA_017620335.1. Taxonomy (GTDB): domain Bacteria; phylum Bacteroidota; class Bacteroidia; order Bacteroidales; family UBA932; genus Cryptobacteroides. The sequence continues at coordinate 7,379 of JAFZQO010000039.1, forward strand.
AGAAGGCCGAGCGCGGCATCGTCTTCATCGACGAGATCGACAAGATCGCCCGAAAGAGTGACAATCCTTCGATCACCCGTGACGTCTCGGGCGAGGGCGTGCAGCAGGCCATGCTCAAGCTCTTGGAGGGCAATGTCGTCAACGTTCCGCCGAAGGGCGGACGCAAGCATCCCGAGCAGGACTTCGTCCATGTCAACACCGAGAACATACTCTTCATCTGCGGCGGAGCGTTCGAGGGCATCGAGCGCCGCATCGCCCAGCGCCTCAACACCCAGGTGATAGGCTTCGGCGCATCGGAGAAGCAGCGTATCGACAGGGACAACCTCCTTCAGTACGTCTCCGCCATGGACCTGCGCGGCTACGGCCTCATCCCCGAGATCATAGGTCGCCTGCCGGTCATAACCTATCTCGACGCGCTGGACCGTGACGCGCTGAAACGCATCCTTACCGAGCCGAAAAACGCCATCCTGAGGCAGTACAAGAAGATTTTCGAGCTGGACGGCATCAAACTTACGATCGATCCGGAAGTCCTGGACCTCATCGTAGATACCTCCATCAAGAACAAGCTCGGCGCCCGCGGCCTGCGCAGCATCTGCGAACAGATCATGAACGACGCCATGTACGAGGCCCCGTCATCCGGACGCAAGACTTTCCGCCTGACCCTGGACTATGCCAAGTCGAAGCTTGAGAATCAGATATAGATTCCTTCGCTTCGCTCGGAATGACAAATAAAAAGCTGCAGAGGAGTCTGCAGCTTTTTATTTAGTAGTACTTGTAGAAGAGTGCGATGGATTCCATCCCGGCGAAGAACTGTTTCAGAAGGTAGCTCTCATTGGGGGAGTGGATGGTGTCGCGCTCGAGGCCGAAGCCCATGAGGAGCGGGTCTATGCCGAGGATCTTCTGGACCTCGGCGAGGACCGCGATGCTGCCGCCGCCGCGCGAGGGCACCGGCTCGATGCCATACACCTCGCCCATGGCGCGCGCGGCGGCCTTGTAGGCCTCTGAACTGATGGGGATGAGGAAGCCGTCGCCGCCTTCGCATTCCTTGACCTCGACCTTCACGTACTTGGGCGCGATGGACTTGAAGTGCTTCGCGAAGAGTTTTGTGATCTCGCCGCTCTTCTGGTCGGGAACGAGGCGCATGGAGATCTTGGCATGGGCTTCGGACGGAAGGACCGTCTTGGCGCCCTCTCCGGTATATCCACCCCAGATGCCGCAGACGTCCAGGCACGGGCGTATACCAGTGCGCTCGAGCGTCGTGTAGCCTTTCTCTCCGCGTATGTCCTTGATATCCAGGAACTCCTTGTACTCCTTCAGGTCGAAGGGAGCGCGGGCGAGCATCTTGCGGTCCGCCCTGGAGAGCTCCACGACCTTGTCGTAGAAGCCCGGGACGTTCACGCGGCCGTCTTCGTCATGCAGCGTCGCTATCATCTCGCAGAGCACGGTGATGGGATTGGCCACGGCGCCGCCGTAATGGCCGGAATGCAGGTCCTTGTTGGGGCCGACCACCTTGACCTCGAGGTAGGAGAGGCCGCGCATGCCGCAGTTGATGGACGGGACCTTCTCGGAGATCATAGTGGTGTCGGAGACCAGGCAGACGTCCGCCGCGAGGCGTTTCTTGTTGGCCCTGATCCAGGCCGGGAGGTTGGGGCTGCCGATCTCCTCCTCGCCCTCGAACATGAACTTGACGTTGTGGCGGAGCTTGCCGGTGCGCACAAGGTATTCGAAGGCCTTGATGTGCATGAAGAGCTGGCCCTTGTCGTCATTGGCGCCGCGGCCCCAGATGGCCCCGTCATGTATGACGGGCTCGAAGGGGTCGGTGTGCCATTTCTCCAGCGGCTCGGGCGGCTGTACGTCGTAGTGCCCGTAGACCAGGACGGTCTTGAGGGCCGGGTCCACGAACTTCTCGCCGTACACGACGGGGTTCCCGTCGGACGGAGAGACCTCCGCGAAGTCGGCCCCGGCCTCCATGAGGAGTACCGCCAGCCTCTCGGCGCAGCGTCTCATGTCTTCCTTGTGCTCAGCCTTGGCGCTGATGGAAGGGATGCGCAGGAGCGAAAAGAGTTCGTCATAGAAACGCTCCTTGTTTTGTTCGATGTATTCCTTCATAAATATTTAATCTTCAGTAAGTTCGAATCCGAAATACTCTCCCTTGCGGGCGGTGGGCACACCGGTCTTCATCCATGCGGGCATGGGATCGCCCTTCAGGTAATGGTCGAAGAACTGCTGCAGGCGCACGGAGAGGTCCTTGGAGTTGCGGCGCTCGCCGAGGTTGTGGGCTTCGTTGTTGTACTCCAGCAACCAGGCCGGGTGGCCGAAGCGGCGGAGTGCCATGAAGAACTCGATGCCCTGATACCACGGCACTGCTCCGTCGTTGTCGTTGTGCATGATCAGCACGGGCGTGGTGACGTTCTGGGTATGGAAGACGGGTGAGTTCTCGATGTAGAGGTCCAGGCCGCCTTCGTCCCACAGGGACTTGCCGATGCGGCTCTGGCCGTGCTCGTACTGCATGGCGCGAACCATGCCGGACTCCCAGCGGATGCCGCCGTACGCGCTGGTCATGTTGCCGACGGGCGCTCCCGCACCCGCAGCGGCGAACATGTCGGTGCGCGTCACGAGATATGCCGTCTGGTAGCCGCCCCAGCTCTGTCCCTGGATGGCCATCCTGTCCTTGTCGATGAAGGGGAACTGGGCGCACATCGCCTCTGCGCCTGAGCAGATGCAGTTGTAGGCGCTCTCGCCCGGATGCCCGTCCTTGTAGACGATGTCCGGGACGAAGACCACGTAGCCGCGGCTGGCGTAGAAGGTGAGGTTCACGGTCGAGCGGCTCGGGGCGGGGGCGACATAGTTGTACAGGGTCTCGGAATTCTTCTCATAGAAGTAGATCATCATGGGATACTTCTTGTTGGGATCGAGGTCTTCCGGAGTCAGGAGTATGCCGTCGAGAGGGGTGCCGTCATATGCGTTCCAGTGTACCAGCTGTTTGTCAGCCCAGTTGTACTCTGCCTGCTGGGGATTGATGGCGGACCATTTCTTCTCCGAGGCCCAGCGGCTTGTGGTGGTGTACACGTTCGGTGAATCCTTGTAGTCACCCTTGCGATAGGCGAATATGTCCGCGTCCTTGGCTTTCGTTATGTTGCTCAGGGCATACTTGCCTGCGAAACAGCTCTTCAGTCCGGGCTTTTCGGCGGATATCGTGGCGATACCGTTCTCCTTGGTCGTGCGGTCGAAGACGGTGAGGAAAACCTCGTCCTTCTTTCCTATGGTCTTTGTGACCCCAAGGCGCGACAGCGCCGCGGGGATGTCGCTGCGGACGTAATTGGCGTAGGATAGCTGCAAGTTGCCGCTGCGGCCCTTGCCTTCGGTGAGGCAGACAGCGTATTTCCCGTCGGGCTGGATCTTCCAGATGTCGTATTTATCGGAGAGGAGGAAAGCCTCGTCATCGTCGAGCCAGTGCGGCCTGTCGACGGTCGGGGGCGGAGCCGGATGGTCGTCCTCGTCGTCGTAGAAGGGTACTCCGGCCGCCGCGGTGACGTTCAGGCTTACGCCGTCAGCCATCCTGTAGGTGTGCCAGCCGAGGTCTTCGTCGCTGAACCAGGCGAGGTATTTGCCTCCTGGCGAAATCTGGGGGCTGCCGCTGAGCTTCTGGAAGAGGCACTTGCTCTCTCCGGTGTTCATGTCAACGAGATAGACGTCCGTGAAGCTGTTGCTGTCCCAGGTGGAGCTGATCTGGTAGGGTTTGTTGTCGCGTACGAGCGCCCACCGGCCCTCGGCACCGTCGAAATAGCTGACGTTGGCAGTGAGCTCTTGGCTGAGGCGGACGATGCCGTGCCTGTCAGCTCCAAGGTTTATGACGGACGGGTATGTCGCGGTTTTTAGCTGTGATGCGCGGGCCTTCTGGATGGGAGGTGTCATGTAGATGTCATAGGCCCAGATATCCAGTTGCGCGGTCTCGAAATCGACGATGGTGGTGTCCTTCGGGGGAAGGCACTCGGCCACTCCGAGGAGCACGCGCGTGGAGTTCTTGGAGAAGGAAGGGGAGGAATTCTCGGTCACGCAGAGGCCCTTGTCAAGGCTGTAGTCCTGAGGGATGAGCTCCTCGACATTCTCAATGAGCTGCGCCTTGCGGCCCTTGCCCTGGAGGAGCTCCTCGTAGAGGATTACGGAGCAATGCTTGTTGCCGGTCGAGTTGGAGTCGGCCGAGGCCAGGAACACGAGCTTGTCGCCGGAGGCGTTGAAGTTGGGCAGGGAATAGAACTTCTTGCCTTCCGACAGGGTCTTGCGGCCCATGTCGGGAAGCTTGAAGAGGACCACCTCGTCCTTGGACAGGGAGTCTTTCTTGTCCTTCTTGAATACGACTGCCAGCCTGTCTCCGAAGCGGTCGAAGCCGTACTTGTCGACATTGCGCAGGGTGTCGCTGCGTCCGGTGCCCAGGTCGAGCACGACGGTGACCTTCTCGGCCTTGGGGGCGGGCTTGACGGTGTCCGGCACTTCCTTCTTCCACTCAGTCTGGTAGGCGATGAGGTTGCGCCTCTCGAGAGAGGTCTTGAATGCGCTGACATTTGCTATCTTGCGCAGCTCGAAGGTGCTCAGGTCAACTATCCCGAGACTGTCCTTGGGCATCTCGTCCGGCTTCTTCTTGTCTATCCTTGCCTGTCTGGTGGCGGCGTAAGGGGCCTTGATGCTGAATACCGCCCAGCGGCCGTCCTGCGAGAGGGAGGCGGCTGCGCCGCGCTCCACGCGCAGTTCCCGGCCGCCGGCCGTCTCGACTATCACCAGCTCGGCGTCGCCCTGCTGGGGAGTGATCTGGTAAGACATGATGCGGCCGTCGTCGGTAAGAGCCGGGGCCGTGGTGCTCTGCCAGCTGTCATACACGCTGTGGTCGAGCACTTTCTTCTGTGCGTTGGCGGCGATGCAGACCAGCACGCAGGCCGCCAGGGTCAAAGTCCGTTTCATAGGTAGTCGTCAAAATAGTTCGTTACTTTCTGCATGAGATGCTCCCGCCATGCGCCCGCGACGTTATGCTCGGAGACGGGATAGGGGAAATAGTCCACCTGGACGTTGTTCTCGATGCACTCCTGGATGAAACTCAGGGAGTGCTCCCAGACGACGGTGTTGTCGATGGCGCCCTGGCAGATCAGAAGCTTGCCCTTCAGGTCCTTGGCCTTGTTGATGAGGGAGGTCTTCTCGAAGCCTTCGGGGTTGGTGTCGGGATTGTCCATGTAACGTTCGCCGTACATGACTTCATACCACTTCCAGTCTATGACCGGGCCTCCGGCCACCGCGACCTTGAACACGTCGGGATGGTTGGTGATAAGGGTGATGGTCATGAAGCCGCCGTAGCTCCATCCGTGGACTCCGATGCGCTCAGCATCGACGTAGGGGAGTGAACGGAGCCAGTCGATGCCGACCATCTGGTCGGCCATCTCGGCCTGGCCGCACTGGCGGTTGATGGCCTTCTCGAAGGCCGCGCCGCGATGCTCGGTGCCGCGGTTGTCCTGAACGTAGACTATGTACCCGCGCTGTGCCATGAGCATCTCCCACATCCTGACGCTGCCCAGCCAGGTGTCGGTAACCATCTGGGAATGAGGACCTCCATATACATAGAGCACGACTGGATACTTCTTGGAAGGGTCGAAACCGGCCGGGAGGAACATCCTGTAGTAGTTGTCGTACAGCCCGTCTGCACTCTTGACCGTGCCGAGCCTGACCTCGCCTGTGCGGAAACCCTCGAGGGGGTTACCGGCGGTGAAGAGATTGCGCACGAGCTTGCCGTCAGTCGTGCGGAGGTCTACGACGCGCGGGACGTTGAAGCTGCTGTAGCTGTCGATGAAATGCTTGCGGTCGGGCGACAGTGAGACGTTGTGCCACCCGCGCTCGAAGGTCAGGCGCTGCGGGGCGCCTATGCGGGCCTTGGCAAGCTCCTGGCGGCGGTTCTGCCTGACCTCCACCCTGAATAGGTGGCTTTCGACGGGTGATACCTCGGCGGAGTTGTAGTACACGTAGCGTCCGTCATTGGCCACGTAAGTGACTTCCGCATCGGTGTTCACGAGCCTGCGGACCGTGCCGAGGGTGTCACATAGATAGAGGTTCTTGTATCCGTCGCGGTTGTCGGTGGAGTACAGGAACTGGTACGTCCCCTCAAGGAACTGAAGATGTGCGTAGGGCTCCACCCACTGGTCGTTTTCCTCGTTCAGGAGGTTGCGGACGAACGCTCCCGTGGAGGCGTCGTACATGTTGAGGTGCATGTGGTGCTGCGGCCGGTCGAGAACCTGGATGAAGACGTACCTGTCGTCGGGGCTCCAGCTGATGTTGGTGAGATACCTCTCGTCGTCGAAGTCCGTTACCTTCATGTACACCGTCGTGCCTTTCTCGATGTCATAGACACCGAGGGTGACGTGCTCGGACGCCATCCCGTTCATGGGGTACTTGAAGGTCACGAGCTCGCCGGTGCGGGTCTTGATGTTGAGGATGGGGAAGTCGGTGACGCGCGACTCGTCCTTGCGGTAGAAAGCGATCCTGCGCCCGGAGGGGGACCAGTAGATGCCCTCGCCGATGCCGAACTCATTTCGGCTGACGCTCTGGCCGAAGGTTATCTGGTCGCTGGGGCTCTCAGCGACGGTCAGCCTCACCCCCTGCGGGGTGATGCAGTACAGGCTGTGGCCTTCGGTAAAGGCGTAGGCGCCCTTGCCGCTGGGAGTGACGCTTCGGGCTGTGCGCGGAAGGGCCCTGCGGACCTCGTCCGGCGCGGCGGGTTCGTAGTCGCTGACCTCGCCGGCGATAGTGGAGACCTTCGCCCCGTCCGCATCGCGGAACATATACCTGTCGGCGTCCTGCCACTGCGCGGAGAAGGAGGCGGGAGATCCCGTCCTCGAGACGGTGACGTCCTTCATCGTGAAATCCCTGCCCGTGGCCTGGGCCGGATGGGTGTCAAGAACGGTTTGCGCCCCGAGGCTTGTCGACAGGGCGCAAAAAACCGCAAAAACGGTCGTAAGATGCCTTATGCTCATATTTGTTCCGTCGCTATGGGTATCACTGTAGTGCTGTTGTCGGTGTCACGTACGGAGAGGATGCCGTCGACTATATATTTCTCCATTCCCCTCCAGGGCAGGGCTCCGAGGTATTCCTTGTAGTGGAGTTCGACGGTCTTGCCGCTGCAGCGCATCAGGGAGTCGGCCACGGCCTCGTCCACCACCGAGAAGTTGAACTCGTTGGACTGGATGCTGTTGGTACCCTTCTGCCCCTTGAATCCCGACTGGATCAAACGGCCCTCGTAGGTCTTGAACACGTAACCCTTGTACATGACCTGGTTGAGCTGCCCGGCCTTCACACCCTCGCCGAATACGAAGTAGAAGCGGAAGAATACGAACGCAGCAAGTGCCAGGATGAGCACTATGCTGCTGATGGTGATGATCTTTGTCTTGGTTCTCATGCTTATGATGGCTATTGATTATTCTACTGTGCGGTCCTCGAGGTCCCAGCCGGCGGCGGTGGCGATGTAGGGGATGATCGCGTAGGCGAGTTTCTTATGGGCCTTGTAGTTGGGATGCCAGTCGGCGCCGAGTTCCCTGTCGTCATCGTAATGCACCCCGTTGAAGAAACCGTAATACGTAACATTCTTCAACCCGCAGGAATTGACGATGTCGCGTACATAGTCGAAGAGTCCTTCGTCGGCCTTGGAAGCCACGCAGAGGATGGGATGGTCCTCGCCGTAGTTGGCCTTGATCTGGCCCAGCAGGTTCAGGTAATTGCGTTTGAAGGCGTTGTACATGGGTTGGAGATTCGTGGAGAAATCGTTGGTACCCAGGTAGATGACGGTAATGTCTGGGTCGAATGCGCCCTTGGAGGCATCCCAGGCGGTATCCTTGTCGTTGTCGAACGTCCTTCCGTAGCGGTTGATCATGTTGATGTCACGGCCGGAGCCGCCATAGTTGCGTACGATGCCCTGGCCGGAGTGGGATACGGACACGTAGTCAGCCCCGAAATATCTCGCGACGATGGCGGCGTAACTCTTGGAGGAACTCTCGGTTTCGGGGGTAAAGCGGTTGGAAGAAACGCTGTTCTCAGCCCCGTAGCCGCATGTATAGGAGTCTCCGACGAATTCTATCTGCCTGGCTTTCAGCCCTTCAGCCTGAAGCAGCTCCCCGTCGCATACTACCTCCTTGACGGTGGTTACGCCCTGGTCGCCTTCGGTGCGCTTCTGGATGATGACCGTATGCGACTGCGGACGCTTGCGGCCGTATTTTGCCTTGAAGAAATCGGCGTCGGCCAGCACCACGGTGCCGTACTCGCCCTCCACTGCCACCACTTTGTCGGGCTCCGCAGACATGGGGCGGTCGATCCACACGTTGAAATAATTCTTGCGCGTATCGGAAGCCTTCAGGGCGAGGTAATCGCCGGAGAAACTGATGCGGGCGTAGGTGGCGCTCCAGTCGAAGGACACGGCGCCGTCGCGCACCAGGGTCCTTCCGACCCAGGTGACACGGCTGTCCGAGGCGGGATAGGAACGCTCCGCGGCCCCGGCCGAGAAAGTGGCGGAGGCGAGCAGCACAGCCGCCAGAAGTGCTTTGAGGAAGGTTTTCATCGTTCTTGATATTTCTACAAATATACTCAATAAAAAAATAAAGTCGCGGCCTTGCCGTGACTTTATTTTGCCTATCTTGAAGAAAGAAACGCTTATTTCTTTCTGCTCTTGTATCTCTGGTAGAACTGGTCAACGCGACCGGCGGTGTCAACGATCTTGACCTTGCCGGTGTAGAACGGGTGAGAAGTGTTGGAAATCTCGACCTTCACAAGAGGATATTCAACACCCTCGATAACGATGGTCTCCTTAGTGTTGACGCAGGAGCGGGTGATGAACACATCTTCGTTTGACATATCCTTGAAAGCTACAAGACGGTAGGTTTCGGGATGGATTCCTTTTTTCATTTACGCGTAAAAATTAATAATTCTCTAAAAGGGACCGCAAAGGTAGGAATTAATTTCGCAATTTCCAACTATTTCTCAATTAGTTCACTTCCAGGACCTGGGTTATGGTTTCAGCCGTCCCGTCGGAGAAGGTCAGTTCCGCGGATACCGTATGCGTGCCGCTTGAAAGGGTGACGGAAGCGGCGCTCACCGGCGAGCCATCATAGGTCCATGCAATGCTGCTGATGCCCTTGTTGCCTGGGATTATGGCGAAGACAAACTTGTCACCTGTCCTGTATGACGTCCTGGTCTTTATGAAGCATGCATCGACGTAGGCGAGCTGCCAGGGATAGCTGAAGTCATCAGAGTTTGTTTGTACGGTAGTCCAGGAATTGTCGTTGAGCCGGTATAGGAATTTAATGCGGTCTCCGAACGAGACGTTGCCGACCGAGCATACGATGCCCTCCAGTGAACGCCTTTCCCTGGCTGCCAGCCCGGTCATGTCAACGGCTTCGCTGGCATCCTGCTTGATATTTCCATCCTTGTCCACGAGGACTGCCTTGACGGCCCCGTTGTACTCGATGCCGTAACTGTTGTTGAAGAAAGATCCGGCATCCACGGTGAAAGTCTCTCCTGAAGCGAATCGTCCGCTGCTGACGGATACGCCGTTGACCTGGCCGCCATCCGGATCCGTTTCAATCGATAAAACCGGGTTAGGATATGTCGATGAATTATCCCTGTCAGGGGCAAGGCCGAAAATGGCTGCCTGACCTTTGCTGAAAACACCTGATTCAGTCGAGAGGGCAAGGGTGAACCATGCGTTGTTATGCTCGCCGTTCCATCCCCAGTTGATATGCAGCCTCTGTTCGCTCAGGTCATATCCGTCGCAAATGAATTGATGGCCGTTCAGCTGGTAATTGTCAGTGTATCCGGAGTAAAGGACAGGCTGGTCCTTGTCAATATCCTCCTTGATCATCCTGAGCCATGCTTCATCGGTATAATTCCCGCGTTCCTCGATAACTGCGCTCCTGGAATAGCCGAAATGCTCTATCATGGCTGGGATGATGCTTTCCACGAAAGCACCTGAACCTCCGTCTGCATCAGTCCTGTAATCCATCTGTACCATGACTCCGCAGTCGAGCATCAGTTGGGCTACCGCCGCTTTTTGGGTTTCGGTGGAGGAAGCGTCAAAAGACATGGGCATATTGTCCCAATCGTATATATGGTCGTCAATGCTGAAACCCGAGACGGAGTATTTCTTCGAATCCGTGGTATATGAGGGAAGGGTTCCCAAGCCGTGCTCCGGCCAGCGGTAGAAACGGAGAAGTTCGGCCATTGCCGTGGCCACACATCCGGCGAGAAGGTTCTCCACGCCTACGCCGTTCATCGTAACATATTGGGAGAGAAGGCTGTTGTACGGATACTCCTGACCCCAGGCAGGAGTGTCGAGTTGCTTGCGAGTGCCTCCCGCCTTGGTGTCGATACGTTCGGGATGGTTCCATTTCTCCTGGATTTGGTCTCCCGCATCTTTCTGTTTACTGCGTGCTTCCAGGATGGAGTCACGCATCGATTCCAGCCACCAGCGCATGCTGGGAGGAATGCTTTCCTCTACGAATGCCCCGGTATCGCTATAGGCCAGGATAGGGACGGTACAGTCGTCTCCGGAGACGATGACCCAGCCGCCGCCCTTGACGTTGAAGACACGGAAAGCAGGATCCCGGGAGGCTTTGGCCCCCGTCTCGTGCCCGTCCCATACTTCAACAAGGTCTGTGGAGCCCATGAACCTTTGTGCGACATCGTATGCCTTGTCGGAAGGTACGACGCTTGCAAGTGCACCAAGGGTGACGCAGAGCAACGACAGTGATAACAATATCTTTTTCATGCGCTTTTACTTGGTGTTGATGATGAAACCGAGGATGCCGTTCTCTTCAAGCAGCCAGACCTTGCCGTCCTCCGCTTTCCTGACGGTGAATGTCTTCCGGGTACTGCCTTCCTGATAGCCGGTTATGCCGTAAAATGCTACGGAAGCGTCACAATTGCTCCATAAGACGGTTCCGGACTGGTCGAGTGTAATCCCTGCAAGCTTGCCTTCGGACAGGTTCTGTAAACGGAAAGACCTGTCTCCGACAGCAAACTGGTCGGTCCCCTCGCAATAAGTGTATATGCTTGATACAATGTCAGCAAGGGCATCATAAGTGTAAACTCCCGGGTCCGTCTGGTCCAGGAAAGCGTTCACTTCGCTCATCTGCGGCCCCTCCTGCGGGAAAATAACTTTCTTGTATATGGAGATACCCTTGATATAAGTCCCTTGCTGCGATGAAGGGAAGAGGCTGAAGCTCTTGGAATTTACATTAAACCTGAGGTTGTAGGAGCCTCCTTTTATGCTGGCGATACCGCCGCTGACCGAAATGGTCCAGTTATAGACCCCCCCTTGAACGCTCAGACTGGTATTTGAAACGCCGAGATAGTCCGTACCGGTGAACAGGCCGAAGCGACCGGAAGAGGAGCCTTCCGTAAGGGTGAACCGCTGGACCTTGCTGTCAGGTTCTTCCGTGAGGGTGCCTTTGTCCCCTGATTTGGAGATGGCGGTGGAAGTGTAGTAGTTGTTCTTCAAACGTTCCATGGCCAGGTCATCTTCACTTGCCGTAATGATGATCTCGTCCCCTGCGTTCAGTTCATCGGTATTTGTGACCAACTGCCACACCGTCGATTCCGGAATATAAACGTCAAGGGTGCCGAAGTTCAGTATCTCGCCGACTGATGCGGTGAACCCCTTTTCCGATTCTGCCTTCATCAGGACGGGACCCTTTTTGAGCAGTATGGAGAATCCGCTGTAGGTTCCGGGATTGACGGCGAGGTAATAAGTACCTGAACCGGGGATGCTTTCGACGCCGGCTGAATCAGAACCGGTATCGTATTGTGCGACAATCGCTCCGTCCTCACCGAAACCTATGAGGGTGCTGCCGCCGGCGGAGATGCCTTCAGCGTTGTACAGAACGGAGGTGATGTCATCAGAAGCTATGCTGAACTTCAGGATGGCGAAGACGTGGTGGAAGGTGAAGGAAGTGCCTTCGGTCGTGGATGCTATAAGGTCGGCCCCTCCGAAACTGCCATCGGAAGAAACGGCCGGGCGGGCGATGGAAATCTGCCGGTTGACCTTGTCGAAAGCCGGAGTATCGGTCCCGTAACCTGCTACGGCATAATAAGGGCCGGAGCCGATGATGCCGGTGGACGTGAAGGAAAACTCGCTGCATCCTTCAGTGACGGTGAATACCTCCGACCTCCCATCGGAATCGAAGACCGTAATCCGGTCTCCTTCGTCCCAAGTGACCATCCGCTCGTCATCAATCGCCGTCCTGGTGGCTACACCGATGGAAGCGGAGAACGTGACGGGCGCATTGGGACCCGGCCCGGTATCGGGGGGAAGCGCCTCCTCGACGGTGGCACAGGCCGTCAATGCCATCACGGCCGCAATGAGTAATCTGCGGAACGGTACCATGGGAATAACTACCAGTTGAAGCCGGTCTCACCGAGTCCGTCTATCCCGTTACCGGAAAAAGACTTCTTGCAAGCCAGCCTATAGGTTGTACCCGCCACGTATGCCTTCGATGGAGAGTAATCATACGAGAACTCCGTACCGGACTCTTCCGTTATGGTAATCGTCAGGTTTTTCCCCCTCATATCCAGCGGAGCTGTAGCATAGTATGCTGTTAGAGTCGCCGAGTCCCCGAGGATTATGTCCAGGTTCATCGAGACTTCATCCGCAAACTCCGTCCCTACGATGGCAGGAGCTGTTGAGGTCAGGTCGAAATAGCCCTTAACGACAAAGAGGGGCTCATCAAGTGAGAACGTCAGTTTTGTGTAATGCCCGGCCGGAAGAGTAACTTCAGGTTTAAGGACTGTCCACAGGTGGTGGTAGGTGAAAGAAATACGGCCATTAACCACCTTCTGTGGATCGGTATACATATACAGATACTCACTCGTGTGGACAGAAGAGTCATTGCCCTTCTGGTCCTGCACCATAATCTCTCCATCCTTTACTTTATAGTACTGGACAGGTATCCTGGCCGGATCCAAGTAAAACTGTCCGACAAGTGGATAGTAGCTGCGATAGACATAGTCTTCTCCCGTCTTGAACTCCCAATATCCACCGTCAAATGGGGCGGAGAGAGCTTCTCCCTCTGTATCGACTATGAAGTATACTTGACTGCCTTTGCCGGGGAACACGCCCAACGTGTCACCAGGAGTCCAGTACATCTTGGTCCCGTGTATAACGGCCTTTGTTTCAGGTGTCCCGTCGTCCTCATAGACTGAATCAGCGGAAATACTGATGGTCAGCCCTGATTGAGGATCCGGGGCCTCAACAACCTGACATGCAGCGGCTCCGATCAACAGGGCCACTGAGGCATATAAACCTTTATGCATATGGTGGTTAGCTATTGTTTTTCCGGTTAGTTAACCATCTTCTTCCTCGGTATCATCCATACTGCCCGCTGCCAACGTCGGTTTGGTTGGTATAACCATGATCTCTTCTACTGCAGGTGAGCCATAAACCTCTTTCTCCATAGTACAAAACGAATGGCCAGTAAGCTCCGGTTACTGGATATAATAACAGGAAGTGTGGAGCAATCCGCCATGGCGGAACACTTCATCAAATATGTCTGTCGGTTGCCTGACAGTTACAAAGATACGAAAATACAACTAAATACCTAATTCTTACAAGCCCCTGATTCGTAACCACTGTAACTGCTGGGGTGATAAACCGTGGATAAAACCAACTCATTTAATCCTATACGGCTGCTCTTCGTACAGGATGTTGCGTTTGGCCTTGCGGATCCATTTCTGCTCTTCGAGTTTGACATGTTCCTGGACGATATCGAACGTTATGGTGCCTTTGAGGTACTCTTCGATGACGGGATCGCCGAGCCTGGTGAAGAAATCGTCCAGGAAAGCGAACTGTGAATACCGGTCCTTGAAATACCGGATCAACTGGACGGTGTGCAGCAGAGAGTGGTATTCGGCACCGGGCTCGAGGATGATCTGGTATCCGCAGCACTTTTCGCCCCGGTACAGCCCGGCTGCGGGCTTGAATGTGCACGGGCGCAGCATCACGCCTTCCGGTGCCGGAAGGCTGTCCAGCGCCCCGTGCCGGATGTACGGCGCTCCCAAGTACTCGTACGGGCGCGCCGTTCCTATGCCCGGCGTGATGTTGGTGCCGTTCCAAAGGCCTCCGCCACTGTACATGAAGCAGGTGAACATCCCGGGGATGTCCGAGGCGGGGGCGATGGTCCACGGCATCAGCAGGCGGTTGATGTCGGTGGCCCGGGCGGAGATGATGTGCAGGGGGAAGCGTGCTCCGAGCTCGTTGTAATAGAGGTGGCAGAGTTCGCCCAGGGTCAGGCCGTGGCGGTGCGCCACCTTGGGCATCCAAGGCTCGTAATCCACAACCGGCATCGTGCCTTCCACGACCCTGCCGGCGGGATTGTCATGGTCCACGATGTAGAGAGAGGGCACGGCGGGGTAGTCCCCGTCGAAATCCTTCTCCATTTCGAGGAGTACCGACATGAGGCGGAATACGTCACGGGTGTAGTTGAAATAACGGGCTCCGACATCCTGAATCTCCACCACGACGGCGTTCAGCCCCTCGAGGTCCTCGCGCCTGAAGAGGATGTGCTCAGTGTCGGGACTGAGCTCGGCGTCCTGGGGCATGAAAACCCTGGCGAGGTTTCCGCGCTGCCGGAAGATGTCGTACATGTACCGGCCGGTCGAGGTGTCCCAGCAGTTCTGGGTGCAGAAACAGGCGACCTTCCCGTCGAGGAGGGCCTTGTCGAGCTGGTCTTCCAGCCGGGTGGTCCTGAATGAGAACATGCTCTATCCCTTGATGATTCCTTCTGCTATGCCTATGACCCTCCGCGCCAGCTCCTCGGCCTCCTCCTGGGTAGGGGCCTCGGCGTAGATGCGGATAATGGGCTCTGTATTGGACCTGCGGAGATGCACCCAGCGGCGCTCGGCCTCAAAGTCGATCTTGACCCCGTCGATGTCGTTGATGCGCTCGTCTTTGAAAACCACCTTCATCTCGGAGAGGATGCGGTCTATGAGGGCATTGTCGGAGAGCTCTATCTTGTTCTTTGCGATGAAGTACTGCGGGTAGGTGGCTTTCAACTCGCTGACTTTCATTTGCTTGTAAGCAAGGTTGCTGAGGAAGAGGCCCACGCCTACCATGGCGTCGCGGCCGAAGTGGCTGGCAGGGTAGATAACTCCGCCGTTGCCTTCGCCGCCTATCAGGGCGCAGGTCTCATGCATCTTGGTGGTGACGTTGACCTCGCCCACGGCAGCAGCCTCATAGCGGCCTCCGTGCAGTTCGGCGACATCGCGGAGGGCCCGGGAGGATGAGAGGTTGGAGACCGCGACCGGCTTGTACGGGGCCGTCGCCTCCTCAAGGGTAATACCCTGGACCTCGGCCAGTTTCGCGGCCTTGGCAAAGAGATATTCGGCAACGCTTACAAGCGTATATTCTTCCACGAAGGGCTCGCCGTTCTCGCAGATGAAGGCGAGGCGGTCTACGTCGGGATCGACCGATATTCCCAGGTCGGCATGTTCGCGGACGACGGTCTCGCTCAGTTCGCGCAGGTTGGCCGGGAGAGGCTCGGGGTTATGGGCGAAATTGCCGTCCGGCGTGCCGTTGACCATGATGCACTCGACTCCCAGGCGCTCGAGCAGGCGCGGCATGATGATGGCGCCTACGGAATTGACGGGGTCGAGCACAACCTTGAAATGGGCGTTCCTGACGGCCTCCTCGTCCACGGCCTTAAGGTCGATGACGGCCTGGATGTGCTCGTCGGTGAAATCATGCTCGGTGACATGCCCGAGTCCGTCGACGGACGCGAAGTCGAACTCCCCGCTTTCGGCGCAGTCGAGGATGGCCTGCCCTTCGGCCGCATTGAGGAACTCTCCCTTCTCGTTAAGGAGCTTGAGGGCATTCCACTGGCGGGGGTTGTGCGAGGCGGTGAGGATGATGCCGCCGTCCGCCTTAGCGAGGACGACCGCCATCTCGGTGGTCGGGGTGGAGGCGAATCCGGCCTTGACGACGTCCACGCCGCATGCGACGAGGGTGCCGCAGACGAGCTGCTCCACCATTTCTCCGCTCAGGCGGGCGTCCTTGCCGACGACGACCCTGTAGGGGGCCCCGTCGGCATGGGGCCTGCGCTCGCGCAACTTGGCGCAGTAGGCGTAGGTGAACTTGACGATGTCGATGGGGGTGAGGCCTTCACCCACGGGACCTCCGATGGTGCCCCGGATACCCGATATGGATTTGATAAGTGACATAATATCTTGTATATGGATTGCAAATATACTGATTTTCGGCCCCTGTCGGAAATTTTTCATGGGTGAATGCAGAAAAAATTTGGAGGATAGTTTTTTTTACCTATCTTTGCATTCCCAAACCGAAACGCTGGGTTCGTATAACGGTTAGTACTCAAGATTCTCAATCTTGCAATAGGAGTTCGATTCTCCTACCCAGTACACAGAGACCTGCTGGAGACAGCAGGTTTTTTGTTAATATCAGACTTTCAACTACTTATGAAGAAGTTCGTCCTTTTCGCAGCCCTTTTGTCCCTATTCGCATCCTGCAGCTCCGGGGTCCCTGATCCCGTGCACGAGGCCATTAAGGGAGAGATCATGGGCAACATGTCACAGGAATTCTCCAGCGTTTCCATCAATTCCGTGGAGAAGATCGATTCCACCACGTTCAGGCAGGAGCTGGAACGCCGCAAGAATGTCTTCACCACGAAAAGGGACGCCGACAGCGACTTCCTTCTCAAGTACATGACCGAAGGGAAGAAGCGCAACGCCGCCCTCAAGTCCGAAAGTTACAAGAGGGACCTGGTCATCCTCCAGGGCCTTGACAGCCTGGAAGAGGTACATGCCGCCATCCTTGACGACATCGCCTATTACGACTACCGTTTCAGCGCCGAGGCGAAGGGAGAGGGACTGAAGATGCAGTTCCGCGACGCATATATTTCCATCACCCCGGACGGAAGGGTGATCAGCATGACCGCCGAGAGGCGTGACCTGCACAAGAGCGCCGGCCGCGTCATTCCCGGCTATCTGGAACTCGTCAAAGGTGCGGACGATGATGATGAGATGACGGACGTCATCCTCTAGAGCGGGTCCACGTCGAGCGTGACGTGCCCTGTGTACTTGCAGGACTTCTCGAAATCGCCGATGACCGCGGCGATTTTTCTTTTTGTTTCCGGTAAATGCCTGTTCCTGGGGAGCATGATGCGGATTATCCTGGCATCCTGCTCGGGCTCGCGTCCTCGGAACGGCGCGAACGGGCCTTCGGGATTGAATTCTCTCAAGGAATGGGCGAGCATAGCCGACAGTTTGGACAAACGTGCCGCGTTGCCGTCCCTCACGATTATGTCGATCATCCTGGAATATGGTGGAAAACGGAACGCCTTGCGCTCCTTCAGGAGCCTCAGCGCATAATCATCGCCCATCAGATATACGGGGTGTTCTCCCTGGCGGGTCTGGACGAGCATCTGCCCGGACAGTCTCCCGCGGAACTGCTCTAGGGTCTGGACAGCCTTCTCGTCGGCCCGGAAATCATGCTTGTCCATCAGCGTGTCGGCATTGAGCAGAGCCAGGAGGGAGATTCCTTCCAGGTCGGTCCTCCGGGCTTCGTGGACGGTGGAGAAACGGATGCCGCCGTCCCTGCCGGGGAACAGTTTTCCGACCTGTTCCTTCAGGTCGTCGAAAGGCCCCCAAGGCCTCAGGACCAGTACTTTCCCGTCATTGTCGAGCGTGTATCCGATACGGGCGATCAGGATGCGGGACAGGTCCCCGACCATGCCGTTCTTCCTTGCCTCGACGGAGGTGTCCACAATCTCCATCGCGCTCTCTTCCAGCGGTGTGCGGACGAGGGCGTAGCGTCCCGTGATGCAGTTGTACAGGGACTCCAGGGATGGGGTGGGGGAGGAAAGGAGCACGTGCGCCCCATGGATGTTTCCGAGCATGACGGCTGTGTCGCGGGCCCCGTAGCGCGGAGTCCCGTCCTGCTTGTAGGCGATGTCATGCTCTTCCTCGACTATGACAAGGCCAAGGTTCCGGAAAGGCAGGAAGAGGGCCGAGCGGGTCCCGAGGACCAGCCACGGCCTGTCGCCCCTCCTCAGGGCAGTGGCGACTTCCCGGCGGTTCCCGGCCGTCTCGGCGGAATGGAACACCGTCACGGCTTCGCCGAAAGCCTCCCTGAGGGTATGCTGCAGCTGTCTGCTCAACGTGATCTCAGGAACAAGCATCAGAACGTCTCGCCCTGACTCCAGAGTTCTCCGCGCTGTCTCCAGGATGACTTCCAGGCGCATCTTTCCACCTTGGAGCAGCACGGTCTTTCCTTCGGTAAACGCTTTCTTCACCTGGCCGGCTGTTTCCCCTGTCATTCCGGGTGAAGCGAAGGAATCTGGATCCCTTCGTCGCCCTTCGGTCTCCTCGGGATGACAGGCGTTTGTCATTCCGGTTGGAGCGGAGGAATCCGCTTCCTTCCCCAGCGCTTCCAGCTTCCTCCCGGCTTCCTTCAGTTCGGCGAGGATCCTGTCCCTTCCCGCCTCGAGCTCCGCCGTAACCTTGGCGTTGTGCCTTCCCGCAAGGGCGGCTTCCTTCTTCACCAGCCTTTCCTCCAGGCTCCGGATGCGTTTACGGTAGAGCTCCTCCGTCCTGGCCTTCATGAGCTCCTGCCTCTCCTCGGCCCTTGCCCGGACCTCCTCGCCCGCGGTCTTGACCGCTGGATAGGCCTGCTTGTACACTTCGCCTATGGTGCAGAGATAGTAATCCGCCATGAAACGCCAAAGGGCCAGTTCCTTCTCTCCGATGGGTTCCATGTGCCTTTCCACAGCGTTGACGGGGAGGATGCGTCCCGGGTCCATGTCCGGGGTCACCCCGGTTGCGCTGACCACGCCGGTATACTTCCTGCCGGCAAATGTGACGCTGACGCGCGTACCTGTCCGGACCTCCTCCGAGACCCGGTAACAGGGCTCCCACGCCAGTTTCAGCGGGAGTATGACCTTTATGTAGCGATCCTCATCCATCATATGCGAAGATAACGAAAAAAGTGCATCCCCCGGCAGGGAGATGCACTTTTTTGAGAGTGCAATGCGATTACTGGGCCTTGGCTTCAGCCTCGGCCTGCTTGATCATGTTCTCGTTGGCGGAGATGTACACCTCGACGCGGCGGTTCTGGGCGCGGCCCTCGGCGGTCTCGTTCGAAGCGACAGGCATGTGATAGGACATACCCTCGGAAGTCATTCTGTCGGCAGCGATACCGCAGGACTTCAGGTAGTTGAGGACGGACTCGGCACGCTGCTTGGAGAGGCGCTCGTTGACAGCGTCGCTGCCGGTGTTGTCAGTGTGGCCGTAGATGGTGATGTCGGTCTCGGGGAGGTCGGCCATCTGGGCGGCGAACCTCGAGAGGTTGGCCTTCGATTCAGCGTTCAGGTCTGCCTTGTTGAGTGCGAAGAGGATACCGCTGTCGAAGGTGACCTTGATGGCCTCAAGTCCGTTGGCATCCTCGACGGTCTCGACGGTCGCGGCCTCGAGGGCTGCGAGCTCGGCTGCCTTCTGGTCCATCTTCTTGCCGATGATGGCGCCGGCGGTGGCACCGACTGCAGAACCAATGGCTGCGCCGATGGCTGCGGCTTTACCGTCCTTGCCTATGAGTGCGCCCACGCCAGCACCGACGGCTGCGCCGGCACCGGTGCCAATCAGGGAATCCTGGGCCATCTTGGACATGGAGCCGCATCCGGAGAGGATCATGACTCCGCAAAGGAAGAGTGCAATGTACTTTTTCATTTCAGTGTATGTTTAGAAAGTTAATCTCTTATGTGATTATCAATTGCAATTTTAAGAAATAATGCGCAAACATCCAATAAAAAAGAGCATTAATGCGAAAGGCTTTCGGGGCTTTCCAAGATTTTGAAAGAAAAATTTGCAGGGTCGCTTTTTTTGCCTATCTTTGCAATCCCAAACGACGGTGCTGTAGCTCAGGTGGTAGAGCAATGGACTGAAAATCCATGTGTCGCCGGTTCAACTCCTGCCAGCACCACGGATCACCCTCTCACGGAAGTGAGGGGGTGATTTTCGTTTATCCGGTATTGGGGGATGACAGATCTACTGAACAGGGACGACAGCGTCGAAGGTGAGGTCGTCGGAGGGGGAGTCGTTGACGAGGGTGTGGGAGTGGCCTTTGGGGCAGTAGTGGACGTCTCCGGTGCTGACAGGGAGGCGTTCACCGTCGCAGATGACATACCCGCTGCCGCCGGTGAAGAACATTATCTCGCTGCTGTCGGTATGTGTGTGAAGTCCTATGGAAGCGCCGGGGACAAGGCGGCCCTTGGTGATGCGGTTGAGCCCGTCCTCGTACCTTCGGGCGGCGTAAAACTTTTCTCCACCCTTGAAATTGGGCGTGAAGGTTTCTTCTATCTTGCTGAAATCGATATTCATGGCTATTTGATAATCAAGTGGTTAATGGTTGGACTGGGAAAACTGTGGATTATTCCGCCATCTGCTCCGAAAAGGTAAGGAAGCCTTCGTAGCCGGTGCAGGGAAGGCTGCCGGCGCAGTCGTAGACGAAGCTGAAGGCGGCGTCGCGCAGTGTCGGGGCGGCCTCGTCCGCCGCAGGCACGGTCGCGACGAAATCGTCCGTGAAGGTCTCGTCGACTATCCTGCGGACAGTCTCTCCGGCGGGGGAGTCAGGCAGGAGGACGACGGCGGTGTTGCCGGCGGCCAGGGCGGAGACCAGCGGGGCCAGGACGGCCCCGGCGCTGTCTCCCGCCGCGCCGCCGTCGATCAGGACGACGCCGTGCGGTACCGGCCCGGCCTTGCCCGGGCGGGCGAACAGGGACATCAGCAGGCGCAGCCTGCCCGTACCCGTCCACTTGTAGAGTTTCTTCCGTACGTCCTTGACCTGGTCCATGACGGCGGTCGTTTCCGGGCAGTCGCCGCAGACCTCCCTGACCGTATTGGCCAGGATCTGCAGCATCGCGCGCCTGCTGCGGGTGTCCATGGTGTTGCCTGATTCGTAGAAGGCGCGCTGCCTCTCGAAAAGATCCGTATCCATCAGAGCTGGTATTTGGCTTTCTGCTCATTGATCAGGGCGTCGAGGACGCCGGAGTCGAAGTAGTTGATGCGCATGCTGCGCTTGACGTCGGCGAGGGTCTCGGCGGCTGCCGCTCGCGCGACCTCGCTGCCCTTGCGCAGGACCTCGTATACGTAAGGGATATCCTGCTCCAGGGCCTTCCTGCGCTGCCTGATGGGCTCCAGCGTATCGTTCAGGACCTCGTTCAGGAAGTTCTTGATCATCACGTCGCCGAGGCCGCCCCGCCTGTACTGGTCCTTGACCTCGTCCAGGCTGTGGAACTCGAAGCTGGCCTTCCTGCCAACGAAGCACGACGCGAACATGTCGAAATGCTCGGGCTTGCAGAAGGCGTCGAGATAAGTGAACACGGTGTTGCCCTCGACCTTGCCGGGGTCACTGACCTGCAGGTGCCCGGGATCCGTGTACATGCTGCGGACCTTGGCCTTGACCTCCTCCGCGCTGTCGGAAAGATAGATGCAGTTGCCCAGGGATTTGCTCATCTTGGCCTTGCCGTCGGTGCCGGGGAGCCTGAGGCAGGCGGCATTGTCCGGAAGGAGGATTTCCGGCATGACAAGAGTGGGGCCGTAAACGGTATTGAACTTGTGGACGATCTCCCTTGTCTGTTCGAGCATCGGCGCCTGGTCCTCGCCGACAGGCACGGTCGTGGCCTTGAAGGCGGTGATGTCGGCGGCCTGGCTGATGGGGTAACAGAAGAAGCCGACAGGCGTGCCGGCCTTGTTATCCTCTCCGCTGTCGGAAAAACCGCGCATGAGGATCTCCTGCTTGACAGTGGGATTGCGCTGGAGGCGCTGCACCGTTACGAGGTTCATGTAGAAGAAAGTCAGCTCGGTCAGTTCGCTGACCTGGGACTGGATGAAGAGGGTGGACTTCTCCGGGTCAAGGCCTGCGGAGAGATAGTCCAGGGCCACTTCGATGATGTTCTGCCTGACCTTCTCAGGGTTGTCTGCATTGTCCGTGAGCGCCTGTGCGTCGGCGATCATTATGAAAATCTTGTCATATTCGCCGCTGTTCTGCAGCTCCACCCTCCTGCGGAGGGATCCGACATAGTGTCCAATGTGGAGGCGTCCGGTCGGACGGTCTCCCGTCAATATGATCTTTCCCATCTATTAGTCGTTAATCTGTGCCATCTGCTCGCGGATCTTGGCTTCGATCTCGTCGCAGAGTTCCTTGTTGTCCCTGAGCAGCTGCTTTACTGCGTCGCGTCCCTGGGCGAGCTTCTCGCCGTTGTAGCTGAACCACGAGCCGCTCTTGTGGATGATGTCCAGCTCGACCGCGAGGTCGCAGACCTCGGCGGTGTGCGAGATGCCTTCTCCGAAGAGGATGTCGAATTCGGCCTTCTTGAACGGCGGGGCCATCTTGTTCTTGACGACCTTGACGCGCGTGCGGTTGCCGGTGGCTTCGTCTCCGTCCTTGAGCTGGGTGGTCCTGCGGACGTCCAGGCGCACGGAGGCGTAGAACTTCAGGGCGTTGCCGCCGGTGGTGGTCTCAGGGTTGCCGAACATGACGCCAATCTTCTCGCGGAGCTGATTGATGAAAATGCAGCATGTGTTTGTCTTGGAGATGTTGGCGGTGAGCTTGCGGAGGGCCTGGCTCATGAGGCGGGCCTGAAGGCCGACCTTATTGTCACCCATTTCGCCCTCGATCTCGGCCTTTGGGGTAAGCGCTGCCACCGAGTCGATGACGACGATGTCGATGGCACCTGAGCGGATGAGGTTGTCCGCGATCTCGAGGGCCTGCTCGCCGTTGTCCGGCTGGGAGATGAGGAGGGTTTCCAGATTGACTCCCAGGGCTTTGGCGTAAGTGCGGTCGAAGGCGTGCTCGGCGTCGATCATCGCGGCTATGCCGCCCTGCTTCTGCGCCTCGGCGATGGCGTGGATCGCCAGCGTGGTCTTTCCGCTGGACTCCGGTCCGTAGATCTCGATGATGCGGCCGCGCGGGTAACCGCCTATGCCGAGCGCGTGGTCGAGGGCCACCGAGCCGCTCGGGATGACCTGCACGTCGAACTGCGGCTGGTCGCCCAGCTTCATGATCGTGCCCTTGCCATAATCCTTCTCGATCTTGTCTATAGTCGCCTGCAATGCCTTCATCCTGGCGGCGTTCACATCCGCGGCATTCATTTCAACATCCTTTGCCATAACTGTTTATCTAAATTGTTAATATCCTTGTGCTGGTCCGGAGCTCCGGCTTCATGACAAAGGTATCAATTAGCGGGCTATCTCCAAAACTTTTGCAAAGATAAATCGTGCTTGGGCCAAAGTAAGGCACAAGCACGATTTTGTTAGATTCTTTCGCTTCGCTCAGAATGACAATCCGGATAATATTTTCTCGACGACGGGGCCGACGTCGTCATAGCGGTAGCCCCTGGAAAGGGCGTACTTGATGAGCTTGAATTTGATGAAAGGGTCGCCCTGCAGGGTCTTGCATTTAGCCGCAACCAGCTTTTCCAGCCTTGCTCCGGCGGTCTCCGGGTCTATCTCCTCCAGCGCTGCCGCTATGTCCGGCTTGGATATCCCTTTCATAAGGAGTGCATAGCGTATCTTGTCCGGCCCCCAGCCGGTGAGCGAGGATTTTTCGCGGGCGAATGCGGCCGCATACCGCGCGTCGTCCACGAAACGGTCCGCGACCAGCGCCTCAAGCATACGCTGCGCTTCAGCGCGGTCGCCTTCGAGCGCCTTTTCCGCCTTCTTCAGGATATCGGAGCTGCAGCACTCGCGCTTCACGCAGAGGTTCTGCAGGTATGACAGCACTTTTTCCTTTTCCATGGCCTAGAAGTCGAATCCGAAACTCACGTACGCCCCGAAGGTCTTGGTGAGGTTGGAGTAATGGATATTGGCCTTGAGGGGCCCCATGATGGTATTGTACGCATACTCGGCGCCGACGCCCAGGATGGTACCTCCGGTCCACAGCAGGTCGCTGTCGAAGGCGTCCGAATCCTTGATGGCCTCAGCCTTCAGGGAGACCCAGTTGTTGCTGGTCAGGTGCAGGCGGAAGTTGACCCCTGCCATCACCATCTTGTCACTGAGCGGGGTGGCGAAGTTGATGCCTATGAAAGGAACCTGCTGCTCCATGTACCTTCCGGCGAGCGAGCCGCCGGCCAGGTTCATGAAGGCCATGGGAAGCGATTCTCCGATGGCCAGGCGGGTGTAGACGGAAGGGATGAAGTCCAGCACCCTGCTGACGTGGAAGATCCTGGACGCGTCGAACTGGATGATGTGCACGGGGTCGATCTCGCTCATCAGGCCTCCGAGGACGTAGTTGTACGAGCCTCCCACAGTGTACCCCCGTGTCGGGAAATATCCGTTGTCGAAGGTGTCGGCCCGGCCTTCGGTGAAGAAGGTCACGAAATCGTTGCTGAGGGTCTTGCGGTCGTATTCTTCCGGGATGATGTTCGCCGCCAGCAGGGCCGTGACGTCGAAGAACTCGTTCTTGATGCCCAGCCGGACGTCGGCCTTTTTCCAGTTTAGGTCTGAAAAATAGAGTTTCTGGGAAAGCTTGCGGTACCTGAAGTTAATGCCGCCCGTTCCGGTCCCCCAGGATCCGGGGGGCATCATGGTGGCGTTGGAAAGACCCCCGTAGAT
This sequence comes from Bacteroidales bacterium, assembly GCA_017620335.1. Taxonomy (GTDB): domain Bacteria; phylum Bacteroidota; class Bacteroidia; order Bacteroidales; family UBA932; genus Cryptobacteroides. The sequence continues at coordinate 32,015 of JAFZQO010000039.1, forward strand.
GTCCGCGTTCATGGTAGGGAAGGAGGGGAAGCGCAGGGAATAGTGGGCGTCGAAGTAGGGGTTGGATGCCAGCTTGACGGTGAAATCCCACGCCGAGCCCCTGATCCTATGGACGTTGAGTCCGAGGTTGAAGATGGCTCCCACGATAGTCTCGGTATCGAAGCGCATACCTATGCCCGCCTGGTGGACGGGGCCTTTCTGGCAGATTATGTTAAGGATGTAGTTCTCTCCGTCCTTGAGCAGTTCGTAGCGCACGAATTCGAACGATCCGGTGGCCAGGATCGTGGACACCGCCTCCTCCAGGTCTTTCTTATAAACCTTGTCCCATGCCTTCACGTTCAGCTTGTCCAGCAGGTATGCGGCCTCGTCGGCGGTGATGCCTTCATAAGTCACGGCCGAAAGGACGATGGGGATCTCGCCGATGTCCACGGCGGGTGTGTTCTGGAACTCCGTCACGTCGGGTCCGAGCATCCGCTTGAGGGCCTTTATCTCCTCCTCCTTCTCCTTCGCGGCGGAATAGCCGCGGGAAATGATGGTTTTCACGCTCTCGTCGTCGAAGCTCATCAGGTTGAATTCGTGCAGGTCCGGCTTGACGGTGACGTCGGGGATGCCGACGTTCTTGTCAAAGGACTCCCTTCCGAGTATGTCGACGGTCTGCCAGATGAGGTCGGCCAGGTTGTTGATGTCCTCGTAAGTCATGTCCTTGTCGGAGAGCTCCACGCCTATCACTATGTCCGCTCCCATCTCCTTGGCGATGTCCGCGGGGAAGTTGTTGCGTATGCCTCCGTCGACCAGTATCATGCCGTCTGTGCGTATCGGGGCGAAGATGCCCGGGATGGACATGGTGGAACGCAGGGCGGTGTTGAGCTTGCCGTCGTGCCAGAGCAGCGCCTTGCCGGAGACCATCTCGGCGGCGATGCAGAAGAAGGGGATGGGCAGCGTGGTGAAATCGATGTCGTCCTGGTAGCCTACGGTGAGGCCGCTGAAGACATTGCTGACGTTATGCCCCTGGATGTAACCTGAGGGAAGGCTTCCGAAGAGATTGTCCCTCAGCGTCTTTTCGCCTGTTTCGTCGCCCGCTCCCAGGTGAAGGCCCTCGTTGCGCCGGCGCTCCCTCACCTCGGGAGAGCGGTTGAAGAGGTCGGTCATGGAATAGTAGAAGGGTACGGACGCGAAATATTTCTCCTTGTATTTCTTCTGCCTGTATGCGATGAGATCCTGGGGGACCTTGTCGCTGAGGATGAGGTTCCAGTCGACGGAGCGCAGCAGCGAGTCCAGGAAGTCCGGGCTGTATCCCACCGAGTACAGGCCGCCAATGAGGCCTCCCATGCTGGTGCCGAGGACCATGTCTACGGGGATGCCCTGCTCCTCGAGGTAGCGGAGGACTCCGACGTGGGCCGCGCCCTTGGCGCCGCCGCCGCTGAGCACGACCGCCACGGTCGGGCGGCGGCGCCTGATGCGGTCCATCCTGGCCCGCATCCTCGCCACCACCACCGAGTCCCCGGCGGGGTCGCAGCTCTGGAACCTGACCTGTGCATAGCCCGGCAGCGTGCAGGCAAGCCACAGGAAAAGGAACAATATTTTGGAAGGCAGTTTCATGTCGGTCATTTTTTAGCGTGTTGTCCCGCGAGCATGCCGCAAGCGGCGAGAATGTCCTCGCCACGGGAGGCGCGGATGGTACAGGTGATGCCGTGGGCGTTCAGGCGGTCCCGGAATGCCTCCATGACGGGGGCCGCGCTGGACTCGTAGGGGAAGTCCGGTATCTTGTGGAAACGTATGAGGTTCACGCGGCATTCCAGGCCGCGGAGCATCCTTATCAGGGCGTCCTCGTGGCGCTTGGAGTCGTTCAGCCCCGCGAACATGATGTATTCGAAGCTGACCCTCCTCTGCCCGGAGAAATCGTACTGCCTGATGAGGCGTACGACGTCCGCGACGGGCCAGGCCTTCTCCACGGGCATGAGGGAACCCCTCTCGTCCGCGAAGGGGTCGTGGAGGCTGATGGCGAGGTGGCAGCGGGATTCGTCGAGGTAGCGCCTGAGGTTGGGCATCACTCCCACCGACGAAAGGGTTATGCGCTTGGGACTCCAGCCGAAACCCCAGTCAGCCGTCAGCACCTCGATGGCGCGCATGACGCTGTCGTAGTTGTCCAGGGGTTCGCCCATGCCCATGAAGACGGCGTTGGTGAGTTCCGGGCCTTCGTCCACGGCGATGAATTGGGAGAGGATGTCGGCGGCGGAAAGGTGTCCGTGGAATCCCTGCCGGCCTGTCATGCAGAACCTGCAGCCCATGCGGCAGCCGGACTGGGACGAAACGCATAGCGTGCGCCTGTCCTCGTCAGGGATCATCACGGCCTCCACGGCGGCAGTCTCAAGCTCTTCGGGCCTGGCCTCCTCGTAGGCGTCGAGGCCAGCGGCCCTGGGACAACTGACCGGGAAGAGGTACTTCTTGGTGCCGTCGGAGGAGATGGCCACGCCTGCGGGGGCGCTGACGCCGACCTCGTACAGGCCGGAGAGCGTCGCCCGCCCTGCCTTGGAGATGTCGGTCATTTCGTCGAAACTGCGTACCCTCTTGACGTACAGCCACTTGGCCAGCTGCTTGCCGGTATAGGGGGGAAGGCCCGCCGCCACGGCGAGGGCCTTCAGCTCATCCGGAGTCTTTCCAAGCAGCTTCTTCTTCATCGCCCCTCCTTCTCCATGCGGCCGATGCATTCGGCCAGCGAGTCGAACCAGTATGGCACGGTGATGCCGAAGGTGTCCTTTACCAGCGTCTTGTCCAGTACGGAATACTTGGGCCTGCGTGCCTTGGAGGGGTATTCCCCGGTGTGGCAGGGCAGGACGCGGCACGAGTGGCCGCAGAGCCTGTTCACGGCCACAGCGAGGTCGTACCATGAGATCACGCCTTCGTCGGTATAGTGGTAAATGCCCGTGCGGTCCAGCATTCCGTCTGAGATGATCTTGACGATCAGGCGTGCGAGGCCGGCGGCATAGGTAGGGCTGCCGGCTTGGTCGAACACCACCCTGACGGTCTCGTTGGTGGCGGTAAGCCGCGCCATGGTCCTGACGAAATTCTTCCCGTAAGGGGAGTAGAGCCATGCGGTCCTGAAAATCAGGTACCTGCATCCGGAGTTCATGACGGAGCGCTCCCCGGCGAACTTGGTGATGCCGTAGGCGCCCAGAGGACTGGGGGAGTCGCTCTCCCGGTAGGGAGTGTTGCCCTCCCCGTCGAAGACGTAGTCCGTCGATACATGGATCAGCGTGGCGTCCCTTTCGCAGGCCACCGCTGCGAGGTTGGCCGCGGCCGTATGGTTGAGGAGGTCGGCGAAGGAGATGTCGCTCTCCGCCTTCTCAACGTCGGTGTAAGCGGCGCAGTTGACAATGACGTCAATGTCTTCCGAAGCGCAGATGATGCGGACGGCGTCTATGTTCGTAATGTCCAGGTAAACCGTCTCCAGCTCCGGCATCTGGGAGATGTCGGTGAAGATGAAACGGTGCGCGCTTCCGGCGGAAGCGTTCCTGATCTCCCTGCCGAGCTGGCCGTTCGCCCCTGTGACTAAGATATTCATGTTCAAACGGTTAAAATATTCCTTAAAGATTCGATGCCATCCTTCTTGAGGGACTTGTCAGCCAGCAGTCGGATGACGGACCTGTGCTTGTGGAAGTCCGACCCGGCAAGGTCGTACCAGCCGTTCTTGAGCAGCTTTGCGGCCTTTTCCTTGACGTGGTCTCCATAATAGCCGAGCAGGGAGGGATAATTGAGCTGCAGGCGGACGCCCATGTTGTGGAGGCGGGCGTAATCCTTGTCGCCCATATACTCATAACGTTCGGGATGGGCCAGGACGGGCCTGTATCCGGAGCGCATGGTCCGGTCGATCATGTCCCAGAAGTTGTAGGGTCCCGACCATGTCGAAGTCTCCATCAGCACCGAGCCCTCCTCTCGGTGGAAGAGGAAATCGTTCTCCGACAGATGCTTTTCGAAAAGCTCGTCCATCATGTATTCCGAGGCCAAGTGGAGATCGATGGGACCATTGTACAGGGCCTGGAGCTCCGCGAACCGCCGCTTAAGTCCCTCGGTGGTGTTCGGGACGTCCTCCATGGTGTGGGGCGTGAGCCACAGTGATTTCAGCCCCTCCTCCTCAAGGACGGAAAGGATGGCGAGCGACTCCTCCGGGGTCTTCACCCCGTCGTCCACTCCGTAAAGTATATGCGAATGATGGTCCGTAGCCCCTTCCAGGAGGCGTTTTTCCGAGATTGAATATTTCTGGCCGAACAGTCCCATGCCAATAAAGGATAAAAAAGCTTATATCATGCAAATTTACGCAAAAGATTTGAAGACTATGGGATAAAATGCCTATTTTTGTGTAATGAACCCGGATGCGCAGCATACTTCCCGTCCTCCCATCTATCTCTATACGGACGGCGCCTCGAGCGGCAATCCCGGACCCGGAGGGTACGGGGTCGTCCTCAAGTGCGGCGGCCTGAGGAAGGAGATGTCCGGAGGCTTCGCCCGTACGACCAACAACCGCATGGAGCTCCTGGCGGTCATCACCGGCCTGGAGGCGATCAAGTGGGACGACGCCGTCGTGGAGGTTTACAGCGACTCCACCTACGTCGTCAAGGCAGTAACGGAGAACTGGCTGCAGAACTGGAAGCAGAGGGGCTGGAAGAAGGTCAGGAACGTGGACCTCTGGATGCGCTTCCTGGAGGTTTATGGCCGTCACAGGGTGACCTTCCATTGGCTGAAAGGCCATGCGGGGCATCCCGAGAACGAACGCTGCGACGCCCTGGCGGTCGCGGCCGGCGCCGGCGCCGCCGCACGCGGCGTGGTACTCCCGGAGGACACCGGCTTCATGGACGAGAATTTGTTGGATTTATAAATACCGGACACAATATGCAGAACAACAGGAAACTTGTAGTGGGCATCACCCAGGGCGACGGCAACGGCATCGGTTACGAGGTCATCATCAAGGCCCTCGCCGACTCCCGCATACTCGAGTCCTTCACGCCCGTCATCTACGGGTCTTCAAAGGTCTTCGGTTTCTATCGCAAGACCATCCATAATCTCGAGCAGCAGATCGACACCAATGTCGTATCCTCCGCGGCGGACGCCCACCAGAAGCGCGTAAACATAGTCAATTGCCTTCCGGACAACGTGTTCGTCGAGCCGGGACAGCCCAATCCCGAGGCCGCAAAGGCGGCCATCACCTGTCTTGAGCGTGCGGTAGAGGACCTCAGGAAGGGCGATATCGACGTCCTCGTGACCGCCCCTTTCAACAAGAAGGTCATCTCCTCGCAGAACTTCGGATACACCGGCCACACCGAGTACCTCCAGAACGCCTTCGGCGTCAGCGACGTGACCATGTTCATGGTGAGCGAACGCCTCAAGATAGGCGTCGTCACCGGCCACATCCCCCTCAGGGAGGTCCCGGACAGCATCACCGAGGAGAAGATCCTCAGCAAGCTCCGCCTGATGAACGCCTCGCTGATGAGGGATTTCGGCGTGGATTCGCCCAAGATCGGCGTGCTCAGCCTCAACCCCCACAGCGGCGACGGCGGCCTTCTCGGCGACGAGGAGGAGCGCATCATCGCCCCTGCCGTGAGGAAGGCGGTGGAGGAGGGCATTGACGCTTTCGGCCCCTACTCGCCCGACGGATATTTCGGAGCGGGCCTTTACAACCGCTTCGACGCCACCCTGGCCATGTATCACGACCAGGGCCTGGAACCTTTCAAGGCCCTTGCCTTCGAGGACGGTGTCAACTTCACCGCCGGCCTGCCCATCGTCCGCACCTCGCCCGACCACGGCACGGCCTACGAGATGGCCGGGCGTGACGATGCCGACCCGCGTTCGATGATGTCCGCCATCTTCGCCGCCATCGACATCTACCGCCACCGGGAGGCCTACGACGCCCTCCAGGCCGGAAAGATGAAGGAACGCTCACTGGACGACTCCAGGGCTTCGCGCCCCGGCCGCCCGCAAATCGCATAGGGATGGAGGTCATAGGTACAGACATCCCCGGCGTGTTCATCATAGAGCCCCGTGTATTCAAGGATTCCCGGGGGTATTTCTTCGAGTCGTGGTCGCAGCGGGAATTCGACGCCATGGTACGTCCCGTCCGCTTCGTGCAGGACAACGAAAGCTGCTCCTCTTACGGGGTGGTGCGCGGGCTGCATTTCCAGAAGGGGGCATTCAGCCAGAGCAAGCTCGTCCGCGTCGTAGAGGGTACCGTGCTGGACATAGCCGTCGATATCCGTCGGGGGAGCCCGACCTTCGGCCGCCATGTCGCCGTGGAACTGACGGGGGAGGATCATCGCCAGCTCTTCATCCCCAGGGGATTCGCCCACGGTTTCAGCGTGCTCTCCGAAAGGGCTGTCTTCCAGTATAAATGTGACAATTATTACGCTCCGCAGGCCGAGTCCGCCATAGCCTGGGACGACCCCGTCCTCGGCATAGACTGGAAGCTCGACCCCGGGGACATCATCCTTTCCGACAAGGACAGGAAACATCCTCCCCTGTCCGGATGTCCGGACCTCTTCGACTACCGGGACGACCTGTATACCGACGTCTGACAGGCATCCTGATGCGTCCTAAATGGTTTTTTATGCGGAAAAACTTGTTTATAAATTTTTTTATTATTAAAATTGTAAAAGTAGTGTAAAGAACCGTTGTTGGTATGAAGATAGCTCTCATTGGATATGGCCGCATGGGCCACATGATAGAGGAGATAGCCGTCTCCCGCGGGCACGAGATCGTGTGCACCGTGGACGTTGACAATCCCGAAGCATTTGATTCCGAGGCCTTCCGCAGTGCGGACGTGGCCATAGAGTTCTCCATGCCCTCCTCCGCTTACGCCAACGTCCTCAAGGCCTTCGGCGCCGGCCTCAAGGTAGTCAGCGGTACGACCGGCTGGTTCCAGGACCACAAGGCCGAGATGGAGGCCCTCTGCGCCGGCGGCAGGACCCTCTTCTGGAGCAGTAATTTCAGCATAGGTGTATATATATTCTCCGCGGTGAACCGTTACCTCGCCGGCATAATGGACAAGTTCGAGTCTTATGACGTGGCCATGGACGAGGTCCATCACTGCCACAAGCTCGATTCGCCCAGCGGTACGGCTGTCACCCTTGCCGAAGGCCTGCTCTCGAAACTCTCCAGGAAGGATTCCTGGACGAACGAGCTCGCTCCCCTCGGGGAGGTGGAGAGCCTCAAGGCCCCCGTCCCCGGAAGGGCCCTGCAGATCTTCAGCTACCGCCATGACGAGGTCCCGGGTATCCATACCGTCCGGTATGAAAGCGACGCCGACCGCATCGTCATCACGCACGAGGCCAAGTCCAGGCGCGGCTTCGCCCTCGGCGCGGTGATTGCCGCGGAATACACCACAGCCCATGAAGGCCTGCTGGGCATGGACGACCTGTTCAAGGAAATGATTTAATATTCCCCAAGATAAGATGAAGGTATTGAAATTCGGAGGCTCCTCGGTGGGCTCCGCACACAGGATGAAGAACGTCGCCGGCCTGGTCGACGACGGCGAGCAGAAGATAGTCGTTCTGTCGGCCATGTCCGGCACGACCAACTCGCTGGTGGATATCGCGAACTATTATTCCAACTCGAACGCCGAAGGCGCCACCGACGTCATCGGCATGCTGGAGACCAAATACGCCAAGCACGTTTCCGAGCTGTACGGCACGGAGGAATATGCTGACAAGGCCCGGACGGTCCTTGACGGCATCTTCACCTTCCTGCGTTCCTTCGCCGGCAAGCATTTCGGCCCGGCCGAGGAGAAGGAAGTGCTGGCCCAGGGAGAGATCATGTCCACCAACATGTTCACCTTCTACTTGCAGGAGCAGGGCAGGGACGTCCTTCTGTTGCCGGCCCTGAACTTCATGAAGCTTGACCCGTCCGGCGAGCCCGACCTGCCGTACATCGCCGAGCACATCGGCGACATGCTCGAGCAGAAGCAGGCATACCTCTACGTCACCCAGGGTTTCATCTGCCGCAATTCCGCGGGCGACATCGACAACCTCCAGCGCGGAGGTTCCGACTATACCGCGTCCCTCATCGGAGCCGCCATAGGCGCCGAGGAGATCCAGATCTGGACCGACATCGACGGCATGCACAACAACGACCCGCGCGTGGTGGACCACACCACCGCCGTTCACCACATCCATTTCGAGGAGGCCTCCGAGCTGGCATACTTCGGCGCCAAGGTCCTCCATCCGACCTGCATCCAGCCGGCCAAGAACGCCAACATCCCCGTCCGCATCCTCAACACGATGCAGCCAGACGCCGAAGGCACCCTGATCAACAACGTCCTGGAGGAGGGCCGCATCAAGGCTGTCGCCGCCAAGGATAACATCGCCGCCATCAGGATCAAGTCCTCTCGCATGCTCATGACCTACGGCTTCCTGCGCCGCGTCTTCGAGATTTTCGAGAAGTACAAGACCTCCATCGACATGATCTGCACCTCGGAGGTCGGAGTCTCGCTTTCGGTCGACAACACCTCGCACCTCAACGAGATCGTGCACGAGCTCAAGAAGTACGGCACCGTGTCCGTGGACCTCGACATGTGCATAATCTGCGTCGTGGGCGACATGAACTGGGAGAACGTCGGCTTCGAGTCCCGCGCCATGGAGGCGATGAAGAGCGTCCCCGTCCGCATGGTCTCCTATGGCGGAAGCAACTACAACATCTCCTTCCTCGTCCGCGGGGAAGACAAGAACCGCGCCCTCAGGGCTTTGAGTGCCAGTCTGTTCAATACACAGGATTAAAATGAAAACTCCCGTTTTTTGCGGCTCCTCCGTCGCGATCGTCACGCCTTTCACCCCCGACGGGAAGGTCAACTATGAAAAGTTCCACGAACTCGTGGACATGCAGATAGCCGGCGGTACGGCCGCAATCGTCGTCTGCGGCACCACGGGCGAAAGCGCCACCCTCAACGACGAGGAGCACCTCGCGCTGGTCAAGGACTGCATCGATTACGTAAACGGCCGCGTCAAGGTGATAGCCGGGTCCGGCAGCAACGACACCATGCACGCCCTTTACCTGAGCCAGGCATGCGACGGTTTCGGTGCCGACGGCCTGCTGGTCGTGACTCCGTACTACAACAAGACGTCCCAGAGGGGCCTCGTGAAGCATTACGAGTACCTGGCGGACAGGGTTAACACCCCCATCATAGTCTACAGTGTGCCCAGCCGTACCGGCATGAGCGCTTCCGTCGATACGCTTAAGGAGCTCTCCACGCATCCCATGATCAACGGCGTGAAGGATGCCAACTCCAACATCGGCGGAGTGGCCGCGACGCTTGCCGCCTGCGGAGACGAGCTCAACGTCTGGAGCGGAAACGACGACGAGACCGTGGCCATGATGGCCCTCGGCGCAAAGGGCGTCATCTCCGTCTGGGCCAACGTCGACCCGCGCGGCGTGGCCGACCTGACGGCCGCCTGCCTGCGCGGCGACTTCGCGGCCGCCGCAGCCATGCAGCTCAAGGCATACGCACTCATCAAGAGCCTCTTCATCGAGACCAACCCCATGCCGGTCAAGGCCGCGATGAACATGATGGGCATCGAGGTGGGTCCCGTGCGCCCGCCGCTCTGCGAGCTGCTTCCCGAGAATGAAGACAAGCTCCGCGCAAGGTTGCTCGGATATGGATTGATAAAGTAAGTGGAAATGAAGAAATTATACAATGTGGCCGTGGTCGGCGCCAGCGGCGCCGTCGGCCAGGAGTTCCTCAAGGTACTCGAAGAGCGCGATTTCCCTATCGCGGAACTTACCCTTTTCGGCTCTCCCCGCAGTGCGGGCAGCACCTATATGTTCAAGGGCAAGGAACTGACCGTCAAGCTTCTGCAGCACAACGACGACTTCAAGGACATCGACATAGCCTTCACCTCAGCCGGCGCAGGCACTTCCCGTGAGTTCGCGGAGACCATCACCAAGTACGGAGCCGTCATGATCGACAACTCCAGCGCCTTCCGCATGGATGAGGACGTGCCTCTCGTCGTGCCCGAGTGCAACGCCGATGACGCCCTTGTACGTCCGCGCGGCATCATCGCCAACCCCAACTGCACCACCATCATGATGGTCGTGGTCCTGAAGCCCATCGAGGCCCTCTCGCACATCACCCGCATCCATGTGGCCAGCTACCAGTCCGCCTCCGGCGCCGGCGCGCAGGCCATGCTCGAGCTCGAGCAGCAGTACCGCGAGATCGTGGAGGACAAGCCCGTCACGGTCAAGAAGTTCGCCTACCAGCTCGCGTACAACGTCATACCCCAGATCGACGTCTTTACGGACAACGGCTATACCAAGGAGGAGATGAAGATGTTCAATGAGACGCGCAAGATCCTGCATTCCGACGTGAAATGCTCCGCCATGTGCGTGCGCATCTCCGCGCTGCGCTCCCACTCCGAGGCCGTCTGGGTCGAGACCGAGAAGCCCCTTTCCGTGGAAGAGGTTCAGGCTGCAATCGCCGCCGCTCCAGGAGTCACGCTCCAGGACGACCCCGCCACCCAGACCTACCCCATGCCTCTCTTCACCGGAGGCAAGGACGACGTCTATGTCGGCCGCGTCCGCAAGGACCTCGCCAACGAGAACGGCATAACTCTCTGGCTGTCTGGAGACCAGATCAAGAAGGGCGCCGCACTCAATGCCGTCCAGATCGGTGAATACCTTGTAAGCAAGGGACTTTAGTCTTCCGGGTGTCTGCTACTTGCAGACCATTATATCGAGAATGACCTCGTCCGTCTGCTCCATGCCCACGGAGCCCACACGGCCGAGGTTTTGTATTGTCTGCTCTATGTCACGGTCGATGATGCCGTCGTGCTCGCTGACGCACTGCCCGTCCAGTGACAGCATGGCGGACTGGATGGCGCTGGAGACGCCTGAGGCGACCTTCATCGCGCAGCCCACCTTGGCGCCGTCGCAGACCATGCCGGTGATGCTGCCGCTCATGTTCTTGATGGTGGCGCAGATCTGGGGATAGCCGCCGCCCATCAGCCAGGTGATGCCGCAGGCGGCTCCTGTAGAGGCCACCACACAGCCGCAGAGAGCGGAGAGGGGTCCGAGGTAGCTCTTGATGTGGATGGCCACCAGGTTGCTGATTATCAGGGCTCTGGCGAGGCGCTCGTCATCGATGCCGTAGCGCTCTGCGTAGGCTATGACGGGCATGCTGACGGTGATGCCCTGGTTGCCGCTGCCGGAGTTGCTCATGGCAGGCAGGGTGCATCCGGCCATCCTGGCGTCGGAGGCGGCTGCGGTGAGGGCCATGGCGTAGGCCATGAAATGGTCTCCGAAGAGGCCGGAACGGTCCTTCAGGATGGTGCGGCCGACGCACAGTCCGTATTGCCCTTCCATGCCTTCCTTCGCAAGCGGCATGTTCAGCCTGCGGTCGTCCAGGATGAAGGCTATGTTATCGTAGTCGGCTTCCGTGGCGTAATCGAGTATCTCCCTGACAGTCAGGCCGTAGTCTCCGGTCTCCTCCTCGGCTCCGGCCATGTCGTTCTCGCTCAGGACCTTGTTCCCGAGCATTGTCCTGACTATCTTGTCGTGGCTGTCCTCGATGACGGCCGAGGCGGAACGTTCCCCAATGGAGACCTCTGCGCTGACATAGAGCTTGTGCGGCGTGTCTGCAATGCTTATGCTTGTGGCCTTGGCTTCGACGAGGCGCTTGGCGCGCTCCACGGCCGACGCGTCCAGCCCGCCGAGGACTTCCAGTCCGAGGGCGGAGCGGCCGCAGACGGCGCCGAGCGCCGCCGCGATGTGCAGTCCTGTCATTCCCGTTCCTGGTATGCCCACGCCCATCCCGTTTTTGAGGATGTTGCCGCTTACGGCCACGCGGATGCGGAAATCCGCCTCCGTCCTGTCGTATTCCCTGTCGGCTTCGAGTATCTCCGCCGCCTTGGCGACGGCGAGGGCCACGGCAATGGGTTCGGTGCAGCCGAGGGCCGGCTTGACTTCGCGGTGGATCAGCGCGATGATCTGTTCTTCCCTTGCGTTCATTTCTTCTTGTCGCTAATGTATTCCAGAGTCTTGTTGACTATCGCCTCGAGTATGTTCCCGTCCTTGAGCACCTCCAGTGGGAAGCCGAAGCTGACGGCCCTGTATCCCTTGGCGTCGTAGGCCACGGCGGCCGGCACCCCGTTGTCGAAATAGCGGAGGAAGACGGAGCCGTCCTTGTCTGCCGGCTGTATGCCGTCGGGGTTCTCCACGCAGTAGATGGCGTCGTTTAAGGTTTGGTGGAATTCGAACGGACGCTTCATGGACTTGAGGTTCAGTTCCTTGAACGAAACGGGCTCGATGCGGCCGTTGTAGCATCCATGGTCCGTCATCCACTTGTATCCGAGCACCTCCTGGACGAAGGCCTGGGATGTGGCGCGCCACGCGGGGTCCTTCCGGACCGGGTAGATGCCGTCGCCCCAGACATCGGTGCCGATGTATGCCCCGGAGAGCATGACCCCGCCGCCACGGGAAGTGTGCTCCCGCAATGCAGCCTGCAGGGCGGCGGGGAAGACCTCGTAACGGTCCGGCACCCTGCCGTTGCCGATGACCGTGGTAACCTGCTTGCCGCAGAGAAGGTCCACGGTGGAGTCGCCGGCCCCGCGTGCGATGAAGTCGTCCAGCGAGGCGGAGTCGAAGCTGTAGCCCGCGGAGAGCATGGCGCGGCCGTGTATGCGTATGAAGTCGAAGGTGTTGCCTGGAACGACAGTGCCGGCCATGTCCGAGTAAGATCCTCCGAAACCGGGGCTGTTGTTGTCGACATACTCGGACTCGCGCCTGAAATCGTACATGTCCCCGATATAGTTGATCTCCTGAATGTAGCCTACGCCGCTGTCGAGTTTGCGGTCGAAGCCGGCATACTGCGGGGTGTCGAACCACGCAGGCGGGGAGATCCTGTAGAAATTGTTGACTACCAGCACTTTCGCCTTGTCCCTGTGGCTGCGGCCGACGCTCATGGTCTCGGAAGGGAAGCTCTTCCCTCCGGCGTTTTCAGCCACGATCCTGTAACTGTAGAGTATGTCCGGATCGATACCGAGCACCACCGAGTAAAGCCCGCCTTCGGACTTTACGTCCTGCAGGCGGACGCCCTCGTCGAAGGGACCGTCGTCCAGCCTCGTATAGAGTATGAAGTCCTCGGGGACGGCCGTGGGCTCAAGCGGGTCCTCGGTGGCCTTCCAACTGAGGGTGACCTCGCGCTCGCCGGTGAGCCGCGCCGACATCGAACCGACCGGAAGCGGCTGTACGGTGTACGGAATGCCATGCTCGTCGCTCAGGAACTTGAGCATGCCCTTGTACACCGCCCTCGATACCTCGAAGCGGAAGGAGGGATCAAGTCCGTATTTCATGTCGGCGAAATTCTGATGGGAGAGCAGTTCCAGAAGCATTCCCGGGACTGAAGTGGTGCGGGACTCGCTGTAGCTGCGGTTCCAGAGCTCCCTGCGGCTCCATTCCGGCTCATAGTCGGCCCTGATGTCATGGACCACCTGGTCCTGCACTATGCCGGCCAGGTGACGTCCCAGCTGGCGGCTGCGTCCGTCGGGATACTTGTTTTTGCCGTCGGCAAGCAGGGTGTAGATGGAGAGCGTGCCTATGATGCTGTCGTTCTGCGTGACTCCGGCGTCGGAATGGAAGCCGAATGAGAGGTCGAAAGGTATGTGCTTGCCCTCGCCGATGTAGTCGGGATTGACGGCTGAGCCGCCGGCCATCATGGTCACCCAGGCGCCCCTGCTGGCGAAATCCTGGGTATAATCACCCTCCCAGTTGCGTGTGACGGTAGTGTCGACACCAGCCCACTGCTCCCAGTACAGGGCTCCCTCGATATAGCTCGGCAGACCGGATGTGGTCCATTCGTCCCTGGGGACATCCTGCGGGCCCCTGGCCACCTTTCCCATGCCGCCGCCAACCTTGACGGCGTCGGCCGTGACCACCTTGCCGGAGGCCTTCCCCTGCGGGACTATGTTGTCCAGGATCACTGCACCCTCGCTGCCTTCGGTGAAGGGGAAGGTGCCGAGATAGATCCACGTGCCTCCGCCCATCTTCTGGTTGACTGAGAACTCCGTCTTCCCGGCGGCGTGCATGACGGAATAATGCGCCGCGTCCGTGCTGTTGGAAAGGGTCTTGTAGGAGACATAGACCGCGTAATCCCCGTCCTTCGGTACGTGGAAGGCCCAGGTGACCTCGGCCTTGCGGCCTTCTTCTTCAGTGGCGCAGGCCGCCTTGCGGGCCGAGCCGAGGGTGAAGGGATTGTCGTCGCCGTTGTATATCATGCGGACGTCGCCGAAGCCTTCTCCCGCTGAACTCCAGTCGCCCCTCTCATAGTATTCGCCCTTGCGGCGGAGGAGCCCTTCCCGTTCTCCCCTGAAAGTGGGGTCGTTGTCCGTTATGACTTCGTAAGGCTGGATGTCGCGCTCGCGAGGGGTCATGACGTACGCGCCGGCGTTCTCAAGCATGGGGATGAGGAAGGGGAGCACGTAACTCTGGGTGTACATGTCCTCGACCGTGGTGAAGAGCGGCGCCCTCTGCCAGGTCCAGCCGCCCCAGCCCTCGTCGTAATAGCGTCCGTGGCTCTGCCAGAGGGCTATGTGACGGCCGCTGAGGCCACGGGTGTACTCCCTGGCGTCGAGCCTGGTCACGAGCGGTGCGATCCTTTTCCTCCTGTCGTCATACCTGTATCTGTAGGTGGAGGTCCTGCCCTTGTTCCCCAGGGCGGGGGTAATGAGGTCTTCCGCGGGATCCCTGCGGCAGTAGATGCCGCTGACGGTGCAGTCCGAGTACTGCTCCGGCATCAGGTCGTAGATCTGGTCCTTGAGCCAGTCCAGGCCGGCCTGGGTCCACTGGTAGTCGCTCAGCTCCTGGCTCAAGGTGAATTCCAGGGACGCTCCGCGCTTGGTCACTCCCTCTATCCTGACCCTGGTCTTTACCGTCGTGCGGCGCTGGAGCCTGGCCCTTAGCGAATCGCTTACGGATATGAAATCCCGTGTAGGGTTCTGCGCCGCCGCAGGAAACAGCGCCAGTGACAGGACGAGTGCGGAGAGAAGTCTTTTAAGCATGCCTGGAATGTTTTTTCAAGTCTATGGTCAGGACGGCCAGCGTCGAAAGGCAGAGGGCGATGAAATCTGCCGTGAAATCCGCGGTGTCGGCTTCGCGGTAGGGGAGGAAACCCTGGACGAACTCTGTTCCGACGGCGAGAAGTGCCCCGACTGCCAGGATGAAGGCTGCGTGGAACACGCTGCGCCAGGCATTCCCGGCCGGGTGCGGAAAGGCGAAGTACGTGAGGACGGGGAAGGGGAGGAACATCAGGAAATGCACGGCCTTGTCGCCGGCGATTCCGAGGAACCGGGAAGGCGTATCCGGCATGTGGGAGAACTTGCCGAAACAGAGGAACAGCAGGACTGCCACGTAAAGCAGGAACAGTATCCTGGCGGTGGTTTTGCTCACTTTCATCTTACAAGGCCTGCATGTCGTTGAGTTTCTTGTAGTAGCCTCCGCGGGCAAGGAGATCCTCGTGCCGGCCGCGTTCCGCTATCCTGCCCTCGTGCAGGACGATGATCTCGTCCGCGGCCTTGATGGTCGAGAGCCTGTGGGCGATCGCGATGGTCGTGCGGCTGGCCATGAGCCTGTCCAGGGCCTCCTGGACTATGCGTTCGGATTCGGTGTCCAGGGCGGCAGTGGCTTCGTCGAGGATGAGAATGGGAGGATTCTTGAGAACGGCCCGTGCGATGCTGATGCGCTGGCGCTGGCCTCCGGAAAGCTTGCAGCCGCGGTCTCCGATGTTGGTGTCGTAGCCTTGCTCCTTCTCCATTATGAAGTCGTGGGCGTTGGCGATCTTCGCGGCCTCCACCACCTGTTCCATCGTGGCGCCTTCCACGCCGAAGGCTATGTTGTTGAAGATGGTGTCGTTGAAGAGGATGGGATCCTGATTGACATTGCCCATGAGGGCGCGCAGGTCCCTGATCCTCACGTCCCTGATATCCTTGCCGTCCACGGTGATGCGCCCCTCGTCGGTGTCATAGAAACGCGGGATGAGGTCCACGAGGGTGGTCTTTCCGGCTCCCGATGCGCCTACTATGGCTATGGTGCGTCCCTTAGGTATCTCCAGGTCTATGCCGTCAAGCACCTTCCGGCCGGAGCCTTCGTAGCTGAATCCGACGCCCTCGAAGCGAATGCTGTCATGGAATCCGTCGAGCGCGACGGGGTCCGCCGCCTCCTTGATGGGGTTGTCCGTGTCGAGGATACGGTTGATGCGCTCCATGGAAGCCATGCCCTTGGGTATGCCGTAGGCGGCTTTCGAGAGGTCTTTTATGGGCTGGATGACGCTGTAGAGTATGACGAGGAAGAAGATGAAGGTCGGGGCGTCAATGGGGGCGTTGTCCTTGAGTATGAGGGTGCCTCCGAACCACAGCACTATGGCTATCATGATGGTGCCGAGGCACTCGCTCACCGGATGGGCGAGGGCCTGGCGCGTGGCCACGCGCGTGTTCTTGACCTTCATCGCCTCTGTGATGCGGTCGAAGCGGCCGCCCATCCTGCGCTCTGCCAGGAAGGCCTTGATGACGCGCAAGCCGCCGAGCGTTTCTTCGACCTGGCTCATGGTGTCGCTCCAGAGGGCCTGAGCCTCGAGCGACTGCTCCTTGAGCTTGCGCCCTATCTTGCCCATGATCCAGAGCATCACAGGGGCGAACAGCACGGTGAAGAGGGTCATCTGCCATGAGATGAACAGCAGCACGGCGAAATATCCGATGATGAGTATGGGGTTCTTTATGAGCATGTCGAGCGTGCCGGTGATGGAATTCTCCACCTCCTGCACGTCCCCGCTCATGCGTGCGATGATGTCGCCCTTCTTCTCCTGGGAGAAATAGCCGATGGGAAGGGAGAGTATCTTGTTGTATATATCCAGGCGCATGTCCTTGACCACGCCGGTGCGGATCGGGATCATGACGGCCGTGGAGCCGAAGTAGCATGCCGTCTTGAAGACGGTCATCACGCATAGGAAGAGGCAGAGCAGCAGCAGGGTGCGCGAGGCTCCGTAGGTTCCGGTGAACTGGGCGACGTAGTAGTAGAGGTTGTTGATCAGGTCCCTCGAGGAATGGACGGACTCCCATGGGATTAGGGTGTAGACCTGGTCGTCAAGGCTGAAAAGCATGTTCAGTATCGGCATTATCATGCTGAAGGAGAACACGTTGAATATGACGGAGAAGAGGTTCAGCAGGACTGAGCCCCCGAGGTATTTCGTATAGGGTGCGACGTATTGCCGCAGCATTTTCCAGAAGGCTTTCATAATCTCACAGTACGTAAAGGGGTGATGCGGTCCGGCGGGGCAGGGCGCGAAGGTTGAAACTGTGGTCCTCCCTGGTGAAGACCGCCGACTTTACGTAGGCCCGCCGGTATCCCATGTCCTCCAGGACGCCGGCGGTGGCGCCCAGCGCAAGGTCGGGGGTGTTGTTGTTCTCGCTGAGATGGCAGAGGAAGACGTTGCGAAGGCCGTCGTGCATGAAGGCCTTGACGGACTCGGCGCACTGGTCGTTGCGCAGATGGCCGCTGCCTCCGAGTATCCTCATCTTGAGGTCGTAGGGGTAGGGGCCGTTGATGAGCATGTCGCGGTCGTAGTTGGACTCGATGACCACGGTGTCGGCGTTCCGGGCATATGCGAGAGCTTCGTCGGTCATTTCGCCTATGTCGGTCATTATCACGAACTTGTATCCTCCGATCCACAGGGCGTAGCCCACGGTCTGGGTGGCGTCGTGCGGGACGACGAAGTACTTGGCGAATATCCTGTCTGGAACGATGACGTTCCAGTCCCCTTCATTCAGGAAACGACTGCATCCCCCTATCCACGCCGAGGTGAAGGTGTGGTGCGCGAGGGCGCCATGAAGGACCGGTGTGGCGAATACGGGCTTGCAGAGATGCTTGCAGTACGAGCCGAGATGGCGGATATGGTCCAGATGGTCGTGGGTGACGAGGATGGCCGAAAAGGAGTCGTACGAATAGCCCTTGGCGAGGAGTTCCTTCTTGAGGCGGCGCAGGCTCACCCCCGCGTCGATGACGACTCCGGCGGTGTGGGCGCCATCCTCTTCGAGGGAGAGGAAATAGCAGTTGCCGCAACTGCCGCTGGAAAGGCTGAAGAACTTGACCGTACTACTGCTGCTCATCTTCGCAATACTTGGATATCACGCCGTATGAGTCGGCCACTCCTAGCTCTCCCGCGCGCGAGAGGTCGATGCATCCCTTCTCCTTATCCTTGAGGTAGATGAGTACCAGGCCCCTGTTGTAGTATGCGTCGCCCATGTAGGGGTGCAGGGAAATGGCCCTGTCGTAGCTCTCGATGGCCTCCACGAGCCTGGAGGACAGGCAGTAGAGGTTGCCGAGGTCGAAATGGAAGTAGGGGATCTCCGGTATGATGGCGGCGGCGGCTTCGAGGTCGGCTATCGCTTCGGAGTAGTCGTATGTGTGCGTGACCTGGTCGCTGACCCGGGCGCGCGTGGTGCCTTGGTCGTCCATCGTGAGCGTCTGGACGTTGCTCTGCATGGACGCTATGAACTCGATCATGTCTGCGCGGAGCACGCCCCGGTTCATGAGGTAGAAGGCGCTGTAAAGCTCCGAGTACCTGTCCTGCGCCGCATCGTCCTCCGACTCGTCAACGGCTTTGTCGAAACTGCTCAGGGCGGCGTTGTACTGCTTGTTCTGTAGGTCGTACAGGCCTCGTATGAAGTCTATCCTGGACTGCGTTATCCGTACGCTTCCGGCGCCGGAGCTGCTGTCGCCGTAGAGGGCGTTCTCAAGCCTGCCCCGGAACGGCGGGGCGCCGGCGCCGTCCTCGTTGGAGACCCGCATCGGCACGGGCGATTCATCGATGAACCTGTCCAGGAGGGCGTTCTCGAAACGGTTGCGCAGTGCATATGTGACATTGTCGCGCTCGGCCGTGAGGCTGAACTTGTAAAGGGGCTTGAGCCTTATGTCCACGTCGCGGTGCTGGAGGAGCTCGTTGTCGAAGTCTTTCTTGGCGAAATCCGCGTCCAGGGCCAGCAGGGAGCTGTATTTCTTCGTGGTGTCAGCGAAGGAGCCGGCGTCCGTGGCGTTGGTCGCGCGGTACTCCCGGACCTTGCGCTGTGCCGTCTGGTAGTCCTCCCGGGACTTCTGCGCCATGCCCAGCATGTTCTCCACGTAGGAGCGGTTCATGTAGGCCTTGGCGAAGTCAGGATACAGTTCTATGGCCTTGTCATAGTCCTCCAGGGCGTCCCTCCAGCGCTCCATCTCTATGAAGTACGAGGCTCGGTTGAAGTAGGCCAGGACGTTGTTGGGGTTGATGTTGATGACGTGGTCCATGTCCGCTAGCGCCTCCTCGAAATTGCCCACCTGGGCGTGGATGAGACTGCGGTTGTACAGCGTCAGGGCGTTGCCGGGTTCGTCCTTTAGCACGCGGTTGAGGTCGCGCATCGAGGCGTTGAAGTCCTTGCGCTCGTAGTGCATCAGGGCGCGGTTGAAGTACGCGAAGGTGTTGGTGGAGTCAAGTTCGATGGCGTGGTCCATGTCGGCGATGGCCTCCTCGAACTTCCCCTGCTCGGCGTAAAGCCTTCCTCGGCGGATGAAGCCTTCGGGCTCGAAGCGGTCGAGCTTGATGGCCTTGTTGTAGTCGTTGATGGCCTTGAGGGTGTCACCGAGGAAGAGGTAGGATGCACCGCGGTTGAGGTATGCGGCGGGGTCCTTCGGCTCCTTCTTGATGTAGCGGTCGAAGTCCTTGACGGCCGGTTCGAACTGTTGGGCGAGGAAGTAGGTCACTCCGCGGCTGAAGTAGATGCCGACGTTGCCGGGGCGGAGCCTGATCGCGGTGTCGAAGTCCTTGAAGGCCTCCTCGTAGCGGCCGGTGCGGCTGAGGGTGATGGCGCGGTAGTGGAAACCGTTGGTGAATACGGGGTTGATGCGGACGGATGCGTCGAAGTCCTGCTGGGCCCCGCGTATGTCGCCGAGGTTGTATTTGGCTATTCCTCGGAAGAAGAATGTCCAGTAGTCGGTCGTGTCCAGGCGTGCGAGGATGTTGAAATTCTCGATGGCCTGGGCATACTTGCCGTCCGCCAGCGCGCTTCTGCCGCGGAAATAGAAGACGTCGCGGTCATACTGTGCGTCCGCTGCGTAAAGGCAGCAGAAAAGCAGGGACAATATGACGAGGAGACGCTTCATAAATTTTCGTATGTGGCCAAGATTTCGTAAATTTGGCTGATTTTGCAAATATAATCATTTATTGTGCCTAAAACTTGGAATTGAAGCGTTTTTTCTCATATATTTTGGGGGTTTCGCTGCTTCTCCTGCCGTTCCCGAGCCTTGCGCAGAGCTCTGGCGGCAGCGGTGGCTTCGCCTCCCTTCTCCTTTCGGAGGAGTCCTTGGGAATGAGCGTCGAATTCCTTTCCGACACCCTCTGCGCAGGCCGGGCTACTGAGACGCCCGGGGCCGTGGAGGCTTCATTCTGGCTGGCACGCAATTTCGAGCGCATGGGGCTGCAGGCACCCGGTTCCCGGAGGGGATCCCCGGGCTATGTCCGTTCCTTCATCGCTTCAGGCAAGGTCGGGCACAATGTCATCGGTTTCTGTCCCGCCCCTTCTTCCGACCGCTACGCGATAGTCGCGGCGCATTATGACAATCTGGGCATATTGTCCGAAAGGATGTATCCCGGGGCCGATTCCAACGCCTCCGGGGTCGCGGCCATGCTCGGCCTGGCGCGGATCTGCCGCAGCCTTTCCGTGCTCGGTCTCGGCATCAGGCAGAATGTCATTTTCGTGGCGCTGGACGCCAAGCAGCTTAGCATGGCCGGCTCAGCATCGCTTTACGGAATGCTTTCGGACGGGTCCCTGCTGGACCCCCGTACCGGCAGGCCGGTCCGTCTGGACCAGGTTTCGGTGATGGTCAACCTCGACATCGTGGGCAGCACCCTGGAACCGGTCACCAAGGGCAGGGACGAGTACCTTATCATGCTCACGAATGACGATTCCCTGAAACGGGCGCTTTCCGAGGCCAATTACAGCACCAGGCTCAATCTCGACCTCTCCTTCGACTATTACAGGAGCAAGGATTTCACGGACCTCTTCCTGAACCGCATCGGCGACCAGAAGGTCTTCGTTGACGGCGGGATACCGTCTGCCCTCTTCACATCAGGTATTACGATGAATACCAATAAAGTGGAGGACACTCCCGCGACCCTGGACCTGGCGGTCCTCCGCAAGCGTGTCCTCCTCGTTTTCGACTGGATGGAGAGGGTTTTGCGCTAGGCTGTCTCGAATCTCCTTCTTCCTTTATTCTCCCAACCTCTTGAGGATGGCTTCGGTCTGCTCCTCGAATCCGGGTTTGCGGAGAAGCGCGAACATGTTCTTCTTGTAGGCCTCGACGCCGGGCTGGTTGAACGGGTTGATGCCGAGGGTGTAGGCGCTGACGCCGCAGGCGAACTCGAAGAAGTAGAAAATGCTTCCGAGGTTGAACTCGTCGATCTTCTCCACTGAAACCTCCATCTGGGGCACGCCGCCGTCGATATGGGCGAGCTTGGTACCGAGCTGGGCCATGGCGTTGCAGTGCTCGACATGCTGGCCGGCAAGGTAGTTGAGGCAGTCGAGGTTCTGCTCGTCGGGCTCGATGACGACGCTGCGGCTGCTGGTGCGGGCGGTGACAACGGTTTCGAACATCACGCGCGAACCCTCCTGGATGAACTGGCCCATGGAGTGGAGGTCGGCGGTGTTGGTGACCGAGGCGGGGAAGATGCCCTTGAGCTCCTTGCCCTCGGACTCGCCGTAAAGCTGCTTCCACCATTCTGCGAGATAGGTGAACTTGGGATTGTAGGTGACGAGGATCTCTACGGACTTGCCGTAGCGGGAGTACAGGGCGTTGCGCATCGCGGCGTACTGCACGGCCTCGTTGGACTCGCTGCGGACCTTCAGGGCCTCGCGGGCCTCTGCGGCTCCGGCGAGCATCGAACGGACGTCGAATCCTGCGATTAGGATGGGAAGGAGACCCACGGGGGTGAGCACGGAATAGCGGCCTCCGACGTTGTCGGGGACGACGTAGCTCTTGTATCCCTCCTGGGTGGCGAGGGTCTTGAGGGCGCCCCTCTTGGCGTCGGTGACGGCCACGATGCGCTCGGCGGCTTCCTTGCGGCCGTAACGGTCCTCGATGAACTTCTTGACGATGCGGAAAGCTACGGCGGGCTCGGTGGTGGTACCGGACTTGGAGATGACGATGCAGGCGCAGTTGCGCTCGGCCATGAGGTCCATGAGCTCACCGAGATATTCTTCGGAAAGGTTGTTGCCGGCGAAGACGACCTCGGGGGCGTCGCCCTCCTTGCGGAGCTGCTTGGCGAAATTGTGCGAGAGGGCCTCGATGGCGCAGCGGGCTCCGAGGTAGGAGCCTCCGATGCCGATGACGACGGCCAGGTCCACGCCCAAGGCTTTCCAGTCGGCCTGGATGTCCTCGAACTCCCGGATCAGCGTCTCGGGAACGTCCACGGGAAGGGTCTTCCATCCGAGGAAGTCGTTGCCGGCTCCGCTGCCGCTCTCGAGCACGTCGAAAGCCTCCAGGGCCTTGTCTACAAATTCCTTGTAATCAGCTTCTTTTACAAAGGAGGCGCATCCTCCCAAATCGATCTTTACCATAATGTTATAGAATAGTTAATTGTTGCCTTAATACCGTGCAGTCCACAAAGATATGCTTTTTCCAGCCGGAAATGAAGAAGAAAGGAAATAATTTAAATAAAATTTGCAGGTTCCAAAAAACTCCGTATATTTGCACTCGCTTCCTTCGGGAGCAGTTGAAATACTGGTGCGGTAGTTCAGCTGGTTAGAATGCCGGCCTGTCACGCCGGAGGTCGCGAGTTCGAGTCTCGTCCGCACCGCTTAAAACGCCTTTGCAGATTCCTGCGAGGCGTTTTTTGTTTCTAGTGCCCCAAATAATGCCCCAGTTTTAAGCTATAATAAGAAATCTGCACGTGTCTAAATATGTGTGCAGACTGTCGACTCCAAC
>JAFZQO010000040.1 GCA_017620335.1 Bacteroidales bacterium
GCACCGCGGTCGACGGAAGCGAAGACGTGACAGCCTGTACAGTTCCAGGGGGATTATCCAGGACCGGGTTGACATATCGCTGAGGCCGTCGGTCGTAGATGAGAAGAAGCGTTTCGGAGACTTTGAGATAGACACGATGATAGGCAGGAACCGCAAGGGTGCCATCATGACGACAAACGACAGGTGCACGCATCTGGTGCTGATCCGCAGGCTTGCAGGGAAAGAAGCCGCCCCGCTGGCTAGCACGGCAATCGAAGCGCTGCTACCCTATAAAGACAAAATACACACGATAACGGCTGACAACGGAAAGGAATTCGCCCGCCATAAGGAGATCGCGAAGGGACTCGATGCCGAGTTCTACTTCGCACGCCCATACCACTCTTGGGAGCGGGGTGCAAACGAAAACACGAACGGGCTGATACGCCAGTACATTCCGAAAGGAACGGACTTCAGCAAGCTGACCGACGAGATGCTTGCTGAAATAGAATGGAAACTCAACCACAGGCATCGTAAGTCACTGGGTTACAGGACACCTTTGGAATATTGTAAACAATTATTTAAATTTGACTTTTGAAGTGTGTTGCACTTCTAATTAGAATTCACCTTCCAGTATTCTCTGGGAACTGTCAATGTAGAGGTCAAAAACCTGGAATCCGGGTCGGTGTCAAGCCTGAACGTTAACGGCACAGCCGGCATCCACATGATCCCGGTGAGCAGCTCTCCCGGGTCATACTCCATCACATTCACTTTGTCCGATGGGACTGAATACGGGGGTATATATACCATTCTATAGACATCCTGATGCGTAAGGCTCTTCCCATTATCCTGTTCCTTTCCATTGCGGCAGCCTGCCTGTCAGGCTGCCGTGATGCGGAGATCCGCAGGACACTGCGCAGGATGATGGGAAGCACCGTTGTCCTTCCGGAGAAAGTAACATGCGTCCAGAATGGTGAGGTGTTTCCTATGCCGGAGGAACTCCGGTCACGCCCGAAACTGATTGTGTTCGTCGATTCAACAGAGTGCAGCAAGTGCCGGATAGACAAATTCATTCGTTATGGGTCATTGTTTGAATTGTCCCGGACTACCGGCTCCTTTGAGGTATTGCTGCTTTTATCGGTGCGCAATTCAGAATATCAAAACATAGTGGATCACCTTGTATTGTCCTCACAGCCTTATCCGGTGTATATAGACTCCGAGAGTAGTTTCAGAAGAGACAATCCGGCTATTCCGGATAACAGTTCGATGCACTCTTTCTCCTTGGACTCGGACAACCGTGTCATATTGGTCGGTGACCCAATATATAATGAATCAATAATGGACTTATTCCAAAAAATGTTTAACCTTTAATTTTTCATGATCATGGAAAAGAAACACATTCTGATCGCACTCGCTGCCATCATGCTCGTCGTCGGCAGCGTCCTTACTGTGCGGGCTGTCCGTGAACGCAACCAATCTCCTTTATTCAAAGCAAATTTGGAGGCAATTCTTGGCCCGGAATTCCTCCAGCCAGGGACTGGCGATTGTTTTGATAAAGATCTGTACATCTTCACTACGAGTGCTTTATTTTTGCCATGTGATGTGTGCTGTTTCTATTTTGGAGTCCCGATCGACCCCTGGCCTGATGGAAACTGCTAATAACTGTCACAATGAAGAGTCACCGTATTACCCTATTGCTAATCGCATTTATAGCGGTTTCTTGCAGCGGAAACTATGCGAGACTTGGTAAAGAGCAGGTTATCAGAGGTTTTCCAAAGGAACATGACTTAGCCCGTATCATAATCTGCGAGGCCGAAGTTCCAGGGATTGTCGATATAAAGCATCTCGGCAATCGATTATACTGCATGACAATGAGACCGGATGGACTTATAACGGCCTTGGATGACAAGACTCTCGAACCATGCGGCAAGCCGTTCCTACATATGGGAAACGGTCCATTGGAGACACTGGCGCCGATTCCTTTCAGACAGATGTTTTTCCATAAGGAAGAGGGCTGTGTGCTGGCTGACTTTTTCAATATGGGAAATCGGCTGATACGTTTGAACTTTTCGCTTTCGGAGTCGGAAGGAAAGGATGTCGGGCAATCACTCGGCGATGTTCCTGAGGGATTAGTGTCGCGCGCTCCACTTTCAATGCTGGAAGATAGTGTCTACTTTTTTCAGAGTCCGATGGATCAAAAAAGTGTCCAAAGGGGGTTATGGCAAGACGATAAAATTCGATACACTCCTGCCCAGGAAAGGCTGAATTCGTTTTCCCTTCGCGATCCAGACCCTTTCATGTTCAATATCTTTTTCTCTGCGTTTGCCTATAGCCCTGAAAAGCGTCGTTTCGTTGAGGCTTCTACGATGCAGAACACGATACACCTATACGATTTAGAGGGCCCGTTTGCAAAGACACTTAGCATTAATGGTCCAGTAAGAGATTACCATACTATGACAGAAGATGGTATGGAAGGTATTTCTCTGCATTCACAGGCAGTACAATCTTTCTCTGATTTCTTCGTGGTCCTGTACTGCGAGCATCCTCTATCTAATCCGTCAGGACAGAACCCGTCCCTGCTTTGTTTTGATTGGGAAGGTAATCCTCTTATGAGGATTAACCTGCCACTCCCTGTAACAGCATTCAGCATTAATGATGAATGTAGTGTCTTATATTGTATGGACCAGTCCACTGAACGAGTCGTAGCTCTAAAAGTAGATGAATTGTTTGACCTCTAAAGCAAGTTAGATCATGGAAAAGAAACACATTCTGATCGCACTCGCTGCCATCATGCCGGTATTATTAGATGCTGGAAGCCAACTCGATATCCTACCAGATTCAGTTTGAGACCGTAGTAGTACTTATTCTTCGTGGAGAAGTAGCCCTTGCCCGTTATCTCCGGGGCGAACTTCCCTACTCTATTCCTGCCGGGAAGTTTGTTATTTCCGGGGAGTATGCTTCTCTTGGGGTGTATGAATAAGTGGATTAAGGTCTTGGGGCCTATGCTTGTCTGCGCATTGGCCGTTGCTGGCTGCGGGCGGCGGGAGATGGCGCGCCTGGACGACATCGAGTCGTATGTCCAGGCGCAGCCGGACAGCGCGCTGGCACAGCTTCGCGCGCTGGACCCGCACTCGCTCCGCTCGCGCCGCGCCCGCGCCAGGCATTCCCTCCTCCATGCCATGGCGCTGGACAAATGCTACATCGATGTCACGTCGGACAGCATAATTGCGCCCGCTGCAAGGTATTATCGTCGTCACGGCAGTGCGGATGAAAAGATGAAGGCGTTGTATTATGAAGGCGTCGTCCACCAGTATAGGGGAGAATTCTCCAAGGCGGCAGTCTATTTCTCCAGAGCTGAGGAGTGGGTGAGCAAATGCAAGGATAAACATGCTGCTGCCATCATGCTCCTTTCGTTCTCCAATGTCTATAATTCTGTCTTCAATTTCGACAAGCAGCAGGAGTATATAGAGAAGGCTTTGGAAATCCTGTCCGGTTCAGGGGACCCGTTGTATGGAAGGGCTCTTGGGCAGTTGGCCGTCCCTTATCAGGCCCGTCGCGAATGGGCGAAGGCTGATTCCCTTTATCGGTCAGGCCTGGCCGCATCTGATGGCAACCCGTATATGATGCAGTATATCATCTCGAATTATGGGAGGATGAAAGTACTACAGGAAGATTCTGATCCTGAAGGGGCGATGATCCTTTTTAATCGCAAGGTCACAGAACTTGGCCAGCCTCTGTCTCTGCGAGAAGCCGGCGCTTATGCTTATGCGGCCGTGCTTCTTGGAGACAGTTCTACTGCAGAGAGTATAATTGACAGGATCTCGAGCCGAGAGGGCAATGACAGGGTTGCCGTCCTTCCATGGCTGTACCGTATTTCTGCGTGGAAGGGCGACTATGAATCAGCTTACAAGTACTTGTCCGAAGCGATGCTTGCAGAGGAGTCGGATATCCATGAGACACTGTCGGAGTCGGTTACCCAGAAGCTGAATAACTACTCCCGGATGCAGTTGGAGGAAAAGTCTGCCTCTCTCAAGACTGCCATATCATTGGCGGTTCTGCTCTTGGCTTTACTCCTTTTTGCGTTGTCAGGATTGTTTGTCCGAAGAAGTAGGATGGAGGAAGAGATTTCAAGATTATTGCAGATACAGGATGATTTGGGCAAGAGGCTAAAGAGTGATGCGCTGCTTTATGAGAAGGACCTTTCGGCAAAAGGCCATGCCTTGAGCAATAAAAAGTATGAGAATAAAATGCTCTCTGGGAAGCTGCGGGATCTCCGCTTTCAACTTGTCAAGGAGAGGCTGTCCAGGTTCCGGGACATAGGCTATAACGAATATCTGTTGTGGATGAATGAGCAATCGCGCTTCAGCCCGGCAGAGGTGATGTCAAAGCTAAGAAGGAACATGTCATTGGTATTATCTCCTGAATCGGACCATGAAACGTTGATGAAGAGAATCGATGGAGAGCTGGATGGCCTGGCTTCCAGTCTCAAGGAGGATCTCGGCCTCAAGGACCCTGTCGATATTCAGTTCTTGTGTTATTGGATCCTTGACCTCAAGACTGATATGATATCTGAGCTTCTGAAGGTCAACGCTTCCAAGGTCTACCAAAAAAGGCATCGTATGAAAGAGCGGGTGACGGCCTTGAATAACGAGAGGTATGCCTGTCTTTTAGAATAGATTCTCTTTCAGCGGAAGAAAGATGACCTGGCTGTTTGAGAATAAGGTTTTCGTTTTCGGGGTGAAATGATTAGCTTTAGGGTATGAAAGCGTATGGAGGAAAAATGGCTGTGCCCCTTGTTTGCTTGATGCTCCTCGCAGGGGTGTCCGGCGGCGCGGCGGCGCGGGAGGCCGGGGCGGCGGAGGAGCTTGCCAGGGAGCTTCTGGCGCACTATGCCGCCCCTGGCGACTGCCTGCGCCGCCGCGCCGCGGAGTTCCTCCTGGAGGGGCTTCCGTTGCAGTGGCATTACGATGTGTCCAGGCTTGAGGAGACCGGGGCGAAGGTCAGGGTGATGGACAGCGAGGTGGTGGATGCGGATTATCTGGCGGAGAACATCGAGTATGCCTTTATGGCGTGGGAGCTGCCGTGGGCAAGGGACCTGTCGTTTGAGGAGTTCTGCCGGTATCTGCTTCCATACAAGATGGGGAACGAGGCGCCGGAGCGGTGGCGCGCTGCGGTTTGGGAGGAGTTCGCGTGGGTGCGGGAGCGGTCCGACGCCTCGACGGATGCGACGGAGGTCTGCCGGTGGATCGATGACGATGTCAATTCCTGGTACACGGTCAACCTTGATTACAACTATCCCGCGGATGCGGGATACCTGAAGGCGAAGGAGATCCGGCAGGGTACCTGCCAGGGGGCTTCGCTGATGGTGCTGTATCCCTTGAGGGCGCTGGGCGTGGCGGCGACCTACGACTATGTGCCGCATTGGGGCAACCGCAACGGGCGGCACAACTGGAACGCCCTCTATGACCACGGGTATCTGAGGACTTTCAACGGCCCGGACCGCAATCCCGGCGAGCATAAGGTGGAGTTCATTGGCGTGGGACGGATGTATTTCCGACGGCCGAAGATATACCGCAAGGACTATCTGAGCGGCGGGGCCGTGGATGTCACGGCGGAGTATGTGCCAGCCGTGGACATCTCCGTGCCCATTCGCGGCGCGCGGAAAGGGAGCGTTCACCTGACGGTGTTCGACAACGCCAACTGGAGGAGCGTCTGCGAAGGTGAGCGCTCCGGAGGCCGTGCGGAATTCGAGTCGATGGTAAGGGAGATAGCCTACCTGCCGGTGGTGACTGAAGACGGCCGGGGGCGACCTTTCGGGCCGCCGCTCGTCGTGGACCGGCGCGGGCGAGTTCGGACGTTCCGTCCAGGCCTGCGCCGGCACCGGGTGGCCCTCACGGCGAAGTATCCCGAAGACGAGAGCAACAGAATCTTCCCCGGGGAGCATTACGAGCTGTTCTACTGGGGCGGCCGCTGGAAGTCTCTGGGAATGCAGACGGCTACCGACACGGTGCTGGTATATTATCGCGTGCCAAGGGGAGCGCTGCTCTGGCTCAGGAACCTCGACAAGGGAGTTCAAGAGAGAATATTCATCTACGAAAAAGGGAGACAGGTATGGTATTGAGACGCGGGTGGGTGCTTGTCGTGGCGGCACTGGTGGCGGCGGCCTGCGGGCGGGTCCGGGTGCGGGAGCACTTCGTACCTCCGCCCGGGACGGACCCGTCCTGCGTCGCCTCCCTCCTCGCCACGGGCAACAACCAGAACCTCGAAATCCCTTTCGAACTGCCCTCGGAGACCCTCCTGCGCGTGGTCGGCCAGGGGGAAGGCGCGTCTTTCTCTCTTACGCCGGGCCTCATCGAGTCCTTCCACAACGACTGCGTGGAGTTCTTCATAGACCTCGGCGACTTCAACCGCCAGTACCGTTTCGTCTGGGGAGACCGCAAGGTAGAAGGCAAGTATGCCGACATGGAGGGCGTAGCCTTCGCCCAGGGAGACCCCTCAGAGACTGACTATCTGTTCGAGATAGCCTTCCCCTGGAGGACGCTGGGATTTAAGTCAGTCCCCGATGCGATCCGTATGGACATCTCCGTCTGTGACAACGACGACGAGTCTCGCAAGTCCCAGATGGCCTGGAGCGGCATCGACGGCAACCTCTGGAACGACCCGTCACAGTACGGGGACGTGCAGCTGGTCGATCCTGCCATATCCCCTTCCATGCCGTCACCGGGATCTTTTTCTGCAATAAAATGTCACTCAGCACCGGTGATTGACGGAGCCCTGGACCCAGTATGGAACCTCTGTGAACGGGGCGAGGTCTCTCACCTCCAAATAGGGACGACGGCCGGTCCGGAAGACCTGTCGGCATGGTTCAGGGTCCTGTTCGACGATTCGTTCCTTTACCTTCTGGTCGAGGTCAATGACAATGTTAAACGCCAGGCAGCCTTCCTTTTCGACAACGGCAGCATCGCCGACGCCTCCGGCCGGGAGGTCTGGCGGATGTCCATCGACCGGACGGTCCACGCCGGCGGCGCCCTGAAGAACCGCCGGCAGGAGGACACGCTCCGCCTCCCCGCCGGACGGTATACACTCCGCTACTCGACTGATGAGAGCCACTCCACCGGCCACTGGGACGACACTCCACCCGACGACCCTTTCTCCGGCATCAAACTATACTCCCTTGGCCTATGAGAGAGAATCGTTTTTTTCGTCGTGGCTTGGGCATTTCAAGTATAGATGCTTTGTTGGCCGCACTGGCCGTTTGGTTCGTCATCTCGTGGCTGGCGACGGGCCGTGACCCGGCGGGACTGGCGTTAATAGCCCGTACAGTTCCCTATGCGATGCTTTATGCCGGCCTGAGGATTCTTCTGTCAATCAGGGATGGCAGGCAATTCCCTTACTCGTTTGCTTGGATTGTCTTGGTAGCGCTATGCGTGTGGGGAGTGACGGAGGCGGCCTGCGGCCTGTGGCAGGCCATCGGCCGTGGTGTCTCCCGCCACGCCCTTTACGCTATGACCGGCCATTTCTCCAACCCCGGCCCGTTCGGCGGATTCATAGCTTGTATAATGGCCGTCGCCTTCGCCTGGGTATATCCTTCTTTGAGGGAGAAGCCGAACGGTTCTTCCATCAAGAAAGTTACGGAAGGAATAGCCTTGATCGCCTTGGCTGTGGGGATGCTGGTGCTGCCGGCGTCGATGAGCCGGGCGGCTTGGCTTGGGCTGGCCGTCGCGGTGACGGTGACACTGCTCGGAGATGACGGGGCGCGTAGCTGGGTACGGCGACATAGGTTTGTGATACCGCTGGGGGCGGTCGTAGTAGCCGCGCTGATGGCGGGCGCGTTCTTGCTGAAGCGCGACTCTGCGGTGGGACGCCTGCATATCTGGGACATCGAGGCGAGGGCCGTGATGACGCGCCCGCTCTTCGGCGCGGGGCCTGGCCTGGGTTTGGGCGCTTACGGCGACGCCCAGGCCGCCTTCTTCCGCGACAGGCTTCCCGACCCGGCGACTGCGGACTCGAACGACAGTCTTTTCAGCCGGCTTCCGGCCCTTCTGCGTACGCGCGTCCAGGCGGCGGGCTGCCCGGAATACCCTTTCAACGAATTCCTAGGAATAGGCATGGAGACCGGCCTTCCGGGGCTCCTGCTCGCCCTTTCCGCCGCTGTCCTCGCCCTCTTGAGCCTCTTCCGCCACAAGAACCCCTTCGCTGCCGGGCTCCTCTGCTGGGTGGTATTCGCCCTGGCATCTTACCCTCTGTCCATACCGCAGCTTTGTATCCTCCTGGTCGTTTTCCTTGCTGAATCTGCAAGTCCTTATGAAAAGCGCAACTTCAGGAGCGAAACCTGCGCTTCTTCCCAAAGTGAGCCGAAAACCGCAGGAATCACCATTCTTTCTGCGCTTTTGGGGCTTGTGCTGTGCGTGATGTCCTGGCAGCTGGGTGAATCGGGGTCCGGCAGGCGGTCAGTGTGGCCGGAGGCACTGCGGGCGAAGTCCACGGAGCTTCAGCGCTCCGTGGACTACCGCCGCCTGTACGCCGACGGCCACGCCCTGTTCCAGGCCGGCCGCTTCGCGGAGAGCCTGGAACTGCTCCGCCTCGGCGCCCTCCTCTCCTCCGACCCCATGTTCGACATCATCATAGGCCGGGATTATGAGGCACTCGGAGACTTCGATAAGGCGCGGGACGCATATCTCCGCGCGCACTACATGGTCCCCGGTCGGCTTTACCCGTTGGTTCGGCTGATGCGGCTGCAGGTCCGGGCCGGGCAGGACGCCCAGGCACTACATACGGCCAGGACGCTCCTTGACCTTCCGGTCAATCCGCGCCACCGGACCATGCAACGCCTCCACGACGAGGCTCTCGCCACCCGCGACTCCCTGGCCGCATTGATAGATATCTACGACTATGAAGGAAGAGAATAAGATACTTTCCTGGTGGAAGAAGCTCGACGAGCCCTTCAAGTCGAAGAGGACGGAGCGCATCATCACGGTGGTGATGTGGGTGCTGATCGTTCTTGCAGCGCTGCCCATCCTTCATTTTGGCAGGCGCGCACTGGTCACGGACCGCTTCAAGGTCAAGGGGGTGTCGATGTCTCCCACACTCGTGACGGGCCAGGGTGTATATGTCCGCAAGTGGCTGATGGGGCCACGCATCTACACCAGTTTCGATTTCGGGGAAGGGAAGCCGCTGAAGTGCCGGCGCCTGCCCGGCATACGCCGGATACGCACCGGTGACATAGCGGTCTTCAACAGCCCGGAGGGTTACGGCAACTATGACCGCATCACTTTCCAGCTGAACTATGTCTATGCCAAACGTTGTCTAGGGGCTGCGGGCGATACGATTGGCATCAGGGACAGCCATTATTACAGTTCGGGCACCGACTCGACCGGTATCCCTGCCACCCAAGAGGCGCAGCTCCGTTCAATCCCTGACTCCGTGTTCCAGAAGAGCTGGAGCCTCGCGGCCGGCCAGTTCGCCGGTGAGGCCGACAACTGGACCATCAAGGACCTCGGCCCAATAGCCGTCCCGTACAAAGGTATGACCATTGTGATGGACAGCGTGAATACTGCCCATTACGCCCGGGTCATCGACTATGAACTGGGGGTCAGACCAATATGGTCCGGCGGCAGAGCCCTTCTGGACGGTGTCCCGCTGCGAAGCTATGTCTTCCGCGAAAACTACTGTTTCTTCGTAGGTGACAATGCCCCTAACTCCCGTGACAGCCGTTACTTCGGCTTCGTCCCAGAAAAGTTCGTCATCGGCATCTTCAAAGTCCCCCGCAACTACGGGCGCTCCTTCCGCCAAGGCGAACGGTTTCGCTCGCTACTTCCGGAATGGATGCGAAACATATGAATAAAGTTTGGCTTGGGGGGGAGAATGAAACTGTTTATTTAGGAAATAATACGTATCTTTATAAGCGTCCAACGGTTGAACAGGAATGATATGATACTGAGAATGAGAATCAAACTGGTCGCGTGCGCGGCGGCGGGGCTGGCGCTGGCCGCCGGTCTTGCGGCGCAGCCGATGACCCTCGGTGAGGTCATCGGCGAGGCGCGCGCAGGCTCCGTGCAGGCCCTTCAGGCCCGCGCCGCCTTCGTCTCCGACTACTGGGCGTGGCGCTCTTACCTGGCCAGCCGCCTGCCGGCGGTGTACCTCTACGGCGAGGCCGGCTCGTTCGACCGGTCGCTGCGACTCCTGCAGAACTACGAGACAGGCGAGATGGTGTACACCAGCAACTACAACATGTCCAACAGCCTGGGC
>JAFZQO010000041.1 GCA_017620335.1 Bacteroidales bacterium
GCTTCTGTCCTACGATGACCTTGCCCATCTCCAGGGAGAGGATGTCCACGAACGCGCTCTCTTTCTGGATGCGGTCATTGAGCTCTTTGATGTTTACACTTTCCATTCTATCGTTTTTTTAATATTTTTGCATCATATGCGCTATTTCATCAATCTTTCGTACGACGGGGCGGAATTCTGCGGATGGCAGTTCCAACCCAATGCCGTGACAGTCCAGGAATGTCTCGAGCGGACGCTTTCGACACTCCTGAAAGAGCCCGTGCAGGTCATCGGCGCCGGACGTACCGACTCGAAAGTCAATGCAATAGGCTATGTGGCGCATTTTGACTATGACAAAGTCATAGACACGCCGGCTCTCGGCTACAAATTAAATGCCATTTTGCCCCGCGGCATCGTGGTGCATTCCGTCCGCCCCGTCGCGGAGCCCGGGGACCTGCACGCCAGGTTCAGCGCTACGAGACGCGAATATACATATTTTCTGCATAGGACGAAAGACCCCTTCATCGCGGCGCGGTCATATTTCTGCCCATGGCCGCTGGACGTCGATGCCATGAACGAGGCCGCCGCCCTGCTCCTCGGAACACACGATTTCCGCTGCTTCGAGAAGGCCGGCAGCGACAACCGCACTTCCATCTGCACCGTCTCCGAGGCTTTCTGGACATCCTACACCCCGGACCACGTGGCGGTCATGGGCTTCGCCCCCGCCGCCTCCGACCCGGATAATCTTTCCGGAAGCACTGATTGTCATTCTGGGCATACTGATTGTCATTCCGAGCGCACTGATTGTCATTCCGAGCATGCTGATTGTCATTCCGAGCGCAGCGAAGGAATCTGTCCGCCCGGGCCGGTCTACCTCTATTTCCGCATCGCGGCGGACCGCTTCCTGCGGAACATGGTCCGCGCCGTCGTCGGTTCCCTCGTCGAGGTCGGCCGCGGGCGCCGCACCGTCGAGGACTTCGCCGCCCTCATCCTCCCCCCGGACTACGCGACCGACCACGCTACGCTCCCTCCGGACTCCCACGGTCTCCCCGCCGCGACCTTCACGGACACCGCTGCCGCTTCACCGGCCGGACATTCCGAGGATACAGTTCCCGTCGCGGAGCGGCTCCGCACGGCGCCGGACGGGACCCCGTTCCGGTCCCTCGCCGGCGAGTCCGTCCCCGGCCACGCCCTCTTCCTCTCCCGCGTCGACTACTGACCCTCCCCTTTTTACTCCCAGATCCCCGGATTTCCAGACTTCCGGTCTGCCAGCGTACCAAACTACCGGACTGCCAGCGTACCAAATTACCGGATTACCGTGCCACCAGTGTACCGTACTACCGGGCTGTCCGACATCCATCCGGACAGTCTGCACAACTTTAGGATGGCATTTAACCTCCTTATTATCAGCAAAATGCTTGTTTACCCATATCCTTGGCAGGAGATGGGTAATTATCTAATATCCTATCGCACAAGCATTTAAGTGCCACCACCCCATCACGACTTCCTGGTCGGGACATATAAAAAGTTCCATTTCATACAAAAACATGTATTTGTGACGGACGACAGGGAGAGAGCATCCGTTATATCAATCTTAACCATTACATTTGCAACGCTTGCTTAAACTGTGGAGTATTTTGAAACAACGGATTTACAAGGACGGGGTACCACAGCACGTATACGTCCGGGGAAAGGGAGGAGGCATTGTCTTTTACTGCCTCGAAGACTGCGTGTTCTACATCACGCTTTACTATTGCACCGCCAGGAAATACGGGATCGTCACGAACGCTTTCAGCCTGATGCCGAACCATTCCCACTCACAACAGATGGCAAGGGACAGGAAATCCTTTTCCTCCTTCAACATGGAGATGCATTCCAAATATGCCAAAGGATATAACAGACAGCACGACAGGGATGGCCAACTGTTTGACACTCCTTTCGGCAGCGCTTCGAAGACCATAGGCAAAACCGTCAAAAGCAACATCTCCTATATTTGCAACAACGGAGCGGAAGGCAGATTGTCCGGCGGTATAATGGACTACCGCTGGAACATGGTCGCCTACTGCTTCAGGAAGAACCCGTTTTCAGAAAAGATAGTACTGCATTCGGCATCCAGGAAACTTCGCAAGGCCCTGCACCGCGTCCGATGCTGCCGGAAGGCGCTCAAGCCCCTGGACTACAAGACCCAGGAGCTGATCTACAAAGGATTGGACCGGAAAGAGAAACAGCAAGTCCTGGATTACATTCTTTCAGAGTATAACGTGCTGGACACGGAAGCGATGGTGTTGTGTTTTGGAAGCCTGGAAAGGGCTTTGGCCGCCATGGAAGCCAACTGCGGATCGGAGTACGACCTGAAGGAGGACTGGGATGACTATTCCGTGTACCGGAAGATGGAGCGATGCCTGGTGATGACGGGGATGGATCTGAGAACGGTCAACTTCGAGAAGATGGACAAGGCGGAACTGGAATCGATAAGGAATCTCCTAAAAAGGAAAACCGGGGCATCCAATCGTCAACTGGACATATTCCTCCATGAAGGCATGGCAGGTAACAACCTGGAAAGCAATTGATTACATTATCATCCATATCCCGAGAAAGATACAGATGAAGGCCTATCCTTTGGATAATCAGACAGTTAGGTGCCACCGGCATGGTTGCGCAGCAAAAACAATGATGGTGACGTAAGGTGATGAAGGGAAGTGGAGAGGAAAGAGATGAGGGACGGCGACGAGGGATAATGGTGGAAGAAGTGATGGGAAAAGAGAGACGGGGGAGATTGTGGAGCGCAAAGTGGGTGGTGATACGGAGAAAGGGCGTTTTTTCTAAAGAAAAAAGGGTCGAGAAATGGGTTATTCCGAAATTTTGGCTAACTTTGTAAATTGAATTAAAATGGGGTTTCAGGCGCAATTGTTGCAGGACCGACCGGTATGGGTCCCGGAACGGCAAGCGACGCCGGAAAACCCACGGCAGTAAGAACATAAAAATTACCCCGATATGCTTTTCAACATCCTTCAGACTGAAATTGATTCCATGGCCGCGGCGGCCGTGGAGAACGCCGCGGCGGGAGCCGGCGACGTGATGGCCCAGGCGGTCCCCCAGCAGCAGGCCATGTCCTATTCGCTCATCGAGATGGCATCAAAGGGCGGGTGGCTGATGATCGTGCTCCTGGCCCTGTCCGTCATCGCACTTTACATCTTCGGCAAGAAATGGTGGATGATCCGCCAGGCCAACAGGATCGGGAAGAACTTCATGAACGACATCCGCGACTATATCCACGAAGGAAAGATCAAGTCCGCCATCACCCTCTGCGAGAAATACGACGCGCCGGTAGCCCGTCTCGTAGAGAAGGGCATCGGGCGCATCGGACGTCCACTCGCCGACATCCAGACCGCCGTTGAGAACACCGCCAACGTCGAGGTCTCCCGTCTCGAGAAAGGCCTCTCGACCCTGGCGACCATCTCCGGAGGCGCCCCCATGATCGGATTCCTCGGAACGGTCATCGGCATGATCCAGGCCTTCTTCAACATGTCCCAGGCCGGCAACAACATCGACATCACGCTGCTGTCCAGCGGTATCTACACCGCCATGGTTACGACCGTGGGCGGTCTCATCGTCGGTATCCTCGCCTACTTCGGATACAACTACCTGACCTCCAGGATCAACAGCCTGGTATTCAAGATGGAGAGCACCACGATCGAGTTCATGGACCTCCTCCACGAGCCTGCAGGAGAAGACGAATAAACCGTACGGACCATGGCTATCAAGAGAACAACGAAGGTGCTGTCGGAACTGTCGATGTCGTCCATGACCGACATCGTGTTCCTGCTGCTCATCTTCTTCCTGGTGACCTCGACGCTGGTGAATCCCAACGCCCTGAAGCTCCTCCTCCCGAAGAGTACGGGCCAGGTTTCCGCGAAGGCCACCGTCAGCGTCTCCATCAAGGACTGGGGAGACGATATCTACACCTACCACATCAACGGCAACGAGCAGCCCGTCTCGTACGAGCAGGCCGAGGACGAGATCGTGGGACTCCTCCAGAGCGAGGAGGACCCGACCTTCTCCATCTACTCCGACGAGAGCGTCCCGGTCAAGGAGATCGTCGCCATGATGAACATCGCCAAACGAAACCATTACAAGGTCATCCTGGCCACGCAGCCGGAATGACAGAGCGGCAAACAATTGACTGACAGATGAAAGAGTACATCCGCGAAAGGGAGAAACAGGAGAAGACCTCCAGGATGGTCGGGGCCGGGCTGGCCGCCGGCATCTCGCTGTGCGCCGTCCTGTTCTGCTCCTTCACGGGATTCAAGTACATTTATCCGCCGCCGCAGGAGACTTCTTTCGTGATAGATTTCACGGAGGAGATAGAGTCGGTCATCCAGCACAGGGAGGGCAGGCAGCCGCAGGCGGAGGAGATCGACCTCAGCAAGCCGGTCGAACTGGTGCAGAGGAGCGAG
Organism: Bacteroidales bacterium; assembly: GCA_017620335.1. GTDB lineage: Bacteria > Bacteroidota > Bacteroidia > Bacteroidales > UBA932 > Cryptobacteroides. Next base: position 4,437 of record JAFZQO010000041.1, read on the forward strand.
TCGCCCTACGAGGCCAATACGACACGCAACCTTACGCCGGCCACGGCTCCGGACCCCCACGGGGACGTCGAGGTACCGGTACCGCCCGAGGAACCGAAACTCGATCCGAGGGCCGCATTCCCAGGCATGGCGAAGAAGGACATCTCCCTTACCGCCCCGCATTCGGCATCCGAGGCGTCCGAGGGCTTCAAGGCCGGCCAGCCTGACGGCAACACCGACAAGGGGCAGACCACCGGCAAGCCCAACGCCCATCTCAAGGGCAGGAATGTCGTGGGTACGCTCCCCGCACCCGCTTACGGGATCCAGGAGAGCGGCACCGTCGTGGTGACTATCTGGGTTGACAATTACGGAAACGTCACCAAGGCCCAGGCGGGAGCCGAGGGCACCACGGTGACCAGCAAGGAGTTATGGACCGCCGCGAGGAACGCGGCCATGAAGGCGCATTTCAACCAGAAGGCGGACGCTCCTGCTTTGCAGCAAGGTACTATAACCTATATTTTCACATTGAAGTAGTGGTGTGAACCACGAAAGTTAATCTTAAATTGCCTGAAAGGCACAGTAAAAATGGAAGACAACAAGAATGGCGGCTATTCTGCCGAAGGCAGGAAGCTCAGGCCGAGGAAGAAAGTCTCTTTCGCGGGAAGCGACAGGACTGAGAACAAGTATCATGAAGGGGGCGAGCGCCGTTCATACGGCCAGCCCGAGAGGCGTCCCTACACCAATTCAGAGAGCAGACCATACGGTGAGCGCAGGAGTTTCGGCGACGGCGAGCACAGGTCTTATAACAAGCCCTACGGTGAGCGCAGAAGCTACGGAGAGGGCGAGCACAGGCCGTACAACAAGCCCTACGGCGAACGCAGGAGCTACGGCGACGGCGAGCACAGGTCTTATAACAAGCCCTATGGAGAACGTCAGGGCAGCGGCTACGGCGAGCGCAGGAACTTCGTCGACAGCGAGCACCGCGCATATAACAAGCCCTACGGCGAGCGCCAGGGCAGCGGCTACGGTGAGCGCAGGAGCTCCGGCGACGGCGAGCACCGTGCATACAACAAGCCTTACGGCGAGCGCAAGGCTTACGGCGAAAGCCGGAGTTTCGGCGAAGGCGGCAAGCGTCCTTACGGCGGCGGCCGCAAGCCGTACGCTGGCCAGCGGCCTGCGGGACCCAAACCCGTCCAGCGTGGCAAGGGCCGCAAGAAATTCGACTCCCAGTTCGACGAGAGCGCCGATTCCGGCATCAACCGCATGATCGAGCGCAGGCCCAACATCAACAACGCACAGTTCTCCGACAACGACTACGTACCCACCCCCATCCAGGACGAGATCCGTCTGAACAAGTTCATCGCCAACTCCGGCGTGTGCTCCAGGCGCGAGGCCGACACCTTCATCCAGGCCGGAGTCGTCACCGTCAACGGTGAGGTGGTCACCGAGCTCGGAACCAAGGTCAACGTACTCACCGACGAGGTCCGCTTCAACGGCGAGCGCCTCAAGGGAGAGGAGAAGGTCTATATCGTCATGAACAAGCCCAAGGGCTACGTAACGACCGCCAGCGACCCCCATGCCGGCAAGACCGTCATGGACCTGCTGAAGAACTGCGACACCCGCGTGTTCCCCGTCGGAAGGCTTGACAAGGCCACCACGGGCGTGCTGATGTTCACCAACGACGGCGAAATCGCCGAGCGTCTCACGCATCCTTCATACGACAAGAAGAAGATCTATCAGGTGATCCTCGACCGCGAGCTTTCCCAGGAGGACTTTGACAAGGTCATTAACGGCATAGAGCTGAGCGACGGCGAGGTTTCCGCTGACGAGCTCGAGTACATCGACGCCACGGACCACCGCAGGCTCGGCATCGAGATCCATTCCGGCAAGAACCGCATCGTCCGCAGGATCTTCGAATCCATGGGATACAACGTGAAGGCCCTGGACCGCGTGTATTTCGCCGGCCTGACCAAGAAGGGGCTCAACAAGGGAGAATGGAGGTACCTCACCGAGGGCGAGGTGAACATCCTGAAGATGGGCGCCTATGTCTAGTCACAAGTCGGGCTTCGTAAACATCATCGGCAATCCCAACGTTGGCAAATCCACGCTGATGAACGCGATGGTCGGGGAGAAACTCTCCATCGTCACGGCAAAGGCGCAGACCACCCGCCACCGCATCATGGGCATCGTGAACGGCGAGGATTACCAGATAGTTTATTCAGACACGCCCGGCATCCTGAAGCCCAACTATCGGCTCCAGCAGAACATGATGAACTTCGTGGACGCCGCCATCGGCGACGCGGACATCATCCTCTATGTCACGGACACGGTCGAGACCGCCGACAAAAACGCCGACTACGTCGCCAAGCTGCAGCGGCTCGACTGCCCCGTCATAGTGGTCATAAACAAGATAGACCTCAGCGACCAGCCCCGCGTCATGGAGCTCATGGAGTACTGGCACGGCCAGCTGCCCAAGGCCGATGTCATCCCCGCCTCCGCCAAAGAGAGGTTCAACCTGGAGAGCATATTCGACAAGATCGTCGAAAAGCTTCCCGTTAGTCCTCCGTGGTACGACAAGGACACCTTCACCGACCGCAACCTCCGTTTCTTCGCGCAGGAGATCATCCGCGAGAAGATCCTGCTGAACTACAGCCAGGAGATCCCCTACTGCTGCGAGGTCGAGGTCGAGTCGTTCAAGGAAGGTGAGGAAAGGTACGAGATCGGCGCCGTCATATACGTGATGCGCGACTCCCAGAAGGGCATCATAATTGGCAAGAAAGGCGCGGCCCTGAAGAAGGTGGGCACGGAAGCCCGTATAGACATGGAGGACTTCTTCCAGAAGAAGGTCTTCCTGTCGCTTTACGTGAAAGTGGATCCGGACTGGCGCGAGAGCCGCAGGGAGCTCCGCCGCTTCGGATACGAAGAATAGTAATCGGCGCGGAGAGCGCCCGGAGTTTATAATGAGCGAAGAATACAACGACGAGACATTGGACTCCCTGGAGCCCGTGGAGGAAGGAGAAGGCATGGTGGACGAGTCCGCCGTACCGTCGGGGAAATTTGACAAGCTTCTCGGCGATGACAGCCGCAAGTTCAAGCTTTCGGGTATGTTCAAGGACTGGTTCCTGGACTATTCGTCATACGTGATCCTGCAGCGCGCCGTCCCGCACATCGTGGACGGCCTGAAGCCGGTGCAGCGCAGGGTGCTGCACGCGATGTACAGGATGGACGACGGGGCTTACACCAAGGTTGCCAACATCGTGGGACAGGCCATGCAGTACCATCCCCACGGCGACGCCTCCATCCTCGGGGCCCTCGTGCAGATAGGCCAGAAGGGTCTCGCCGTGGACTGCCAGGGAAACTGGGGAAACATCCTCACGGGCGACTCCAACGCCGCTCCCAGGTACATCGAGGCCCGGCTCAGCAAGTTCGCCAAGGAAGTGATATTCGACCCGAAGGTCACCAACTGGATGACCTCGTACGACGGCCGCAACCAGGAGCCCACGGAGCTCCCGGTGCGCTTCCCCCTCCTGCTCGCGCAGGGAACCGAAGGCATCGCCGTCGGCATGGCCTCGAAGATCCTTCCGCACAATTTCAACGAGCTCCTTGACGCTTCCATCGCCATCCTGGAGGGCAAGCCTTACGAACTGTATCCCGACTTCCCCACCGGCGGTTCCGCCGACTGCTCCAAGTACATGAAGGGCCGCCGCGGCGGCGTGGTGAAGGTCCGCGCCAGGATCGACAAGATCGACAAGAACACCATCGCCATCACAGAGGTCCCCTACAGCAAGACCTCCGGCATGGTCATCGATTCCATCCTGAAGGCCAAGGACAAGGGCAAGATCAAGATCAAGAAGATCGACGACATGACCACGGACCACGTGGAGATCGTCATCCACCTGCCCAACGACGTGTCCCCCGACAAGACCATCGACGCCCTATACGCATTCACGGACTGCGAGATCAACATCTCCCCCAACGCCTGCGTCATCAAGGAGAACAAGCCCCAGTTCATGGATGTGGACGAGATCCTCGAATACGACACTTACCACACCCGCGACATCCTGGAGCGCCAGCTCCGCATCAGGCTCGACGAGCTGGAGGACGACTGGCATTACAGCTCGCTGGAGCGCATCTTCTTCGAGAACCGCATCTACAAGGTCCTGGAGCAGGACCAGAAGAACTGGGAGGAGCAGATAAACGACGTGTTCGAGCGCATGAAGGAGTATCAGGACCTCTTCACGAGGGAGATAGTGATGGAAGACATCCTGAAACTCGTGGAGAAGCCCGTCCGCAAGATCTCCAAGTTCGACACCAAGGCCATCGACGAGAAGATCCGCGCGATCGAACTGGAAATCGATGACGTGAAGGACAAGATCGCCCACATCACCCGGTTTACCATAGACTGGTTCAAGGGCCTTAAGAAGAAGTACGGCAAGGACCATCCGCGCCTGACCGAGATCACGAACTTCGAGAGCATCGCCGCCACGAAGGTGGTGAACAACAACGCCAAACTGTACGCCAACAAGGCGGAAGGCTTCGTCGGAATTGGTCTGAAGAGGGACGACAACGGAGAGTACATCTGCGACTGCTCGGACCTCTCGGAGATAATAGTGATACGCAAGGACGGCAAGTACATCATCACCAAGGTGACGGACAAGGCCTTCTTCGGCAAGAACCTGCTTTACGTAGGCATCTTCCACAGGAACGACTCCCGTACCATCTACAACGTGATCTACCGCGAGGGCAAGAGTTCCGTCTCCTATGCCAAGCGCTTCGCGATCACCTCCGTGACCAGGGACAAGGAGTACGACATCACCACCGGAGCTCCGGGCTCGACCATACTCTGGTTCACGGCGAACCACAACGGCGAGGCGGAGTCGGTGAGAATCTATTTCAGGCCGAGGACGAAGCTGAAGAAGACCTCGGTCGAGTACGATTTCTCCACGCTGGGCATCAAGGGCAAGACGTCGCGCGGCAACCTCGTGTCGAAGTTCCCCATCCAGCGCATCCAGCTGAAGAGCAAGGGTGTTTCGACGATCTCCGGCAAGGACATCTGGTACGACGCCGACATCCAGAAGCTCAACGAGGACGGCAGGGGCCTGTACCTCGGGCAGTTCGAGACTGACGACAAGGTGCTGGCCATCTTCAGGAACGGCACGTTCTATACCACCTCCTTCGACCTGGTGAACAAGTATCAGGGCGACGTGCTTAAGATCGAAAAGCTCGACCTGAACAAGACCTACACCGCCCTGTACTGGGACGCTTCGGTCAAGGCATTCTACATCAAGCGTTTCTCGTTCACCCTGAGCGACAATACCCCGGTGTCCTTCATCTCCGACGCGAAGGGTTCATACCTCGTGGCGCTGAGCGACGACAGGCATCCGCAGGTCATGGTGACCTTCAAGGGCAAGTACGCCCACCGCGAGCCGGAAAAGATCGACGCGGAGGAATATATCGCCAAGAAGGGCATCGCGGCAAAGGGCAAGAAGTGCCATGCGTGGGACCTGAAGAAGGTGGAATTCATCGAGCCGCTGGTAAAGCCCGAGGACCTTGAAGAGGAGAAGCCCGAGGCCGAGCCGGAGAACCTCGCCGGAGAGATCGACATGTCCGACATCATCGATACACCCGAGGACATCGAGCTCCCGGACTTCGACATGAGCCAGATAAACGTCCCCGAAGTCAATGACGGCGAGGACCTTACGCTCTTCTAGCATGATCATCGCGCTGACCGGTTTCATGGGATGCGGCAAGAGCAGCGTCGGGAGGGAACTCTCGACGCTGCTCGGCCTTCCCGTGGTCGACCTGGACCAGTATATCGTCCGCAAGGCCGGACGCTCCATCGCCGACATTTTCGCTGAAGACGGCGAATCCTTCTTCCGCGACCTTGAAACCGAAGCCCTTTCCGATCTTCTGGCTGGGAAGTGTACCCTCGAAAACGTCCTGCTTCGCAGGACCCCCCCCAAGCAAGCTTGGGTCCCCCCCTCTTATGATGCCGAGGGTGGCACAGTTTTCAAGGGTACACTTCCCCGCCAAGATAATGCAAAAGAAAGCTTTATTTTGTCTTTGGGGGGAGGGACGATCGTGAGGCCGGAGAATGTGAGGATGCTGAAGGAGAAGTGCAAGGTGTTCTTCCTGAGGGCGGAAATGGAGACGCTGAAGCTGCATCTCGGAGGGGATCAGAGCCAGCGGCCACTGCTGCGGAGCGGCGGCTTCGAGGCGCTCCTGCAGGAGCGCGCGCCGCTCTACACCGCAGCGGCCGACTACATAATCGACATAGACAGGCTGTCTCCGATGCAGATCGCAGGAATTATTGCCAATCTGGTAACATAATTTATTGATTCTGTACCATCACGGGAAGGGGGTTTGATTTTTCATTATATTTGCGTGTTAAGTTTTAGAGTGTTTTACCCGCGCATGAAAGTCAAGCATTACCTCCTGACCCTTCTCCTTATCATCCTTCCCGTCATCGCCACCGCACAGAACTGGGGCGGCAGAGGCGGCGGCGGAGGCAACCAGGCCATGAGGAGCCTCCAGCAGCAGGCCCGCAACTCGCAGGCCATCCTTACCGGAAACGTCTACCTGATTGAGGAAGATTCCGAGCAGCAGCCCGGAGTCGGCGTCACCGTCATCGTGGTATCCGACAGGGGCGAGAACGAGAAGGCCGACACGACCTATGCGGTCAGCGGGCAGAACGGAGTGTTCACCATCAGGAACCTCAAGCCCGGCAGCGCCAGGGTCACCTTCAGCATGCTCGGATTCGAGGAGCAGACCAATCCCATAAACCTCGTGCAGGGACAGAACCGCGTCATCGCCACCCTTAAGGCAGAGAACATCACCCTCGAGGGCGCCGTCATCAAGGACGTGGCGAACCCCGTGTCCATTAAGGAGGACACCATCGCATTCCATGCCTCTGCCGTCAAGCTCAACAAGGGCGAGATGGCCATCGACATCCTGGAGCAGATGCCCGGAGTGGAGGTAACCGAGAACGGAGTGTCCGTCCTGAACGAGGACGTCAGCACGGTTTACATCGACGGAGCCCTCCTTTTCGGCGACGCTCCGATGGCCGCCCTGAACAACCTCCGTGCGGAGGAGGTGATCACCATCAAGTCCTTCCAGGAGTACGAGAACAAGGACCCGAGGCATAAGATCAGCAAGAACGAGACCAAGCGCAGGGTGCTGGACATCGAGACCAGGACAAAGCCGAAGATGGTCGTCAACGGCAACTTCCTCGTCGGCGGAGGCTATGACACCGACACCACCTTCCACAAGTTCCGCTATACGGTCGGCGGGGACGTCTCCCTCTCTTCGGAGGCCCTGCAGGTCGAGGGAAGGTTCAACATGAACAACATCAACAACCAGAACAACCGCCAGCGCGGCAACACTTTCCGCAACGCGGGGGGCGGCGGCGCCGCGGACCTCAAGGCCAAGTCGGCGTCCGTCAGCGTGAACCGCAGGTGGATGAGCAAGGAGGCCAGGAACTTCGTCCTGGGAAGCATTGGGGCTTCATACAACTACAACACCCAGTACAACGTGACCGAGTCCAGGAGCGAGAACATCTACTTCCCCAACGACCAGTACAACTACCGCAAGGCCACGTCCTCTTCCATCTCCACTACGGAGAATGGAACCCACCGCTTCCAGGTGAACGGCCGCAAAGCCCTGGCCGACGGCAACATAGGAGTCAACGCTTCACTTTCCCTGACCGACAACGATTCATACTCCCTGAGCAGCAACTACAACTACCAGGACGACCTTCCCCGCCAGGGTTCGTCATCCTCGACCGACCGCACCCAGGACGGCATTTCGTACAACGTAAGCGCCAACGTCAACAAGGGTTTCAACAACAAGGTCAGGGTGGCGGGCAACGTTTCGCTCAACTCTTCGAAGAACGAAGGTGTCAGCGCCAAGGTTGACACCACCACCTCCACCATCACCGTCACCGTGCTCGACATCGACACCGGCACGGAATCCCGCAGCCTCAACGCGTCGGCCTCCGCGGCATACGAATTGAGCGACAGGAGCACCCTCGGACTGGCCTACAACTATTCCAATACCAAATCCAGCACCCTCCAGTGGGCATATGACGTCACCAATCCGGCCGCGAGCGTCATCGACAGCGTCAACACCTACAGCAGGACCAACGACAATTACAGCAACACGGTGTCCCTGAGCTTCCGCACTGCGTTCGCCGACGACAACGTCATCCTTTCCGCCGACCTCGGCTACCGGATGACCGGACTGAACAGGGGCGATAACTTCCCGGTGGAGGAGCCCATTTACTCCAGGACCTTCAACGCCCTCGTCCCCCAGCTCACTATCGGTAACAATTCCCAGATGAACCACTGGCAGTTCAGCTGGACCGTGTCGAACAACACTCCCTCCATCGAGCAGCTCCGCCCCAGGATCAACAACACAAACCTCTATTCCGTATCCTCCGGAAATCCCGACCTGAAGCAGAGCACTTCCAACGCATTCCGCTTCAACTACAGCACGGTGCTCGGCAAGGAGGCCAGGAACGCCATGCTCGGGCAGTCCCTGGGCGGCGGGGACATGCCGCGCAACATCAACTCCAACCTCACCACGTTCAGCATCAACGGCTCGCTGACGGTTGGGCGCGACGCCATAGTCAGCCGCCGCACGTACTTCCCGACGGAGACCTACCTGCCGAAGTACAATTACACGATGCCAGCCCAGTCTTCATTCACGAGCTACGAGAACGCCTCGGGCAACTACAACGCAAACCTCTCCGTGCAGTTCGGTTTCCCCGTCAAGTTCATCGGCTGCATCATCAACACCGGCCTTTCCGGCAGCTGGGACATGAGTCCTTCCTACGTCAACGACGAGCTGATCTCGACCCAGAACCTGCGTCCGGGAGCGTCGCTGGGCATCAGGAGCAACTTCTCGCGCGACATCCGCTTCAACATCAACGGCAACGCCTCCTACGTCAATTCCTGGAACAGCGCCGGTTCGAGCACGGAGTATTTCACCGAGACCCTCAGGGCCGGATTCGAACTCAACAACATCCTGAAGGTCATGTATCTGGGAGGAAACTACACCAAGACCTTCATGCAGGGTGTCCAGTACAGCGCCATCAACGACAACATCCTCGACCTGAACGGCGGCTTCCGCTTCGGCCCCAGGAACAACATCGACCTCTCGGTGACCGTGCATGACCTCTTCAACAAGACCAGGGGCTTCACCACCTCCATGAACACCGACTACGTCACCAACCGCTGGACTCACAACTTCGGCCGCTACGTCATGGTGACGCTGGCTTACAGGTTCAATTCGATGAGCGGCGGAAACGGCGGTGGCGGCGGCTTCAGGGGAGGACCCGGAGGAGGGCCCGGAGGTCCCGGAGGAGGCGGCTTCAGGGGCGGTCCCGGAGGCGGTGGCGGCTGGCAGGGCGGCGGCGGGCCTCCGAGGAGATTCTAGATGATGTCCTCGCGCTCGTGCATATCCTTGATGCGGAGCTGGATGTTGGCGCTGCCGCGGTAATAGTTCTCAACTATCGCATAGCAGACGTCGAAAGGATTGCCGGCCTTGATGTATTCGTAGAAATCCGACATGTTGAAGGCTATGGCCGGGATCTGGTGATAAGGCTGTGATTCCTGCAACAGTTCAAGCTTGACGTGAACGCCGCCGGCGCCCACCTTGCGGGCGTTGCCGTCGTCGTAGACGTTCTCCGTGATGAACAGGGGGTTGTTGTTGCCTGGGCCGAAGGGCTGGAACTGCTTGAGTATGCGGAAGAACTTCGGGGTGATGCGGGCGAAGTCGAGCTTGGCGTCGATGACGACCACCGGAGTGAGCATCTCCTCCGTGATCTTTTCCCCCACGAACCTGTCGATGCGCTCGCTGAACTCCGCGAGGTTCTCCTCCTTGAGGGTGAGGCCGGCGGCATATACGTGTCCGCCGAAGTTCTCCAGCAGGTCCGCGCAGCTTTCGATGGCTTCGTACAGGTCGAAGCCCTGGATGCTGCGCGCGGAACCGGTCACGAAGCCGTTGGAACTGGTCAGCACTATCGTCGGCTTGTAGAAGGCCTCCACGAGGCGGGAGGCTACGATGCCGACCACGCCCTTGTTCCATTTGGGATTGAAGACGACCGTGGCGTTCTTCCATGCCAGGCTTTCGCCCCTTTGGACCATCTCGAGCGCCTCCTGGGTGATCTCGCGGTCTATGCTCTTGCGGTCGTTGTTGTTCTCATTGATCTTCTCTCCTATGGCCATGGCCTCGTCGATGTCGGTGGCGGTGAGGAGCTCGACCGCGAGGCGGCCGGTCTCCATGCGCCCGGCGGCATTGATGCGCGGGCCGATCTTGAAGACTATGTCATCAATCGAAATGTGCCCGAGCTCGAGCTTGGAGAGAGTGATCATGGCGAGAAGGCCCGCGCGGGGCGCCTCGTTGAGCTGCCTGAGGCCGTAGTGCGCCAGGACGCGGTTCTCCCCCACCACCGACACGAGGTCGGAGGCGATGCTGACGACGAGATAGTCCAGCAGGGGTACGAGGCTGTCGAATGGCACTCCGTAGCGCTTGGAATAGGCCTGGACGAGCTTGAAGCCGACTCCGCAACCGGACAGGTCGTCGAAGGGATAATGGCAGTCCTCGCGCTTGGGATCAAGCACGGCGACGGCCGGAGGAAGCTCGGTATCGGGGAGATGGTGGTCGCAGATGATGAAGTCGATGCCGCGGCTGGCGGCATAGCGGGTCTTCTCGATGGCCTTGATGCCGCAGTCGAGGGTGATGACCAGGGTGAAACCGTTGTCCGCCGCCCAGTCGAGTCCCTTGATGGACACGCCGTAGCCTTCGTCGTTGCGGTCGGGAATATAGAAGTCCACCTGGCTGGTGAAGCGCTTGATGAAGGAATATACGAGTGAAACGGCGGTGGTGCCGTCGACGTCATAGTCGCCGTAGACGAGTATCTTCTCCCTGGAGACTATGGCCTTGCGGAGCCTCTCGACCGCGACGTCCATGTCCTTCATGAGGAAGGGGTCGTGGAGGTCGGAAAGCTGGGGGCGGAAGAAGGAGCGGGTCTGCTCGAAGGTCTCGACGCCGCGCTTCACGAGAAGCTCGGCCAGCACCTTGTCGATGCCGACCTCCGTAGCGAGCCTCGATACCTTGGCGGGATCGGCCGGCTCCTTGATTACCCATTTGCACTCCTTAGCCATATTCGTTCAAAGTTACGGTTTTTTCTTCAAGAACGGTATTATTTCTTCAAGAAAAATGCCGCCCTTTGGAAAAAAACGGATTTATTGTGCTATTTTTGTGGACTTTGAAAAAGAAGAGATATGAGCAATATTGAGTATAGCGAGCAGGAAGTGCTGCGCAGGGAGTCCCTGGCCAAACTCAGGGAGCTGGGCATCGAACCCTATCCTGCGGCTTTGTACCCCGTAAACGAGACCGCACAGAGCATCAAGGACCAGTACGACCCGGAGAAGGGCAACCTCACCGACGTCTGCATAGCGGGGCGCATCATGTCGCGCCGCATCATGGGCGCCGCCTCGTTCATGGAGCTTCAGGACGAGACCGGGCGCATGCAGGTGTACGTCAAGCGTGACGAGATCTGCCCCGGCGAGGACAAGACCATGTACAACACCGTTTTCAAGAAGCTGCTCGACATAGGCGACATCGTGGGCATAAAGGGCTTCGCCTTCATCACCCAGACCGGCCAGCTGTCGGTCCACGCCAAGGAGCTCACCCTTCTCAGCAAGTCGCTGAAGGTGCTCCCCATCGTTAAGACCGACGCCGACGGCACCGTGCACGACGGCTTCTCCGATCCGGAGATGCGCTACCGCCAGCGTTACGTGGACCTCATCGTGAACCCGCAGGTGAAGGAGACCTTCATCAAGAGGGCGCAGATCGTGGCCACGATGCGCGAGTATTTCAACGAGGCCGGCTGCCTGGAGGTGGAGACCCCCATCCTTCAGAGCATCCCGGGCGGCGCGACCGCACGCCCCTTCGTTACGCACCACAACGCCCTGGACATCCCGCTTTATCTCCGTATAGCCAACGAGTTGTATCTCAAGCGCCTGATCGTGGGAGGATACAACGGTGTCTATGAGTTCGCGAAGGATTTCCGCAACGAGGGAATGGACAAGACGCACAATCCCGAGTTCACCTGCATGGAGATCTACGTGGCATACAAGGACTATATCTGGATGATGGAGTTCGTCGAGAAGATGCTGGAGAGGATCTCGCTGAAGGTCAACGGCACCACGGAGGTGCAGATCGGGGAGCACAAGGTGGATTTCAAGCCCCCTTACCGCAGGCTTCCCATCCTCGACGCGATCAGGGAGTACGCCGGCGTGGACGTGTCCGGGATGGACGAGGACGAGCTGCGCGCTACATGTAGGAAACTGAACGTCGAGATCGAGCCTTCCATGGGCAAGGGCAAGCTGATCGACGCAATCTTCGGCGAGTACGCCGAGAAGAATCTCATCGAGCCTACATACATCATCGACTATCCGGTGGAGATGTCGCCGCTGACCAAGCGCCATCGCACCAATCCCGCTCTGACCGAGCGTTTCGAGCTGTTCGTGTGCGGGAAGGAGCTGGCGAACGCCTATTCCGAGCTGAACGACCCGATCGACCAGCTGGAGCGTTTCGAGGAGCAGGCGAGGCTCAAGAGCAAGGGCGACGACGAGGCGATGTTCATCGACTATGATTTCGTGCGCGCTCTTGAGTACGGCATGCCGCCGACTTCCGGCCTGGGCATGGGCATCGACCGCCTTACGATGTTCATGACCGGTCAGAGCACCATCCAGGACGTGCTTTTCTTCCCTCAGATGAAGCCGGAGAAGAGCCTTAAGAAGGAGGAGAAAGAGCAGTGAGGGTCGAGTCGGTGACATCGGCGCAGAACCGCAAGGTCAAGACGCTTCTGGCCCTTCAGGAAAAAGCCCGGCTCCGCAAGGAGATGGGGCTTTTTGTCGTGGAGGGCCGGCGCGAGCTGGAGCATTGCGTCCGCGCCGGCTTCGAGATCGACACGCTCTTCGTTTGTCCTGAAATTATCGGTCCGGCTGTCGGCCCTTCCGCTCCTATCCGCTATAGTGCGCTTACGCGCAGCACGGACCCTACCCGGGTAAATGGAGCGGAAGGGCCGCAGCCGGACCTCACCGCCAACACCATAATAGAGGTGTCGAGAGAGATTTATGAGAAGGTCGCATATCGCGGGGGGACGGAAGGGATAATCGCGGAGGTGAAGGCGAAGGAGCTTTCGCTCGCGGAGCTGAAGCTTTCGGAAAGGCCGTTGGTGGTGGTTCTGGAGGGCGTCGAGAAGCCCGGAAACCTGGGGGCTGTGCTGAGGAGCGCCGACGCGGCGGGAGCCGACGCGGTGCTGGTCTGCGACCCGCTGACGGACCTGTACAATCCCAATCTGATCCGGGCGAGCATCGGGGCCGTGTTTACGGTGCCTGTGACCTGCTGCAGCTCGGCAGAAGCCATGAAGTGGCTGAAAGACAACAATATAAAAATCTATACGGCACAGCTGCAGGACTCTTCGTGGTACTACGATACCGACATGAGGGACGGGACGGCCATCGTCATCGGCACGGAGGCCACTGGCCTCACCGACGCATGGCGCGAGGCCGCCGACGCGCACATCCGCATTCCCATGCTCGGAGAGCTGGACTCCCTCAACGCGTCGGTGTCCGCAGCCATCCTGCTGTTTGAAGCGGTACGTCAGAGAAATGCCTGAATTCGGTCTCATAGGACATCCCATCGAGCATTCGCAGAGCCCCGGGCTCTTCGAGGCGGCCTATAATGGCAAATACACATACGACCTCATCCGGGGGGAGTATTTCGAGGAGTCATATTCCAAGTTCCTGAAGGGATACCGCGCCGTCAACGTCACGGCGCCTTTCAAGGAGAAGGCCTACGCCAAGGCGGACATCGTTTCAGGACCCGTGGCGCTGACAGGAGCTGCAAACATTCTTGTAAACACACCTGAGGGTGTAAAGGCATACAATTCCGACTTCACCGGAGTGATCCTTACTGTGACTGAGGCGCTGTTTCCGGGCATTGTCCGGGAATTCTACGGCACTTTCGGAGCCAAGGCGCACGTGAAGGTGCACCAGTTCGTGCGGGCGCAGCTCGAGGAGCGTTTCGGCCGGAGGCCGGCGGCGCTCGTGGCGGGCCTCGGCGGAGCCGGAAAGGCCGCCGCCCTCGCCGCCGCCGAGATGGGTTTCGCCACCACCGTCATGAACCGCACGGCCGCCAAGGCGGACCAGTTTGTCAAGGGACTGCCTGAATACGGCTTCCGGGTAGCTCCCATCGAGGATTTCAGGGAGGAGCTGAAACGGGCTGACCTGCTGGTCTATGCCCTTCCGGCAGCCCTGGACCGCTTTTCGGAGCTTGGTCCTGAAGATTTCGCCGGCAAGCCTTTCGTGCTGGAGGCCAATTACCGCGACCCGGCGTTCTCGGGCCTGCTGCTTGCGCGCATGCTCGACGCCGGTGCACGATATCTCCCCGGCAGGCTCTGGCTGGTCAACCAGGCCGTCTCCGGCTATTCCGTCATGACCGGTGAAACCCCCGACATCGACGCCCTCCTGCAATGAGATTCCTCCGGAACAACAGTACGGACGCGCATTACAACATGGCCTTCGACGAGTACTGCCTCGAGCGTTTCCCGTCGGACGAGACCGTCTTCTACCTGTGGCGCAACGCCCCGTCGGTCATAATCGGACGCAATCAGAACGTTTACGCCGAAGTCAATCTCCCCTACCTGGAAGCCAACGGCATCAAGCTGGCCAGGAGGGTAACAGGAGGAGGAGCCGTCTATCACGACCTGCAGAACCTCAATTACACGATAGTGGGCCGTTCCGCCGACCTTGACCGGGACTATCCCGGATATCTGCACATGGTGCTCGACGCACTGCGTTCGCTGGGGGTTCCGGCGGAGATGAACGGACGCAACGACATCACGGTGGACGGCCGCAAGGTTTCCGGCTACGCCAAGAGGGTGTACAAGGACAGGCTGATGGTCCACGGGACGCTGATGTACGACGTGGACATCGAGAGCCTGACAGAGGCCCTGGTGGTGCCGGGAAGCAAGCTGGATGCGGCCGGCATAGCGTCAGTACGCAGCCGGGTGGGCAATCTCAGGGAGTGCCTGCCCCAGTTCTCCGGCATCACTGAATTCCAGGAGGCCCTGGAAAGTATCCTGTCACTGGACCATGCAGACGGGCAGGTGTTCCTGTCCCCCGGGCAGGAGGCGGAGATAGAGGAACTCTTCCGCAACAAGTTCTCCACATGGGACTGGAACTACGGGCTGTCGCCGAAGGCGCAGTTCCGCAAGGCGCTCAAGCTGCCTTGCGGAACGGTCGAGGCCCGCTGCGACATCGTGCGCGGCAGGATCGCGGGGGCGGTCTTCGGCGGAGACTTCATCGGAAGTCTCCCGGCCGAAGCGGTCGCCGCCGCGCTGGAGGGCCGCCGCTTCGGGCGCGCGGACGTCCTGGATGCCCTGCGGGCCATCGACGTCCGCAACTACTTTGATGACACCTCCCCCGAACAGCTCGCCGGCCTCTTCGAGCCATGACGTCCCGCTCCGGGGCGCTGGCGCTTAACCATCTGACTTCCAAGGGAATCATCATTCGTCCATACCCCTACAAGGATATGGATACAACACTATCTCGCTGATAATCCGAACGTTAGATGCCATGCAACTAAAATGCGTTGGAGAATTGGAAAGCGTTTCCTATATTTGTGAGGAACTAAAACCAAGTATTATGTCACTGAATAAAGTATTGCTGATCGGTAACGTTGGAAGAGACCCGGAAGTACGTTACCTTGAAGGAGGTGGCGGCGCACAGAACGCCACGAAAGTCGCATCGTTCACCCTGGCCACCACGGAGCGGTTCAGGGACCGCAGCGGAGAGCTCCGTGAGAATACCGAATGGCACAACATCGTCGCCTGGAGGAATTCCGCCGACCTTGCGGAGAAGTTCATCCGCAAGGGAATGCAGATCTATATCGAAGGCAAGCTCAGGACACGCTCCTGGACAGACCAGCAGGGCGTGAAGAAGTTCACCACAGAAGTCGTCGTTGACAACATCCAGCTGCTCGGCAAGCGCAGCGACAATCCCGCCGCCGACGGCCAGGATGGATACGCCCCCCAGCGCTCACAGGGCATAGGAGGCCCTCAGGGTTACCCGCAGCAGAGCGCCTACTCCCAGGGAGGGGCTTACAGTGCGCCCGTGCAGCAGGCCTATCAGCCGGCCCAGGCTCCCCAGGATTACAACCAGCCGGCCGGCTTCCAGCCGAGACCTGCGGCCCCGGCGCCCGTGCCTCAGCCCGCCCCGATGCCTCAGCCGGCCGCTCCCCTCGACATCATGGGCGGAGACGGTGCAGACGACCTTCCGTTCTGAGACTACTCTCCGGCGGACTCCCGGAAACAAATGAGACATTGTTCCCACACTTTTTTTACAAGACGGTGCAACGCCACCGTCTTTTCTGCGTTATAATAGCGGAAACGCAAGGAAAATGACCCGTCAGGAAGCTACACAATTCTACCGGACCCACAGCAAGGCACTGTACAATACCGCCCTGCGCATAGTCCGCGATCCCGCGGAGGCCGAGGAGATCATGCAGGACACCCTGATGCGGTACATCCAGAGAGGCGTCCGGAGCGCGACTCCGGCCCAGGCCGCGGCCTGGCTCAGGACCACTTGCGTCAGAATGGGAATTGACGCCCTCCGCCGCAGGAAAAAAGCCCTGACCGTCGTGGACGACATACCGTTCGATGAGGTGGAAGAGGACGTGGATATGTCTGGGGAGATGGATATCCTGCGGATACGTGAAGCGATGGAACGCCTTCCCCATCCTTACGGACTGATCCTCGACCTGGTTTTGATAGAGGGGATGGATTATGCAGGGATATCCAGGATGACCGGACAGAAGGAGACCACTCTGCGCTCGTGGTATTCACGAGGCCGTGCAAAACTTGTCAAGGAATTGAAAACCAGTATGATATGAGTAAGTTTGAAGAATTTGTCCGCAGCAATGCCGGTGCGTTTGACACGGAGCTCCCTCCCATAGGGGCGGAAGACCGCTTCCTCGGGAGATGGGAGGCCGGCCGCAGCCGGGTCCGGATATTCCGGACCGTGCTGCCGGCGGTCGCGGCCGCGGCGCTGGCCGTCCTGCTGCTCCTGCCTCCGGCAGGCCGCAGCCGGGACTGGCTCCGCCGCGCCGGCGACACCCCCGAAAGCGTCTATTCCAGCTACATGGCACAGGTAACGAAGGCCTGGGAGAAAGCCGGAATGGATGAAGACCGGTCAGAGCAGCTCCGCAACCTGACCGAGGAGGCGATCCCCCTCGCCGACCAGCTTCCCGACGAACTCAGCGACTCCGAAAAGGCAGTGATCCTGAAAGAGCATTACAACACCATACTGGACGGAGTACATCAGATCCTGACAATGAATGAATAAACGACGCAATATGAAAAAGATCCTTCTGGCCGCACTGGCCGCCATCATCACCCTGTCCCCGGCAATGGCCGGGACCTTCAGCAAGTCCTATCCCCTCAAGGGGTTCACAGGCATCAACGCCTCACACGTATTCCATGTCGAACTCAGTCCCTCTTCCACATTCTCCGTCAACGTGGAGGCTCCTGACTATCTGGAGCCTTACCTGACTGTGAAAGTAGACCGGAATGTCCTTACCCTCAAGGTTGAGAGCCTTCCCAGGCCCATAGAACGCAAACTCTCGGACGAAAAGCCCGGGGCCATACGCGCCGTCGTGACCATGCCCCTCCTTGAGAGCGTCACGCTCAGCGGAGCTGCCAGGCTGGAGAGCGACGGGGATTTCCCAGACCTGGGGAACCGTCCCTTCAAGCTGAAGATAAGCGGAGCCGCCCACGCGGACGGGCTGTCCGTATCGGCGGGCAGGGCTGAGATCTCACTCAGCGGAGCATCCCACGCAAGTCTCAGAGGCCTGTACGGCGATTTCGGGCTGGATGCCTCCGGAGCCAGCAAGGCCAGGTTCGGCATCTCGGCTCCTTCCGTGAAAGCCGAACTCTCCGGCAGCGCCCGCCTGGACCTTGACGGGAAATTCGACGTGGTATCAATCGAAGCGTCCGGCGCTTCGCAGGCGGAGCTGCTGTCCTCCACCACCCTGTCCTCTCTGGACATAGAATGCAGCGGAGCCTCGTCCGTCGAGAGCCGCAAGGCCAGGGCGAATGATGTCTCCGTGGAACTGTCCGGCGCATCCAAATGCAGGGTTTCAGCCATCAGGTCCATAACTGTGGGCGCCTCCGGAGCCTCCACCTGCTACTACGAAGCGGCTGACGACACCAAGGTGAACGCCGTATCGGTTTCCCGCGGCGCCTCCCTCAAGAAACTGTAAGCGCTACTTCCCTGCGGGAGAATCAAGACGCAGGGCGGGATTGCGCTTCGAGATCCGGGCGAAGAGCAGGGCGATGACGACCGCTGCGACGCATAGTGCGACGAACATCAGTTCGACGCGCACCGGACCTGAGGCAGCTGCCCCCGCGGCGGCGCCGGCTGCGGCGGAGCCGAGGATGACCCCGGCAAGCCACTTGAAGGACAGCAGTCCGAGATTCTGCACCCAGTAGATAAGCGAATAAGTCGTGCCCAACACCTTGTCGGGCACGATTTTCGGTACTGAGGGCCACAGGGCCGCAGGGACCAGGGAATAACCGAAGCCGAGGAACACCATGCTCAGATAGCCGTAGAGAGGAACACCCGCCGGGGCGAAGGCCAGGAGGAGGTGCGCCACCAAGGCCAGGACCGAACCGATGACCATCCAGCGCGTCCCCTTGCCCTTCTTGTCCACCAGCAGGCCGAACAGGGGGGCGAAGATCACGGTCGAGAAAGGCAGCATGGATACCATCCATCCCGCAGTGGAAGCGGGGATGTCAAACCTCGGTATCAATATAGCACCGGCGAACTTCTTGAAAGCCACGATGCTGCTGTAGAACAGTACGCAGAGCAGCCCCAGCATCCAGAAATTCTTGTTACCCAGAACCTTTAGAACGTCTTTCAGACGGAACGCCTCCTCATCCGACTGGCCGGAGACGGCTTGTCCGGCCGGGAACCTCTTCGCATCCAGCGCAACGAAGAGCGCCCAGAGGATGAGGCCGGCCGCCATGAGGCCGAGGCCGAAGACGGCCGGCCTGGCCGTCTCGGAGAGGCTGTACACATGGCCGGCGTTCTCCACGACGAGGCGCGGCGAAAGCACGAGCGCAACGGCCGTACCCAGACGCGCTATAGCGAGCTGGAGTCCCATGGCAAGGGCCATGGGCCCCTCCCGGAACCATTTCGCGATGGAGCGCGTCACGGCCGTGCCGGCAATCTCGCTGCCAAGCCCGAAGAACATGCATCCGGCGTACGCCAGGCGTAGGGACTTCGCCGGGGCATAGCCGGCGGTGATGGCGTGCAGCACCAGCAGCGCGCCCGCCGCCATCATCCCGACGAAGATGGAGCCTGTGATCCTGACTCCCCACTTGTCCAGCAGGATGCCGCAGACGACCAGGCCGCCGAACACGCACAGGACGCTGTAACCGCTGGTATACAGGCCGTAGCCGGCCGCATCCCAGCCCAGCGCCGTCCTCGACGGGTCCTCGAACAGATACGAGATCGTCGAGAACATGTCGTCGAAGAAGTATGATGCGAACATGGGCACCACCAGACATGCCAGTGCCACCCATGCAAGCCGCGAATAGCGGCGTTTCACAGCTTCAGCCATGCTACTCGGTTATATTGGGTTCCTCGAGCCCGAGGTGCTTCTTCGCATCGACCACCTTGAGGTAGAGGCCTATCAGCATGGCGGCTACGCCGAGGCAGGCGAGCATCACCAGGGCCCAGGTATAATTGAGCTGGTCGGGAGGAGTACCGGCCGCGTTGGTCTTGGTAAGCACGTTGCCGATCAGGATCGGGAAGAGCCACAGGCCTATGTTCTGGATCCAGAAGATAAGTGCATAGGCGGAGCCGATGACCTTGGAGTCGACGAGCTTCGGGACGGAAGGCCAAAGGGCGGCGGGCACCAGCGAGAAACTGGCTCCCAGTACGAGGATGGTCACATATGCGACGATGGTGCCTCCGACGGCGCTGCCCTTGAACAGAGGAAGGATGAAAGCGAAGGTCAGGTGGCATATCACAAGGAGGATGGAGCCTATGAGCAACATCGAAGCAGCCTTTCCCTTGTGGTCCACATAGTTGCCGAGGATAGGAGTGATGGCGACGGCAAGCAGCGGGAACACGGCGAAGATGGTCTCGGCGGTACCGCGCTTGAAGCCCATGATGCAGTATACCACCAGCGCTATGACGGCGACGGCCATAAGGCCGTATTTGAGGTTCTTGTTGTTCTTGATGAAGTTGCTGGCGAAGGAGCAGACCGCCACGACGAGCATGATGATGTACTGGATGATGGTTACGGACTCACCCGCCCAGAACGAACCGGCAGCGGGCTCGGTCAGCGTGAGGTTGCACTGGAGCATGTTGACCGCATACTTCTGGAACGGGAAGATGGCGGAGTAATAAAGCACGCAGAGCAGGGCGACAAGCCAGAAACCGAGGCTCGAGAGGATCTTGCCGATGTCCCTGACCTTGAACGGATCGTCCTTCTCCTCGGCCTCGCCGGTCTGGGCGTCCAGTTTCTTGTCCATGAAGAAATAGACGATGAACATGATGAGGGCTATCATCATGAGGACGACGCCGAACGCGACGGAACGGCTTACCTCAACATGGCCGCCGAGCTTGGCGAAGAAGGGCGAGAAGATCATGCAGGTGGCCACTCCCAGGCGTGCGAGCGCCATCTCGGAGCCCATGGCAAGCGCGGTCTCGCGGCCCTTGAACCACTTGACGATACCGCGGCTGACCGTGATGCCGGCCATCTCGCAGCCGCAGCCGAAGATCATGAAGCCGCATGCGGCCAGCTTGGCCGAGGCGGGCATGCCATGATAGAACGGAAGCACGTCGTCGATGAATCCGGCTCCCGTATGCCAGTTAAGATGGTCGGTGAACCAGGTCTCGAGGCCAGAACCGATGAACGACGGGCTGATGGCGTACCATTTGATGATGGCGCCCGTGAGCATCACGGCGCCTGAAAGGACGGCCGTGAAGCGCACGCCCATCTTGTCCAGGATGATTCCCGCGAAGATGAGGAAGAATACGAACACGTTGAGGAAGGTCTCGGCGCCTTCCATCGTGCCGAAGGCCTTGGAATCCCAGCCGCGGGTGGACTCCATCAGGTCCTTGATGGGAGAGAGGATGTCCATGAAGATGTACGCGCAGAACATCGCGAGCGCGAGCAGCAGCAGCGCCGTCCAGCGCATCGCCGCGGAGTCGCGGAGGGTTGTTTTTTTGATGGTTTCAGTCATAATCGTATCTTTTGTTCATTCTATTTTCATCAGAATCCGGCCAAAGGCATGAAGACCGTAGGCAAAAGTAGCACAAATCCGGCAACAATCAATACCAAAACATATTTCCAGACCCATTTGAGCCACTTTTCATAAGGGACGCGGGCCATGGCCAGAGCGGCCATGAGGACTCCCGATGTCGGAGTGAGCATGTTCGTGAAGCCGTCGCCGAACTGGAACGCCATGACCATGGACTGGCGTGACAGGTGTATGAGGTCGCAGAAGGGGGCCATGATGGGGATGGTAACGGCTGCCTTGGCCGTCGCGCTGGGGATCAGGAGGTTGATGACAGTCTGGATGCCATACATCAGGCCCAGCGAACCGGCTTTTCCGGCGTCGCCGAGACCGGATTCAAGCCCATGCAATATGCTGTCCACGACGTGTCCGTTCTGGAGGATGACGATGATGCCGGACGCCAGGCCGACGACCAGCGCCGCGGACAGGATGTCCTTGGCGCCGGCGATGAACTCGTCGGCAATCCGGTTGGCGCTGAAGCCTCCGATGATGCCCGCCGCTATGCCCATCACCAGAAAGAGCGCCGAAATCTCGGCCATGTACCACTTGAAGCAGGTCACGCCGACTATCAGCAGCACGACGGTAAGGAGCAGTACGGCGAGTATGGCGGCGTGCCTGCGCGAGGCGCCCGGGGCGGGCGCCGCCTGCACGGGCGCCGCCTCCGACGGCTCCCTGCGTATGTTGCGCGCGTACCATAATATGAAAACGATCAGGGCCACGGTGAGGACGGCCCAGCAGACGAGCCTGTAACCCATGCCGGAGAAAAGCGGCAGGCCGGACATCTCCTGGGCTATGCCTACAGTGAATGGATTGAGGAAGGCCGAGGAGAAACCGATGTTGGAGGCAACATACACCACCAGGAGGCCCGTGATGGCGTCATAGCCCATGGCCGTCACCAGGGGGACGACTATGCCAACGAAAGGGATGGTCTCCTCGCTCATTCCGAAGACCGCGCCTCCGACGGAAAAGAGCAGCGCGAGGCCGGCAAGGACAAGGCGGTCGTATTTCCCGGCCCTGGAGATGAAGCGGTTGATGCCGTATGCGACGGCGCCGGTGGCGTTTAGCACCCAGAAAGCGCCGCCCACGATGAGGATGAACGCGATGATCCCCGCCTGTTTGACGAAACCGTCGTAGAGTGCCGAGAAGACCTGCCACGACTGCGGGGAGCGGCCGACAGTCTCATACACCACCGAGCCGTCGTCCGTGGTGACGTACTGCCCGGGAGTCACGAAGAAGGTGGCGAGGGCGCAGACCAGGATGATGGCGGAGATGATGACGTATGTATTGGGGAAATGGCCTTTTCTCATCGTGTCCGTTCCGGTATGTACCGCGAATTTAACAATTATTGAAATAAAATCGTACCTTTGCCTTCCCAAACTTGGAGTGATGTACAAGATACTGGACCGGATAGATTCCCCTGAAGACCTCAGGAAACTGGACCCGGCGGAGCTCAAGGAGCTCTGCGCCGAGATCCGGTCCTACATGGTCGAGTGCTGCTCCGTCAATCCCGGCCACCTGGCCTCCAGCCTCGGGGCGGTGGAACTGATAGTGGGACTCCACTACATCTTCGACACCCCCGGGGACAAGGTCGTCTTCGACGTAGGACATCAGGCATACGCTCACAAGATTCTCACGGGACGCAAGGAAGCCTTCCGGCAGAACCGCACCCGCGAGGGCATCAGCGGCTTCCCCAAGATGGACGAAAGCCCATACGACGCCTTCGGGGTGGGGCACGCCTCCACCTCCATCTCCGCCGCCCTCGGATATGCCGAGGCGGCCAGGCTGACGGGCGCCGGAGGCAGGGCCGTCGCCTTCATCGGCGACGGCGCGCTCACCGGCGGCCTCGCCTTCGAGGGCATGAACAACGCCGGAGGCAGCGGAGCAGACCTGCTAGTCGTCCTCAACGACAACAACCAGTCCATCGACAGCAACATCGGGGCACTGCACGAGCACCTGCTCCGCATCACCACCAACCCCTTCTACAACCGCTTCAAGGGCAAGGTCTGGAACACTATGGGCGACAGGAGGTTCAGGAACTTCATCCAGCGCTGGATAAGGAGCCTCAAGTCCTGGATAGTGAAAAGGACGGGAGGTGACCTCTTCGAGGCACTGGGATTCAGGTATTTCGGTCCCATCGACGGCAACGACATGGACCAGGTGCTGGAAACCCTGAGGAAGATCAGGGACCTCAAGGGCCCCCGCGTTCTCCATTGCATCACCACCAAGGGCAAGGGCTACGCTCCCGCGGAAGCGGATCCCATCGTCTGGCACGCCCCGGGGAAATTCGACCCCGACACGGGCGACCTGAAACGCTCGGCATACAAGGCCGACCGTTACCAGGACGTGTTCGGACAGGTACTGGTCGATCTCGCCGAGGCGGACAGCCGCGTGGTCGGCATCACTCCGGCGATGGCGACGGGCTGCGGCATGAACCTCCTTGCTGTGAAGATGCCTTCGAGATTCTTCGACGTCGGCATCGAGGAGGAGCACGCGGTGACATTCTCCGCCGGCCTCGCCGCCGGAGGCCTCAGGCCCTTCTGCAACATCTATTCATCCTTCGCGCAGCGCGCATACGACCAGATCATCCACGACGTAGCCCTGCAGCACCTTCCGGTCACGCTCTGCTTCGACAGGGCCGGAGTGGTCGGCGAGGACGGCCCCACGCACCACGGGGCCTTCGACCTGGCCGCCTACAGGAGCATCCCGGACCTGGTCATAGCGGCCCCTTCCGACGAGGTGGAGCTCAAGAATCTCATGTACACGGCCCTGCATCAGGACAGGCCGATGATCATCCGGTATCCGCGCGGGACGGGAGAAGGCGCGCCCTGGCGTGACACGGGATGGGAGATCCTGCCCCCGGGCCGGGCGAGACGCCTGGCCGGCGGCCGGCGCATCGCCGTCCTCGCCCTAGGCCCCGTCGCCCATCGCGCCGCGGAGGCCGCGGAAGACTTCCGCAAGGAGGCCGGCTTCTCCCCCGCCGTATATGACGTCCGCTACCTCAAACCTCTTGATCCGGAGATGCTCGTGGAGGTCGCTGAAGGCTTCGACGCGGTCGTCACGCTGGAAGACGGGGCGGTCATGGGAGGGCTCTTCGGTGCCGTATCGGAATACCTCTCCGGCAGGGGTTGCGGCATCCCCGTCAAGTGCGGCGGAATCCCCGACAGATTCATCGCCCAGGACACGCAGTCGGCTGAAAGGCAAGAATGTCAGCTCGACCGTGAGGGTATCCTTGCAATACTTCGCAATCTTGTCGAAAAAGATTGAAAATTGTTTGCAATCTTCAAAATAATGTCTACCTTTGCAATCCCTTTCAGCGATTGAAGGACGCTGAACCCGCCGATATAGCTCAGTTGGCCAGAGCACGTGATTTGTAATCTCGGGGTCGTGGGTTCGAATCCCTCTATCGGCTCGAAAGGAAAAATGAACTTGGGAGGTTCGCATAGTGGCAATTGCGGCGGACTGTAAATCCGCTCCCTCAGGGTTCGGTGGTTCGAGTCCACCACCTCCCACTAAGATGCAAAGTGCGGAGTTCTTGTGCAAGCCGAGCGAAATGTCAAACTTGTTTGCATTTCCGAGGCGCAGCCAAGAAACCCGACTTTTTCGAAGAAAAAGGCGGAAGTAGCTCAGTTGGTAGAGCATCAGCCTTCCAAGCTGAGGGTCGCGAGTTCGAACCTCGTTTTCCGCTCTGACAAAAGCCGATGTAGCTCAGGGGTAGAGCGCATCCTTGGTAAGGATGAGGTCATGAGTTCAAATCCCATCATCGGCTCTTTTTTTAGGTCCGGCAGGACCTTTGTTGTGATTGTAAACACTTAAAAAACATAATATTATGGCAAAAGAAACTTTCCAGAGAACCAAACCGCATGTCAACATCGGCACGATCGGCCACGTTGACCATGGCAAGACCACTTTGACCGCCGCCATCACCATGGTGCTTGCAAAGCAGGGTCTCAGCGAGATCAAGTCCTTCGACCAGATCGACAACGCCCCCGAGGAGAAGGAGCGTGGTATCACCATCAACACCGCCCACGTCGAGTACCAGACCGCCACCCGCCACTATGCGCACGTTGACTGCCCTGGCCACGCCGACTACGTGAAGAACATGGTTACCGGTGCTGCCCAGATGGACGGTGCTATCCTTGTGGTTGCCGCTACCGAC
>JAFZQO010000042.1 GCA_017620335.1 Bacteroidales bacterium
AGGCGCTTCACGGAACGGATTAAGAAGCGAAGAGAAGATAGAGATGTTTGCCAAATGTTTGCCAAGTTATAAAAAATACGCCTTCTAGATACCTAGAAAGCGTATTTCTGTGCCCCGGGCGGGAATCGAACCCGCACGGCCATTTCGGGCCAAGGGATTTTCTTACTGCTATGGCTTTCACCACCGGAAGCGCTGTCGACAGCTTCGTTCCGTTCGTAGTCCGGACTATTCCTTCACCGTGGATTAATCATCTTTAGGTGTGTCGTGTCTAGTCTCTGCACCTTCCTCCACTGGGAGACTTGGCTCAAGATTACCATCGGCATTACCCGTTAAGGCTTCCTTGAATTTACGACATTCTACTTCCCTCCTTTCGGAGAGAGCACTCAAATGTTTAAGTCCCTCGTGTCTACCATTTCACCACCAGGGCGGTTTCGAGGGCAAATATAAGAAATTCCTACGATAATCGGATAATCAATGCAGGTCTGTACCGGCTTCAATCATTTTTCCGTACGGATTGGGGGGTGGGATGGTGATTCGTACGGATATCAGGCGTTTTCAAGTACGGACGGGCAACGGCGACGGAATCCGTACGGGTCTAGGGCAAATATACGAACGGATGAGCGTCTCTATGGTGCTTCGTGACCCGGCGGGATAAGTTCGTTCAGACGGCAGATTTCATGCAAGCGCATTTTATGTGTTTCAAGGCTGTTTTCGCGCTACATGGCACATAAGAATCCCTTGTCTGGAGCAGTTTTCCGCTTCAGAAGCCGTTTGTGCTCTCGACGCGAATTCTAAAAATCGGGCGAGGGAATGACGGTCTGAAACCAACAAGGTAAAAACCGGTATTTCCCGGAAACGGGAAAATCCGTATCTTTGCAGACCTGAAGCAACGACAGAGATATGATCAAGGCGATAGTATTCGATATGGGCGGAGTGATAGTGCGCCTGAACATGGACCGGTGCATAAGCAACTTCAAGGAACTTGCAGGGTTCGAGGACATCGAGGATTATCTGGACAGATTCCACCAGAAAGGCTTCATCAGCGACCTCGAGGAGGGCAAGACGCAGCCGGAGGACTTCTATCGCGAATGCCTGGAGCACAGCCGGCCCGGGACGACGGTGGAGACGGCGTGTTACTGTTTCTGTTCGCTGCTGGACGGACTCGAGGGAGATACTCTCGACCTGATCCGTTCGCTGCGGTGCCGCTACGACCTGTACGTCCTGAGCAACAACAATCCCGTTTCCCGAGGGTATTTCCGTGAAATGATGAAAGAGCAGGGATTGGATCCGCAGGAAGTCTTCACGAAGGAATTCTATTCGTATGAGCTCAAGATGCTGAAGCCTTCGCGCGAGATTTACGAGCGCGTGATCGAGGGGGTCGGCACGAGGCCGGAGGAAATTCTCTTTATAGACGACGCCCGGGACAACATCGAGGCGGCGAAGGCGACAGGCATCACGACACTCTGGTTGCGGCCGGGGATGGACATCGCGCAAGAGGTGGAGAGGATTCTGGAGGAGCGGTAGGTCCCCCGCTGCGCTGTGGATGACGATAACGCGCACAGGACGACGGTGAGATTCGCAGTAAGATAAAAGACAATAACGATAAAGACAACGATATGGCAAGCGAAATAAGAGATGCGGCCCTGTGGCCGGACGGAGAATTGAAGATAGAGTGGGTCAGGCACCACATGCCGCTGCTCAACGGCCTGGAGGACGAGTTCAAGGCTGAACAGCCCTTCAAGGGCCTGAAAATAGCCCTCTCGGTGCACCTCGAGGCCAAGACCGCGTACCTCTGCGAGGTCCTGGCGGCCGGCGGCGCCGAAATGTTCGTCACGGGCAGCAATCCCCTGTCGACGCAGGACGACGTGGCTGCGGCTCTCGTGCACGCCGGCCTCAACGTCTTCGCATGGTACGGCGCGACGTCCGAAGAGTACGCGCGGCACTGCCGCAGCGTCATTGCCGCAGGTCCGAACATCATCATCGACGACGGCGGAGACCTGGTGAACATACTCCATACGGAGTTCCCTGAACTTATCCCTAACGTCATCGGCGGATGCGAGGAGACCACCACCGGCATCCTCCGCCTGCAGCGCCTCGACCGCGAGAAGAAACTCCGCATCCCCATGGTTTTGGTCAACAACGCCGAGTGCAAGCATTTCTTCGACAACCGCTACGGCACAGGCCAGTCGGTCTGGGACGGCATCAACCGCACCACCAACCTCATCGTTGCCGGCAAGACCGTGGTCGTGGCTGGCTACGGCTGGTGTGGCAAGGGCGTCGCCATGCGCGCCAAAGGCCTCGGCGCCAAGGTGATAGTCACCGAAATCAATCCCGTCAAGGCCATGGAGGCTGTCATGGACGGCTTCAGCGTGATGAAGATGCGCCAGGCGGCCCCGCTGGGCGACTTCTTCGTCACCGTGACCGGCTGCGAGGGCGTCATCACCCGCGAGGATTTCCTCGCGATGAAGGACGGCGCCATCTGCTGCAACGCCGGC
Organism: Bacteroidales bacterium; assembly: GCA_017620335.1. Lineage (GTDB taxonomy): Bacteria > Bacteroidota > Bacteroidia > Bacteroidales > UBA932 > Cryptobacteroides. Next base: position 2,496 of record JAFZQO010000042.1, read on the forward strand.
CACTTCGACTGCGAAGTCGATGTCGCCGGCCTCAGGCAGATGGCCGTCTCGGAGAAGCCCGCCCGCCGCAACATCACTGCCTATACCCTGAAGGACGGCAGGAAGATCTACATCCTCGCCGAAGGCCGCCTCGTGAACCTGGCGGCGGGCGACGGCCACCCTGCCGAGATCATGGACATGTCCTTCGCCATCCAGGCCCTGAGCGCGCGTTGGCTCGCGGATCACCGCGAGACGCTCGCGCGTGCGCCCGGCCGTATGGCCGTCGACGTCCCCGAAGAGATCGACCGTACCGTCGCGGAGCGCAAGCTCGCCTCCTGGGGCTGCGAAATCGACAGGCTCACTCCTGAGCAGCACCGTTACCTCTACGGAGAATAAATTCCTTCGTTTCGCTCGGAATGACAAAAAAAGCGGCCCATACGGGTCGCTTTTTCATTCAGCATTAAGACTAGTAACTTGTCGGATAAGGCAGGTCGCCGTTGCCGAAGAGCCACTTGTCGTCGGGACCGAAGCCGGGGGTCTGCTCCAGGACGCCGTCGGAGAGTTCTATCTCGGCGTTGGAAAGCATCCAGAAACCGCGCGTCTTGGCATAGCGTTCAACGATACCGTTTCCGGGGATGTTGGTCCAGCCGCCAGGAACCGGGTGTCCGCGATACTCTATGAAGGCTCCCACCTGATTGTCGGAGATGACCTTGCCGGCGTCCTTGCCATACCACCGGCGAAGATCCGTATAGCGGGTTCCCTCGAAGCAGAGTTCGTAACGGCGCTCCTTCTGCAGGCGGTCGAATGAGTAACTGTCGTAAGGCTTCAGACCGGCGCGTACGCGCAGCTGGTTCATGCCCGTGACGGTGCCTTCAAGCTCATCCAGCATGAGAAGGACGTCGGCAAAGCGGACATAAATCGCATCGTTGCGGTTGCCGTACTGATTGTGATTGCTGACGGCATTGTTGTACGAGTAGAAGAAATTACGTGTAATCTGAGACTTGGAAGCGTCGGTATAAGAGGTCGACACAAGGTATTTCTTGTTATGGAACATCGACTTCTCCACCTCCTTGGAGTTATTTCCCGGATGCTTGGGGAGCTCCACATAGCCGCCTTCCTCCTTCAGCCAGGGAAGGACGTCTGCAGCTTCGGCAACCGCGAAGACAGAGCCCCAGAGCCGCTTGTCGGTCGGACCGTAGTCCGGATCCTTGAACCATTCCTCGACCATCTTGGAGTTGACCGTGCCGTTGGTATAGCCGATGCCCCAGGGATAGCAGAGCGCGTTCGGCGCGGAGCCGGAATTGCGGAGTCCGAAATACTCTCCGATACGGTTGTAACCAAGGCTCTGATGCATGAGGCTGAAGTGGCAGGCCCAGACGGTCTCCTTGCTGTGGTTGCCCACCCAGTGGAGGTTCTCCTTCGAAGTGTAGGTATCGAAGTCGGTGCCATAGGCGAAACCACTGGAATATTCATTGGTATAAGGCCATATCTCGCGAGGGTCCTTCTCCAGGCCGAACTTGGAGTTGTCGCGGACATCCTTCAGGTAACCGATAATGTCGGACTTGCTCACGCCGAACATGTCGGACTTTCCATAGAATCCCGTATAGAACATCCAGATGCGGGCGAGAACGGCTTCGGCCGCATATTTCGTGGCCCGGCCGGCAAGGCCGTCCTCCATGGTATAGCCATACTTCGCCGGCATGAGCCTGATGGACTCAAGAAGGTCGTTGGTAATGGCTTCATATCCCTCCTCAACGGTTCCGCGGGGAAGGATCTCCGTCGCCGTGCTGAGCTTTACAGGGAAAGTCTCAAACTTCTCGGCAAGCTCCCAGAAGAACCACGCACGAAGGAAATGTGCCTGGCCGAGAAGGTAATTCTTGTACTCCACGCTCTTGAAAAGGGCGTCATCCAGCTCGGGTATTACTTCTAGTGCATAATTGGCACGGAAGATTCCCTGATAGGACCTCTTGAGGTTGCTTTGGGACTCATCGGCACCCTTCTCCATGAAACGGTCGGTAGCCTGGGCTCCCGTATTGGAAGTAGAACCCGCGCCGAACATGTCGTCGCTGGCGACGGCATTGCGGAAAATGTTGCAGTTCTCCGGATTGGTATAGACGATGGGCATGGCATTGTAAATCGATGTCACGATCTGCTCTGCATCCTGCTCCGTCTTCGGGAAATTGGACGTATCGTATGCCTGATAGTTCTCAGTATCAAGAAGTGAGTTTATCTCCTGGCAACCGGCCAGCGCAAAGGCAAACGTCAATGTGGCAAATAATATCTTTTTCATACTCGTATCCATTTAGAATTTAATGCTGACACCTGCCATATAAACCTTCGGGGAAGGATAATATCCGATGTCGATACCGGAAGTCCAGCTATAGCCGTAGCCGTAACCGACCTCGGGATCCATACCGTCATACTTGGTGAAGGTAAAGAGGTTCTGTCCCGTGAAATAGATGCGGAGAGAGGACATGGGGAGCTTCTTGATGGCTTTTTTCAAATCATAGCCGAAGGTGATGTTGCGGATCTTGAAATAATCAGCGTCGAAAGCCCAGATGTCACCAAGGAATCCCTTTGCGTAGAAGTTGTTGTGCTTGCCGTAAGTGAAACGCGGGAAGCTGTTGGTCGAGCCTTCGCCGGTCCACAGACGGGCCACGAAGTTGTTGGCGTAGTTCTCGACGTCGCTGTTGGCGAACGAACGGTAGCTCTGTAGGACCTGCTGACCGAAGGCTCCGGAACCGCTGAGAGAGAAGTCGAAGCCCTTCCACTGCATGCTCAGGTTAAGGCCGACGTTGTGGTCCGGATGAGGGTTGCCGATTTCCACGACATCGTCCTTGTCATAGGCGCCGTCGCCGTTCTGGTCGATCCAGATGACGTCGCCGGGCTGCGCGGCGGCATAGCCGTCCATAAAGACATAACCCTTGGCGTTGTACTCGTCAATCTGGGCCTGGTTCTGGAAAATACCCTCGCTGGCCAGACCGACGAAATAGCCGATAGGCTTGCCGGGACGGGCCTCGAAGGTGTTGTAAGCGGAGATGTTCTGGGCAATGACGTTGGTTCCGCCATGGATGATACCCTCGGAATTGTTGATGTAGAGGACCTCGTTCACGTTGTGCGAGCCGTTGACGCCGATGCTGTACATGAAGTCACCGATACGGTCGTTCCAGGTGAGGCTGAGCTCTACGCCCTGGTTACGCACCGCGCCGCCGTTGATGGTCGGCGTGCCTGTGCCGTACTCGAACGAAGCGGGAGCGTCCACCAGCCAGTCCTTGGTGTCCTTGCGGTACCAGTCGAAGGCTACGCCAAGCCTGCTCTTGAAGAAACGGGCGTCGAAACCAAGGTCGGTCTGTTCCGTAGTCTCCCAGGTCAGCTCACGGTTCGGGATGATGCTCGGATAGGCTCCCGTCTGTGTAGCGGTTCCACCATGGGTGAAGTCGTAGGGAGCACTCAGGGATACGGTCGCGGCATACTGGAAGTTGCTGATGGAGCAGTTACCGTTCTGTCCCCAGCTACCACGGATCTTGAAATAGTCGATGATTCCCTTTGACCATTCCATGAAAGGCTCGTTGGTGATGATCCAGCCGGCTGAAACGGAGGGGAAGAAGCCCCAACGGTGGCCGGAGGCGAAATTCTTGGAACCGTCCTCACGGGCGATGAGGGTCAGCAGGTAGGTGTCCCTGTAGTTGTAATTGACACGGCCGAAGAAGGACAGCAAGTCGTTGTAGGGGACGGTATTGCCACCTCCGATGCCGACCATTGCCGAATTGATTTCGGAATCGCTGGAAGAAAGGTTGGCGGACTCCCATGTGTGGAACCTGGTGTCCTGGCGGGAACCGTTCACGGACATTCCCCACTTGGTGCCTTCGATGGAGGTTCCGACAAGGGCGTCGATATGGTGGTTACCGAATTCCTTGGTCCATGAAACCGTGTTCTCCCAAGAATAGCCGTTGCTGACGGAACCGCTTTGCGACACATCGTCGAATTCGTTTTCGTTCGTTCCGGAAAGCACGTAGGTCGGCGTATAGGAACGGGAGAACGAGGCATAGAAGCGGTATCCGTACATGCTGCGGATCTTCCATGCGCGGGTCGGGGTGTACTCAAGGTAGGCATTCGCCTGCAGGCGGTAGGACTTGCCTTCTCTGTCGCCATAAGTATAGCTTTCAAGCAGGTTGTACGCACCGTCCTTGGCATCCCAGTTGTCCCTCAACTGGTCCTCGTAAGTATAGAAACTGCCGTCTGCGTTGTAGGCGGGAAGGAGAGGGGTATAAACCAGGGCATTGTGGATATCGTTGGAGTAGATGTTGCCCGTACTCATGCCACGGTCGTTATAGATGGATATGGTGGCATTCTCTCCGAATTTAAGGATGTCGCGGCCGTTCCTGCGGACTATCGAGTAGTCGGTGTTGGCCCTGATTGTATTACGGTCGTAGTAAGTTTTCTTCGGGTATCCGAGGGTTCCCTCGGTGTAGGACTTGGAGTAGCTCAGCGAGAAGCGTACAAGGTCGTTTCCACCGTTAATGCCGATGACATAGTTGTTGGTCGGGGCGTTCTTGTTGACGGACTCCTTGAGCCAGTCGGTACCGTCCCAAGTACCGGCGCGCATCTGCGCAGCCTGGACAGGGAACAGTTTTTCGTCAACCTCGGGATAAGTCTGGCCCTCGCTGATGGTACCGTTGCTGACGAATGCCTTGTTGACGAGGTCGATGTACTCCTTGGCGCCGACGGCATGCACACCGTTAAGATGGGCCTCCTGGATACCCCAGCTGGCGTCGAAGGAAACGGTGACCTTGCTGTCGCGCTTGCCCTGCTTGGTGGTCACGAGGATGACGCCGTTAGCGGCGCGAGCGCCGTAGATGGCAGAAGAAGCCGCATCCTTGAGGATGTCGATGGACTCGATATCAGCGGGGTTGAGGGAGCTGATGGAGCCTCCGGCCACTCCGTCGATGACGTAAAGGGGGCTCGAAGACCCGGTCGTGCCGAGACCGCGGACCGTGATCGTGTAGCCGGACCACGGCTGGCCGTTGGACTGGACGATGTTCACGCCGGGGACGGAACTGTAGAGGGCTCCGATGGCGTGTGTGGTGTTCTGCTTCTGGATGAGGTCTCCGGAAACGCTGATGGTGGATCCGGTGATGAGGCGCTTGCGCTGAGTACCGTAACCGACGACGACGGTCTCGTCAAGTTCGGTCGCCGACTCTCCGAGAGTCACGTTGTAGACATTCTGTCCAGCAACGACCTTGAACTGCTGCGGCTCGAATCCGAGGGCTTCCACGTTGATGGTCGCGCCGTCAGGCACGTTGAACGTGTAGTTTCCGTCCAAATCCGTAATCACGCCGTTGGTCGTGCCGACATGGGTGATACCGGCTCCGATGACAGGGGCTCCGTTGGTGTCAGTGACCTTTCCGGAGATTCGCTTGCCCTGAGCCATCGCGACGACGCTGCACAATGACAGCAGCGACACCGCAAGGAGGTTTTTGAAATTCATAAAGTTGGTTTATTGGTTAATAATTTGGTTGTAAAGGTTCTGCCTAATCGTCACGCTGATTCAAGACGGCATGTCGCATGCGGTCGAAAAAAAGAGTTTCAAAAAACTATTGTGTATGTAAAGAACTGTCTATCTGTCCGCCACCGATCCGCCCGGAACAAGCTCGGGACGGAGGATGATGGTGGTGTCGCCAGGCTCGTTTTCGATCATCGCGTGAAGGACCTCGACGGACTTCTCGCCGAGTTCCCTGAGCGGCTGGACGATGTGGGCGACGGTGCTGGGACCGAGGCGGTAGAGGTCGCTTTCGTCGAAAGCGATGAGGCCGAGGTCACGCGGCGTGCGGAGATTCATCTCCTTCATTGCTCCGAAAACCATCGCGGTAAGCGAATATGTGGGAAGGAAGAACGCCTCCACCCCGCGGGCGATGGCATCCTTGATGATGCTTGGCATGAGTTTCTGGGGATCGCCGTAAGGAACCGTGTCCACGCGCGCCTCCAAACCGTGTGCGGCCATGGACTTGCGGTAGCCCTCGGCGCGCTCGGAGATGCTGGAGATGTCCAGGTCGTAGGAGACCATCTCGATCTTGCGGTAACCCTTGCCGACGAAGTACTCAGTGGCGATCTCGCCCGCCTCGACGTCGTTCAGCAGGACTTTGCCGACGCCGTCCAGGTCTTCTATGTCGCGGTCGAGCAGGACTACCGGGACCTTGGCCTCGATGGCCTTGGCGATGGCATCGCGGCCGCCGGGTACGGGCGCCACGATGAGTCCGTCGATGTTGTACGCGAGCACCGTATCCACGAGCGAGTCGAGCTTCTCGGCGTTCTCGTCGGACGAGCAGAACAGTACGGTGTATCCGTATTCCGCGGACTTGTCCTCGATGTAGCGGGAGATGCCGGCGAAGAAATTGTTGGCGATGTCCGTGGTGATGACGGCGATGGTGTTGGAGCGGCCGCTGCGCAGCGATGCCGCCGCGGCGTTGCGCCGGTATCCCAGGCGCTTCGCCACGTCAAGGACGCGCGCCGCGGTCTCGGGATTGACGGGGCAGTCCAGCCTGCCGTCCTCCCCGACCTTGGCGTTCATGACGAACGAGACCAGTGTAACGGATACTCCAGCCTCTCGGGCGACGTCCTTGATGGTGATCTTTTTCATAATTTTAAATGATTATCCACGCAAATATAATAAAAATTAAAGAAGTCCGGCCTTTTGCGGTCGAACTTCTTTAAAAACAGGCCTGTACCTGTCCTGATTATTCAGCCTGAGGGGCTTCGGCGACGGCTTCTGCGGCAGCCTCGGCCTTCTTGGCGCGGCTGCGGCGGGTGCTCTTCTTCGCAGCCTTCGGGGTTGCGGAAGCGAGGGCGGCCTCGTTGAAGTCAACCAGCTCGATCAGGGCCATCTCGGCGGCGTCTCCCTGACGGAAACCGGTGTGCAGCACGCGGGTGTATCCGCCCGGACGGTCGGCGATCTTGGGGGCGACGGTGCGGAAAAGCTCGCTGACGGCCTCCTTGTTCTTGAGATAGCTGAAAACGACGCGACGGGAGTGCGTGGAGTCGTCCTTGGACTTGGTGATGAGGGGCTCGACATAGCTCTTCAGGGCCTTCGCCTTCGCCACGGTGGTGGTGATCCTCTTCTCAAGGATAAGGGAGGAAGCCATGTTGGCGAGAAGGGCCTTGCGGTGACCGCTCTTGCGACCAAGGTGATTGATTGCTTTATTGTGCCTCATTTTTATACGGTCTTTTTCTTGGGTTCAATATTATATTTGGTAACATCCATTCCGAATGAAAGCTTCATCTTCTCGACGAGGATATCGATCTCGTTGAGGGACTTCCTTCCGAAGTTGCGGAACTTCATCAGCTCGGCCCTGGAGTAGGAGACGAGGTCGGCGAAAGTGTCGATCTCGGCGGCTTTCAGACAGTTGAACGCCCTCACGGAGAGGCCCATGTCGGAGAGCTTGGTGAGGAGGAGATGGCGCATGCGCAGCGACTCCTCGTCGAGTTCCTTGGACTCGGACTCGGTAGCCGGACCGATGGTCACGGTACGCTCGTCGGTGAAGAGCTTGAAATGGTAAATGAGTATTCCGGCAGCATCCTGGAGGGCCGCATTCGGAGAAATGGAACCGTCGGTGACAATCTCGAGGTTGAGTTTCTCGTAGTCGGTCTTCTGCTCGACGCGCCAGTTCTCGACGGTCCAGTTCACCTTCTTGATGGGAGTGTAGATGGCATCCACGGCGATCGTGCCGATCGGGGTGTTCTCATCGCGGCTCTCCTCGGCCGGGACGAAGCCGCGGCCCTTGGTGATGACGAGGGTGATTTCGAGCTTGACGGAAGGTTCGAGCGAACAGATATGCTGTTCGGGATTCAACACCTTGAAGGAAGACAATCCTTTAGAAATATCCTCGGCAGTAAACTCCTGCTTCCCGCTGATAACGATGTTCGCTACCTCGGAATCAACACTCTCGACCATCCTCTTGAAACGTACCTGCTTGAGGTTGAGGATGATGTCCTGCATGCCCTCGATGACGCCGGGGATGGTGGCGAACTCGTGGTCCACGCCGGAGATCTTGATCTGACTGATAGCAAAGCCTTCAAGCGAAGCCAGGAGGATGCGGCGGAGGGCGTTGCCGATGGTCTGTCCGTATCCGGGCTCGAGAGGCCTGAATTCGAAGCGACCGACGGTGTCAGTGCCTTCGAGCATGATCACCTTGTCTGGTTTTTGAAATGCTAAGATTGCCATATGTTTAAGGTGTTAAATGTTACTTGGAGTAGAGGTCGACAATAAGCTGCTCGTTGATGTTCTCCGGGACCTCGGCCCTGACGGGGGCGTTGAGGAACTTTCCGGTCAGGGTCTGGGGATCGAACTCGATCCAGGAGTACTTCGAAGCGGAGGCGACGCTGTTCTGGATGACCTCAAGGCTCTTGGAGCGCTCCCTGACTGCGACGACGTCGCCGGCCTTCACGGTAGCGGACGGGATGTTGCAGACTTTGCCGTTGAGGGTGATGTGGTGATGCGAAACAAGCTGCCTGGCTGCGGCCCTGGAGGGGGCGACACCCATGCGGTAGACGACGTTGTCGAGGCGGGACTCGAGGAGGACGATGAGGTTCTCACCCTTCTGTCCGGCCATGCGGGAGGCCTTGTCGTAGGTGTTGTGGAACTGACGCTCGAGGACACCGTACATGTACTTGACCTTCTGCTTCTCCTTAAGCTGGTTGCCATATTCCTTGGACTTCTTGCGCTTGGCTGCGAGGCCATGCTGTCCCGGAGGATAGTTCCTCTTCTCGAAATCCTTGTCGGAACCGAAAATAGGCTCGCCGAACTTGCGGGCGATCTTGGTGGTAGGACCAGTATATCTTGCCATGATGTTCTGATTTTAAGAGTTAAACCTTACGACGGCCTTTCGGGCGGCAACCATTGTGAGGCATGGGGGTGACGTCGACGATCTCGGTCACGATGATGCCTGCGTTGTTGATGGTCCTGATAGCGGACTCGCGGCCTGCGCCGGGGCCCTTCACATAAGCCTTTACCTTGCGGAGACCGGCGTCATAGGCGGTCTTGGAAGCGTCCTCCGCTGCCATCTGGGCGGCATAGGGAGTGTTCTTCTTGGAGCCCCTGAAGCCGCACTTTCCGGCCGAAGACCAGCTGATGACCTGGCCCTGGGCGTTGGTAAGGGAAACGATAACGTTGTTGAAGGTCGATGAAATATGGGCCTCGCCATAAGCTTCAACCTTGACAACTCTCTTTGAGGTTTGAGTTTTCTTTGCCATAATTCATCTGTTTTTACTTGGTCGCCTTCTTCTTGTTGGCAACGGTCTTCTTGCGGCCCTTCCTGGTACGGGCGTTGTTCTTGGTGCTCTGTCCGCGGACGGGGAGGCCGTTACGGTGGCGGATGCCCCTGTAGCAACCGATATCCATGAGACGCTTGATGTCCATCTGGACGGAGGAGCGGAGCTCGCCTTCGATCTTGTAGTTCTCGCCGACCTCGTTACGGATGGCAGCGATCTGCTCGTCGTTCCACTCGCCCACCTTGATGCCATAATCGATGCCGCACTTGTCAAGGATCTTCTTCGCGGAGCTGCGGCCGATTCCGAAGATATAGGTAAGACCTATCTCTCCTCTCTTGTTGTTGGGTAAATCAACACCGGCTATTCTTGCCATAATTTATTATACGTTAACTTGTTATACAACTTATTATCCCTGGCGCATCTTGAACTTGGGGTTCTTCTTGCAGATCACATAGAGACGGCCCTTGCGGCGGACGATCTTGCAATCTTCGCTGCGCTTCTTGATGGATGTCTTGACTTTCATATCTCGTATTATTTTTTATTTGTATCTGAAAGATATCCTGCCTTTGGTCAAATCATAAGGTGAAATTTCAACTCTAACCCGGTCGCCCAGAAGAATATGGATAAAGTTCATGCGCATCTTGCCGGAGATGTTGCAGAGAAGGACGTGTCCGTTCTCCAGCTCCACCTTGAACATGGCGTTCGGAAGAGTCTCGATGACTTTTCCATCTTGTTCTATTGCTACTTGTTTCGACATTAAAAAAACACTTTAAAAATTGATCTTTCCATCTTTCTCGATAAAATCGTAGGTCGACAGCTGCTCGGCCCGGCCTTTACGGACAACAACCGTAAGCTCGTAGTGAGCCGACTTGCGGTGATCCGAGGTGTGTACCGCCCAACCATTTCGTGCAAGATACACTCCCCTGCCACCGGCATTGATCATCGGCTCGATACATATCACCATTCCCTCGACAAGGTGGGTGCCCTTGCCCCTGCGTCCGTAATTCGGGACGCCGGGCTCTTCGTGCATCTCCCTTCCGAGTCCGTGGCCTTCCAATTCGCGTACCACGGAGAACCCGAATGATTCTACATACGTTTGCACCGCGTATCCGATATCGCCGGTCCTGTTGCCTGCCACAGCGGCTTCGATGCCCTTGTAGAGCGAAGCCTTCGTCACGTCAAGGAGCTTCCGGGTCTCCGCGTCCACCTCCCCGACGGGGAAGGTGTACGCAGAGTCTCCGTTATAGCCCTTGTAGAGAGTCCCGCAGTCCACCGACACGATGTCGCCCTCCTTGAGGACGTAGTCCGAGGGGAACCCATGGACCACCACGTCGTTTACGGACATGCAGAGAGCTGCGGGGAAGCCGTCATATCCAAGGAAGCTGGGAATCGCGCCGTTGTCACGGATGAACTCGTCGGCCACTCTATTCAACTCTAACGTTGTCACACCAGGAGCGACCCTTCTACCGACTTCAGCCAGCGTCTTCGAGACGATTATGGCATTCTCGCGCAACAGCTCGATCTCTTCCTCGGTTTTCGGCTTGACCATCTTCCTACTATTCTATTTCAAACAACTACATTCCAGAGCGTCCGGTCAGACGGCCGGTCTTCATGAGACCGTCGTAGTGACGCATGAGCAAATAGCTTTCGATCTGCTGGAGGGTATCCAGGACGACACCCACGAGGATCAGCAGCGAAGTGCCGCCGAAGAAGCCTGCGAAAGCGTCGGTAACGCCGAGTTTCCTGGCGAAGGCCGGGAAGATGGCGATGAAGCCGAGGAAAATGGAACCCGGGAGGGTGACCTTCGACATCACGGAGTCGAGGTACTCCACGGTCTTCTTTCCGGGCTTGACTCCGGGAATGAATCCTCCGTTCCTCTTCATGTCCTCAGCCATCATGGTAGGGTTCACGGTAACTGCAGTGTAGAAGTACGTGAAGATGACGACGAAGATGAAGAAGATAAGGTTGTACTGCCAGCTGGTGTAGTTACCGAGCGTAGCGGCAAGTCCACGGGTCGCATCCCAGCGCGCGAAGATGAGCGGGAAGAGCATGAGTGCCTGGGCGAAGATGATAGGCATGACGCCGGCGGCATTGATCTTCAGGGGGATGTACTGGCGGACACCACCGTACTGGCGGTTTCCTACGACACGCTTGGCATACTGGACGGGAACGCGCCTGACGGCCTGCACGAGCGCAATGGCTGCGACTACGATGAAGAACCAGATGACGAGCTCGACGATGAAGAGGAGGACGCCGCCGTTGGTGGTGGTGAACTTCTCTCCGGCCTCAGCCACGACGGCGTGAGGGAAACGTGCCACGATACCGATCATGATGATGAGGGAGATACCGTTGCCGATGCCGCGGTCGGTGATGCGCTCACCGAGCCACATGACGAACATGGAACCTGCCAGCAGGATGATGGTCGACACGATGTTGAACCAGAAGTTGCTCCAGCCGAGGTTGTTCACAGCGGTGAAAGCCTGTCCGGGAATCTGGTTGTGAAGGGCTGCCAGGTAAGCGGGGCCCTGGATGCAGAGAACCAGAACGGTCAGGTATCTGGTCAGCTGGTTCATCTTCTTGCGTCCGCTCTCACCCTCCATCTGGAGTTTCTTGAAGTAGGGGACGAAGACACCGAGCAGCTGGACGATGATGGATGCCGAGATGTACGGCATCACACCCAGCGCGAAGACCGAAGCGTTACCGAACGCACCGCCGGAGAACATGTTCAGGAGGCCGACGAGGCCTTCCTGGGTGTTGCTCTGGAAGTTGGCGAGGAGATTGGCGTCGATACCCGGGAGCACGACCTGGCAGCCGAAGCGGTACACCAGGATCAGGGCCAGGGTATAGCCCAGTCTCTTGCGGAGCTCTTCAATCTTGAAGATATTCTTGATGGTCTCGAAAAACTTCTTCATCTTCTTACTCGATTACGATAGTCTTTCCACCGGCGGCCTCGATCTTGGAGACGGCCGACTTGGAGAATGCATTGGCGGTCACGGTCACGGCGGCGGTGAGATCACCGTTGCCGAGGACCTTGATGAGGTCGTTCTTGGAAGCGAGGCCAGCCCTTACGATATCCTCGTTGCTGATCTCGGAGGCGTTCAGGGCCTCGGCGAGTGCCTGGATGGCAGCCACGTTGACGGCCTTGTACTCGACGCGGGTCGGGTTCTTGAAGCCGAACTTGGGAAGCCTTCTCTGGATAGGCATCTGGCCTCCTTCGAAGCCGATCTTATGCTCATAACCGGCGCGTGCCTGTGCACCCTTGGTACCACGGGTGGCGGTGCCGCCCTTGCCGGAGCCTTCGCCGCGGCCGATTCTCTTGCATTTCTTGGTTGCGCCCTTAGCGGGAGCCAAATTCTCAAGTTTCATAATCCTTCCTCCTCTTAGTCAATTTCTTCTACCTTGACGAGATGGCGGACCTTCTCAAGCATGCCCATGGAAACGGGGGTCTTCTCCACCTCGACGGTCTGATGCATCCTGCGGATACCGAGGCAGCGAAGATTCGCGATCTGCCTGCGGGTCTCACCGTTGGAGCTGATAACCTGTGTAATTCTGAGTTTTGCCATAATCTGTGCCTCCTATCCGTTAAAAACCTTGCTCATGGGAATACCACGGAGACCTGCCACGGTGTAGGCGTCCCTCATCTCGGTGAGGCCGGCGATGGTGGCCTTGACGAGGTTGTGAGGGTTCGAAGAGCCCTTGGACTTGGCAAGCACGTTCTGGATACCGGCAGACTCGAACACGGCGCGCATGGCACCGCCGGCCTTGACACCGGTACCGGGAGCGGCCGGCTTCATGAAGACGCGGGAACCGCCGAACTTGGCCTCCTGCTCGTGAGGGATGGTGGTGTTGATGATGGGAATCTTCACGAGATTCTTCTTCGCATCCTCGACACCCTTGGCGATGGCGGAAGTGACTTCGTTGGCCTTTCCGAGACCATAGCCCACAACGCCGTTCTCGTCTCCGACGACCACGATGGCCGCGAAGCGGAAGTGACGACCACCTTTGGTGACCTTGGTCACTCTCTGGATGGCGACAAGTCTGTCCTTGAGTTCAAGGTCAGAGGTCTTTACTCTCTTAACATTTGTATTTGCCATAGTCTTTAGAAATTAAGGCCGCCTTCGCGGGCAGCGTCTGCCAAACTTTTAACCCTGCCATGGAAGAGGTAACCGCCACGGTCGAAAGCGATGGTGGTGATACCCTTCGCGAGACAGCGCTCTGCGATGGCCTTGCCGACGATGGCAGCGGCCTCGATACCGGTCTTGCCCTTGCACTCGGCGGCGAGGGCCTTGTCGTTGGATGCAGCGGCGGCGAGGGTAACACCCTGCTCGTCGTCGATCACCTGGACGTAGATCTGCTTGTTGCTGCGGAAGACATTCATCCTCGGCTTCTCAGCGGTGCCGCTGACATGCTTGCGGATACGGTAGTGAATCCTTCTTCTTCTTTCAATTCTATTCAATGCCATAACTCAATCTCCTATTATTTAGCTGATGCAGACTTACCGGCCTTGCGACGGAGCTGCTCGCCGGCATACTTGATACCCTTGCCCTTGTAAGGCTCCGGCTCACGGAAGGAGCGGATCTTGGCGGCCACCTGGCCGACAAGCTGCTTGTCGCAGCTCTTCAGGACGAGGCGCGGGTTCTCACCCTTCCTGACCTGGGGAGTCTCGGCCTTGACCTCCTTGGGGAGGAGCAGCTGGATGCTGTGCGAGTAACCGAGGTTGAGGATGACCATCTGGCCCTGGACCTCTACGCGGTAACCGACGCCGACGAATTCCTGGGTGATGGTGAAGCCTTCGCTGACACCGACGACCATATTGTGGACGAGAGCGCGGTAGAGACCGTGCATGGAGCGGTGGCGGGGCTGGTCCGTAGGACGGGCGAACTTGATCTCATTTCCCTCAATGGTGACTTCGATGTCCGGATCCACTTTCTGGCTCAACTCACCGAGAGGTCCTTTAACCTTGACAACGTTGCCGTCGAGGAGCTCAACGCTCACGCCGGCCGGAAGGTTTACAGGCAATTTTCCAATTCGTGACATTATTCTTGGAATTTTAGGTTAATAAACATAACATACGACCTCACCGCCGACGTTCAGCTCCTTGGCCTCCTTGTCGGTGATGACACCCTTGGAAGTGGAGATGATGGCGATGCCGAGTCCGTTGAGGACGCGCGGCATGTTCTCCACGTCGGTGTAACGCCTCAGACCCGGGGTGGACACGCGCTCGATCTTCTTGATCGCGGGAGCCTTGGTCTGGGGATGATATTTGAGGGCGAGCTTGATGGTGCCCTGAGGTTCTGCATCGATCAGCTTGTAGCTGAGGATGTAACCCTTCTCACAGAGGATCTTGGTGATGGCCACCTTCATCTTCGACGTAGGGACCTCCACGACCTTCTTACCGGCGAGGTAAGCATTGCGTACTCTGGTGAGATAATCTGCAATTGGATCAGTCATTTTTTTGTCTTTTTGTGGACCGGCGTCTTCGGACGCCCGATATCCGATTGTTAATATAAAATAATGTATCGTACGGCGCACAAGGCGCCCGGATGTTACCAGCTAGCCTTCTTGACGCCCGGGATCAGACCGTTGGAGGCCATCTCGCGGAACTGGATACGGCTGAGACCGAAGTCACGCATGTATCCCTTCGGACGACCGGTCAGAGAGCAGCGGTTGTGCAGGCGGACGGAGGAGGAGTTCTTGGGGAGCTTGTCGAGAGCAGCCCAGTCACCGGCCTCCTTGAGAGCCTTTCTCTTCTCGGCGTACTTTGCGACCATCTTGGCGCGCTTCACCTCGCGGGCTTTCATTGATTCTTTTGCCATGGATATTCTTATTTATTGTGTTTCTTGAACGGAATACCGAACTCCTTCAGGAGTGCATAGGCCTCCTCGTCAGTCTTGGCGGTGGTCACGAAGGTGATCTCCAGGCCGTGGATGCGGGGATTCTTGTCGATGTCGATCTCAGGGAAGATGATCTGCTCCTTGAGTCCGAGGGTGTAGTTGCCCTGGCCGTCGAGCTTCTCGGCGACGCCGTTGAAGTCACGGATGCGGGGAAGGGTGACACGGATGAGCTTCTCGAGGAACTCGTACATCTTCACGTCACGCAGGGTGACCTTCGCACCGATGGGCATGCCCTTGCGGAGCTTGAAGTTGGAGACGTCCTTCGTAGAAGTGGTGATGACGGCCTTCTGACCGGTGATGAGGCTGAGCTCCTCAGCCGCCTCCTCGACGATCTTCTTGTCCTGGGTGGCATCGCCGACGCCCTCGTTGAGGGTGATCTTGACGAGCTTGGGGACCTGCATCACGGTGGTGTAGGAGAACTGCTTCATGAGCTTCTCCACGATTTCCTCCTTGTAAACTTTCTTGAGGGTAGGTACATATCCCGTGGGCACGACCTGTGCCTCGGCGGGCTTGTTAACTTTCTTTGCCATAATTACTTGATCTCCTCCCCAGACTTTTTAGCGTAACGGATTTTCTTGTCACCGACGAACTTGTGGCCAACCCTCGTGGGCTTGCCGGACTGGGGGTCGATGAGCTGAAGGTTGGAAATATGGATACCGGCCTCCTGCTTGACGATGCCGCCCTGAGGCTGCTTGGCATTCGGCTTGGTGTGCTTGCTGACGAGGTTGATGCCCTCGACAATGGCGCGGTCCTTGGCGGGGATGACGGTGAGGACCTTTCCGGTCTTGCCCTTGTCATTGCCGGCGTTTACGTAAACGGTGTCGCCTTTCTTGATATTCAACTTCTTCATAATCTTTCTATATTAAAGGACCTCGGGTGCCAGTGAAACGATCTTCATGTATTGGTCGCGAAGCTCCCTGGCGACAGGACCGAAGATACGGGTGCCGCGGAGCTCGCCCGCGTTGTTGAGGAGGACGCATGCATTGTCGTCAAAGCGGATGTAGGAACCGTCGGGACGGCGGATCTCCTTCTTGGTGCGCACGACGACAGCCTTGGTGACCGTACCCTTCTTGGCGTCGGAACCGGGGATGGCGCTCTTGACTGCCACGACGATAGTGTCGCCCACAGTGGCATAACGATGGTGGGTACCGCCCAGCACACGGATGCAAAGGACTTCCTTCGCTCCGCTGTTGTCGGCTACCTGTAAACGTGTTTCCTGCTGTATCATAATTACTTGGCTTTTTCGATGATTTCAACTAATCTCCAATTCTTGGTCTTGCTGAGGGGGCGGGTCTCCATGATGCGGACGGTGTCGCCGATACCGCACTCATTCTTGTCGTCCTGAGCAACGAACTTCGTGGTCCTCTTGACGAACTTGCCGTAGAGGGGGTGCTTCTCCCTGACCTCGGAGGACACGATGATGGTCTTGTCCATCTTGTCGCTGACCACTATGCCTATTCTTTCCTTGCGAAGATTTCTTTCCATGGGATATCTAAATTAAATCAGTGACTTTTCTTTCTCGGCGAGGATGGTGATCATGCGAGCGATATCCTGCCTTACTTTCTTGAACCTGGACGTATCCTCTAATGGAGAGATAGCGTGATTGATCTTCATGGTATCAAGATTGGCCTTTTCAATCTCGATGCGGTCGCGCAGATCCGCTACGGACATTTCGCGTACTTCTGAAACTTTCATTTTCTTTCTCCATTAATATTATTCAACATAATCTCTGCGGACGACAAACTTGGTAGCCACGGGGAGCTTGTTTGCCGCGAGGCGCATGGCCTCCTTAGCGACCGGAAGGGACACACCCTCGGCCTCGAAGATGATTCGGCCGGGAGTGATCGGAGCGACGAATCCGTAAGGATCACCCTTACCCTTACCCATACGGGTGGAGAGAGGCTTCTTGGTGACAGGCTTGACAGGGAAAACCCTGATCCAGATCTGTCCTTCGCGGTTCATGTAGCGCGAGATAGCCTGACGGGCGGCCTCGATCTGCTGGGCGGTAAGCCAGCAGTTTTCAAGCGTCTTAAGACCGAAGGAGCCGAATGCAAGCTGGTTGCCCCTCTGGGCGTTGCCCTTCATGCGGCCTTTCTGCTCCCTTCTGAATTTTGTTCTCTTAGGTTGTAACATTGCTGTATAACTTTAAAAATAAATTCAAACTTCCCTAAATGATTGAGAATCAGCTGGTTGGGTATACTTCTCCCCAATTTTAGGACTGCAAAGTTAGTAAAAAAATCTGAATTTGAAATATTTTTAAGAAAATTTTTCACTTATTTTCGACAGGCAAAGTCAATACTTAACCTTCGTCTTTTCAGCGATTTAACAAACCTTGTGGAAAACTTTTTCACACGATTTTCGACAGCCCCGGAACACAGAAAAAAGAAATCATTCAGGCAAGGTATTTGAAGCGAAAAATGTCCGTATATTTGCAGGCCATGAAAAAAAGCAGCGTCATATTGTTCCTTGCCGTGGCCGCCGTCCTTGCGGCGGCGGGCCTGCGCAGCCCGTATTCTGCCGCGCAGAACAAGGGCCAGAAGGGCGTGCTCATGGCCTACTACATCGACGCGCAGGGCGACACCGTCTTTTACGACCAGCTGCCGCCGGTCTGGTGCTTCCCTAAGGGAACCCGCCGCGAGCGCAAGGACTGGCGCAACTATTACAAGCTCGTATACAATTTCAACAAGGTCTATCCCTACGCCCTCCTGGTAAGCGACGTGCTCAAGGAGGTGGACAGCACCATCGCCGCCCAGCACATGAAACGCGCCGAGGAGGACCGGTACACCAGCGAATGGCAGAAGCAGGTCCTCAAGGACTTCGAGCCCATCATCCGCAAGATGACCGTCTCGCAGGGCCAGCTGCTGATGCGCCTGGTTGACAGGGAGACCTCAAGGACTTCATACAAGATCGTTAAAGACTACAGAAGCACCGTCTCGGCCGTGTTCTGGCAGGGCATCGCCCGCCTCTTCGGCCAGAATCTCAAGAGCGCGTACGACCCGAAGGGCCAGGACGCGCAGACGGAGGAGCTGGTCAAGGCCTGGGAGGCCGGCGAATTCGACCGGCTCTATTATTCGGTGTTCATGGAATGGCCCGAACCGGTCAAGATCCCGTCCAGATACCAGAAGTGACTTCCCTCCATCCAGTCCTTCAGCACGATAAGGCGCGCTCCAGACGGCAGCGTCAGGTCCGCCTCGCAGTGCAGGTGCCCGAAGATGAAAACGTCCACGTGCTGCCTTGAAGAGAACTCCTCGGCCCATTTGTACAGAGGCTCGGACGCACCCTTGAATACATAGGCCTCGTTGCGGGCGAGACGGCTGCGGCGCGACCATCCGAGGCCGAGCCTGAAGGCCAGCCATGGATGCAGGGTACTGAAAAGCCGCTGTATCACGCGGTTCTTGAAGACGGCGTTCATGAACCGGTATCCGCCCACTCCCGGGCCCAGGCCGTCCCCGTGCCCGACGCAAAGGACCTTCCCTCCGACCTCCACCAGCTGCGGCTGTTCCCGTACCACGGTTATGCCCATGGAGGTAAAATAATCATAGCACCATATGTCGTGGTTCCCCGGGAAGAAATATACCTTGACGCCAGCGTCAATGAGGTCCATCAGCGCGGCGAAGACCCGCACATAGCCCTTCGGGACCACGTCGCGGTACTCGTACCAGAAATCCCAGATGTCTCCCAGGAGATATAGCGCGAGGGTGGTGTCCCCGGGGATGTCCCGCAGGAAGGACACGAAGCGCTCCTCGCGGGCGGCCGGGTCCTTCACGTCCAGCCCCAGATGCACGTCGGAGACGAAATATACCCCCCTGCGTCCGGCCATCCGCTACCGCATCGTAAAGATGATGACGGCCAGGCCGACGAGCGCGCAGTAGAGCGCGAACCAGCGCAGCTTCGCCTTCTTCACCAGCGCGATCATCACCTTGCAGGCGAAGAGTCCGGACACGAAAGCGGCCAGGAAACCCACCAGCAGAGGGAAGGATCCGACTGACGATGAGGCCACGTCGCCGCCCACAAGGTCGAGGAACGCCTCCCCGAGTATCGGGATGAGGACCATCAGGAACGAGAACTGCGCGACGTCTTCGCGCTTTACGCCACAGAGGAGGCCGGTGCTGATGGTGGTTCCGGAACGAGAGAGGCCGGGAATCACCGCGAAGGCCTGCCCAAGGCCGATGACGAACGCCTGCCACCAGCCGATGCCGTTGCGGCGCTTAACCTCGGCGACCCTGCCGCGCCCGCCATAGAGGTCGGAGAAGAGAAGCAGCATGGCCGTAACGACGAGCGCGAGGCCCACCACCAGAAGTGAGGAGAACATCGACTCGACCTTGTCCTTGAAGAACATGCCTACGATGAAGACGGGGATCATGGAGACGCATATCTTCAGGATGTAGTCGGTCTCGTCGTTGTACTTGAACTTGAAAAGTCCGCAGAGCAGCTTCCAGATCTGCCTGCGGAAGACGATGATCGTGGCAAGGACGGTGGCGACGTGCACGGTAATCTCGAACACAAGGTCCTCCGCCGCCTCCACTCCGAGGATTTCACGGCCTATGGCGAGGTGGCCGCTGCTGCTGACGGGCAGGAACTCCGTGAGCCCCTGCACCAGCCCGAGGATGAGAGCCTGCAACCAATCCATGGCCTACTCCTTCTTTCTGCGGGCACCCATGATGCCTGCGATCACGATGACGATGCCGGCGATTATCACCAGCGGGGCGGCCACAAGACGGCGGAAATCGAACATCGCATAATTGAACACCTGCGGATCCTTGACGCCTCCGCCCATCATGAGTATATATCCCGCTATCATCACCAGCACGCCGATGATGATGGTTTTGAGCCCCTTCGGGGTCACGGCCATCTTGGGATTGTCTTCCATATCAATAGTATAATTCATCCTTGCCCGAAGCGACAAGCTTGTTTACGACGAAATATGTGCTTATCACGCAGATCAGCACGCCGGCGACCAGGACGATGCCCATCACCAGAAGCAGGAGCTTCAGCGAGAAAATCTCGAAGAGCTGCGCGAACTCGCTGCGCACGAAGAACAGCAGGCCGATCAGCAGGATTATGGCGATGAAGGCCGAGAAAAGCCCCTGGAACACCGCCTGGACCATGAACGGCCCTCGTATGAACGAACGCGTGGCGCCCACGAGCTTCATCGTATGGATGGTGAAGCGGCGGGCGAAGACGTTCAGGCGAACGGTATTGTTGATCAGCACGAAGGAAATGAACAGCAGCAGCACGATGAGGATGCCGAGGATCGCGGAGATCTTGCGGAGGTTGGAGTTGAGCGCCTCGATGAGGGACTGCTGGTACTCCACCTCGTCGACGATGGGCGAAGCGAGTATCTCGGACTTTACGAGGTCGAGGCTGTCTGGCGAGACGTATTCGGCCTTCAGCTGTACGTTGACCGACGCCGGGATGGGGGAGGCCTCGAAGATGTCGAGGAAGCCCTCGCCGAGCATCTGCTCCATCTCCCGGGTGCCCTGGGCCTTGGATATGAACTCCGTGGAATGGACGAACCTCATCGAGTCGAGCACCACCTGGTATTCAAGCGTCTGCGCGTCACTGATGTCCGGCTTCATCAGCACGGATATCTGCATGTGCTCCTTGAAGTAGTCCGAGACGCCCTTCGCATTGACCAGGAGGAGGGCCGCTACCCCCAGCAGCAGCAGCACCAGGCTGATGCTGATCACCGTGGAGAGATAGGCGCTGCGCAGGCGGCGGCGCATCATTCTGTTCTCTGCTTTGGACATGGGCCGAACTGTCAATCAAAACTCAAAGATAGTGAAATATCGAAATATGAAAAAAAAATCTTACCTTTGTAGTTGATATTGTTATAACTGAACAAAATGGAAGTGTCCGTAAAACGAGTACTGTTCGTCAATTCCGAAATGTCGCCATACCTTCCGGAATCTGAAATAGCATCCATTGGCCGCCACCTTCCACAGGGTATCCAGGAGAAGAAGAAGGAGATCCGCTCGTTCATGCCGCGCTACGGCTGCATCAACGAGCGCAAGAACCAGCTGCACGAAGTCATCCGTCTCTCCGGGATGAATATCATCATAAGCGACGTCGACAGGCCCCTGATCATCAAGGTCGCCTCCATCTCCTCGGCGCGCCTCCAGGTATATTTCATCGACAACGACGATTATTTCCGCCGCAAGCAAACATATGCGGACGACAACGGCAACTTCTTCGCCGACAACGGCGAACGCGCCGTGTTCTTCGCCCGCGGAGTCCTCGAGACCGTCAAGAAGCTCCGCTGGGCCCCGGACGTGATCCATTGCCAGGGCTGGATCTCCCAGGTCCTCCCCCTGTATCTCAAGAAAGCATACCGCGACGACCCCATCTTTTCAGGCAGCAAGGTCGTCCTGTCGCTCTTCGGCGACACCCCGAAGGACCTTCTCGGAAAGGATTTCCAGAAGACTGTCTGCTTCGGGGGCATCACCCCCGGGGACGTCCCGCTGCTGGAGCGCCCCGATGGCATAAATCTTGCGAAAACAGCAGCGCAGTATTCCGACGGCATCATACTCGGCTCGCCCGACGTCGACCCGGACATCGTGTCCTGGTGCGAGGGTCTCGGCCTGCCGGTCCTCCCCTTCAGCGCCGAGGCCATGGAGAGCGGACGTTACGTCGACGAATACGACAGTTTTTATGACCAGTTGTAAAAGATGATTTCCAGACTCCTGAAAATGGCATGCGGCGTCGCCGCCGCGGCTTTCATAATCCTGGGCACACATTCCTGCGTGAAGGTGGACAGCTCGCTTGGCGCGAACTTCGTCCCCCTCTCGCAGCTGTATGACGTATATAACGTGGAGGTCCCCCTGACGGACATCAAGATGAAGATGCTGGACAGCCTCTCCGGCTACTCCAACACCCGCATCACCTTCGGCGCCGTGCGCGACGAGGAGTTCGGGCTCACCACCCGCGGCTGCGCCCTCTCGCTCGTCCCCATCCTCGACACCGTCGATTTCGGAAGGAATCCCGAATTCCGCTATTTCCGCTTCACTGCGGCGCGCGACACCATCAGCTACGCCGATGTCTCCGAGATCGACATCCTCCAGAACGTCAACGTCTACGAGCTCAAGAACCCCATGGACTTCTCGTTCGTGGACCTCAACACCCCCGTCGAGCACAAGCCGGGCAGGGTCACCGACGGCGTCCCCGTGTATAACGGCAAGGATTCGCTGAGCTTCCGCTTCAACCGCGCGTTCGGCGAGAAATACATGAAAATCACGACGGAGGACCTCCAGGACATGGACAAGTACCTCCAGAAGTGGCCGGGCATCTACATCGACACCGACGAGCCTGACGGCATCGGCGGCCGCATCAACATGTTCAACCTCCAGCTGGGCGTCAACACTTCCTACGGATACATCACCAAGGACTACGCCGAGCTGGCCTTCACGGCCGACTACAACGGGGTGAGGAAGGATTCCTCCTTCATCTTCTACTTCAGCCCCAACCAGTTCGTGGACCTCGACTCCCTCATCACCATGAAGAGCAGCAGCGAGTACTCGGACTACTATACCTTCCCCCAGTACTGTTTCAACACCACCACGCACGAAACGCGGGAGAGGGAGGGCAAGCCTGGCGCCACCATCAACATCGAGGGCGGCGGCGGCCTCAAGGCCGTCTTCTCCGCCGAGGAGATCCTCGGCAAGTTGCGCGATGACATCTCGCAGCACGGCGACCCCGCCTCCGCGATAGTCACCCGCGCCACCATGGTTCTGCCGTTCGAGCTCCCGGAGGACTACACCGAGATGTTCCGATTCCCGGACTACCTGAGCCCCACCTGCCGCCTCAGCTATGAGGACGGGGTGTCGTTCGCGAGTCTCACAGACGTGTCCTCCTCCAGCGAGGACCCCGGCAAGATGAACCGGTCGCTGCTCCAGTACTCCCCGGACATCACCTATCATGTCCAGAAGCTGCTCCAGAGCACGTCGTCGACCAAACTCTCCAACTATGACATCTGGCTCCTGCTGATGAGCACGGAGTATTTCACCGTCGAGAATACCAGCTCCACGAGCATGAGCGACTACTACTACCAGCTGCAGCAGATGATGTACCTCAACCAGCTTTACGGCGGGTACGGAGGATATGGCGGTTACGGAGGATACGGCTATGGCGGCTATGGCTACGGCTACGGCGGTTATGGATACGGTGGATATGGCGGATACGGAGGATACGGCTATGGCATGTCAAACTATTACAGCATGGCACTCCTCGCCTCGATGTATGCCAATTCCGGATCCTCCTCCACCAGGAAGTCCAAGATCGAGATGGACACGAGCCGCTACTTCAACGCGGCCCTGAACGGGCCGGAGGCCCCCAACGGCCGCGTCCCTACGCTCCGCGTCATCTACGCCCTTCCAAAGGAATCGGAATAACAGAAGGATTTGACAAAAAAAACGAGGATGGCCCGTACGGGTCATCCTCTTTGTGATTACGCTTTTTTCAGATCCTACTCTCCGAGTTTCTCCTTGACCTTGTCAATGGCGTCCTGGACAGTGGCAATAGCGCTTGTTTCCTCATCCGGGATTTTGATGCCGAATACCCTCTCGAACTCCATGAGGAGCTCCACGGTATCAAGGGAGTCAGCACCGAGATCATTGGTGAAGTTCGCGGTCTCAGTGACCTCGGAAGCTTCGACGCCGAGCTTGTCGACGATGATCTCCTTTACCTTTTTTACGATTTCCTCGTACTGCATAATCTTAAAAATTAGTTTATGGTTTATAAATACACTTTCCTGCAATGTTCGGCAAAGTAACGAATTAATTTTCAAAAAAACAAACATCCGTCCCTTTTGCCGGGTCACATCCTTCGCTACGCTGTCCCGTCATTGCAAGCATCGTGCCGCTTGCTCAGGTTGATCCATATCCTCAGTCCGTTGAGTGAATTGAGCAGATAGAAGGAGTACTTGACGACGTAAATCGCTGAATATTGGTCGGATGTGTTTTTCAGTGCGACACTCCACATCACTACGGAGGCGATGTTGACCAGTATCCAGAATATCCACTGCTCCATGTACGCGGTCGAAAGGAGGTACTGGCCGAGGATATTGCACACCATGCTGACCGCATCCATCAGGACCGCCACCTTGAGGAACTGTCCCGCGGCCTCCTTGTCCACCGATGCGAGTATCAGGTACATCACCACGGTTCCGACGAGGAAAAGCGAGGAGAACAGTATCCACTGCTTTCCGGAGAGGCGCCTGGCCTGGACCTGCTTGTGGGCTTCCGCGCCACGCTTCTTCCATTGGAAGAAACCTATGAACTGCATGGGCACGAAGTAGAGGCCGTTGATGATGGCGTTGCCGAGGCCGGCTCCGCCGCGGCGCCAGGTCACGAAGCACATGCTGGCGTAGATGGCGACGTCAAGCAGGCCGAAAAGGAAGGTCAGGATGCGGCCGTTGGCCGAACAGACGACGCTGAGGATGCCCATCAGCGAGCCGAAGGCCGCGATGAGCAGTCCGATGCGGCCGCTCTCCGCGGCGTTGAACTTCAGGACCGTGGTCAGCACGATCGCCACCGTCATCCCTATCAGGATGAACGCGTTGAAAAACTTATTGAACTTCTCTTCCATAATCTATCTGGCAAGGGCGGCGCGTATGCGGGCGGCAAGGGCCGGGCCGACCAGCTTCGCGAGGTCGGCCTCCGGCGCGGCCGCTATCCGCGCCACGCTCCCGAAATGCATCAGCAGCCGCTGTTCCGTCTTCTCACCCACGCCCGGGATGTCGCGCAGGGCGGAGTGCACCTGGGCCTTGCTGCGCAGGTCCCGGTGGAAGGTGATACCGAAGCGGTGCGCCTCGTCGCGTATCTGGGTTATCACCCGGAACGCCTGGGAGTTGCGGTCGAGGAATAGCGGATAGGGATCCCCTATCCTGATGACCTCCTCAAGTCGCTTCGCAAGGCCCACGACCGTCATGCGGTCCTGGATGCCAAGCTCGCACAGGGCCTCCCAGGCCTGGCCGAGCTGGCCTTTGCCGCCGTCGATCACCACCAGCTGGGGCAAGTCGTCCGGGGCTTCCGCCAGCAGGCGGGAATACCGCCTGTTCACGATCTCCTTCATCGAGGCGAAGTCGTTGGCCCCCACGACGGTCTTTATCTTGAATTTCCTGTAATCCTTCTTCGACGGGACTCCGTCGCGGAACACGACGCATGACGCCACCGGATTGGTGCCCTGGATGTTGGAGTTGTCGAAACATTCCATGTGCACCGGCGCCACGGACATCCCAAGGGCCTTGCGGACATCCTCCACCACGGCCGCCCGGAAAGCGTCGGGGTCGGTGTGCTCGCGCTGCTTCATGGCGTTGAACTGGAACTCCTTCGCATTCTTCAGGCTCAGAGTGAGCAGGGCGAGCTTGTCCCCCCTGACGGGGATGTGGAAGCTCACGCCCGGAATCTCCACGTCCGGGAGGAAGGGCACGATGATCTCGCGCGACAGCTCCCCGAACTTGGACTCGATCTCCGCGATGAAGCTGCTGAGCACGGCCGCCTGCTCCTCCTCGATGTTCATCCTGAAGCCCAGGTTGAGCGACTGCACGACCGAGCCGGAGCGTATGCGGAGGAAATTGCCGAAAGCCTCGCTCCCCTCGAAGACGAGCGAGAAAACGTCGGCGTCGGTGTCCCGCGCCGCGGAAATGATGGAATGCGAATAGTGCTTCTCGAGCGCCGAGATCTTCTCCTTGTACTCCTGGGCGGACTCGAAGTCGAGGGCCTCGGCGGCCTGCGACATCCGCTCGCGGTAGCGGTGCAGGATGTCGCCCACGCCGCCCTTCAGCAGCGAGGTTATCTCCTCTATCCACCCGCCGTACTCCTCGACGGAAACGGCCCCGACGCAGCAGCCCCTGCATTTCCCGATATGGAAATCCAGGCAGGGCCTGACCTTCTTCCTCAGGATGGACTCGGAATCTATCCTGTGCTTGCAGGAACGCAACGGATAATGGCCGTAGAACAGGTCCAGCAGGCCGTGCGCGTAGGTTGCCGAGCTGTAAGGCCCGAAATAGCTCGAGCCGTTCTGGACAAGGCGGCGCGTCAGGAACACCCGCGGATAGGGCTCCGCCGTGACACAGATCCAAGGATAGGTCTTGGAGTCCTTCAGAAGGATGTTGTACTTGGGCTTGTACTGCTTGATGAGGTTGTTCTCGAGCAGCAGGGCGTCGGCTTCGGTATCGACCACAGAATACTGCACGTCGGCGATCTTCGACACCAGGATGCGGGTCTTGGTGTTGAGCCTCTCTGGCGGCACGAAATACTGGTGGACGCGCTTGAAAAGGTCCTTGGCCTTGCCCACATAAATGACCTTTCCCTCGGAGTCGTAATACCTGTAGACTCCGGGGGAATGCGGTAAAAGGTCTATCTTATCCCTGACTTCCACTACTTCGCGACGGCCGCGACAGCGTCCTCGAGGGCCTTGCCGCGCAGGTCGCGCTTCAGGATGGTGCCGTCAGGACCGAAGAGGATCACGTGCGGTATGCCGTCGATGCCGTAGAGGGCGGCGGGCTCCTGGTGTCCGTTGTTGATCTGGTTCCAGGTGATGCCGTAGACGACGGCCGTGTCGATGGTGTTCTTCCAGTTCATGCCGCGGCTCTCCTCCCAGACTGCCACGCTGAGGATGTCGAAATTATCGCCGTGGTACTTGTTGTACACGTTCACGATGTTCGGGAGTTCGGCCTTGCAGGGCGGGCACCAGGGGGACCAGAAGTCCACGAGGATGTACTTGCCCTTGCCGACATAGTCGGAGAGCTTGCGCTGCTCGGTTATAAGGGTACCGTCGGGATTCTCGCCCAGGACATGGTCCACGGTGAAGTCCACGAAAGGCTGTCCCTCCTTGGTCGCGATCTTGGTGTCAAGGCCTTCTGCGACACGCTGGACGAAAGCGTCCTCCTTGAACTCGTCGGAAAGGCGCGCGATGGCGTCCTTGAGGTCCTCGGGGTCGGCATAGTAATAGCAGGCCTGCAGCGCCTCGAGCGCCACGGTGTCCTTGGGATACTTCTTCATGGTGGCGAGGCTCAGGTCCACGATCTTCTTTATCGTCTCGTCCTCGATGGCGTCGGGGTCCTCGGCCGCCTGGTACTCGTCCATGATCTTCTGCATTTCGGCCTCATAGGCCTCCATCTTCTCGGCATTGGTCTTCGGGCCGTTATTGCATGCGACGGCCGCGATCATCACGGCAACTGCCGCAAACAGGATCTTTTTCATTCTATCTGACTTTGATTTGGTTGCAAAAATAAGAAATATTCCTCTACATCAAGAGGTTGGAGATGAAAATCACTATGATGGCTGCGGGGGCGACGTAGCGTATGAAGAAGTACACCACGTCGAAGACGCGCTTGTTGAAGCGGAGCGAGCCGCCGTTGGTGAACTCGTCGCGCACCTCCGCCTTCTTCATCTTCCATCCCACGAAGAACACGAACAGCAGGCTTCCGAAGGTCATCAGGAAGTCGGAGGTGAGGTGGTCGCAGGCGTCGAATATCGTCATGCCGAAGACGTGGACGTCCTTCAGCGGCCCGAATGACAGCGAGCACAGCACTCCCAGGACCCAGCAGCCCGCGAAAAGCAGGGCCGTCGCCCTGGTACGAGACATCTTCCGCTGGTCCACCAGGTACGCCACGCCCACCTCCAGCATCGAGATCGATGAGGTCAGGGCCGCGAAGAGTATGGTCAGGAAGAACAGTATCGCCACGATGTCGCACAGCCACGGCGCGTCGGCGCCCATCGTCGAGAAGATGAACGGCAGAGTCTCGAAGATGAGGCCCGGGCCGGCGCCCGGCTCTATGCCCGCGGCGAAGACGGCGGGCATGATGGCGAAGCCGGCTATGATGGCGAAACCGAGGTCGAACAGGGCGGTAAATATGCCTGTGGCCATCAGGTTCTCGTCAGACTTCAGGTACGACGCGTAAGTCAGGATGCAGCCCACGCCCAGCGAAAGCGAGAAGAAAGCCTGGCCCATGGCCGAAAGCAGGGCGGAGCCCGTGATCTTCGAGAAATCGGGATGTATCAGGTAGTCGATGCCGGCCTTCGCCCCGGGCAGGTTCACCGAATACAGCATGATCAGCACTATCAGGATGAACAGCACCGGAGTCGTGAGCTTGGTGAACCTCTCGATGCCTCCGCGGACTCCGAAGATGATGACCACCGCGTTGACCAGTAGGAATATGGTATGGAACACTATCGGCTTCCACGGGGACGTGATGAAGCTGCCGAACACGGCGGAATGCTCCTCCATGCTGACCGCAGGGTCGGAGAAGGACAGGCTGAGGGACTTCAGGAAATACTCGATGGACCAGCCTCCCACGACGCTGTAGTACGAAAGGATTATCAGCGGGGTGAAAACGGTAAGGAAGCCCAGCCATTTCCAGCGCGTGCCGGGAGCGAGCTTCTCCATCGCCCCGAAAGTGCTCAGGTGCGTCCTTTTGCCGATGATAGACTCGGCAAGGAAGATCGGGATACAGAGGAACACGGCGGAGAACAGGTACACGAGGATGAACGCCGCGCCGCCGTTCTGCCCCACCATGTAAGGGAAACGCCAGATGTTGCCAAGGCCTATGGCCGAACCGGCCATGGCCATGATAGCCGTGAAGCGGCTGTTGAAATTCCCCCTTTCCTTGACCATGCGCTACAGGGTGAAGTTGGTGAAGAATATGAGGAGCACCGCGATGGGGGCAACCCACTTGATCAGGAAATACACGGCGTTGAACAGCGGGACGTTGCGGCGCTTGGTGCCGCCGTTGGTGAACTCGTCCCTGACGTCCTCCTTCTTCATGACGAAACCGACGAACACCACCGACAGGAAGGCCATGATGAGCAGCAGGATGTTGGACGCCACCCAGTCGAAGATGTCGAAGATGTTCATTCCGGACACCTTCAGGCCCGACAGGGGGCCGAAGGACAGCGAGCAGAGCGTTCCCGCCGCACCGCAGACCAGGAACATCACGAACACCGCCCGGCCGCGGCGCATGCGGAACTTCTCCACCAGGAACGCGGTTCCCACCTCGATGAGCGAAATCAGCGAGGTCATGGCCGCCACGATGACGGTGAAGAAGAACAGGCCGGCGACGACCGTGCTGAGGGCCGGGGCTTCCTGGCCCATCTTGCAGAAGATGTAGGGGATGCTCTGGAAGATGAGGCCGGGGCCGGCGCCGGGCTCTATGCCGGCGGCGAAGACGGCCGGCATGATGGCCAGGCCGGCCAGCAGCGCGAAGAGCAGGTCAGAAACCGCGGTCCCGGCGCTGGACACCAGGATATTCTCGTTCCGGTGTACATATGAACCGTATGTGATGATTATGCCCATGCCGAGGGACAGGGAATAGAAACTCTGTCCCAGCGCATAAGCAAACGTGCGCGGCGTGAACTCGGAGAAGTCAGGCTTGAAAAGGTAGCGTACACCCTCGCCGGCGCCAGGAAGGCTCATGGAGTATAGGGCTATCGCCACGATCAGGAAGAACAGCACCGGAAGGATGAACTTGCTGAACTTCTCGATGCCGGCCTTCACGCCCAGCGCCACTACGATCGCGGACATGGCGAGGAAGAGCAGGTGCATCAGCACCGGAACCCACGTGGAGGAGACGAACCCGGTGAAGATGCCGCTGGTCGTCCCGGGGTCGGCATGCAGGAACTCAAGGGAACAGGCCTTGAAGAAATAATCAAGGGACCATCCCCCGATGACGCTGTAATAGGATGCGATAATGGTCGGTATGAGTATCGGCAGAACGCTTATCGACCTCCAGAAGGGTTTTCCGGGAGCTAGCCTGACAAAGGCGTCGCGGGCGTTGGTGTGGCTGCGGCGGCCTATTATCACCTCCGCGATGAAGATGGGCAGGGAGAACAGGATCGTCGCCACGATGTAAATCAGGACAAATACCGCTCCCCCGTGCTCTCCGACCATATAGGGGAAGCGCCAGAGGTTGCCAAGGCCTATGGCCGACCCGGCCATGGCGAAAATGACGGCAGTCCGGCTGCCGAAGCCTTCTCTCTTCTTTTCCATCTTGAACTACTAACTAACTCCTTATCAAAAAGATGCGCTTATTCGCCGCGCCTCTTGTATACTACGAACTCGTAGGTGAACCCCGTAGCCTCGTCCGTATGCGTCTCCGACACGGAAGCCTTTTCCCAGAATTCCTCCTCGATGACGGGGAAGAAAGCGTCCGCCTCCGGGATGGTCGTGTGGACATGCGTGATGTACAGCGTGTCCATGTCCATCAGGGCCGCCCGGTAAACCGAAGCCCCGCCCATGATGAAGCATTTTTCGGCCCCCTCCGCGGCGGCATACGCCTCCTCGAAGGAATTCACGCATACCACATCGTCCGGAATCGGGTCCCAGCCGAGGTTCAGCACGATGTTCTTCCTGCCCTTGAGCGGACGGAAAGGCAGGGAGAAATAGGTCGTACGGCCCATTATGACCGGAAAGCCCTTCGTCTTCTCCTTGAAATACTTCAGGTCCTCGGGCAGGTGCCAGGGCAGCCCGCCCTTGACGCCGATGGCCCAGTCGTCGGCCACGGCAACTATAAGGCATTTCTCCATAACTATACTGCCACAGGGGCCTTGATCGCCGGCCAGGGGTCGTACCCCTCCAGCGTGAAGTCCCCGTAATCAAAGTCAAACAAACTCTTCACCTCCGGGTTGAGGCGCATCTTCGGCAGCAGCCGCGGCTCGCGCGAGAGCTGCAGGTCCACCTGCTCGAAATGGTTGAGGTAGATGTGGGTGTCGCCCGTGGTGTGGATGAATTCTCCCGGCTGCAGGCCGCATACCTGGGCTATCATCATGGTCAGGAGCGAATATGAGGCGATGTTGAACGGCACTCCGAGGAAGGTGTCGGCGCTGCGCTGGTAAAGCTGGCAGGACAGCTTCCCGTCCGCCACGTAGAACTGGAAGAGGCAGTGGCAGGGCGGCAGGGCCATCCTGTCCACCTCGGCGGGATTCCACGCGCTGACTATCATGCGGCGAGAATCAGGATTGCGGCGTATGGTGTCGACGACCTGCGACAGCTGGTCGATGGCGCGCCCGTCGGGCGCCGGCCAGCTGCGCCACTGGTGCCCGTAAACGGGCCCCAAGTCGCCGTTCTCGTCGGCCCACTCGTCCCAGATGGACACTCCGTGGTCCTTCAGGTACTTGATGTTGGTGTCGCCGGCAATGAACCAGAGGAGCTCGTAGATGATGGACTTCAGGTGCACCTTCTTGGTGGTGAGCAGGGGGAAGCCCTCGCCCAGGTCGAAGCGCATCTGATAGCCGAACACGCTCTGCGTGCCCACTCCGGTACGGTCCTTCTTTATGGCTCCGTTCTCGCGGATGTGCCTCAGCAGGTCGAGATACTGTTTCATTCCACGGTCCTGAAAGCAAAGATTATGGCCTCCTCGTACACCTCTCCCGGGCGCAGCACGGTGCTGGGATACTCGGGCTTGTTGGGCGAATCGGGGAAGTGCTGGCACTCCAGGGCGATGCCGTAGTTGTTGCCATAGACGTGGCCCTTCTTGCCGACGGGGCAGCCGGCCAGCCAGTTGCCGGTGTAAACCTGTATGCCGGGCTGGGTGGTGAAGATCTCAACGAGACGGCCGCTCTTCTCCGACCAGAGCTTCGCCGCGGCCTGAAGCTGGCCGGGCTCGGCGCCGTCGATGACCCAGCAGTGGTCATAGCCGTTGCCTATCTTGAGGGGCTCGAAATCGGCCCTGATGTCACGTCCGACGGGCTTGGAGTTGACGAAATCCATCGGGGTGCCGGCCACGGGCTCGCTGTCGCCCAGAGGGATCTGGGTGTCGTCGGTGGGAAGATACTCCGAGCAGTTGAGCTTGAGCATGTGGTCGAGGATGGTGCCGCTTCCCTCCCCGTCCATGTTGAAATACACGTGGTTGGTGAGGTTCACCACGGTCGGGGCGTCGCACTCGGCGGTCATCGTGAGCTTGAGCTCGTTGTCCTCGCTCCACTCGTAATGGGCGACGGCCTTGAGGTTGCCGGGATAGCCCTGCTCGCCGTCCTCGGAGAAATACATGAACTCCACGGCGTCATCGACGATGCGGCTCTCCCAGACCTTCTCGGCGAAGCCGTCGGGGCCTCCGTGAAGGTGGTTGGGACCGTTGTTTATGGGAAGGTTGTACTCCACCCCGTCGAGGGTGAACTTCCCGAGGGCGATGCGGTTGGCGAAGCGGCCGGGTATCCTGCCCATGAAAGGACCGTCCTTGATGAAGGACTCGGGGTCGTCGTAGCCGAGGGCCACGTCGGCGAGTTTACCTTCCCTGTCCGGGACGATGATGGAGACGATGCCTGCGCCGATCTCGGAGAGGACGACGCTTGCTCCCTTGGAGTTGGTCAGCGTGTAAAGATGACCTGATTTCCTGATATCCATGTTTTTTTCGTTAAAATCCGACGTAAATGCGTGTGAACGTCAAATTTAAACAAAAAAAACGTTATTCCCTACCGATGGAGGCCAAAAAGGACATTACGCGCTCCGTAGGGGCGTCTTTCATGATGACACGCCTGTCCCTGTCGAGCAGATACAGGGACGGTATGCCGCGTATGTTGTAGAGAAGGTCGCGGCGGATGGCGTAGTCCGGATCGTATCCGTTGATCCAGATATCGGGATAATCCCCCAGGTGCCTGCGCCATTCATCGAGGTCCTCGTCGATATAGACGGTGACTACCGCGAGGGAGCCGGAGGCGATGCGGTCCCTGTAGTATCCGACACCGGCCATGTCTGCCAGGAAGTCCCCGCAGGCCTTGCATCCGGGGTTGGAGAACACAAGCAGGGTATAGTCGGCGCGGACGTCCGAGAGGCGGCGCATGCAGCCTGCGGCGTCCGCGAAGCGGAAGTCCGCGGCAGGAGCGCCAACGGGGTTAAGCGCGCACATGCGCGCGTCGAACTCCAGCGACGGCACCAGAGCCGGGTCGGTAAACGGCGAGCGCGCCAGCCCGGCGACGTACGGCTGGTAAAGGTCTTCGTTGCGGTACGGGGAATTGGGGTCGTACAGGTAGTGTTCCATCATGTCCGCGAAGACGCCGCGGACATTGGACGCGGTGTCGGCCCGATGGGCCGACTCCACCTTGTCGAAAAGCGATTCGACCGCCTTCCTGCCCGACACGGCGTCCTGCGTCTGCAGGAGGACTACGTAGGACGAGAAGGCCCCTTCGAACTTGTCTCTAGGGACGCCGCAGACGGTGACGGAGTCGCAGCACATGCCGCCAGCCCCGGAGAAGAAACGGTCCCAGAAGTGCTCCACGGCATAAGCCGCCCTCTCCGCTTCACCGGTATATACTCCGGGTATCTGGACGGCGGGGAACTCGCGGACCGCGTCCGCCGCGGCACCGGCGGAGCGACCCCCGCGCGGTCCGCAGCCGGCCGCCAACGCGGCCGCAGCCAGGACCGCCAGGACGCTAAGCCTCATTGTTCTCCTCCAGGATGGCCTCGGAAACGTTGATGATGAAATCGCCTATCTGCTCGAGTTCGTTGACCACGTCCATGTAGAACACTCCCGACTGATAGTTCTTTCCCTCATGCTCGATGCCGGAGATCAGTTCCTCCCTGATGCTGTTGCGGTAAACGTTGATATTGTACTCGGCATTGGACGCGTTGGCGATGTCCCAGAGCTGCCTGTATCCCAGGCGGAGGTTATGCAGCATGGCCTTGAACGCGTCCTCAACATAGTCCATCAGACGGTTGAGCTTGTTGAGCATGCTGCCGTCGAAGTACTTGTCGTGGATGTGGATGCGGCGGAGCATGCGGCCGATGGCCTCGCCGGAGTCGCCGAGGCTCTCCAACTCGCCGATAATCTTGTAGATGCTCTTCACGCGTACGGTCGAAGAGTGGCTCAGTTCGCCCTTGGAGACTTCTCCGAGATACTGGGCGATCTCGTACTCGATGTTGTCAGTGATGGACTCGTACTTGACGAGCTTTTCGTTGATCTGCTCGAACTTCTCGGGGTCAGGCTCGTTTATGGCCTCACGCACATACTTGAAGCCATTGTAGCAAATCTCGCCGAAATGCACCAGCTCGGAGCTGGCCTCGTTGAGAGAAAGCTCGGCGGTGCCGAGCGGACCGCCCTTGATATACTTGAGCCTGAAGACCTCCTCCTCGCCCGCAGGGGACGGGACCATCCACGTCACGATCTTCTCGATCACAGGGACGAACCAGATAAGGATCAAGGTATTGATGACGTTGAACAGGGTATGGAGCGTGGCCACGCTGTACGGGAGGGATGCCACAAGGGCCTGTCTTGTCTGCACGTCAGCCGTTCCGAAGTCGGTGAGGGCGGGGTTGGGGAAACCGAAAAGCTCCACCACCGAGCCCACCACCTTCAGGAACGGGTGGAAGATGCAGAACACCCAGCACACGCCGAACAGGTTGAAAAGCATATGCGCCCGTGCCGTCCTCTTTGCAGAGACGTTCGCTACCGAAGCCGCGATGTTGGAGGTGATGGTCGTTCCGATGTTCTCGCCGAGGACCATCGCGGCGGCCATTTCGAAGGGGATGTAGCCGTTGGCCACCAGCACCATGGTGATGGCCATGGTGGCCGCCGAGGACTGGAGCATGAGGGTCATGAGGGCGCCCGTGACCATGAATATGAGGATGGAACCCACACCATAGCCCGTAAGATGCGATAGGAAGATACGCACGGGGTCGTTGTCCAGCAGCATGGTCGAGGTCTCGCGCAGGGTGCTGAGGCCCAGGAACAGGAAGGCGAAGCCCATGACGAACTCGCCGAAATTGTTGTTGTGCTTCCTCTTCGATGCGATCAGGAGATAGCCCAGGAACATAAGCGGCACGGCGATGGCCCCGAGGCTGAACGACCCTCCCCCGAACGAGAGGGCGAAGATCCAGGCCGTGACCGTTGTGCCTATGTTGGCGCCCATGATGACGCCGATGGCGTTTGCCAGGGACAGGAGTCCGGCGTTGACGAAACTCACCAGCATGAGCGTGGTAGCCGTCGAAGACTGGACAAGGGCGGTGACGAGTATACCGGTAAAGACGCGTTTGACGGCATTGGAGGTCATCGCTGCCATGAACGACCTCAGCTTGTCTCCCGCCATTTTCTGAAGTCCGCCGCTCATCAGGGACATTCCGTAGAGGAACATTCCCAGCGAGCCCAGCATCGTGCAGACTTGAAGAACTGTACTCATGTGTTTTCTCAGGTATGGTTCGGTGCGAATTTACGATTTTTTATTAGATTTGTCAACAGATGAAAAGACGGCTCTGCATCATACTCGCGCTGCTGCTGGCATGCCTGGAGGTCGGTGCGCAGTTCCACACCGCCGGGGACGACCCGGGCGGAGTGAAATGGCGCAGTATCTCCTCCGACAACTTCCGCATCATATATCCGGCCGGCAGCGATTCGCTGGCGCTGCGCTACGGCATGGAGCTGGAGCGATGGAACCGGCCGTTGGGCGGCAGCATCGGGTACACCCCGAACGGGGCGTACCGCAGGCCGCTGCCGGTCATCCTCCACGGTTACACCGTAGTGGCCAACGGTGCCGTGACATGGGCTCCGCGCCGCATGGACCTGTATACCATCCCGGAAGCGAACTTCCCCGAACCGCTGCCCTGGGTGACGGAACTTGCCGTCCACGAGTCGCGCCATGCGGCCCAGATGCAGTTCGCCAGGGGAAAGGGTTTCGGCATCTTCAACGCCCTCGTCGGGGAGTTGTTCACCGGGGCGATGGCGGCGCTGTATCCGGGTCCGGCGCTGCTGGAGGGCGACGCCGTGACGGCGGAAACCGCCCTCACGCACGCCGGCCGCGGACGCTCGGCGGACTTCCTGGAGCATTATCGCGTAAGTTTCGCGGAAGGGGATTTCCGGGACTGGTACCGCTGGCGCTGGGGGTCGCAGAAGCTTTTCACCCCGGACCATTACCGTGCCGGATACATGCTGGTCGCCGGGGCCCGCTACACCTATGACGACCCCCTCTTCACTAACAGATACTACGAAAACATCTTCTCGTCCTGGCTGCCCCTGCCCTTCTTCAACCTTCAGAAGACTCTGAAGCAGGACTCCGGGAAAAAGCTGAAAGGGACGTGGGAAGAAATCGCGGCGGCGCAGGCGGCCCTATGGGCCGCGGACGAAGCGGCACGGGGCCCCTTCGGGCCCTCCCGGCCGCTCACGTCCCCCGGTCGCCGCTACACCGAGCTGCTCAGTCCCGAAGCCGGCGGAGGGGAGGTCTATGCCATTCAGAAAGGTATTACCTTCACCCCGAGGCTCGTCAGGCTCACACCTGACGGCAGGACACGTACCGTCCGGCCATTCTCCAACGGAACGGAGCAGATACGCTTCTCGGACAGCACGGGACGCCTCTTCTGGAGCGAGATAGTCCCCGACCTCCGCTGGTCGCTGAAGTCCTCGTCGCGCATCTTCTTCGTCGAGCCCGGCAGCGGACGCGCCAGGGCGCTTACCAGGGAGGGGAATCTCTTCAACCCGTCGCCCGCTCCGGACGGTCCGACCGTCGCCGTGACCGAGTATCCGGTCCGCGGCGGCTCCGCCGTACGCATACTCGACGGCCGGACGGGGGAGACGCTCAGCCGATATCTGGCTCCCGACAGTCTACAGGTCGTGGAAACCGCCTGGGCGGAAGGCCGCATCGTCGCGAGCGCAATCTCCGAGGCCGGTTTCGGTCTCTATGACGTCACG
The DNA here is from genome assembly GCA_017620335.1 of Bacteroidales bacterium. Lineage (GTDB taxonomy): Bacteria > Bacteroidota > Bacteroidia > Bacteroidales > UBA932 > Cryptobacteroides. The sequence continues at coordinate 39,240 of JAFZQO010000042.1, forward strand.
GACGGTTTCCGCACGGTCCTTCGTCCCGAACCGGTCAAGATAAAGCAACTCCGCACCTCTGCGGACGGTGTCCTGTTCGTTTCCGATGCCAACGGAGTCAACGAACTGTACCGACTGAATCCGTCAGGCGGCGCCTCCCGCCTGACCAACCACCGCTTCGGCGCTTCCGACTTCCTCCCCGACGCCTCCGGCGACAGCCTCACCTTCGCAGCGCTCACACCGGCCGGCCGACTCCTTTACAGGGAGGCCATGACGCCCGCCACAAGCTTCAGCCAAGCACGCACTGCCAGCCCCTGGCCCGTCGCCGACCGACTGTCGCAGCAGGAGGCGACCCTCACGCCGGCCATACAGGGCGGAACGAATGGTCTTTTCTCCGCACCCAAACCCTACCGCAAGCTCCCCCACCTGCTCAAGCTGCATTCCTGGGCGCCGGTCTTCATCGACTATGACGCCGTCGCAAACGCCAGCTTCGAATCCATCACCACCTCGGCCGGGCTCGGTGCCACGGCGTTCTTCCAGAACGAGCTCGGAACCACGACAGCCACCGCAGGTTATTCCGCCGCGCGCAGCATAAAGGACGGTGAATCGGTCTGGGGGCACTCCTTCCACGGAAAACTCACGTACACCGGCCTCTATCCCGTCATTGAACTCGGGGCGGAAATAGGCGGGCAGAACGCCTTGCAGCACCGCCATCTGACGGTCATCTACGCCTCTTCAAGCAGGTCATACATCGAGGGCGAGGAGACGGACGTCCCTTATTTCAAATTGACGTCCAAGATATACGTCCCCCTGAACTTCTCGCGTTCCGGATGGACCAGGGGCCTTGTTCCCAGCGTGTCCGCCCAGCTTTCCAACGACATGGTAAGCATGGCGGAAATATTCCAGCGCGTGATACAGATGATGGGGGACAAGCCCGGACTGTACCGCGTGGGCGCCGGGGCTAAACCCGGACCCAACGTCCCGCTCTCCCGCATCACCGCCAGCCTGCGCGGCTACTCGATGCTGGCGACGGCGCGCTCGGCCATCTATCCCCGCTGGGGCATAGGCGCCGAGGCCGGGTTCAGCATGCGCCCCGGTGCCACGGACCTGCTGGCGCCGGCCACATACGCCTACATGTACGGATACCTTCCCGGTCTTATGGATACACACGGGATAAAGCTTTCCGCCCTGCACCTGGAACGCCTAGGCGGCCGCTTCCCGGACAATCCCGTCAGCACGCTTCCGCGCGGCATGTCCGGAACCAAAGGCCTGTTCTCATACGTACAGAACCACTATGGCCGCCAGACCCGCCTGACATTCGATTACGCCATGCCGCTGCTGCCACTTGACTGGTCCGGCCTCGGTCCCGTAGCCTATGTCCGCAACTTCGAGCTGACCGCCCATGCCGATGCGTGCCTGCTCGGCGGACGCGGCGCCGGCGCCCGGAAAGGCCCCGACCTGCTGTACAGCGCCGGCGCCGACCTCGCCGTCCGCCTCGGCAACCTGCTGTGGATTCCATACGCCACCCGCGTCGGCGTCTCCTGGAACTACAACGGGACAACGATAGGAGACGCCCTCTCCAAAGAAGACGTCTCCATTTCAAAGCATCATTTCGGCCTTATCCTGTCGGTCGACCTTCCTTAAGGACTATCTGGGGGCGTTCCAGGCGGCCTCGGCCATCTTGATTCGGTCGAGGAAGTAGGCCTTGAGGTCGCTCCAGCGATAGTAGGGACCGGAGAGGGGCTGGAGACCGGGGATGACGGCCTCTTTCTCGTTATAGAGGACCTTGGCCAGGACCTCTCCCTTCTTGTTCTTGTAGAAAATCATCTGGATGTTGGTCGCCATCGGGACCTGGAAGAAGGAGTACCAGCCGTTGTTGTGGGCCTCGCGGTAAGGGAAGACGCGCCCCTGGAGGTCGTCGATGCCGATCAGGGCGAACAGCGGGAGGATGGAGGTGTCATGTCCGAAACGCAGGTCGGCGGCGCGGTGGCTGTCGGGCAGGATGGCCGCGTCGGCCTTCTCGATAAAGTCCATCATGAGGGGACGGATGGCGTAACGGATGGTCTCACCGTTCTCGACGGAGCCTCCCCACATGCGGTAGATGGAGTCGTTGCCGCTGGCCCAGAAATAGACCAGCTCCTCAGGAGTGAAATACTTCCTGTAGATGTCGATGCCGAGGAAGTCGATGACCTGGCAGAGACCGCCGGTGGTGTAGATGGCCTTGACGAAATTCTCGGGATTGCCAAGGGCCTTGAGGGCCGCGTCATAATCCGTGAACAGCGGGGTCAGGAAGCGCTTGAAATCATAGCCCGGGGTGCCGGTGGCGGGAGTATAGGCGCGGGGGCCGGTGGAAGAGGTCGAAGGACGGTATCCCGACATGGACGGCCTCTGGGCGGGAGCCTGGCCAGGCCTGGGAGGGTTGAGGCTGGGGTTGATGTAGGCCATGAACCTCTCCGCGCTGGTGAAGGTGAACTCATGCCCGGGGCAAAGCTCGCTCAACTTGTTGGTGAAGTTGCACATGCTGACGATGCAGCGGAAGTTGGTGCTGGAGAAGCTGTTGATTTCGTTGCGGTTCTTGTCCTTGAAGATTTCCGGGTAGCGCTTGACCATTCTCTCGGCTATCATCCTGTGCTCGCGGGCGCCGCGGGGGGTCAGGGAACCTTCCATGCCCTTGTGGGCCTCGACGACGGCGTTGACATCGGCGTAGAGGGACTTGCCGGCCTCGGTCAGGAGCCCGAGCGAGTCGAGATATGCGAATCCCTCCTGGGCCGCGCGGCCGAAGGTGGAGTTCTGCTCGTAACGCGAGCCGTGGCGGCCGTAATGCGTGACGTAGAAAGGCTTGAAGCCCTTCGGAGCCTTCGTATCCTGGATGGGGTCGAACTCGTAGGAATGCATGTTGTTGGCCGCGCGGTCCGGGTTCTCGGTGAAGAGCCTCACGGCGGCTTCCTGGGCGCCGAGGCCGAGGCAGAGCGCCATCAAAAGAGAAAAAAGGAAAAGCTTTTTCATGATTTATTATGATTATATGGATTATCTGAAATACCTGCCGACGAAAGCGGCGTCGACCTTGGCGAACCCCGACGCGGCCGCGGCCATCGCGGGATTGCGCTTCAGGATGCCGCGGCAGTCCTCGTAGACGTTGAACCCCACGGCCGCCATCTGCATCTGCCCGTCCAGGGGGTAGGCGAAGGTTATCTCGCCGTCCGCGCCGTCCATGCCCAGGAACTTGAACGGGGCTTTGGAGATCTCTTCCGCCCTGTCCTTCATGTTCCCGCAGAGTTCCATCCTGGTCACATACTTGGCCATTTCCATCGTCACGTCGTCAAGACCCGCCCCGAATATCTTGACCTTCTCGATGAGCGAACCGGCGTCGTCCACGAAGCGGAGGGTGTAGTCCTTCATTTCCGGAAGGGCCCCGTACGCGGCGCCCACGCGTTCCTCGAGCTCCGCGGAGCCCAGCGTCACCCAGACCATCAGTTTCTCGTCCGGATCGTGGTAAAGGGTCTGGCTGCGCACGAGGTTGCGGGCGCCGCAATGCGGACATTCCCACACAAACAGCGACCCGTCAAGCACTTGCGCCTTGAGCTCAGGGGTTTCCCGGACGTTGATCCCGTCGTAAGCGGTGACCTTGCTGCGGGAGCCGCAACGACTGCAGGAAGTTTCTGTCTGGGACGTCATCGGATGATTTTTAGTGCTATAGGGACAAAAATACAAAAAATAACCCTATTTTTGTTAAAAATGTACTAAACCCCCACAATCATGAAAGAGAATTGGAAATCGGATGACTGGATGGCCTGTTGGATCGGCTTCATCATCATCCTCATCGGCGCCGTCGCCGTCCTGACCGGATGGTTCGACTTCTCGGCACTCAAGTTCGGAACGTGGACCCTCGGCGAAAAGGCCGCTGCGGCCTCGAGCCTCTGGAGCCAGTTCACCTGGAAGTTCCTCGGCAAGCTCGTGCTTACTGTCGCCGTATTGCTGGTACTCTTCGGCGGAGCGGTCAAGCTCCAAGGCGGAGACCTCAAGAAGTACATCCCCGCATTCCTAATGCTGTTCCTGCTGGCCATCGTCGTGCGCCTCGTCAGCGCGGAGTTCACCCTCAACCGCTATCTCGAGTGGGCCTTCTGGGCTCTGATCATCGGCCTGCTGGTGTCCAACACCGTAGGCGTTCCCGACTGGCTCAAGCCCGCGGTGCGTACTGAGTTCTACATCAAGGTCGGCCTCGTCATCATGGGTTTCTCGGTCCTCTTCAGCAACATCGCCAAGTTCGGCCTCTACGGCCTCGGCATCGCCTGGATCGTCACCCCCATCGTCATCATCTTCATGTGGTGGTTCGGCACCAAGGTCCTGAAACTCAAGAACAAGCCGCTTGTCATGACACTCGCCGCTGCGACCTCGGTCTGCGGTACTTCCGCAGCCATCGCCACCGGCGCCGCCGCCAAGTGCAAGAAGGACGACCTCTCCATCGCCATATCCATCTCCATCATCTTCACCATCCTCATGATGGTGTTCGAGCCCATGATCATCAAGGCCTGCGGCATGACGCAGCTCATGGGCGGCGCGCTCATCGGCGGTACGGTCGACTCGACCGGCGCCGTGGTGCTCGCCGGCAACGCCCTCGGTCCCGAGGCTGAGCAGGCCGCCGTGCTCGTCAAGTCCATCCAGAACATCCTCATCGGCTTCATCGCCTTC
>JAFZQO010000043.1 GCA_017620335.1 Bacteroidales bacterium
AAGAAGTGCGTAAAGTCTCCACATATCATGTCACAAATTCCTGATTTGTCGAATACAAATTTAAGAATTTCTGCCGATTGAACGCCAAAGTGCGCGGTACCCGCACCGGTGACACCATCGAAGGCACCCTCACCGCCCCGAGCTTATGGGAGTCTTGACTTTATTGTCCTCGATTTTCGCAAAGCTCCAAGCGAGAAAAAAGTATCTATTGTTAAGCAGAATTGGGCGTTATTGGAACGACAGAATGTTGTCAAAGCAAATTGGATATGCAATGGAGAACTTGATATTCCTGTTGACAAGGAAACTATCTCGCAACAAAGAATATTTGAATCACAGTTATCTCAGTTCATCGTACCGAAAAATGAGGTATCAATTTTGAGTGCTTTCCCTTTATTCAAATTCAATTACTTTAAGCTATAAGATATGCAACTCGGTAAAATGAAGCGTATAGATGATCTGCGCAAAGTATGGCCAAACGAAGCTACTAATTTCACCAAATGGCTTGCTGAGGAAGACAATCTTGAAGAGCTCGGCAAGGCTGTTGGTATTGACATCGACTTGGAAGAACGCGAATCATCAGTGGGCAGTTTCAATGTAGACTTGTTTGCCACAGAAAGCGGCTCTGGTCGCAAGATCATCATTGAGAATCAGCTGGAGGACACAAATCATGACCATCTGGGCAAGTTAATTACTTACGCCTCAGGAAAGGGCGCAGAAGTGGTCATCTGGATTGTTAAGCGGGCGCGTGATGAGCATCGTCAGGCCATCGAGTGGCTCAACCAGCACACTGATTCCAATATCGGTTTTTTCCTCGTGGAAATCGAATTGTGGCAAATAAACGACTCCCTCCTTGCCCCCAAGTTCAACGTAGTGGAAAAGCCTAACGATTGGGGCAAATATATGAAGAGAATTGAGGGAATGAGTGAGACAGACCGCCTCAAACTTGAATTTTGGCAAGCATTTAACGACCAGATGGGCTCCAACCCTGAATTCCAGCGGGAGTTCAATCTCCGAAAGCCCCAACCCTGCCACTGGTATGACCTCAGCCTCGGCACGTCTTCCTACTACATCAGTCTCAACATCAACACTCAGAAAAAGAAGATCGATGCCGGTCTTTACATCCCTAATGATAAAGAGGTCTTTCACCGTCTCCGGGAACACGCAGATGTCTTCAAAGAAGCCATTGGTAAAGATGTAGAATTCCGTGATGCCGGCAAGTCTAGCCGCATCCTACTCTATCACTCTATCAATGTGAAAGACCGCACCAAATGGTCCGAAGCCGCAGACTGGATGTTCCAGGAAGCTCTCGTATTTAAGAAAACCGTTAAGGAGATCGATAAGTAGTCTTCCTTTCTTCCTTCTCTAAAAGTCGCTCGCCTGCGAACAACTTTTTATGGGCCATTTTTGCGTTTTTGGGATATTTTTTTGGGATATTTTTTGGGATACTTTTTACTAAAAATGCCCTGCAGAACGCTCTGCAGGGCATTTCAGCGGAGAGGACGAGATTCGAACTCGTGGTACAGAATTACCCGTACGTCGGTTTAGCAAACCGGTGGTTTCAGCCACTCACCCACCTCTCCTTTCCACGCGGCGGAGATTCCGGTCGGGACTGCAAATATACGAAGAAAAAGTAGTTTTGCAACTTTTTCTTTGATTGCATTTCGGGCGGCCAGTCTTGTTGGTGTGCAGAAACGCCAGTTTTGCACACGGATGCGGAATTTATGGGCAATTGGTGTGCAAATAAGGCCGTTTTGCACACGGGAGGCGAGAAATAGGGGATTCGGTGCGCAAAAAGGGTTGTTTTGCGTACGGGAGGGTTGAGGGGAGTTACCGTTGGGGGCGCGGGGGAGTCAGTTCGTTCGGGAAATCGGGCAGTTCGTCGGAAAAGCGGGGGAGGGCTAAACCGTTTAATGTGCAAACATGTTATATTTGTTCGAAACTAACCGCATTCTGACAATGAAAGCAAGATTCACCATCGAGTACCACACGCAGTGGGGAGAGAACCTCTTCCTGGTCTGCCAGGGGAAGAAATATCCCATGGAGTATTGCCAGGGGGGCTTCTGGACTGTCGAGATCGACAAGTTCACGGGCTCCATGCTGCTGGATTATACCTATGAGGTCGTTTGCGACGGGATCGTCACGCGCCAGGAGTGGCGGCATCACAGCCGCAAGGCCGCGCGGGGCGAAACGTCGTTCCGCGACGCCTGGAACGACGTCCCCGCCGGAGGCAACGGCTTCCTCCGCGAACATTCCATGGCCCTTTTTGACAAGAAGGGCTTCCGCGGGGCGGGCACGGCCATCCCGGTCTTCTCGCTGCGCAGCAACGACGACTTCGGCGTAGGCGAGTTCTACGACCTGAAGCAGATGGCCGACTGGGCGGAGCGCACCGGCCAGACCGTGCTGCAGCTGCTGCCCATCAACGACACGACCATGACGCACGAGTGGATGGACTCCTACCCGTACAACGCCAATTCCACTTTCGCGCTGCATCCGCAGTTCATCAACCTGCCGGCGGCGGGAGTGAAGGTGACGGCGGCGTACAAGAAGCTGCGGGCGGAGCTCAACGCACTGCCGAAGATTGACTACGTCAGGGTCAATACCGCGAAGACGAAACTCCTGAAGGAGGTCTTCGCCGGGCCGGAAGGGGAGAAGGTGCTGGCCAGCGAGAGCTACCGCGACTTCTTCGACGCAAACGCCCACTGGTTGCTGCCGTATGCGGTTTTCTGCGCGCTGCGCGACGAGAACGGCACCCCGGACTTCTCGAAGTGGGGCCCCTATGCGAAGTATTCGCTGAAGAAGGCGAAGGATTACTATGCGGCGCACAAGGCCGAGGTGGACTACCACTGCTTCGTGCAGTACCATCTGGACAAGCAGCTGAAGGAGGTCTGTGCCTATGCCCATGCCAAGGGCGTGGCCTTCAAGGGCGACCTTCCCATCGGCATCAGCCGCACGAGCGTGGACGCATGGTGCCATCCCGACCTCTTCAACATGGACTCCCAGTGCGGCGCACCGCCGGATGCGTTCGCGGTGGACGGCCAGAACTGGGGATTCCCGACATACAACTGGGACAAGATGGCCGAGGACCATTATGCCTGGTGGAAGAGCCGCCTTGGCAAGATGGCCGAGTACTTCGACGCTTTCCGCATCGACCACATCCTCGGATTCTTCCGTATATGGGAGATCCCCGTGCCGGAGAAGAGCGGCCTGATGGGGCATTTCAGCCCGGCCATGCCTTATTCCGAACAGGAGATACGCGACAAGGGACTGCCGTTCGAGGGGCTTTTCCTCGAAGATCCGCATCATAAAGGATACTGGCATCCGCGCATCTCGTCGGTTGACACCGAGGCGTTTGCAAGGCTCAACGACTGGCAGAAGTGGACGTACAAGGAGTTGTACGACGATTTCTTCTACCGCCGCCACAACGAGTTCTGGAAGAGGCAGGCGATGCGCAAGCTGCCTGAGCTGCTCGGCGCGACCGGGATGCTGGCCTGCGGCGAGGACCTCGGCATGATTCCGGCCTGCGTGCCGGAGGTGATGGAGTGGCAGAAGATCCTGTCGCTGGAGATCCAGCGCATGCCGAAGGATCCGGCGCAGACCTTCGCCATCCCCTCGGAGTATCCGTACATGAGCGTCTGCACCACTTCCACCCACGACATGAGCCCGCTCAGGGCATGGTGGGAGGAAGAGGACCGCGGCCTCATTCAGAAGTATTACAACGAGGTGCTGGGACGTGAGGGAGAGGCGCCGAAGGAGTGCTCGCCGGAGATCTGCGAGCAGATTATCGCGCAGCACCTGGCGTCGCCGGCGATGTTCACCATCCTGCCGCTGCAGGACTGGCTCGGCATGTCGGCTGAGCTCCGCTTCGCCGACCCGGCCGAGGAGCGCATCAACGTCCCCGCCATCTGCCCTTACTACTGGCGCTACCGCATGCACCTGACGCTTGAGAACCTCCTGTCACAGAAGGAGTTCCTCGATAAGGTCAGGGATATGGTGGAGGAAAGCGGAAGGTAGTTATTCCAGCCAGGCGAGGAAGTCTTCTACCCGTGCCCGGGCCACCGTCATGTCGATGGGTGGCTCGGGCACGGCTATTACCCGGAGCCTTCCGCCGGGCATCCTGGTGATGCTGCGGATGGCCGGCATGGCCACGATGCAGCCGCGCGAGATGCGGAAGAAGCGCTTCGGGTCGAGCTCCTCCTCCAGTGTATCCATGGAAGTGTCCAGGATGTAGTGGGAGCCGTCGCTGCCCACGAGCCAGTTGTACTTGTCCTTTGAATAGAAGAAGGCGATGTCCCCTACGGAAACGGGGATGATCTGTTCGCCCACGTTCACCACGAAACGCTCCTTGTACGCCGGCCGGGCCTGACGGCCGATGGCGCGCAGCAGCGCGTCCACGTCGGGCGCGGCGCCGCGTTCGCGGCAGCGCTCGACGGCGCGCCGCAGCTCCGCGTCCCCGACCGGCTTCAGCAGGTAGTCGACGCTTCCGGCCTCGAAGGCCTTGACGGCGTATCTGTCATAGGCCGTGGTCATTATGACCTTCGCCTGGACCTTTTCCTGCCGGAAAATCTCGAAGCAATCGCCGTCCGAGAGCTCCACGTCCATGAAGATGATGTCGGCGGAGTTGGAGGGGTTGCGGAGCCAGTTTATGGTATCCTCCACGGACGAGGTCTCTCCCGTCACTTCGATGTCGGGGAAGCCTGAGGTCAGCATCCTGGCCAGCCTGTTCCGGGCCATCACTTCATCTTCTACTATCAGAGCTTTCATATCAGGGGAATTTCTACGGTGTATTCTTCATCTGTCGAATTGACGACCACCCCGCGCCCGGCCGCGTCCTGGTACTGCTCGTGCAGGTACTTGAGCCCGAGCCCCGTGGAGGGGCTGGTGGAGAGCTTGGGACGGAGGTTGTTCGTCACTTTCAGGTTGTCTCCGGTGCAGGTGACGCTGATCCGGAGGGGCTTCCTGGCGTCCACGGCGTTGTGCTTGGTGGCGTTCTCTATGAGCAGCTGCACGGAGCAGGGGACCACGTGCCTGGACATCTTGTCTTCAGGTATGTCGATGCCGATGTCCAGCCCTTCCGGGAAGCGTATCTTCAGCATGTCCACGTACAGTCCCACGAACTCCATCTCGTCGCGCAGCGTCACCAGGCGCTCCCTCTCGATGCGCAGCATGTAGCGGTAGATGCCGGCAAGCTTCTGGGTGTAGGTGGAGGCCTGCTCGTTCTTCCCCTCACACACGAGGCAGTCGAGGATGTTGAGGCAGTTGAACAGGAAGTGGGGGTTCACCTGCTGGCTGAGGTTCATGTAGCGGTACTGCGCCAGGCGGGCCTTCTCGCGGTCCTCGAGGGCGCGCGCGTTGATGCGCATGGCGTTCTCGGCGAGGAAGATGAGGGCGGCGCAGCTGAACACGTAGTCCACGATGATGCTCGCCACGATGTTCTCCCGGTCAATCCCTCCGGAGAGCGCAAGTAGGATGGTCAGGCGGACGGCGATGATGATGACGAAGGCCAGGAGGAGCCAGCGCAGGCCGCTGCTGTCGGTGACCTGGAACTTCCCGTCGCGGGAGAGGCGGCCGGCTATCATGTAAGTGCCCCAGCCGAGGATCTCGGTGGTGAGGAAGGTGGAGATGGGGTTGACTACCAGTGGATTGGATGCCACCAGGCCGAGGAGGGTGGAGATGCCCTTGGCGACTCCGAAGCCTATGACGTTGACCAGTATGAGGCTGAATGCCATGAACTTGGCGCTCATCCCTCGCCTCAGGCAGATGACCACGACCAGGAGCATCGTGAGAAGGGTGAGGACGATCTCGTCGGTCAGCCCCAGTGAACGGCATCCGAACCCCAGGCCTGCATGCAGGAGGGCGAACAGATGGATGATGAGTGCGTCCCGGGACTTGGATGGCATGTAAATCTCGTGTTCCTGTAAAGTATCTTTACAAATATCGTAAAATTCATCCACATAAACGAACTGTTCATCCTGAAAAAGGCGCATTTCGTCTTTTATATATACGCGCGTGTGCTAAAAATGTCTAATTTCGTCCCGTAAATGACACTAAAACGTTTCAGATGAAAAAACGCGACTTGACTTTCAGGCAGATGTGGGACCTTAGCTTCGGATTCTTCGGAGTTCAGATCGCATACGCTCTCCAGAGCGCCAACATCAGCCGTATTTTCGCCACGCTGGGAGCGGATCCGCACCAGCTCAGCTTCTTCTGGATCCTGCCGCCCCTTATGGGCATGATAGTGCAACCCCTCATCGGCAAGTATTCCGACAGGACATGGTGCCGCATGGGCCGCCGCAAGCCCTACCTGCTGGTCGGCGCCCTCGTGGCCGTGCTGGTGATGCTCTTCCTGCCCAACGCCGGCAGCCTTAACTTCAGCACCAAACTGCTCCTCGGCCTCAACGGGGCCATGTGGTTCGGCCTGTTCTCGCTCATCTTCCTCGACACCTCCATCAACGTCGCCATGCAGCCCTTCAAGATGATGGTCGGCGACATGGTCAACGAGGAGCAGAAGGGCAAGGCCTACTCCATCCAGTCGTTCCTCTGCAACGCCGGCTCGTTCATGGGCTACCTCTTCCCGATCTTCTTCACCTGGATCGGCATCGCCAACACCGCCCCCGAGGGAGTCATCCCCGACTCCGTCAAATGGAGCTTCTACGCCGGCGCGCTCATCCTCATCCTCTGCGTGCTCTACACGTTCGGAAGGGTTAAGGAGATGAACCCGCAGGAGTACGCCGACTTCCACGGATTCGACCTGCAGAAGCAGCAGGAGAAGAAGAAGGAAGGCATCGTGAGCCTGCTCGTGCACGCTCCCAAGGCCTTCTGGACCGTCGGCCTCGTGCAGTTCTTCTGCTGGTCGGCCTTCCTTTACATGTGGACCTACACCAACGGCTCCATCGCCTCCACCGTATGGGGTACTACCGACCCTGCGTCGGAGGGCTACCAGGCCGCCGGCAACTGGGTGGGCGTCCTTTTCGCCGTCCAGGCCGTGGGTTCCATGCTCTGGGCCCTCTTCATCCCCAAGTTCCGCTCGCACCGCCTGGCCTACGTGGTCAGCCTCGTGATCGGCGCCCTGGGATTCATCTCGGTGTTCTTCATCCACGACCAGTATGCGCTCTTCGTGTCGTTCCTGCTCATAGGCGCGGCATGGGCAGCGATGCTGGCGCTGCCTTTCACCATCCTCACCAACTCCCTCACCGGTGAGCACATGGGCGAGTACCTCGGCCTGTTCAACTGCACCATCTGCCTGCCGCAGATCGTCGCGGCGGCGCTCGGCGGAGCAGTCCTGAGCCTCGTCGGGGGTGCGCAGGTGAGCATGATGGTCGTGGCGGGCGTGCTGCTGCTCTGCGGCGCCGCCGCGGTCTTCTTCGTCAAGGAAAAGAAATAATCCAATACTATCAACCAAGTTATATGAAAAGAATCGTAACAAAACTCGTGGGCGTCATGCTGCTAAGCCTGATGGCCACTTCTGTGTTCGCCCAAGGCGGATATCAGGTCAAGGGTGTAGTTACCGACGCAATGGGACCCGTCATCGGTGCGACAGTCATCGAGCAGGGTACCTCCAACGGTACCGTCACGGGTATCGACGGAGACTACGTCCTGAACGTAGCCAACGCCAATTCGATCATCGAGATCAGCTGCATCGGTTACACGACCCTTACCTTCAAGGCTTCCGAGGTGCCTTCCGAGGTCACCCTCGAGGAGGACAGCGAGTTCCTCGACGAGGTCGTGGTCATCGGCTACGGTACCGTCAAGAAGAGCGACCTCACCGGCTCGGTCTCGACCGTCAAGGCCGATGAGATCAACAAGGGCGTCATCACCTCGCCCGCCGACCTGCTCCGCGGCAAGTCCGCCGGTGTCGTGGTCACCTCGGGTTCCGGTATGCCTGGTTCGGGCGCTACCATCCGCATCCGCGGCGGCTCGTCCATCAACGCGTCCAACGACCCTCTCATCGTCATCGACGGCTTGCCCATCTCCAACGATGGCATCTCCGGCATGTCCGACCCTCTGTCCTCCATCAATCCCGAGGATATCGAGAGCTTCACCGTCCTCAAGGACGCTTCGGCTACCGCCATCTACGGATCCCGTGCTTCCAATGGCGTTATCGTGATCACCACCAAGAAGGGTTCCAAGACCGGTACCGCAATGCCTAAGGTCGCCATGGACTTCACTGCCTCGGTCAATACCATCGCCAAGTATAACGACCTCCTGGATGCCGACGGCATCGTGGACCTCATCCGCAAGTTCTACGGCGTCAATTCCGCAGCCGAGCAGCACCTCGGCCTGAACGGACAGCTCTACAATACCGACTGGCAGAAGGAGATCTACCACATGGCACCGACCTATGACGGCAACCTCAGCCTTAACGGCCGAGTGGGCTTCCTACCTTACCGCATCTCCGCAGGCGCCACCTCCGAGGAGGGTACCCTCATCGGCTCGAAGATGAACCGCTACACCGGTTCCGTGAACTTCTCACCAACCTTCTTCGATAACCACCTGACTATCAACCTCAACAGCAAGAACACCTTCACCAAGAACGTGTATGCCAACCAGAGCGCTATCGGTGCCGCCAACCACTATGATCCTACCAAGCCCGTCAATGACCCTAACGGCCTGAACGGCTTTACCACATGGTTCGACGGCAACGGCAACATCAACACGATGGCCACTATGAACCCTGTCGGCCTGCTTGAGGCTCTGGACGACACAGCTCAGGCTTTCCGCCAGATCAGCAACGCCCAGTTTGATTACAAGGTACACGGTCTGGAGGCCCTGAGGCTCAACCTCAACCTCGGTATGGATATCGCCACCTCCAAGGGCACGAGCATCCTTGCCAAGGGTTCCGAGGCGTCTTACCACAATACCAACCAGTCCGGTGGAGGTTCCCATACCGACTACGACTACAACCGCCTGAACACCACCCTCGAGTTCTACGCCGACTTCAACAAGACTTATGCAGAGAAGCACAATGTGGACCTGATGGCCGGTTACTCCTGGCAGCACTTCTACAGCGAGAGCACCAGCAAGACCTTCCGTATCTCCGACAACTTCGGGCTCGGGGACAACGAGAACAAGGGTGAGCTCTACCTTATCTCCTTCTTCGGCCGCGCCAACTACGGCTTTGCCGACAAGTACCTCCTGACCGCCACGGTCCGCGCCGACGGTACTTCTCGTTTCCAGAACCACAAGTGGGGTATTTTCCCTTCCGTGGCTTTCGGATGGAACATCCTCAAGGAAGGCTTCATGGCCAATGCCGACAAGCTTTCCACCCTCAAGCTCCGTCTCTCCTGGGGTGAGACCGGACAGCAGGAAGTGGGCAATTACTATGACACTTTCGCTACATTCCTGACCACCCAGCAGGGTTCCTACTACTTCACCGACGGCGGCAGTTACATCAACCCCATCGCCGCCCTCGGCTATTCCGCCGACCTCCGCTGGGAGACTACGACGACCTACAACGCCGGTCTGGACATGGGTTTCTGGAACGACAGGCTGACCGCCAGCATCGACGTTTATAAGAGGGACACCCGCGACATCCTCAACGAGATTCCCGTCCCGGCACTCTCCAACCTCACCAACTATCTGAACACCAACATCGGTTCCATGACCAACATGGGCGCCGAGCTCGACCTCAATGCCATACTGGTCGAGACCCGCGACGCCAGCTGGACCTTAGGATTCAACGTAGCTTACAATAAGAACAAGATCACCAAGCTCACCGTCTCCGACGAGAATGCCACCGGAGTCGAGAAGGGAGGCATCTCCGGCGGTACCGGCAACAACGTCCAGATGTTCCAGGTCGGTTATCCTATGTATACCTTCAACCTCTACCAGCAGGTATACGACACCGAGGGCCGTCCGATCAGCGGCGTCTATGTGGACCGCAACAACGACGGCCAGATCAATGCCGACGACAAGTATCTCGGGCACAACGCCAACCCCGACTTCACTTTCGGCTTCAACACAAGCTTCTCGTACAAGAACTTCACCGCGGCCCTTTCCGGCCATGCCAGCATCGGCAACTGGGTGTACAACAACGTTGCCTCCGACACCGAAATGCTCGCCGACCTCTGGACCAACAGCTTCGTCAGCAACCGCGTGAGTTCCGCCACCAGGTCGATGTTCTCGCAGGCCCAGTACCTGTCTGACTACTATCTGCAGGACGGCTCGTTCCTCAAGCTGGACAACTTCACCCTCGGCTACACCTTCCCGAAGCTCTTCAATGTGGGCGCCGAAAGGCCGTTCTCCCTCAACATCTTCGGTACGGTGCAGAACATCTGCTGTCTGACCCGTTACACGGGCATCGACCCTGAAATCTACAAAGGCATCGACGGTGCGTTATATCCGCGCCCGAGAACCTTCGTAGGCGGTATCAAGATCAACTTCTAAAACAGGGCAGGATTATGAAAACATTGAAATATATTCTCGGAGTCCTGGCGGTTTCCGCCACCCTTACCTCCTGCGTGGGCGACCTTAACGTCACCCCTATCGACCCTAACTACGACACTGCCGACAAAGTCCTCGTAAGCGAGGCCTCCTTCGAGCAGTTCCTGGCCGGCGTGTATCTCGGGTTCGCCACCTCCGGCTATTACGGCGCCAACGGCGGCGCGTCCATCCAGGGCCTGGATGGCGGTGCGTCCCAGTACGTCCGCGGCCTGTACCACCACAGCGAGCTCACCACCGACGAGAGCGTCTGCGGCTGGAACGACCAGACCATCAAGAACTTCCACTGGGGCAATTGGACCACTGACGATACCTTCATCTATGCGTTCTACTCCCGTATCTTCATGCAGGTGAGCATGGCCAACGAGTTCATCCGTGAGGCCAAGGCTTCCGAACTGAACTTCGCCAAGAAGCAGGAGATGATCGATGAGGCCCGTGTCCTCCGCGCCCTCGCTTACTATCACGCCATCGACAACTTCGGCAATGTCCCGTTCGCGGATGAGACCGCCGTCGTGGGTGTCAACCCCGACCAGATCTCCCGCGCCGACCTTTATGCCTGGCTCGTCGACGAACTCACCGACCTCATCCAGAACAGCGCCCTTCCCGAGAAGTCCGGCACCGCCTACGGCCACGTGAACAAGAGCGTCGCCAAGTTCCTCCTAGCGAAACTCTATCTGAACGCCGAAGTCTTCGTCGGCACCAAGGCTTACGACAAGTGCGCCAGCGTCCTCACCGACCTCATGGATGACGGCTACAGCCTCCACACCAGCTCCCAGGGCGTTTACAGCGCATATCAGGAGCTTTTCCTGGCCGACAACAACCGCTGCACCGACGAGATTATCTTCCCCATCGAGCAGGACGGTGTCAACACCACCAGCTACGGTGTCACCAACTACCTGATCTTCGCCTCCACCGGTTCGACCGACGGCATGAACCCCGACGACCTTGGTATCTCTTCCGGTTGGGGCGGCCTGCGCATGACCCCTGAGTTCTACAATAAGTTCGGAGCCGGCGATGACCGTGCCCTGTTCTACACGGACAATCATACCGCCGACATTGACGATATCGGAGAGTTCTCCCATGGCTATGCCTTCATGAAGTTCCGCAACCGCACCAGCGACGGCGGATATGGCAAGGAGGCTGGTTTCGTGGATACCGACTTCCCGATGATGCGTTATGCCGACGTACTTCTGATGGCCGCTGAGTGCCAGCTCCGCGGAGCAAACGTCAGCGGCGCCATCGACGGCTTCAATGCCGTCCGCGCTCGCGCCGGTCTGGCCCCCATCTCCAACCCTACGCTCCAGAACATCCTTGACGAGCGCGCACGCGAGCTCTATCAGGAGTGCTGGAGGCGCAACGACCTCATCCGCTTCGGTCAGTTCACTTCCGGTTACAACTGGCAGTGGAAAGGCAATGTCAAAGAAGGCCGGGACATCGACTCATACAGGGTCCTGTTCCCCATCCCTGATTCTGACCGCCAGGCCAACACCAAGCTTGTGCAGAACCAAGGTTATTAATAGATGAGCCTTATGAAAAGAATAGCATCCATCATATTTGCAGGCGCGCTCGCCCTTCTGGCGGCATCCTGCGTCAAGGAAGAGCTGGTTATGTTCGACGCCTCCAAGGCGACGGCACCCGTGCTCAATTCCTTCCAGATAGGCGAGAAGGAGATTACCGCCAATTATACCCCGGGCTCCTTCAAGCAGGGTTTCAATGACAAGATTGCTCCCAATCATTCCCTCGCAATCGTTGCGGCCGGCGGCCAGACTTTCAGCAAGACCCTCACCACCTCCGATAAGGACGGAGTCCTTACCCTCAAGCCCGCCAACCTGGCCAAGGCCCTCATGACCCTCGGATTCGCCGAAGGCAGCACGACTGACGTCGAGCTGGCGGTCCGCGCCACCATGCAGGATCCCTCCAAGGACAACGGCATCAACGGTTTCGTGGATTCCCAGGGAACCATCGCCATCAACGGTTTCGAGGTGGTCATCCCCGAGGTGGTCGGCAGCCCTTACGCCGAGTATACCGAGGCCAGCAATTGGTCCGTCATCGGTTCGCTTGAGGCCTACGGCATCAGCTGGGACGGCGACCTGAACATGTGGACCGACGGTTCCAACCATGTCGCGGCCCACGTGACCCTCAAGGCCGGCGACGAATTCAAGTTCCGTCAGGACCAGGCCTGGACCGTCAACCTCGGTGGTGACTTCGGAAGCCTCGACAGCGAGTTCTCCGTCACCCAGGACGGCCCGAACATCAAGGTCGGCGCCGACGGTGTCTATGACCTGTTCCTCAATCCCGGCGCAGGCATCGCCTGGATTTCCGCCGCTTTCGACCCGTATCCTGATTTCACCGAGGCCAGCAACTGGTCCGTCATCGGTGACATGACCATCGAGGGCATCAGCTGGGACGGCGACATCGCCATGGTCACTGACGGCAGCAGCCACATCGCGTTCGGCGTCAACCTCGACGACGACGACGAGTTCAAGTTCCGTCAGGACAAGGCCTGGACCGTCAACCTCGGCGGTGACTTCGGCGGCCTTGACAACGAGTTCGCGGTAAGCCAGGACGGTCCGAACATCAAGGTCGGTGCGGCGGGCGTCTATGACCTCACCGTCAATCCGGGTGCCGGTACCGCCAAGGTCTCCGAGGCTTCCGGCATGAAGATCAGTACGGTCATCGGCAGCGATGAACCCGAACCGGAGCCGGAGCCTGTCACGGGCTGGAACATCATCGGCCTGAACGGCGACTGGGATAACGACATCCTCGCCACTGAGGAAGACGGTGTCTGGACGGCTTATATCACAGCCGAGGGCGACACTGAGTTCAAGTGGCGCAAGGATGGCGGCTGGGACGAGAACTACGGCGGCGTGATGGCTGCCCTTGGAGAGCCCTTCGAGGCCGTTGCCGGAGGTGACAATATCAAGATCGCCGCAGGTTTCTACAAGGTTGTCCTTGATCTCAATGCCCTTACTGTCACCGTTTCCGACGGCAATGTATGGTCGCTCATCGGAGGCTTCAACGAATGGGCCGGCGATGTCGACATGGTCCTGACCGACGGCAAGTGGGTCAGCCCCGTCACCAAGCTCGAAGGCGAGTTCAAGCTCCGTCACAACCATGGTTGGGACGACAACCGAGGCGGCGTCTTCGTTGCAATCGGTGAGCCGTTCGCAGCCGTGGCAGGAGGCGACAACATCAATGTCGAGTCCGGCAACTATATCGTGACCTATGACCCTGAAGCCGAGACCATCACCATCGATGAGACCGGATGGGGCCTCGTGGGCACCATCAACGGCTGGGGCAACACCCCGGATATCATCCTCAAGGAGGACGGCCTGTTCCTCGTGGCCAAGAATGTCGCCCTGACTGAAAACGACGAGATCAAACTCCGTTACAAGAGCGACTGGGGTGTGAACCGCGGTGGACGTACGGCGGTCGGCCAGGCCGTCAAGGCCGTACAGGACGGACCGAACATCAAGCCCGGCGTGGCCGGTAACTACGATGTGTACTACCGTCCGGACAGCGAGGTCCTCTTCGTCCTCGAGGCCGGTTCCGAACTCACCTACTGGGGCGTCGTCGGTACGATCAACGGCTGGGGAGCACCTGACCGCATCATGTATCAGGACGAATCCGGCAAGTATTTCTATGATGACCTTGAGATCACCGCAACCGATGAGATCAAGATCCGCCAGAATGAGGATTGGGGCGTAAACCGCGGCGGTACCTTTGCCGCTTTCGGCGAGCCGTTCGCTGTTGAGAACAACGGAGCCAACATCAAGCTCGGACGTGACGCCAAGTTCTCCGTAGTCTACGATCCCGAGGCTGAGACCATCACCCTCAACGGCGACTATACCGGTGAGGCCCCGAGCCTGCCCGAGACGATGTACATCATCGGCGACGGCGTCGGTGGATGGGACTGGGCCGGTGACTACATCGTCGACATGGTCCCCGTCAACGGCAAGCCCGGCCAGTTCTGGGCCATCCGCTACATCGAGGCCGGCAAGGGCTTCAAGTTCTGCGCCGTCAAGGAGTGGAGCGGTGACTTCACCGGACAGGGCGAAGATACCGGCTACACCGTGGACAGCGGCAACTGCTTCGTGGCCGAGAACGGCGTGTACATGATCTACGTGGACACCGACAACAAGAAGGTCTGTGTCGAGCCTGCGAAGGTGTTCGGTAAGGGCGATTGCTTCGGTGGATGGGATGCCGACCCCGTGGCCTTCTCCGTTGAGGAAGGCAAGGTGGTCGGTACCACTACCGGCGAGGGCGAGATCCGCATGTATGTCGACAGCAGCATCGCCACTTCCGACTGGTGGACCCGCGAGTTCGTGTTCTTCGACGGCAAGATCGCCTACCGTGGCAACGGTGGTGACCAGGAGCGCGTCAAAGTCGAGGCCGGCAAGAAGGTCATTCTCGACTTCAACGCCGGCACCGCCGTCGTCGAGTAATTTGTGATTATCCAAGGGAAAGCCGACAAGCGTGCCGGCTTTCCCTTATTTATCCTTATCCTTTATGAAAAAGTTCAGATATATCCTTCTTGCGGCCCTGATGTGCGCCGCGGTCTCCTGCGACAAGCCGGTCAAGCCCGAAGCGGCGACGCTCACCGTGTCTCCGACCACCCTCGAATTCAAGGCCGACGACGCCTCCAACAAACTGGTGCTGGTGACCACGACCGAGTCGTGGACCGCATCGGCATCCGCCAGCTGGATACATCTGGACAAGACTTCTGGCAGTTCCAGCGGTTCCGTCACCGTGTCGGTTGAAGCCAACACCGATACGGACGACCGCCGGGGCACCATCTCCTTCAACGGGGCGCAGAAGGCCGACGTCACGGTGACGCAGGCCGGGTCCGACATCCGGACCCTGGTTGCGCAGCCCGCCGCCTTCGACGGCAACAAGCGCTCGTCGACCACCTACCAGCTGTTGATCTACTCCTTCGCCGACAGCAACGGCGACGGTGTCGGCGATTTCAAGGGCATCATCTCCAAGCTGGACTACCTGGACGCCATCGGGGCCACGGCTCTGTGGCTCTCGCCGGCGCATCCCACTTCGTCCTATCACGCTTATGACGTTGACGATTACTCGACGGTCAACCCCCTGTACGGAACTGAGGCTGACTTCAAGGCCCTCGTCGACGCCGCGCACGCCAAGGGCATCAAGATCTACATGGATTATGTCCTGAACCATTCCGGCTCCAACAACGCCTGGTTCAAGGCCGCCCTGGAGGACCCCGCCAGTCCTTACAGGGACTATTATGTGTTCTCCGACAATCCCGATACTGACGTCCCGGCGGGCAGGATCGACAATTACGGAGGGGCGAAGAATCCCGGAATGGGCGAATGGCACGCCGTGTCGTACGGAAAAAGCGGCTACAAGGGCCGCCTGCATTTCAAGCTTGACTGGTCCGGGAGCACGAAAACCGTCACCGTCTCCAAGTCCGGCGACACCCCGGAGACCTCCAACAAGAACGCTAAGATCTGGCTCTGGATAGGCAGCGTGGGAGCCGTGGGCCTCTACGAGACGGACAAGGATATCTACGAGATCACGATCGACGTCGATACTGACTGGGGCTTCCTGGTACGTACTTCGGACACCACCTGGGACAACGGTACCAAGTGGGGAGGGGACGGCAGCGCCATCGCCTTCGGAGAGCCTTACGCCCTGAACAACACGTCTGCTGCGGACATCATATTCGGAGGAAAAACTTCGTACTATTTCGCCAGCTTCGCCGCGAGCATGCCGGACCTGAATTACGGTAAGTACGACAAGGCTTCGGAGTCGCCTGCCTTCAAGGCCATCGCCGCCACGGCGGACCGCTGGATCACCGATTTCGGAGTGGACGGATTCCGCCTGGACGCGGTTCTGTGGATATACCAGGCGCAGATAACGCCCAACCAGACTTTCCTGAAGCAATGGTATGACCACTGCAACACCACCTTCCATGCAGCGGGGCATACCGACGACATTTTCATGGTCGGAGAGGCCTGGGAGGCCCATTCCACGGAGAAGAATTATTACAAGGGCATCAACTCCTGCTTCGAGTTCGAGTACTTCGGCACTCTGACGAGGGCAATCGGAGGCAACGCCTCGAACTATGTGTCCGATGTCAACAAGTACATCTCCGAGCATACGGCCATGCGTCCCGACGCCATCACCTCCATCTTCATGACCAACCATGACCAGCCCCGCGCCGCGGAGTCCCTGGGTAAGAACCTCGAGAAGGAAAAGCAGGCGGCGGCGATGATGCTGACCACCCCGGGCAAACCCTTCATCTACCAGGGCGAGGAGCTGGGATACTATGGTACGAACAGCGGCGGCGACGAGTACATCCGTACCCCGATGATGTGGGACAAGGCCGGGAAGGACTGCGCGAAGAAGGGCGTTAACAACAAGGTGGACAATGCCATGCTCAAGGCTGAAATATCCGTGGAGGCCCAGGCGGCCGACAAGGAGTCGCTGCTGTCCGTCTACCGCGATTTCTCGCGCCTGCGCAACACCTATCCCGCCCTCGCGGACGGCACCATGACGGCGTCCCCGCTGAACAGCGGCTCCGTAGCGTCGTGGTACATGACATCCACTTCCGGGCAGAAGATGCTGGTCATCCACAACTGCGCTTCGACGGAGAAGCAGGTCGCAGTGAGCGACGACATCTCCAAGCCCGTGGCGGTCCTCGGAACCATCAAGGCCGACCGCAGCACCCTGATCATGCCCGCCCATTCCTCGATAGTATTTGACTTGAATTAAGCCATGAAGACCAGACTTTTCACGTGGCTGGCGGTTCCGGCCCTGCTCCTCTGCATGTACTCATGCGGAGAGACGGTTGAAATAGACCAGGACACGCCTCCCCCGGTCAGCGACAAGACCCCAGGGAAGGATTTCTTCTACAAGGGGACGACGATGAGCTTCGCCTCATTCCTGCAGGACTTCGGGCTGAAATACCGCGAGAACGGGCAGGTGACGGATCCCTACAAGTCCGTGGCAAACCACGGGGGCAACTGCGTGCGGCTCCAGCTCGACTGCCTGCCCTTCGACGAATACAAGGGAGTCAAGATCGACTGGCAGGCTACCCGCCGTGTCATCGCCGACGCGAAGAAGGCCAGGGCCCAGGGCCTGCAGATCATCCTGACGCTCAAGCCCGACTATGACAAGTTCACGTCCGTCCCGGTGGACCACAACAACGTCCCTCCGACCTGGGCTTCCCTGAACGAAACCCAGCTGGGAAAGACACTTCACGACTGGGTGTACGGAGAACTGGTCGCACTGGCCAGGGAGGGCGTCTATCCCGCCATCGTGGCGGTCGGGAACGAGGTGAACCTCGGCTTCCTGAAGAACCGCAACGTGGTGGACAACAGCCGTACGGGGCGTCTGCTCGCGTACGGATTCCAGGCGGTGAGGGATTATGCGGAAGAGTACAACCCCGCCTGCCTGGCGGCCCTGCACATAGCCGACCCGTCCCGGGCCGAATATGCCGTGGAGGCCATCGAGGCGGCCGGGGGCGGCGACTACGACGTCCTGGCGCTCTCTTACTACCCCGGCAAGAATATCGGCCATTCCCTTCCCGGGGGAAATTTCAAAACATTCTCGAAGAAGTTCTCCAAGCCCATTATGGTGCTGGAGACAGCCCATACCTTCACCACCGGCACGGTCAACGGCAAGTGGATGGGGGACTACTGCGACAATTCGTACAACTATCCCGACTGGGACACGTACAATAACGAAGTCAACTACACTCCAGCAATGGCCCGCGCATGGCTGCGCGCGCTTGCGCAGGACGTGAAGGACGGCGGCGGCCTGGGCCTCGTCACATGGGGTACCGAGTCCCTGCCGGACGAGCTTGAGGGTAAGGAGACCGGGCACGGCAGGGGAGTTTACACCTATCCCGCCGACTGGGCATACGGAAGTACCTGGGAGAACAATTCCTACTGGGATTTCACGAACCAGAACAACCTCCACGAGGGGATAGACTGGATGAAGGACATACAATAAAGCTATCGCATGAAACGCATTTTCTGTTTTCTGTTTTTGGCAGTGCTGGCGCTGGGTTGCGCCAGGAAGCCGGCCCCGGAGCGGGACTGGGCCGATACCGCAGTCGTATATGAACTGAACGTCCGCCAGTTCACGCCCGAGGGCACTTTCGCCGCGGCGCAGCGTCAACTGCCGCGGCTCAAGGCGCTGGGCGTGGACGTGATCTGGCTCATGCCGATATATCCCATCGGCGAGCTGGAGCGCAAGGGGAGCCTCGGCTCCTATTACGCCATCCGCGACTACTGCGACGTCAATCCCGAGTTCGGCACGCTCAACGATTTCTATGTCTTCCTCGCCGAGGCCCACGACCTGGGCTTCAAGGTCATCCTCGACTGGGTGGCCAACCATACCTCTCCGGACCACCCCTGGGTGACGGAGAAGCCCGCGGAATGGTACTACCGCGACTCGCTCGGCCATACCATCGTGGAGTATGACTGGACCGACATCGCCAAGCTCAACTACAGCACTCCAGAAGTGGGGGAGGCCATGCGCGACTGCATGCGCTTCTGGGTGAAGCGCGGAGTGGACGGCTTCCGCTGCGACGTGGCCTACCAGGTGCCTCAGGAGTTCTGGGAGGCCACCATCCCCGTGCTGAGGGAGGAGGCCGGCAAGGAGATGTACTTCCTCGCCGAGGGCGAGGAGACATGGCTCCATGACGCCGGATTCGACGCCACGTACGCCTGGAAGCTGCATCACCTGCTGAACGACATCGCGCAGGGAGCCGCCGACGGCGACTCGCTGGCGCGCTACATTGCCTGGAACGCGGAGACCTATCCCGCCGACGCCAAGCGCCTGTCCTTCACCTCCAACCATGACGAGAACTCATGGTCGGGGACCGAGTTCGAGCGCATGGGCGACGCGTGGAAGGCCATGACGGTGCTCTGCTGGACCCTTCCGGAGTCGCAGCCGCTGATCTATACCGGCCAGGAGATAGGCTGGGACCACCGCTTCGAGTTCTTCGAGAAGGATCCCGTCCCGGCGACGGCCTGGAAGACGAATGAATACACTGATTTCTACGAGTACCTTACGGAGTTGAGGCACGGCCATCCGGCGCTCGACCCCGGCAGCTCCTTCAAGCTGCTCAAGGTCTCGCCGACCTCCGTCTCGTACCTTCGCCAGGCAGGCAGGGACAAAGTTAAGGTGACCGTGGACCTCGCCGAACCTTGGACCTACAGGATTGAAACAAAAAACCGATGATATGAAAAAGATACTCATGACAGCCATCAGCATCCTCGCACTCGCGTCCTGCGGACAGAATACGGAAATTCCGGAAATCGCCGAAGCCACGGCGGACCAGGTGACACGCGTGGAGCCCCCGTGCTGGTGGGCGGGGATGAAAACCGAACTCCAGCTGCTCGTCCAGGGCCCTTCGATTTCCGATTATGACGTTCGCATCTTCGGCGACGCCGAGGTGACCGGCGTGCACAAGGCGGAGAGCCCTAATTACCTGTTCGTCGACGTCAAGGTCGGCGGTCCCGGCAAATGCTGGATAGTGTTCGTCAAGGACGGTGAGTACGCGTTCAAGGTCCCGTACGAGATCGCGGAGCGCCGCGAGGGCTCGGCCGCGCGCAAGGGCTTCAGCTCCGCGGACATGATCTACCTGATCATGCCCGACCGCTTCGCAAACGGCGACCCTTCCAACGACAATACTCCCGATACGGCCGACAAGGCTGACCGTGAGAAGCTTACGGGCCGCCACGGAGGCGACATCAAGGGCATCATGGACCATCTCGACTATATCGCCGAACTTGGAGCCACCGCCATCTGGAACACCCCGCTGCTGGAGGACAACGAGCCGAAGGAGTCCTACCACGGCTATGCCTGCAGCGACTATTACCGCATCGACCCGCGCTTCGGGGACAATGAGATGTACTGCGAGCTCGTGAGGCAGGCGCATTCCAAGGGCATCAAGATGATCATGGACATCGTGACGAACCATTGCGGCAGCGCGCACTGGTGGATGAAGGACCTGCCTTTCCAGGACTGGGTCCATCAGTGGCCGGAATACACGCACTCCAACTGCAACTTCGCGATGCAGAATGACAGCCATTCGTCGAAGATCGACCGGGTGAACATGCAGGAGGGCTGGTTCGACACCTCCATGCCTGACATGAACCTCGACAACCCCTACCTGCTGCAGTATTTCAAGCAGTGGGCCGTGTGGTGGATCGAGTACGCCGACCTCGACGGCCTGCGCGTCGACACCTATCCTTACAACGAGAAGGTGCCGATGTCGCAGTGGTGCGCGGCCGTGCGCAAGGAGTATCCTGACATTAACATCGTGGGCGAGGTGTGGACCAACAACATCGCCCAGCTGGCCTACTGGCAGGACGGGGCGCTGAACCGCGACGGCTTCAACTCCAACCTCCCCGCCATCATGGATTTCCCCCTGCACAGCGCTTTCTGCCAGGGACTCAACACCGATTATGAGAACTGGGACGAGGGCATCACCAAGGTATTCGACGCCATCGCGAACGACGCCTATTACGCCGATCCCAAGAACATCCTGGTGTTCTGCTCGAACCACGACACCGACCGCATCGGCGACGTTCTGAGGCGCGATCCGGACCGCATGAAGATGGTCCTGGCGCTGACCGCGACGCTGCGCGGCATACCGCAGATCTTCTCCGGCGACGAGCAGATGTTCACCCCGAGCAGCTACGCCCATCATGACGGCGGCCTGCGCGTGGACTTCCCGGGCGGCTGGAAGGGCGACAGGTTCGACCTGTTCACGTCCGAGGGGCGCGAGGCGTGCGACGTCGATTTCGACGGCTCGCCGCTGCGCGAGGGCGTGCGCGCCGAAGTCTTCGACTACGCGCGCAAGCTCTTCAACTGGCGCAAGGGCGCCACGGCCGTCCACGACGGCGAGACGCTGCATTTCCTCCGCAGGGACAACACCTATTCGTATTTCCGCTACACGGACGACAAGGTGGTGTTCGTGTTCGCCAACAACTGCCCGTTCCACGTGGCGGTTCCCTGGGCCTCATACGCCGAGTTCACCGAGGGCCGCGGCCTCACCGCCGGTACGGACGTGATCACCGGAGAGAAGGTAGATTTCAGTTCCGAAGTGCTGGTGGGTCCCCGCCAGGTTTTGATCGTACAATTCTAACTGACTCAATATGAAAAGGTTCATCGTACTAATAACCTTGACCGCCGCGATTCTGGCCGGCTGCACGACTTCGCAGCCGGCACGGGTCGCGCATACCCCGTCGTCCGACGTCCTCGTATTGCCTTCTCCCGACGAGACGCTTTACGCTAAGGTATATCTGGACCTGGACGGTACTCCCGTCTATGAGCTGTTCCATGCGGACACGCCCGTGATGCTGCCCAGCGCCCTCGGCTTCGAGCTGCGCGGCACCGTGAAGTACACGGGCCTCGAGTACAATGGCAGCGAGGTCCTGAAGCCCGACACCGAGCCTCCGTACATGTTCAACAGCGGCTTCGAGATCGTCAACCATTCCTTCGATACTTTCGACGAGACTTGGGAGCCCGTCTGGGGCGAGGAGAGGAGCATACGCAACCATTACAACGAGCTGCTGCTCGAACTCCGCCACAAAGACGACGGCAAACTGATGATCATCCGCTTCAGGATGTTCGACGACGGTCTTGGATTCCGCTATGAATTCCCGTCCGACCAGCCGCTGGTGCATTTCGTCATCAAGGAGGAACTCACTGAGTTCAACTGCGCGCAGGACAACCTCACGTGGTGGATTCCGGGCGACTTTGATTCCCAGGAGTACGAGTACGCGACCTCGAAACTCTCCGAGATCCCGTCGATATTCCCGTCGAGGACCAATCCCTCCAACTCCAGCACGACGCTGTACAGCACGGGCGGAGTGCAGACCTCGCTGCAGATGAAGACCCCCGAGGGGCTTTACGTCAACATCCACGAGGCCGCGCTGGTGGACTATCCCTGCATGCATCTGCTGGCCACGGGACATTCGCTGCGCTCGTTCCTGACGCCCGACGCCGAAGGCTGGAAGGGGCGTCTGGAAACGCCCTGCGTCACTCCCTGGCGCACCATCCAGGTGGCCGAGACGGCAGAGAAGCAGCTCGAGAGCCGCATGATCCTTAACCTGAACGAACCCTGCGCTCTCGACGACGTCAGCTGGATCCACCCCGTGAAGTACATGGGCGTATGGTGGGAGATGATTGCCGGCGCCGGCAGCTGGGACTATACCCGGGCGGCTTCCGTCAAGCTTGACAGTTTCGACTACGCCGCCGCGAAGCCCCACGGCCGCCATTCGGCGAACAATGAGAATGTCCGCAAGTACATCGACTTCGCGGCGGCCAACGGCTTCGACGCCCTTCTCATCGAGGGCTGGAACATAGGCTGGGAGGAATGGGCCAACTGCAACAAGGACTACGTCTTCGACTTCCTCACGCCCTATCCGGACTTCGACATCGACGCCCTGAACGCCTATGCGCACTCGAAGGGCATCAAGCTCGTGATGCATCACGAGACCTCGTCCAGCGTGCGCAACTACGAGCGCCACATGGAGGCGGCGTACAGCCTGATGAACAAGTACGGCTACGATGCCGTGAAGTCAGGCTATGTGGGTGACATCCAGCCGCTTGGCGAACGCCATTACGGCCAGTGGATGGTCAACCATTATCTCTACGCCGTGACCGAGGCCGCGAAGCACCACATCATGGTCAACGCCCATGAGGCGGTGCGTCCGACCGGCCTCTGCCGCACCTATCCGAACCTCATCGGCAACGAATCGGCCCGCGGTACGGAGTACCAGGCTTTCGGAGGCACCCAGCCTGAGCACGTGACCATTCTCCCGTTCACCCGACTGAACGGAGGCCCGATGGATTTCACTCCGGGCATCTTCGAGCAGAACCTGAAGGAGTGGTGCGGCAATGATTCGCATGTCAATGCGACCATCGCCAACCAGCTCGGCCTGTATGTGACGATGTATTCGCCGCTGCAGATGGCCGCGGATACGCCCGACCACTATGCTCCCTTCATGGACGCGTTCCAGTTCATCAAGGACGTGGCCGTCGACTGGGAGGAGACCAGGTATTTGGCTGCCGAGCCTGGCGACATACTGGTCATCGCGCGCAAGCCCAAGCAGGAGACGCTGAGCGGCTCCGCCAAGGCTTTCAGCGCAGGCCGCGACACGTGGTTCGTAGGCGGCGTGACGGACGAGGAGGCCCGCGATGCGGACTTCTCCCTCGATTTCCTGACCCCGGGCAAGACCTATGAGGCCGTCATCTACGCAGACGCTCCGGACGCCCATTACGCGACAAATCCCCAGGCCTATCAGATTACGCGCCGCAACGTGACGTCGGCCGACTCCCTGTCGGTGCACATGGCGCCGGGCGGCGGCTTCGCCGTTTCGCTCAGGGCGCTGTAGGTTCATTCGCCCCTTCCGGATGGATTAATCGGTCCGTCACATTCCCGTGGCGGGCCGTTTTTTGTCACAGCGACGCAAATTGTGCACTAAAATACGCAAATATCCTTCGCGCATTTGATACTAATGGCTATTTTTGTAATGGCTTAATTCCTTTTGTGCCAGATAATTAAAATTTTTAATAACCAAGACTAAACCACTATGTCTACAATCGGAATTGATATCGGAGGGACGAACCTGTGTCTCGGCATTGTCGAGGACGGGCGGATATCGAACTTGTTCTCGACTCCTTCCTTTTCTCCGGAGTCAACCCTGGAGCAGACGCTGGAGCATCTCTCGAACCAGATACTTAAGATATTCAATTCAGGCGTCACGAAGATCGGCATAGGCGTCCCCTCCGTCGTGGATGTCAAACGCGGCATCGTGTACGATACGCAGAACATTCCCTCGTGGAAGGAAGTCCCCCTGAAAGAGTATCTTGAGGACCGCTTCCACGTGCCCGTGGCGGTCAACAACGACGCCAACTGCTTTGCGATGGGCGTTTACGGGACCTATCCCGCCGACTCCAAGCCCGAGACCCTCGTGGTCGTCACGCTCGGCACGGGCGTCGGCATGGGCATCGTGAACGAGGGAAAGCTCTTCTGCGGGACCAACTGCGGGGCGGGCGAGCTCTGCTGCCTGCCGTACAAGGATTCCATCCTGGAGGATTATTGCAGCAAGAAGTATTTCACGGGGGCCGGATGGGACAGCAGGAAGGCGGCCGAGGCCGCGAAGGCGGGCGACTCCGACGCCCTGCTCCTCTTCGACGAGTTCGGGCGTCATCTAGGCGCTCTGGTATGCACCGTCATGTACGCCTACGACCCGAGCCACATCGGGCTGGCCGGCGGCATAGCCAACAACTATCCTTTCTTCTGCCAGGCCATGGAGGAGTACATTTGGGCCAATTTCCCCTACCGCAAACCCCTCGAAAACCTCAAGATCGACGTATTCACCGGTGACACCCTTCCCATTCTCGGGGCGTCCCTCATCTAATCATTCCAACCAATATGAAGAGAATCAGCTTTTTCCTTTTCGGCATCCTCGCATGTGTGTCAGCGTTCGCGCAGGTGGACCAGGGCCGTGACCTGTCCAAGTATGCCGACGACAAGTTCAGCGAAGACGACAAGTACACGGTGACCGAGCCCTATCAGACCGTGACGGTGGCGCAGCCGAAATCCAAGAAGATCAAGAACGTCATCTTCATGATCGGTGACGGGATGGGCCTCGAGCAGGTCAGCGTGGCGTGGACGCTCAACGGCGGCCACCTTAATCTCGACAATTTCCCGGTGACGGGCTTCTCGCGCACCTATTGCGTGGACAAGCTCGTGACGGACTCCTGCGCCGGCGGCACCGCGCTTGCCATCGGAAAGAAGACGCTGTACGGGTACATAGGCCAGGATGCCGAAGGCAATCCCGGTTTCTCCCTGCTCCATGAAGCGCAGAGGAAGGGGATGAAGACAGGCCTTGCGGTGACCTGCCGCATCAACGACGCTACTCCCGCCGATTTCGCGCTTCATTCTCCTGACCGTCATCTGGAGGCTGAGATAGCCGCCCAGTATGTCGACAGCGGGGTGGACTTCATCTCAGGCGGCGGACGCCAGTTCTGGGACGAGCGCGAGGACGGCCGCAACCTCATCAACGAGATGAAGGCCAAGGGATATACTTTCGTAGACAACGACGAGGACCTCAGGAAGGCCACCGGCGAGCGTCTGCTGGGCCTTTACGGCCCGCTGGACCTCGACCCGGTGCTGGACCGCGGCCCCATCCTGGAAGACAGCGCCATGAAGGCCATCGAGATGCTTGACAACAAGAAAGGATTCTTCCTCATGATCGAGGGTTCTCAGATCGACGACTGGTGCCACCGCCAGAAGGTGGGGTACATGGCCGAGGAATTCTTCGACTTCGACAAGACCATAGGCAAGGTCCTGGAGTGGGCCGCGAAGGACGGGCACACGCTCGTCATCGTCACCGCCGACCATGCCACCGGAGGCCTCACCCTGATCGACGGCAGCCTGGAGGACAGGTCGGTCAGCGTGCATTTCTCGACCAAGGGTCACAACGGCATCATGGTCCCGGTCTTCGCCTACGGCCCCCACGCCGATGAGTTCGTGGGAGCCTATGAGAATTCCGAGCTGGCGGAGAAGATCCGCAAGCTGATGAAGTGACGCCCGCAGGTTAGTCGATATTCTTCTTCTCGGCGGTCCAGCCTTCGCGCTGGGCTACGCCGCAGGGATCGCCCTGGAACATTTTCGCGGCCTCCTTGTCGCCCTGGAGCTGCCACTGCAGCCAGGCGAGGGCCACGACGGAGAATTCGCCGCCGTGCAGCTGGGCGTAGGTGCCACCGTGGCCGACAGGATAATTGGCCGCGAAGGCGGGAACCTTGGTGATGCGGGAGAAGTCGTCCATGCCGTTGCCGTAGGCGATGTCGGTCTCACCTCCGAGGATGTAGATGATGGGGACCTTGATCTCCTGGAGTCTCTCCTTGTCGGGCATGGGCATTCCGGGGACGGCTCCTGCCGGGTTGGAGAACAGGCCGCTGTTGCAGATCATGAGGGTCTTTAGGCGCGGGTCGGTGGCGTTGTCGAGCGTCTGGAGGCCGCCGCAGGACATTCCGGCAGCGGCGACTGCGTCGAGGTCAAGTTTCTGATAATAAGGGCTTTCCTTGTCAGCGTTGACTGCGGTGGCCCAGTCGATGCTCTCCAGCTGCTGAGCGGAGGTGGACTGTGGACCGTAGTTGCGCTTGCCCTCCTCGGGCATGTAGCCGGTGGCGATGACCATGAATCCGTGCGAGGCGATCTCGCTCAGGAAATTGACGTGCTCCCAGGGAGAGTTGGTGCAGGCGCCGTTGCCCCAGACGAGGATGGGGAGGGGATTCTTCTTGCCGAAGGCGCTGAGGTCCTCGGGGCGGAAGATGGTGTGGGCCTCGAGGCTGGGCTCGGTAACCATGATGGCCTTGTAGGCGCCGGTGCCGCCGTCTTCCACGACCTTCATTTCACTATAGGTTTCAGCGACTTTCGCGCCGCCGCACGACTGGAGCAGCGCGACCGCGCCTGCCGCCAGGATCAAAAGAGTCTTTTTCATATCTTTCTGTTTTTGAGGTTATTCTTTCCGTCCCACAAATTTACTCTTTTTCCCAGACCTTTCATAGGAAAAACATCCCTTCTTTTCTTCTCCTTTTCCCCTCTCTGTCTTTTCCTTCCTCTTCGCTCTCCAGTTACACATCATCGTTCTCCCACCCTTCCTTTTTTCTCGCTCTTTACACTCCTTCACTGCCTTATTTTAATATCCCTCCATCCCCGTCTGCAGCCTGGCCGATATGGCCCGTAGATCCGGTTTCGATTCGTTACTGAAGATTTTTCAAAATAAAATGGTCCATGAGTGAATAAAGATCCGGAAACAAAAGGGGGCCGCCATCACGGCGGCCCCCCTTCTTAACACAAACCAATTAACTAAATATAATCAACCTTGGAAACAGGTTATTATTCGGCATCCTCCGCGGTGTTGAGGCCTTCCCAGCCAAGGACATCCTTGAACTTGTTGGAAGCCTTCCTGTCGCGAGGGAACGGGAGGTATTTGTACTTGTCGGAGAAGTCGTTGAACTTGACCGAGGAGTATTCGGTGTACAGACGGTGCTCGGGCTCGCCCTTGGTGAAGTAAGCGTCGAACACGGTAGGGACCTTCTTGTGGATGCCGCCGTACTGGGTGTTGTAGAGAGCCTTCATATCCACCTTTCCTGCATTGTCCCAACGGACAAGGTCAGGGAAGCGGCAGCCTTCCCACCACATCTCGTACTGCTTCTCGTCCATGACATCCTGGAAGGTGAGCTTGGAGCTGATCTTACCGGAGCCGGAACGCTGCTGGACATCATTGAGGGCCTTCAGACCCTTGGCCTCGTCACTCGAACCGATGCAGGCCTCTGCATAGAGGAGAAGAGCCTCGGCGTAACGGGCTACGTTGAAGTTGGCCTGGTTGGAGGCGCCGCCCATGACTGCGTTGATGTTGTCGCCGGCATATTCCTTGCCACCGGTGAGAATCCTCGAAGGCTTGGCATAGGACATGCGCTTCCACTCGAAGTAAGGACCGTGGCTGTAGATACCGTCGGTCTTCTCGATACCGCGGGTGGGGTCGGTCTTCCTCTCGGCGAGGGGGGCATCATTCTTGTCGGAGTTCCACTCCATCTCGTAGAGCCACTCGTCAGCGGTGAGGAAGCAGGCCTTGCGGCGAGGGGAGTCACCGTCATGCTCGAGGAACTTCTGGGCGAAGCCTTCCTGGATAGCACCGCCGTTCCATCCTGCGCAAGGGGTGCAAGGAGGGATGGAGGCGAGGTGGTCGGTACGCCAGCAGAGAACGTCGGCGACCATCCAGCGGCTGTTGTTGACATTGTCCCAGAAGCTGAGGTTGGAATCGTAGATGTAGTTGGGCTCGAAGATCTTCTCGACGCTGCCGTCTCCGGGAACGTGGAAGTTTGTCCAGTACTCCTCGGTGGGGACGAGGGCATACTTGCCGGAGTTGATGAGGTCGCCGAGATACTTGCGGGCGGTAGCAGGGTCGTTGTCGAACATTGCGGCCTTGCCGGCTACGAACTGGGCGAAGCCCTTGCTCATACGGACGGTGGCGTCCTTGTCGTTCACGCTTTTGCGCTCGGGAAGGAGACCGGAAGAAATGGCCTTCTCGCACTCGGAGACGACCCACTTGAGGATCTGGGACTGGCTTTCCGCCTGGATAGGGAGCTCATCGGGCTCGAGGAGACGGTCGATGATGGCGGGACGGTTCCAGAGGATGGCCATCATCATATGGACGTAGGCGCGCAGGACGCGGGCCTCGGCCACGCACTGCTTGGTGTAGTTGCTTTCCCACTTCGGGGCCTCCTCGTTGCGGTTCTCCGTGCTGAAGTTGGAAATCACGAGGTTGCAAGCGTAGATACAGGACACATAGCGGTCGTAGCAGGTCTTCAGGATACCGTTCGTCTCGTCATAGCGGAACTCGCAGAAGATACGGAACTCGTCGTGGTCGTCGATGTTGCCGCCGGCGGCGAGGATGTCATCTGAAGAATAGTTGAGGATCATCAGCTCAGGGTTGTTGATACCGTTGGCTGACGCAACGCTCAGGAAGCTGGAATACATTTTGGCCAAGGCGGCCTCGGCGTCTGCATCGGAAGCGTAGAACTCCAGGGTACTGAGGGTACCCTTCTGGGGGATCTCAAGCAATTTCTCGCAAGAGACTGCGACAAGGGCGAATCCTAATATAATAGGGAGTATGATCTTTTTCATTGCGCAAATCATTGATTAGAATGTGACGTTTACACCAAGGAGAACCTTCTGCATGGTAGGATAGGAACCGAAGTCGAGGCCTGCACCGGAGGAGGTGTTCATGGCAGCGGTCTCAGGATCGAGTCCAGGATACTTGGAGAAGGTGAAGAAGTCGTCGAGCGAAACATAGAAGCGGAGGTTGCTGATGGCAGCCTTCTTCGTGATCTTGGAAGGCAGGGTGTAACCGAACTGCATCTGCTTGATACGGAAGTAGTCTCCCTTGAATACGTTGGCGGTGGAGGACCAGAACTTGTACTCACCGACGATCTTTTCGGGGTTAGGATACCTTCCGGCCTCATACTCCTGGAGGTAGTACCTGAGGTCATTCTTGAAACCGGTACGGTGGAGGACGGGCATGAGGACATTGCCTGCGACACCTGCGCCGTAGAGGGCGAAGTCAAAGCCCTTCCAGTCGAGGGTGAAGTTCAGACCGAAAGTGTACTTAGGAGTCGTCGTGCCGAGGAAGGTCATATCACCGGAATTGATGTCGCCGTCGCCATTGACATCCTTGAGGATGGCGCTGCCGTCGGAAGCTACGCCTTCGAAGATGTAGCCGTTCATGTACCAGATCGGGTAGCCCACGTCGAAGACGGTCTCGACCTGATAGTTGGAGGAGCTGGCGTCAGTCCTTCTGGAAGGAGTGGAACCTTCAGCAAGCGAGAGAACCTCGTTGTGCAGGGTGGTGAAGTTGCCGTTGATGCTGTAGTTGATCTCACCGATGCGGTCCCTCCAGCCAAGCTCGAACTCCCAGCCGCGGTTGAGGACGTCACCACCGTTGGTGGTCACGGAGCTGAAACCGAGCTCGGAAGGAATGGAGACGCTGAAGAGGAGGTCCTTGGTCTGCTTGTTATAGTAGTCCGCATCGAAGGTCAGGCGGTTGTTGAACAGGCGGGCGTTGACACCGAAGTCGATCTGCTCGGAGGTCTCCCACTTGAGGTTCGGGTTCGGGAGCTTGCTCGGGGCGTAACCGTCGACGGAACCGACCTGATCCACGTGATACTGGTAGGAACCGGACTTGGATACGGTGGCGGTGTAAGGATAGCCGCTGAGCACGCTGATGTTACCGTTGCGGCCCCAGGAGGCGCGGAACTTCAGGAAGTTGAAGATGCTGGTGTTGACGTTCTCCTTGAAGAACCTCTCGTTGCTGACGGTCCAGTAGGCGGACACTGAAGGGAAGTAACCCCAACGGTTGCTGGCGGGAAGCTTCGAGGAGTCGAATGCGTCGGCACGGAAGTTGGCCTGGATCTGATAGCGATTGTCGTAGTTCCAGATCAGACGGCCGTAGTAGGCGAGGGATGCGCTCTTGCTGGGGGCGTTGCTCATGGTCTTCGGAGCGTCGTCCAGCAAGTAGGAAATGTACTGGTAGTTCTCCTCATACTTCTGGAGGATGTCTGCACCGCTGGAGCTTGCGCTCACACCGTCGGAGTTGGTCTCGCGATAGGACATACCGGCCATCACGGTGAAGTTGTTCTTGCCGATGTTGAAGAGGTAGTTGGCGAAGTTCTCCCACTGATAGTACCAGCCGGTGGAGGCGCTTGCGGAGATGGAGTAGGTCTTCGAGGAACCGCGGTCACCGATCCAGTAAGGAGTGCTGTAGCTGTGGCTGGTGCTGAAGTTGAGGCGGTAGCCGAGACGGGAAGTGATGGTCAGGCCCTTTAGAGGCATCACGTTGGCAAAGAAGGTTCCGTTGATGTTGAAACCGCCGTTGCTGCCTTTGGAGGCGTCGCGCTTTGCGAGTGCGCTACCTTCCATATCGGAATACTTGGTATTGGCATACCAGCCGTGTTCGTCGCGGAACAGGGTGTAGTTGATGTCGGAGGTGCCGTTCTGGAGAGCGTTGTAGACGGTCTTGAAGGAGAGGGACATCTCATCAGGGGTGAGCCAGTAAACAGGGGTCATCGGGTCCATGACGAGCATCTGCTCGAAGGAGGAACCGTAGCCGCGCTGGGAAACGCTCTGGGTGCTCCACTTCTCGATGGAGTTGTTGCTTCCGACCTGCAGCCACTTGAAGAGGTTGTAGTCGGCGTTGACCTGGGCGGTGAGACGGTTGTAAACGTCTTTCCTTCCCTTGACGATACCGTCGTCGTACACGTAATTAAGAGCGGTGAAGAAGTGGCCGTTCTTATTACCGCCGGAGAAGCTGATGCCGTGCTGGTGGCTCCAGGTAGGCTCAGTGTAAGCGGAGATCCAGTCGGTGTCGATGACGCCGTTGGGATAATCGGCGTGCTTGTAGTCGAACTGGTCCATCTGGCCTTTCACCCAGTCGGCTCCGTACTCGTAGCCGAGATATCTGATGAGTTCCTCGCGGTTCATCATAGGACGTCCGCTGAAGCTCTGGAGAGTGGCCTTGCCGTTGTAGGTGACGCTGACCTGGCCGTCCTTACCGCTCTTGGTGGTCACGAGGACGACACCGTTACCGGCCTGGGCGCCGTAGATGGCGGCGGAGGCGGCATCCTTCAGAACCTCGATGGATTCGATCATCGAAGGGTCGATGTACTGGATGCTGCTGACCTGCAGACCGTCGACGATGTAGAGAGGGGAGAGGCTACCTCCGTTGGAGGAATAACCGCGGACGCGGATGGTGGCGCCTTCACCAGGAGCACCGTTCGTGAGAACGTGGACACCGGCGGCCTTGCCCTGGAGGGCGGCGGCGGCATCGACGGTGGAACGGTTCTTCAGGTCTTCGGAGCGGACAGACGCAACTGCGCCGGAGAGGTCGCTCTTCTTCTGGACACCATAACCGATAACGACGGTCTCATCGAGGAATTCGCTGTCCTCCTCGAGAGTGAAGTTGATCACCGGACGGCCTGCTACGGCCACGGTCTGCTCGGCATAGCCGATGCAGGACACGGTGATACTGGCTTGCGGGGGAACCATGAGGGAGTAGTTTCCGTCAAGGTTCGTTTCTGTTCCAAGGGCGTTGTTTCCAACAACCACTACGGCGGCACCGACGATAGGTTCGCCGTTCTTGTCAACTACTTTACCGGTCAGGGGCCTGGGCTGGGCGAATGCGGTTACGCCTATGAGCAGGAGTGACGCGATGAAAGCAGCGCTTTTCAGGATCGCTTGTTTCATTTGGTTAAATGGATTAAAAGGTTTTATGGCCCAAAATTAGCCTCTTAATCCTTAACCGCGTTCCAATTTTCAATCAGATGTTTTAAGATTTAACGAAATGTTCGGGTTTTTTATCAAAATGGTAATATCGTGGCTGAAATTTAAAAGCGATTGAACGAATTTTAAATCGTTTTTAAAAGGATTCTGAAGACTTTCCCCGGGTTTTGGGACCATTTTGAAAGATTTTCGCCTGCTCCTGACCAATCTGTGACGCTGGAGACCAAGGTGTCGACGGGGCAGGCGCCGCGCTCCATGTAGCGGATGACGGCACGGAAATCGGACGGTTCCGCATTGCGTGAACCCCTGATATCCAGCTCTTTCTGGACGAAGAGGCGGGTCTCGAAGGTGACGTCGGCCTTGGAGTAGCCGATGCAGACGACGCGGCCGGTGAAGGCGACGGCGTCGACGGCGAGCCGGTAGGTCGCCGGGCTGCCGACGGCCTCGACGACCACGTCGGGGCCGTCGCCGCCGGTGACCCGCGCGAGCCGTTCGCGGAAGTCGGGGGCCATTGTGTTGAGACCGTATTTCGCGCCCATCTGTCTTGCTATGTTGAGTTTGCCGTCGTCGATGTCGGCCGCGATGACCGTGGCGCCGCGCAGGGCCGCGCGCACCACTGCGCCGAGGCCGACCATCCCGCAGCCGATGACCATCACGGTGTCCGTGTCGGTTACGGCGCCGCGGGAGACGGCGTGGAATCCCACGCTCATCGGCTCCACGAGGGCCGCCTCACGGGTGCTGAGGCCGCCGGCCGGGATGACTTTCTCCCAGGGGACGACCATGAACTCGCGCATGGCGCCGTCCCGCTGGACACCCAGCGTCTGGTTGTTGCGGCAGGCGTTGGGACGGCCGCGACGGCAGGACGGGCAGGTGCCGCATGCGGTGTAAGGGTTGACGGTAACGGTCATCCCGGGCTTGAGGAAGTCCGGCACGCCTGCTCCGACGGCCTCGACGACCGCGCCGATCTCGTGTCCCGGGATCACCGGGCTCTTTGCGAGGGCGTTGGCCCCGCGGAAAGTGTTGAGGTCGGATCCACAGAATCCGACATATTCCATGCGGAGCAGGACCTCCCCGGCTCCGGCTTCCGGCTCGGGGAGGCTGACTACCTCCACCCGGCCGGGTTCTGTTATCTGCAAAGCTTTCATTCTATGAATTCTTCCACCGGACGCGCAGCTGGTCGCCGATGATCTCCCTGACCTCGCGGACCAGTTCCTCATCCGGCGGTGTCTGCACGTTCTCAATGTTTTTCCGGACATTCTCCGGATTGGCCGAGCTGAACAGGGTCGTTGCGATACGCGGGTTGGACACCGCGTACTGTACGGCCAGTTTCTCGATGGGGTAGCCTTTGGCAGCGCAGTGGGCTGCGGCGCGGGCGCAGGCCTCAACGAGCCTGCGGTCCGCCGGGTGCCACGGCGGCACGCCGCGGCTGGAGAGCAGCCCCATGGACAGTGGCGATGCGTTGATGATGCCGATGCCACGGCTCTCGAACCAGTCGAAATACTCCGTCAGCAGGTCGTCGTTGAGGCAGTAGTGACAGAAGCAGAGTATGGACTCCACCGTCCCCTCCGGCACATGCTCCACTACCCATTGGAGGTTCTCGGGCTGGAGGTCGGTGATGCCCACGTGGCCCACGACGCCCTTCTCCCGCAGCTCAACAAGCGCAGGAAGGGTCTCGCCGGCCACCTGTCGCAGGTCCGCGAACTCAATGTCGTGGACGTTGATCAGGTCGATGAAATCTATCCCGAGACGGTCCATGCTCTCATAGACGCTTTCCACAGCCCTCTTGGCGCTGTAGTCCCAAGTGTTCACCCCATCCTTGCCGTAGCGGCCGACCTTGGTGGAGAGATAGTATTTCTCCCGTGGAATATCACGAAGGGCCTTGCCTAGCACAGTCTCGGCCTTGTAATGACCGTAGTAGGGCGACACGTCGATGAAGTTGAGCCCGCCGTCCACGGCGGCGTGCACCGCTTCAATGGCTTCCGCCTCCTTTATGGCGTGGAACACGCCGCCGAGAGAGGAAGCCCCGAACGAGAGCGCGGACACGCGCATCCCGGTCTTTCCTATTTCCCTGTACTCCATTTATCTGACTTCGATGACGCTTCCGTGCTCGCGGGCCACGACCTCCTTCCAGAGATCGTTGTATCCGCCATATACGAGCCCCTTGGGCGTGCCGTCATGGTACTCGGTGTGGCTGAAGGAACCGTCCTCCTCCTGGGCCTTGATGTTGCCGTCGATGAACTTTACGAGGAGGGTCTCCTCGAGCTTCGACCAATCCGCGAACTGCTTCTGGGCGGTGTCGACGGTGTAGCGCGTCAGGGCCTTGCGCAGCTTGCGAAGCGCGCCTTTCTTAGGCTTGTATGCCTTGAGCAGTTTCTCGTCGTTCTCCTTCACCTTGCTGAACATCTGCTCGTTCTCGAACCTGTCAGCGGCCTCGCGCACGAACGGGGCCATCCTGTCGTACATCTTGTAGCAGGCGTTGGCCACGCGGTTGCACATCCAGAAGGTCGAGGTGGGGGAGTAGTGCAGCATGTCGCCGTTGCCGACGCGCAGGCACTCGGGCACGTCCGTGGTATTGACATATATCGGAGTCAGATAGGAGGTCGCGGCGTCGTCGCA
This sequence comes from Bacteroidales bacterium, assembly GCA_017620335.1. Lineage (GTDB taxonomy): Bacteria > Bacteroidota > Bacteroidia > Bacteroidales > UBA932 > Cryptobacteroides. Next base: position 34,895 of record JAFZQO010000043.1, read on the forward strand.
GCCGAACCAAAGCAGGCTGCCGATCTCGTCGGGGAGCCAGCCGCGGGCCTGTCCCACGAACCAGAATCCGGTCTGCTGGGTGGCGATGGCGCGCTCGTTGACATAGGTCTTGCCGTCCACGGTGAAGTTCATCGGCCTCCAGCGGTAAGGCAGGGCGTTGCCGCCCGCGCCGATGTCCTGCGTCATGTCCATAGGCGTACCCTCGTAATGGTCGCGCATGACGTCGGCGACGTCCTTGACCGTGATCTTGCGGGAAGGCTTCACGAAGAGAGGCATCTCGCCCTTGAGGTCGTATCCCATGGCGTAGTCGAGCCAGTCGGAAGCGGGGGCGCTGACTTCATTGCCGTCCGCATCCATGTAGGTGAAGACTCCGTCGCAGAGGATGTTGAAAGCGCTCCATGCACGGGCGTCGCAGCCGCGCGCGCCGCCGAAATCCAGGGGATTGTAGGCGTCGCGGAAGCTGAAGCCAGCGTCGTCTCCCTCGTACCAGCCCATTTTGCGGGCGTAGGAGATGACGTCGGGAGAGAAGAGGCAGTTCTCCGGATCATCCTGCGGGAAAGTCGTGATGCGGGCCTGGTTGGCGTGCGCGCAGATGTACCCGTCGGGTACACGGCGCGCCACCCATACGATGCCTTTCTCCTCTCCCTTGCCAACGAGGTCCATCACCCAGGCCTCACTGGGATCCGCGATCGAGAAGGTCTCGCCCTCGGAGGGGTAGCCGTACTCGTTGGCGAGGGCCACGATGATGTCGATGGCCTCGCGGGCGGTGCGGGCGCGCTGCAGCGTGACATAGATGAGCGAGCCGTAGTCCATGATGCCGCCTTCATTGACCTGCTCCTCGCGGCCTCCCCAGGTCGTCTCGCCGATGATGAGCTGGTGCTCGTTCATGTTGCCGACGGTCTGGAAGGTGTGCGCGACCTGCGCGATGTCGCCGAGGGGCTTGTAGGTGTCCCACTCGATGATGTTCAGGCGTGCGCCCGGCTTCCAGTCGGCCGCCTTGTGGAAGTACAGCTCGCCGAAGAGCACGTGCGAATCGGCGGCGTAGGATACCATGCAGGAGCCGTCGGCGCTGGCGCCGCGGGAAATGATGACGTTGGTGCAGGCGTCCGCCGCACCCTGCGGGACGAGCAGCAGGGCGGCGGCCAGGATGAGGATGTGGAGTCTTCTCATTTTGCAGTTATTTAATTATTGTGTATTTTTGTAGTCTGAACCATTGATTACAAATTTAAAAACTTTTTGGCAGTATGCGTCGGATTATCCGCTCAATCGTACTTTGCACCGTCCTTTTCGCCGGCTTTTCGCTCAGCCTGGCGGCACAGGAGATGACGGCTGAGGAGAAAAAGGCCGAGAAGGACTTCCACGATTCCGTCGAGAGGGAAATAGACCGCCTGACCAACCTCCTCAAGCTCGAGGACTGGCAGGTCTTCTACGTCGATTCCATCCTCAACCATGACTACAAGGCCATGCAGGCGGAGCTGAAGGTCCTCCAGGACCAGAAGGTCTCCAATACCGACATGTACTACGACATCCAGTACAAGTGGCAGGACAAGATCTACGAGGCCTACGAAAAGCTCTTCGACGAGAGCCAGTGGGCCAAGTACCTCAAGAGCGGAGCCGCCAGGGACAAGAAGGCCCGCGACAAGAAGCGGGCGAAATAAGATGGTCCAGGTAAATTGAAAGACATGAGAGAAGAGATTCAGAAAGTCCTTGCAGAGATCACGGATCTCAAGTGCAGGACGCAGAAGGAAGTTGAGGAGGCCCGCGTGCGCTTCCTCGGAAAGAAGGGAGAGGTGACGAAGCTTTTCGACGAGTTCCGCGCCCTTGACAAGGAGGCCAAGAAGGAGTTCGGCCGTACCCTCAACGAGCTGAAGAACGCCGCGATGGCCAAGATTGAGGAGTTCAAGGGCTCCGTCGCCGACGAGGGAGCCTCGGAAGGCCCCAAGAATGACCTTACCATGCCCGGAGACCCGTTCGAGCTCGGTTCGCGCCATCCCGTGTCCATCGTCCGTCAGCAGATCGTGGACATTTTCCGCAAGTTCGGTTACGACGTTGCCGAGGGTCCCGAGATCGAGGACGACTACCACGTCTTCGAGGCCCTGAACTTCCCGCAGAACCATCCCGCCCGCGACATGCAGGACACTTTCTTCATTTCCGCAGGCCATCCCAATCCGCTGCTCCTCCGCACCCACACCTCCTCGGTGCAGGTCCGCTCGATGGAGACCATGAAGCTCCCCATCCGCGTCATCTGCCCCGGCCGCGTCTTCCGCAACGAGGCCATCAGCGCCCGCGCGCACTGCATCTTCCACCAGGTGGAGGGCCTTTACATCGACGAGGGCGTGACCTTCGCCGACCTCAAGCAGGCGATCCTCCTTTTCGCCCGCGAGATGTTCGGTCCCGAGACCGAGATCCGCATGAGGCCGTCTTACTTCCCCTTCACCGAGCCTTCGGCTGAGGTGGACGTCAGCTGCAACATCTGCCACGGCAAGGGCTGCAACATCTGCAAGGGCACCGGCTGGCTGGAGATCCTCGGCTGCGGCATGGTTGACCCCAACGTCCTCGAGGCCAGCGGCATAGACTCGAAGAAGTACACCGGCTTCGCCTTCGGCATGGGCCTGGAGCGCATCGCCATGCTCAAATGGCGCGTCAACGACCTGCGCCACTACTTCGAAAACGACATGCGATTCCTCAAGGAGTTCGACACTGCGGTCGAGGTGTAATTTTTCAAAAAAAGTTTGGAGAATACAAAAAACTTCGTACCTTTGTCATCCCGAAAGGAACGAACGCGGAAATAGCTCAGTTGGTAGAGCGCAACCTTGCCAAGGTTGAGGTCGCGGGTCCGAGCCCCGTTTTCCGCTCCAAAGAGGCCTTACAGATAGCTGTGAGGCCTTTTTTAGTGTCCCCAAACAGGCTGCATCCTGCGACGGGGTTTATACCCCTTGTTGTTGGAAATATCTGAATAATAGCGTATATTTGAGCATAACGCTAGTAGTAGTTATTATGAAACGGACCCTTTCCCTCATTGCCTGCCTGTGCCTTGCCGTGCTGCAGGCATGCCATCCTGAACCTTTCCTATCTGTCAGCCCGTCCAGCCTGTCGTTCACTGAGGCCGGCGGCTCGCAGACCGTCCAGATATCGGCAAACTACGCCTGGACGGCGAGCGTAAGCAACGGCTTCTCGGTGTCGCCGAGCTCCGGCGAAGGCAACGGCTCGGTGACCGTTACCGCCGCCGCAGCCACTATGTCAGACCCCGTATCCGGCTCCCTCAGTGTCAAGAGCGAGGGCCTGCTTGAAAGCGTCTCCCTGACCCAGGATGCCAAGTCCACCATTCTTTTGGGCGATGCCATGAAAGTCCCGGCCGAAGGCGGTCCGTTGGAGATATCGGTCCAGTACAACACCGACTTCACGGTCGAAATCGAATCCTCTGCCCAGTCCTGGATCAAGTTCATCCAGACGAAGGCATTGTCGAGCGGCAAGCTGGTGTTCGATATTGCGGTCAATGAAGGCGATGAGCGTAGCGGAAAGGTGACCGTCAAGGATAAAGGCGGCAAGGTTGCTCCCATGTCCGTGACCATCATCCAAAAGGATGGAAAGCAACTGGTGATAACGGCCCGCGAGCGGGCGGCCCTGGAAGCTTTTTACAAAGCCAACGACGGAGACCACTGGGAGAACAGGGAAAATTGGTGCACCGATGCACCGCTTGGCGATTGGCACGGAGTGACTATGTCGATTGACGGGGCGCATGTCATAAAATTAAAGTTGTCCGAGGTAGACGGGTATATTCCCAAGGAAATAACCGATCTGACCGAGTTGGAGGAACTGACCGTGATAAACAGGTTTTACCGTGCGGACAAGCCAAGTCCGATACCGGCAGAAATCGGACAGCTGAGCAAGCTCAAACGCTTTGATTTCCAGTTTTATTCGTTCAGCGGAACTTTGCCTGACGAGCTGTTCGACCTTACCGGTCTGGAGTGCCTTAGCATAAAATATGCTGAAGACATGCAGGAGGCCACTATTCCTGCGTCAATCGGCAAATTGGTAAAACTCAATACTTTATGCTTGGGAAGGATGAACCTGACAGGGGAATTGCCTCCTGAAATCGGCAATCTGACAGGGCTTACGGAGTTGATTCTGTTCGGAAACAATCTGACAGGAGGCATCCCGGACTCTTTTGGCAGTCTCCTCAACTTGGAGACGGTTGATCTCGACTGTAACCAACTCTCCGGAGAGATACCGCCCTCCTTTTTCAGGGTAAAAAACTATTGGAGGCTTTGGCCGAAGATTATCTGGGGCAATAATTTCACCCAGGACAATGTCAGGAACGCCATGATACCGGCACCTGTCAGTCCTCCTGTCAAGATGCTTTCAGGGAGGACGCTGAATCTTGAAGAAGAGTTCGCCAAAAACAAGTATACGATTCTTTTCAAAGTCGCCCCTTCCGGCAACGGAGCGGAGATATTGGAGCAGTTGGCATCCTTGTACAGGGAGAAGAAGGACGAAGGATTGGGGATAATCACATATCTGAATAACAATATATCCAGGGAACCCGAAAAGACAAAGTATGATGAGGATTTCAAGCTCGTCCTGGAGGAATGCGGCGCTGAATGGGATTCCTTTATCCGATACGTGTATGATGATTACGATGGCGGGGCGCCGTTCTATGCCAACAGGGGTGAGCCGATATATCCTTATGGGAGCGTTGATGAACTCGTTGTCGTAGGTCCTGACGGGACGGTCTGTTACACGACCTTGGTGGACAGCCAGAGTCAGGATAGGGTGGATCTGCAGAATGCCTTGGGATATATCCGTGGAATATTCAACGCTGCAGAAGAGCCGTATTCGTCTTCAAGCTTTGCAGAAGACGGCAAGGTGACCGTGCTACAGAAAGCTTCCGTTGGCCAAGGTATTGATTTTGTCGTTACAGGCGATGCGTTCTCGGACAGGATGATCGCTGACGGAACGTTCAGGAAGTCGGCGGAACAGGCTGTCGAGGACTTTTTCTCCGTAGAACCTTATAAGTCGATGCGGAACCGTTTCAACGTCTATCTCGTCAATGCCGTTTCTACGAATGAAGGCTATTTCCGCGGCAACTCTACGGTTTTCTCCGGATATTTCAGCGGTGCAACCGGCCTTGGCGGCGATATCACGACAGCCCTTAAATATGCATCCAAGGCTGTTGGTGAGTCCCGTATGGATGACGTTGTCGTCCTTGTACTGATGAACACCAGGCGAAGCGGAGGAACGGCATACATGCTGGACGCTGCAAACCAGAACACTTATGCCGGAGGCGCATCAGTGTCGTTCGTCCCTTATGTTGGTGTCATTGTCCGGGAAAACGGAATGTCGCGAAAGGCGGGAGTAGTCATTCACGAAGCTGCCGGACATGGCTTCGGAAAACTGGCTGACGAGTATGCGGCCATAGACTATGGAAAAATCAGTGCCGAGAGAATCGCCATCCTCAAAGAAAAACAGAAGAGTGGTCTCTATATGAATGTCGATACTACGGACGATCCGGAAAAGGTACTGTGGTCCGACTTCATAGGAGATTCCAGATACTCCGAAGAGAAGATAGGTACCTATGAGGGAGGATTTACATACTATTCCGGAATCTGGAGGCCCACACAGCAGAGTGTGATGAATGCAAATGATATCTATTCCACTTTCAACGCTCCTTCCCGCGCCCAGATTTACAAACGGATCATGAAGCTCTCCGAGGGACAATCGTGGGAGTTCGATTACGAGACCTTCGTGAAGTGGGACAAGGCCCATCCCGACAAGAAGGCCGCCAGGCGGAAGAGCATGGTGGAGATTGACCCGGAAGAATCAGTACATACCCTGCCTGTCATGGTCGGAAAGACCTGGCGTGAGATGATGAGATGATACTTGTTCCTTTTGGATAATCCAATTAAAAAAGCCGCCTGCAGTGCTGCAGGCGGCTTTTTCCGTTCATGCGTGGTACATTTTTACATGGTGTAGACGACACCTATGGTAAAGTAGCTGACGTCCACGCCGCCCTCGGGCATGAGCCTGCTGGACTTGGGGTAGTACCTGACGTAAATACCGGTGTCATCATAAATGAGGTAGCCCAGGAAGTTGTAGTTGAACTTGTTGAACTGTGCGCCCTTGTCGATGTCCTTGTTCTTCTTGCCGTCGACGAAATACTTGTCCTTTACACGGCCGGGGAGGTTGTAGTTGGCCTCCGCACCGCCACCGATCTTGACGCTTCCAGCTGCGATGTTGAGCGTGACGGGAGCGCTGAAGGTATTGGTCCTGAAACGGCTGAAGCTCTTCTTGGAGCTGTCGATATTCGGGAATTTCTCCTTGAACGGCATGGCCTTGACAATCTTGTTGTCAAGGTAGAAGGCGTCCTCCTTGGAAGTGAAGTCCACGGTCTTGTAGTCGACGCCGATCTCGATGCCGAAAGCTTCCACCGGGTACACCTTGAGGCTCGCGATGTTGACGAAGAATTCGCCGCTGGCGGAAGGGTTGAAATCACTGGTCTTGACGGCGTTGTATCCGAATCCGATGTGCGAGAGTGCCTCAAAGGAGGACACCGCCTGCGCGGAGGAAAGCGTCTGGGACAGGGGCAGCGCCACGAGGACGCTCAGAATCATTAAAGCTTTCTTCATTTGTAACTGCATAAATAGTTTTCCGGGCACAAAGATAAGCGGAAAACGGCTATTTCACAAACACCTCCATCAGGGGACGGTTGTGGATCACCCCCTTGTTGTTGCGGTCCGCGAAGCCGAACTGCGAGTTGTACTCCCACATCGAGTAGGGGATGCCGTTCTCGCGGGCGACGTCCACGACGTCCTTGAGCCAAGCGAGGCGGACTTCCTCGCCGCAGTTGACCATGCAGCCGAACTCGCCAAGGTAGAGGGTGAGGCCCTTCTCCTTCGCGTAGTCGATGGCTTCCTTCCACTGGGCGCGGATCCAATCCTTGTCATAACTGTGGTTGTACGGCTCCACGACGGCCTTTTCCTCGTCGTTCAGGGCCTCATACACGGAATCGGGGATCAGCTGTCCCGGATACTGCATGGGACCGTTGAACTTGAGGATCCTGAGCGGGGTCCACGAAGCCTGGTAGTGCGTGATGAGCAGGGGCTCGTAGAAGTGGAAGGCAAGGATGATGTTCTTGTCTCCCTCCGGAACCTTGATGTTCTTGACGTGTCCCACCTGGTTCTGCATGTTGGCTCCGAAGACGACCACGCGGTCCTTCTCGGTCTCGCGCACCATCGCCAGGAGGCGGAGCATCAAATCGGACCACTGTTCGTCGGTCGGAGCGACGGCCTCGTTCAGGAACTCATACGCGACGTCCGTGACGGGATACTCGCAGAGTATGCCCTGGATGTCGCGCCACATGTTGACGAGCTTGTCCTGTTCCTCCTCGCTCTTCCATAGCGGGGCGTCGTTGTCCAGGAAGTTGAACGAACGCAGGATATGGAGGTCGAAGATGACCTTCAGCCCGTGCTCGATGCAGCTCCCGATGGTCTTGTGGATGAGGGCTACGGTGCTCTCGTTCAGGGTCATGTCCCTGTTGAAGAGCTGTGACTCGTCGACCGGGAGGCGGATGTGGTCGAAACCGTTCGAGACCAGCAGTTCGATGTCCTCGTCGGTGAAGATCTTCTCGCGCTGCTCGCCCATCACCCAGCTCTGGGAGAGCCAGTTGCCTACGTTCACGCCCTGGTGGAAGTCGAACTTGGTCGCCTTGTTGCCGGCGCATCCGGCGAGCAGGAGTGCCGCGGCGGAAATGATTATGATGGAAAGTCTTTTCATGACAATCGTCTATTCGTAGCTGAACGCCATGTAGGAATGGGGCTTGATGGTGACGGGGGCCTTCACGGAAGGGGTGCCCATGCGGGCGAAGAAGGCTCCGAAAGGATTGGCCTGGGCCGCGAACTCGATCACTTCCCCTGTCTTGAGATCGGTGAGCTTCTTCATGCCCTCGCCGCCGACGAGCTTGATGTCCACGGGCTCGTCGTTGAAGTTCTCGACGATGACGGTCTTGTTGTCATAGAGGAAGATGCTGACCTTGGACGGGCCTTCGATGTACAGGTCGAGGTCCTTGCTCATGTAGCGGCGCAGCTCGTTCAGCACACCCTCGGGAAGGTCGTAGAGGTTGCCGAAGTCTTCGGGGATGGCGATGACGTAGAGGTTGCCCTGTGAGTAGAGCGCCCTGTGGAGGAAAGGATAGCCGGAAACGCCACCGGTGAGGGGACGGCCCGCGCTGATGATCTCCCAGCTGTCGTTGGTCAGGTAGTTGATCTCGGGGATGATGATGTCCTTCTCACTCTTGCCGTAGCGGCCGAAGTCGTTGACGATGGCCTTGTGGAAGTCGGTGCGGAGCTCGCAGATCTCGGCTACCTTCTCGGGGGCGGCCTCGAGCAAGCCGGTGGTGATGAACACGTCGCCGCCCGCCATGAGCTGCTTCTGCATCTTGGCCACCAGGTCAGGGTCGGTCGCGGCCTGACGGGTCAGGAGGACCACCTTCCTGCCCTCGGGGAACTTCGAGAGCATGTCCATGGGGAGGCCGATCATTCCGAGGTAGTTCTGCAGGAACTCCTCGCCGGTGGCATGGAACACCTTGTAGGACTGTATGCCGAGGGGCTCGCCGAGCTTGCCGCAAAGTTCGTCCGCGTCACGCAGGACGACGTCGGCGATGCGGGCCATTGTAGTAGGGGTCACCTCCTCCTTGCCCTTCTTGAAGGGGGCGGTCATCTCATCGTAGTTCCAGCTGGTGCCGGTGCCCTGCCAGGGACCGCGGTACATGGGGTTGAGCCTGACGCCCGTGAGCTGGCTGTAGTCGAACAGCATCACGTCGCGTCCCTTGGCGATGGCGGTGAGGAAGAGCTGCTCGGCGTAGCGGTCCATGCTCATGGAGATGCCGCCGGAGTCAACCCAGCCGCCTCCGTTGCGTCCTCCGGAGATATTCTCGAAGTAACGCATAATGTTGTAACTCAGATAGTTCTGGAGATGCTGCGCACCCGAAGGGTCGCGGGTCTCAGTGCCCGTCCAGACTCCGTCGAAAATCTGGGGACCGAACTCGAGATTGAATCCGAGGCCCTGGAAATCGTCATACCAGTTGGGGTACTTGATGATGACCTTCACCTTGGGGTTGACGGCCTTGGCGGGACCGACGACGAGGTTGCGGCCGGCTTCATTCATGAGCTCGAGTCTGTACTGGGTCCAGCTCTTGTCGCCCTTGGCCTTGATCTCGACATCCTTCTTGCTGCTCGTGAAGAAGAAGTCGTCGAGCAGGAACTCGTCGAAATGCCTTGCGGTGTGCTCCGCTATCTTCTTGACCATCGCCCTGTCCTCGGGATCGGAATAGCTGAAGGTCTCGAAGTTGTTGGCCTCGTTGATGGTGTAGGTGATGCCGCCGGCGACCTCGATGCCCTGTTTCTCGAAGAATGTCTTCGCCTTCTCGAGCGTGGCGTCGTCGACGATGAGCAGGTCGCGGTGGGTCTCAAGGTAGATCTTGTCCACGTCGAGCTGGTCGGAAATGGTCTTCCAGGTCGACTCGAGCCATTCGGTGTCCTTCATCTTGTCCACCTCGTATGCGCGGACATACACCGATACCTTGAAGTTCTTGTGCTTGGCGACGGCCGGGACGGCTAACGTCACGGCAAGCGCCAGCATAATGATTACGCTGTAAAATCTCTTCATTATAGTGGTTATTAGGTGATTGAAAGGTTAAAGCCTGTTTACTCGACAATCGGCTTGTCTGGGAGCTCGGTCTTGTCGATCTTCTTCTGCAGGTCATCGATGGGCTTGGCCTTGGGGATCGAAGTGGCGACGACGGGCTGGGTATCAGATGCCGTGGCTGACTCCGATTCCGTCAGAGGAGTCGGAGGCGCAGCCATCTTGGGGGCCACTGCGGATGCTTCTTCTTCTGCGTTTGCAACGGGCGGTCTGGGAATGATCACGACCTTGGAGGGGTTGTTCTTTTTCATGGTTGTTGAAATTGAAGGATTGTTATAATAATCTAAGCTTTCTTACAGGCAGCGGTTTGCAGGCGAGGAACCTGTCGATGCCGTCGATGGCGTCCTGGATATCCGTGACGTCCGCGATGATCGACGGATCGGGCTGGTTGGTTATCCAGCTGACCGCATACAGCCCCGCTCCCGTCCTGATGAACTTTGGGATGTCGGCCGTGCCGCCGGGGGAGAGGGTGGAACGCTCATTGATGAAGGGGTCGAACCGGGTATTGCGGGCCTCCGTCCGCCGGTTATGGTTAGAGGCGATCCATGTACAAGTGTCATAGGCGCGGATGATCTGCATCAGGAGTTTGTCGTCGCCTATCATCTGGGGGACGGAGGATGCCTTCAGCAGATCCGAGGCGTTGCTGCTCATCGTGAAAGGCATATCCGCACGGATCATGCTACTGTGGAAAGTCACCGAATCGGCCGGGCACTTGTCCAGCCTGGTACGGTGTTCGAGCAGATATTCCGCGGACTTGCGCTCCTGTACAAGATAGTCGTGTATCTGCGTGATGTGTTCGGCGTTGGTGACGAGTTCCGTACGGACCATCTCCAGGGCATAGCGTATGTCCTTGCGGTCCGCCGCCCTGTCCGCCATGCCGTGGATGAGGAAAGAGATGATCACGGCAAGGAACTTCACCAGACATTTCAGCCCGAACTTGCTCATTTGTTCTTCTTGTTCTTGTAGTGGCGGACGGGGAGAAGATACTCGTCTATGGCCTTTATGGCTTTCTCGATGTCGTTGACGAACAGTTCCGTATCCGGGGCGACCTGGTTTTTGATCCACCTGATGGTATATAGGCCGTAAGAGTTCTTCATGAACTTCTTCATGTCTATGTTCCCCGTGGAAGCGAACTGCAGGACGGTTTTTTCGTTGATCGTATCGTTGAACTTGTCGTCGCGGTCGCTGATATACTTGTTGTAGAGTGAGACGCTGTACTCACAGCTGTCGTATGCGCGGATAATGTCCATGGACAGCTGGTTGTTGCCCAGTTTCTGGAAAATCGCGGACATCTTGAGCAGCTCGAGCGCATCGTGGCTGAGGGTAATGGAGGCGTCGGCGAACAACAGGCCGGAGTGAAAGTAGATGGAGTCGACGGGGCACTTGTCAAGGTTGGCCCTGTTATCAAGGAAATACTGTGCCGATTTGCGTTCATCAACGAGATAATCGGCCATTGTCTTGATGTCCTCCAGGTTGGCAGCCAACTCGGTCTTGACCAGTTCGAGCGACGACCGGACATCCTCCCGGTCCGCTTTGCGGTCGATCATGCCCTGCCCGATGAAAGTGCAGACCATGCCGAGGAAGATGGACCAGAAGCTTATGTTGAAATTCAAGAAAAACTCTTTCGGACTCATGTGGGGATAGGTTATTGTCCTTCAAAGATAACAATTATCTTGAAAAACGGCAATAGCCCTGCGCCCTACATCATTTTCTTTATGAGTCCGAAGAGAGAATACGGCATGTACCGGAATTTCAGGTCTATCCAGGTCGGGGTCTTGACGACCGCCCGCTCGTGCGTAAAGGCCAGGAAGGAGCGTTCGGAGTGGTAGCTGCCCATGCCGGAATTACCCACGCCGCCGAAGGGGAGATTGGGGTTGGCGATGTGCATGATGGTATCGTTGATGCACGCTCCCCCGGAGCTTGTGCGGGCGATCAGGTCCCATGCAGCCTTGGATTTCCCGAAGTAATAGAAGGCCAGTGGTTTCTCGCGCGAGGTGACGAAGTCCGCCACTTCGCTGCGTTCGCGGAAGGTCATGACCGGGAATATGGGGCCGAAGATCTCCTCCTGCATTACAGGGGAGTCTGGTGAGACGCCGCCGAGCAGGGTCGGTTCGACCCAGCGTGAGGCGGCGTCGAAACGGCCTCCGCAGAGGACACGGCCGTCATTCAGGTAGGACGTAATCCTTTCGAAAGCCGCGTCCCTTACGATGTGGACGTATTTGTCGGAGTGTTCCGTGCCGTCAGGATAGAGAATATGGAGCTCTTTCTTGAAAGCTTCGACGAAGGCGTCCTTGATGTCCTCGTGGAGGAAAAGATAGTCCGGGGCAATGCAGGTCTGGCCGCTGTTGAGGCACTTGCCCCAGGCAATGCGGCGGGCGGCGACGGTCAGGTCGGCGTCCCTGTCCACAATGCACGGACTTTTGCCGCCGAGCTCGAGCACCATCGGAGTGAGGTACGGCGCCTGGGCCGCCGCCACTTTACGGGCGAGTTCCGGGCTTCCGGTGAAGAATACCAGGTCGAAGCGTGTGGCGAACAGCTTCGCATTGACCTCACGGTTGCCCTGCACTACGGCGACGTATTCCTCGGGGAAAGTGTCCTCGATGAAATCCCCAAGTACCTTGGAGACGGTCGGGACGTAGGGAGAAGGTTTCAGGATTGCGGTGCAGCCGGCTGCGACCGCTCCGACGAGAGGGTTCAGCAGCAGCTGCACCGGATAGTTCCATGGTGAGACGATGAGAGAGCAGCCGAGGGGTTCCCGGACGATGAAGCCGGATGAGGGGAGACCGGTCAGGGGAGTCGGCCTGCGGCGCCTTCGCGCCCAGCGGTCGACGTGTCTGACCGCATCCGCTATCTCAGCGTACACGAGGCCTATTTCCGTCATGTACGCTTCTTCGTAGCACTTGTGCAGGTCCGTCCGGAGGGCGTCGCAAAGGGGCTTCTCCCATTTGCGCAGCCCTTCCCCGAAGGCCCTGAGCTGTTGCTTACGCCATTTTACGTCGCGGGTTTTCCCGCTCGCGAAGAACTTCCTCTGAGCGGACACCAGCGTTTCTATCCTTTGTGAAGACGTGTTCGTGAGTGACATTTTCCTTTCTTCCTGTAAAATGGTTCATTACTGTATAGAGGCCGCAAACGTCACCGAAAATGAAGTCGAAGAGGCGCTGTGGGAATATGCCCTGCATCAGGCGGATGAAATGCTCCGAGAACGGTATGCCCTTGTAGGACTTGTTCCGCTCCATCGCATTGACGGCCTTGCGGGCGACGACTTCCGGATCTTGGATCTTGAAGAAGGAATGGATGCCGTTGAACATGCCCGTGTTGATGAAGTACGGGGCGACCGTGGTGACATGTACGGGGCTCTTCTCCCTGCTGAGCTCGATGCGGAGCGACTCGGACCAGCCGATGGAGGCCCATTTCGACGAGGTGTAGAGAGCCATGCGGGGCAGGGCCAGCATGCCAGCCGAAGAAGTGATATTGCAGATATGGCCGCGGCCGCGGGCCTTCATGCCGCGGATGAATCGAAGCGTGACGAACATGGCGCCTTTCGTGTTGATGTCGATAGTGCGGATGATATCACGGTCGGTCTGCTCGGCAAAAGTGCGGTTGTTGGTGATGATGCCGGCGTTATTGATCAGGATGTCGATCTCGCCGCAGGCGGCCTTGGTCGCGGCACAGGCCGCATCTACCGATTCCGGGTCGGAGATGTCGGCCATGAAGCCGCGGACGATTCCTTTACCTGATAATTCTTTGACCGTAGCGGCTATGGCCCGCTCGTTGATATCCCAGATTATGACCTGGCGCGCGCCTTTCTCAAGGCATATTCGGGCCATGATCTTTCCTATGCCGGAGCATCCTCCGGTAATAAGGACGTTGTTTCCTTTAACTTGCATGACGATAAAAAGATTAACGGGGGCAAAGGTAAGCAAACACTCACCCCTTGCCCCCGGATTTCGCCACGCAGGCGGGGATTACGCCACTATTTGAAGATCTTCTGGGCGAACTGGGTCAGGTAAACGCGCCAGTTGCGCCAGATGTGGCCGCCGTCGGACTCATAGTAATCGACCGGGTAGCCTTTCTTGTCGCAATACTCTTTCAGGGCCATGGAGTTGACCTTCACGCCGTCAGCGCTTCCGACAGCGATGTAGAAGAGCTTGGGCTTGGCGGCGAAAACGGCCTTGAGCACCGGGTCGTCGTCACCCTCGGGGACCACGACTCCGGAGAACTGGCCGACGTAGCCGATCTTGTCGGGATAGCGGCGGATGAGGGCCGAGGACTGGCGGCCGCCCATGGAAAGACCCGCCACGGCGGTGTTGTACTGGCCCTTGGCCGCCTTGTAGTGCGTCTCGATGAACTTCATGATGTCGGGGAATGCCAGCTCGAACTCCTCGGTGGACTGGGAGCGGCTGTTGGCCATGGTCGGCTGGAACATGTTGACGGCAGCGCCGGGACCGGCCTGGTTGAAGTAAACGCCGTTGGGCATGACCACGATCATCGGCTTGGCCTTGCCTTCGGCGATGAGGTTGTCCATGATCTGGGCCGTGCGGCCGAGGTCGAGCCATGCATCCTCGTCGCCGCCGGAACCGTGCAGCAGGTAGAATACAGGATACTTGGCCTTCGGGTTGTCCTCATACCCCGGAGGGGTGTAGACGGACAGGCGGCGCTTGGCGCCCAGGACGGGGCTGTCGTACCATACGTGCGCGACAGAGCCGTGGGGGACGTCGTGGACTTCGTAATACCATCCCTTGTCGCCCTGTTCCGCGCTGAGTGTGAAGATATTGGTCCAGGTGGCGACGTCGCGGTTCTGGTAGACGTTGGAAGGGTCCATGACCTTGGTGCCGTCCATGATGATGCTGTAGGAATAGAGTTCGCCCTCAAGAGGTTCCGTAGTGTAGGTCCAGATGCCGTCCGGGCCTTCCTGCATGTTCACGCGGCCCTCGGCGAAGCAGTCTCCGGTCAGCTGGACAGTCACCGCCTTGGGCGCCCTGAAGCGGAAGGTGACGCTGTGGTCGGGATTGATTTCGGGGGATACGATGCCGGTGCCGGGCCCCAGTGCCTGCTGGGCATGTGCGGCCGCGCCTGCCAGCAGGCACGCCGCGATGATCAGAAGTCTTTTCATTATGCTATAGTTAATTATGTGTCTGTACAAATGTAATAAAATTATCGATAAAACGAACCCATCCTTCGACCTGCGGTAGAAGGATGTGGCGGTTTTCGGCAAAAAGGGCGTTATCCTTCGACCAGCGGTAGAAGGATACGGGCATTTTTCAGAAAAGGGACTTGATGAGGAACCAGGCGACGGGGACCAGAAGGGCGGGGAGGAAGTTCAGGGTCTTGCAGTCCTTGATGTCTAAGATGGAAAGGCCTGAGGAGACGATCAGGACGCCTCCGACGATGGCGAGCTCGTTCACCAGCGTACCTTGCAGCAGGGGAGAGTTGGAAGCGAGCTTTGCGATGAGGTAGAACATTCCCTGCCAGCAGAAAAGGACGGGTGCGGCGAGGATCATACCTATGCCGAAGGTGGTGGCGAACACCGTGGAGGTGACCAGGTCGAGGGTGGAGTTGGTGTAGAGGAAGGTGTTGTCGCCGTTGAGGGCGCTCATGACTGGCCCGACGATGGAGAACGTGCCGATACAATAGAGGAGGCAGGCGGAGATGAGGCCCTTGGCGAGGCCCTCGCCGGTGCGCTTCGCGACGAGCCGCTTCACGCGCCCGTCGAGGTCGAGCGCCGTGCCGACGATCCCGCCTATGGCGAGGCTCAGTATGAACAGCACCGGGAATTCGCTCTTCGGCATGTTCTGGACGAAGGAATTGGCTCCGAGAACGATGGAGGCAAGGCCCATGGCATTGAACAGCGCCTTCGTATACTTTTCGCCGAGGCCCTTCTTGAACAGGGTCCCGACGAGCGTTCCGACGATGATGCAGGCGGTATTGACGATGGTTCCTAGCATGATTCACCACTAACTCCGCGTAAAGGTAGGAAATTAATCCGACTTTTTCCTATATTTGCCCGACCATTGGATTCGATATGAAAAGTATTCTGCCTTTAGCCTTTCTTCTGGTTTCAATAGTGTTCCCGATGTCCGCCCAGGACTTCAAGGATTTCCGCATTCCCGAGCACATCGTCTCGCCCGAAACCGTCGGCGACACGGTGGTCCTGCGCATGGCCGGAGAGTATGCCTCCGAGGTGCGCTTGGAGGGCAGCTGGTTCAGCGGAACCGCCCTGATGCAGAAGCATGAGGGCGTATGGGAGCTGAAGCTTCCCGGCCTGAAGGCGGATTTCTATACCTACCGGTTCATAGTGGACGGGGTGCCTTCCCTCGACCCTTCCAACCCGATGGTCGTCCGGCAGGGGACCAAATACCTCAGTTCCTTCATAGTCGAGGGTGCTCCCGGCCCGCGCTACTCCACGGCCTCGCGCAGGGGCGAAGTGTCCTTCGTGTGGTACGAGAGCCGTATCCTGGGCATGGAGCGCCGCATGGCCGTATATACCCCTTACGGTTACGACCGCGACAAGAAGAAGCAGTATCCGGTACTCTATCTTCTGCACGGGGAGGGGGACGACGAGGAGGCCTGGCTCGGCATGGGAAGGGTGGCGCAGGTCCTGGACAATCTCATCCAGCAGGGCCGCGCGGTGCCCATGATAGCCGTCATGCCCAACTGCAACCCAATGGAGCAGGCCTCGTTCACGCTCGGCCTGCCCGAGTCCCGTACTTCCCGCACCGGATCCTCCTCGGTGTTCATGAGTAGCTTCATCAACGAGATCATACCTTACGTCGAGTCGCACTACCGGGCGGTTCCCAAGAAGGCCGCCAGGGCCGCATGCGGCATCGGGACCGGAGGCACGACGGTGATCAACGCCGCGGTTATGTACCCCACCCTATTCGACTTCGTCCTGCCCCTGAGCTGCGGAGTTGAGGACAACGGACATCTCGTGGATGATTTCCTGAGGGTGAAGAAGGCCGGGGTGAAACTGTTCTGGACCGGATGCGGCACCATGGACACGGTGGCCTATGGGCCATCCAGGACCCTGCACGACACCCTTTCCTACATACACCTGGACCACACGTTCTTCATGATGACCGGGGGCCGCGACTGGACGGTGTGGAGGCATTTCCTCACCAACTTCGCCCCGATGATATTCAAATACTACACGGACTGAAAATGAAAGGCCCCGCTGTCACAGCGGGGCCTTTCATTTTCATAAACCAACTTATTAACCAAAACAGTCTTATTAACGATCGACTTAGCAAATTGCAAGACCTGTGCCAAACTATTGAACCCTTTCAATTTTCAGCTGCTGGATCTTGCATTCCCCCTCCTTTACGCTAACAAAAATGGTGACGTTAAAGGTTTCTCCTCCGGCATTTAGCGTCCCGAGGGCGTACTTCATGTTCGGGCGCCCCGCTATGTGGCTGATGTCGAAGGACCTGGGGGTATAAGTTTCGAAAAAGGACTTCAGTATCTGCTTGGCCTGGCTCTTGCTGGAGTTGCGGAGCGAGGAGATGACGGATATCTCGAGGTTGTCGGCGAACCATGCTGAAAGGTTGTCGGCATTGCCCTGGGCAAGGTATTTCGAGATGGGTACGAACATGTCGTTGCCGTCCGTCTGGGCCTTGAGGCAGAGGCTCGAAGTGAGGGCCAGTATACAGGCCGCTATTTTGAGAAATGCTTTCATGTCAACCGGATTTTCATTGCAAATATTGAGCCACGTTGCTATCTTTGCATCAGTACTTTTCGAGCTCATGAAGATTACACTCCTAACCGTCGGGAAGACCGATGTGAAGTGGGTCAGGGACGGCCTGGAACTGTATGTGTCCAGGCTCGTCCATTACGTTCCGTTCCAGCTCAGGGAGATCCCGGAGCTGAAGAACGTGTCGGCCCTCGGCCGGGAGCAGGTCAAGGCCAGGGAAGGGGAGCTCGTCCTCAAGGCCCTGAAGCCGTCGGACGAGGTCGTGCTGCTCGACGAAGGCGGCAGGGAGTTCCGTTCGCTGGAGTTCGCCTCATGGCTGGAGGAAAGGATATCCAGGGGCTCCAGGGACATCGTCTTCGTGGTTGGAGGAGCCTACGGATTTTCGCCGGAAGTCTATTCCAGGGCCGATTCGAAGCTGTCCCTCTCTAAGATGACCTTCTCCCACCAGATGGTTAGAACGATTTTTGCAGAGCAGTTGTACCGCGCGTTCACGATAATGAAGGGTGAGCCATATCATCATGAATAAAGGGAAGAAATACGGCTGGCGTGACTATCTGTCCTGGGGGCTGCTGCTCCTCAGCGTTTCCGTGCTGCTCTGGGCCACGGCCTTCGACAGTTCGCCGGGCAATACCGACCAGGCCGCTAAACGCGTGGAGAAGACCGTCGACCGGAGGATGAACAGGCTTGACAGCTACATCCTGAAGGCCCTGCAGGGAGACTGGACCGAATGGATGGATCTCGACAACCTTCCGTCCGACATGGTGGTCTACCGGTATGTGGACAATACGCTCCAGTCCTGGGCCCACACTTTCATCGTGCTCAACGACGGGGTCCAGTCGCGCATGCTCTTCCAGCGCCTGACCGACCCGAATAACAACCTCACTTCGCCCTTTTCCGACCTGTCCAGCACGACCACGTTCATGAACATCGGTCAGAGCTGGTACCTCGTCAAGATGGTCGCGCTGAACGAGTGCAAGGTGGTGGGCGGCCTCGAGGTGACCGACGCCATGGACACGCGCGGCGGCAACGGCGTCAATCCCTTGCTGCACCTCGACGACCGCTTCTCCGTCGTGCCGCTCTCGACCAGCGGCGGCTCCGTGGTGAGCATGGACGGGAGGCCCCTGTTCAAGATACTCCAGGAGACCCTCAAGAGCGCTCCGGCGGCGGACATCAATCTCGTCTGGCTCGCCCTCCTGATCCTGGTCGCGGCGATGCTCTTCTTCCTTTCCGCGCACCGCACCATGCGCCGCTTCTGGGTGTCGCTGGGTACCATCGTGGCGGCCCTGGCCGCCCTCTACCTTTGGGGCAAGGAGGTGCACGGCGGCTCCGACCTGTTCTCGCCCACGCTATATGCCGGCGGCCAGCTGCTCTACTCGCTTGGCGCCGTTCTCATCATCAACCTCGCAATACTCTCGCTCACGCTCAGCGTCTATCTGATGCGTTTCGAGCTTTACCGGTTCATCCAGGTCAAGGTCCGCTCCCGCTTCGTCAGGGCGTTGTTCACCGTGGCCACGCTGCTGGCCATGGCCGCCATCGTACTGTACACTCACAAGGCCTTCAGCAGCATAGTCCTGAACTCCAACATCAACCTCGAGCTGTACAAGCTCAATGAACTGACGGTGTACAGCGGCGTGGTATATATCTCTTTCCTGACCATTCTGGTCAGCCTTCCGCTTCTGGCGCAGTTCCTCAGGCCTGCATTCAAGCGGCTGACGGGCAGGCATTTCGACTCCTTCACCGGTATCAACCGCACGCTGGTGGCTATCGCAATAGGCGTTTATTTTGTGCTGGTGTCCGCGCAGCTGGGATACCGCAAGGAACAAAACCGCATCGAGGTCTGGGCCAACCGCCTGTCGGTGGACAGGGACATCTCCCTCGAGCTGCAACTCAGGCGGGTCGAGCCGTCGATCGCTGACGACTTTTTCATCTCCTCTCTCTCCGTCCTTCCGAGCACCGCCCCCACGATCCTCAACCGCATCGTGGACAGCTACATGTACAGCGTCTCGCAGGACTATGACATCTCGGTGGTGATCATGGAGCCCGACGACCGCGACCCCGCGCTGGTCTCCTATTTCAACGAACGCATACGAAACGGTGTCAAGATACACGAGAACTCCCGGTTCTTCTACACGACCACCATCTCCGGTCATCCGCGGTACACGGGTCTGTTCACGTATTTCAGCCAGAGGTACGGGGCTTCGTACATGCTGGTGGGGGTGGAGCCCAAGTCCACCCGCGAGTACGGAGGGTATTCCTCTTTGCTAGATATCACCGATCCCGGGCGGGTGAACCTGCCCCCGCGCTACTCATATGCCAAGTACAGCAACCGCAACCTGGTGAGCTACAAGGGCAGTTTTGCCTACCCCACGCTCCTTTCGGACGAGATCCTGCAGAGTTCCGAGTGGGGCGGCTCCAACATGGTGCAGGACGGATACGTGCATTTCGTCACCGACGTCGAGGAGGGCGAGACAGTCATCATCTCCCGCAAGAAGGAAAGCGTGATGAACTACGCCGTGGCGGTGGTGTCGCTGGCACTGGTGGCGTTCCTGCTCTTTTCGCTGGTGGCCCTGACGCGCCGCCGGGAGCGCATCTTCGAGACTTCATATTACAAGAACCGCATCAGCACCGTGCTTATGGTTTCGCTGATCGTCACCCTCATCGCGATGGCCACCGTCAGCGTGTTCTTCGTGTACGAGCGCAACGACACCAACAAGCAGGAGATGATGTCCGAGAAGATCAACTCCCTGCAGACCATGATGGCGGGAAGCTTCCGGTACGTCGACGATTTCCGGCAGTTGAATTCGCAGGAGCTCACGGCACTGCTGGAGAACGCGCGCAACATGGCCAAGGCGGACATCACGCTGTATTCCCCGCAGGGCAAGGCCTTCAAGTCCACGGCCCCGGACGTGTTCGACCGCATGCTGGTGAGCGACCGCATGGACGAGAATGCTTACGAGAACATTGTCTACCGCAACGCGCGCTATTTTATTAACCGCGAGACGCTGGGCGGGAAGAGGTTCTACTCGCTCTACGCCCCCCTGTTCAACGATAACGGACAGATGGTCGCCATCCTCTGCTCGCCCTACACCGACGAGAATTACGACTTCGAGATGGAGGCCGTGATGCATCTGGTGACCATCCTCTCGGTGTTCGTGATCCTGCTGCTCCTGGCCAGGTTCATGGTGTCGACGGTCGTGGACAAGATGCTCGGACCCATCGTGGAGATCGGGCGCAAGATGCACCGCACCAACATCGACAACTTCGAGTACATCGACTACGACCGCAAGGACGAGATCTCGTCTCTGGTGGATGCGTACAACCTCATGGTGGACGACCTTGCGGAGAGTACCAAGCAGCTGGCGCAGGCGGAGCGCGACAAGGCGTGGAGCGCCATGGCGCGCCAGGTGGCGCACGAGATCAAGAACCCGCTGACGCCCATGAAACTCCAGCTGCAGAGGCTCATACGCCTGAAGCAGAGGGGCGCCGCCGGATGGGAGGACAAGTTCGACGAAGTGGCTAAGGTGGTGCTTGACCATATCGACATCCTGACCGATACGGCCAACGAATTCTCCACTTTCGCGAAGCTTTACACCGAGGAACCTTCGCAGATAGACCTCGACGTCCTGCTGCAGGAGGAGATCTCGATGTTCGACAACAGGGACAACATAGAGTTCACGTATTACGGCATGGAGGGCGCGTCGGTTACGGGCCCGAAGCCCCAGCTCACACGCGTGTTCGTGAACCTCATCACCAACTCCGTCCAGGCCATCGACATCCAGCAGCAGGAGGCCATGGACGCCGGCCGGGAGCCGGAGAAGGGCCGCATCAACGTATCCCTGCGCAATTCCGCGCAGGAGGGTTATTACGATATCGTCTTCGAGGACAATGGCCCGGGAGTGCAGCCTGAGAACCAGCCGAAGCTCTTCACCCCGAACTTCACCACCAAGAGCGCCGGAACGGGCCTCGGCCTCGCCATCTGCCGCAGCATACTCGAGAAATGCGGCGCGGACATCACCTATTCCAAGTCATTCACCCTGGAGGGCGCCTGCTTCACGATCCGTTATCCCAAGGGTTAGCGGCGGGACTTGACTTCGCAGTCGAGGGCGCCGTCGGCGAAGAGCAGCGAGACGCGGTCGCCGGGGGCGGCGGCAGCAGCGGACTTCAGCACGCGTCCGCGTGCGTCCGCCGCGAGGACGTATCCGCGCTTCAGGATGGCGCGCGGGTCCGCCGCCTTGATGCGCGCCTCGAGCAGGTCGATGCGCGAGGCAAGGGCGTTCACCTTGTTGACGAAAGCCAGGCGCAGGCGCGTGCCGAAGGCGCTGATGCGTTCGTCCTCGGCCATGTAGGAGTCGAGGAACAGGTCGGCGAGGGCGGTGGGGGTTTTGACGTATGAGAATGCCACCATGTCGGCCACGTGGTGGTCCCGGTCGTGGCCGATCGCGGTATAGACCGGGACGGCGCATTGGGCGATGCGCCAGCAGAGACCGTAGTCATCAAAGCATGCGAGGTCCAGGACCGAGCCGCCTCCGCGTAGGATCAGGACGGCGTCGTAGGCGGTGCCGGAACTCTCTATCCGGTCCAGGGCGTCCACTATGGATTCCGGCGCAGTAGGTCCCTGCATCGTCGCCTCGTAGAGGTCGGTGCGGAAGACGAAGCCGTATTCGTTGCCGTGGAGGTGGCGGCTGAAGTCGCCGTAGCCGGCGGCGTCGCGCGCCGTGACTACGGCCAGCGCGTACGGCAGCGGCGCCGGCGCGAGCGCCTTCTGGCGCTCCAGCAGGCCTTCGGCCTCCAGGCGCGCTATCGTGCGCCGCTTCTCCAGCTCCTGCTCCCCGAGCGTGAACTGCGGGTCCAGGTCGTCCACGGTGAGGGTCAGGCCGTACAGCTCGCTGTACGTGACCTGGACCCGCACCAGCACCGACATCCCCGCCTGCAGGGACGAGCCCGTGGCGGCCACGAAGAACTGGTTCAGCTGGAAATATTTCGACCTCCAGATGACGGCCTTGGCCCGCGCGGCGATGCCGCTCCCGTCGTTCTGCGAGAGGTCGAGATAGCAGTGCCCGTTCGCCTTCACGCTGACCGAGGCGATCTCCGCACGCACCCAGACCTTCTCCGGGAAGAGGTCCTCGAGACCGAGTTTCAGACGGGATTGGAGGGTGTACAGGTCGATATATTCCCTTTCCATGTCGAATAGGCTTTTATTCCTCACAAAGGTAGGAAAATAATTGCGGGAAAATTGTTATATTTGCACGCGTTTTAAAGAGGACCCCGATGAAGATCACTGACGCCAGCTTCGCCGGCAGCAGCACAAGGACGACACAGAAACCCAAGCAGAAACTGCCTGAGTTCGCATTTATAGGCCGGTCGAATGTCGGCAAGTCCTCGCTCATAAACATGCTCACCGGGCGGAAGAAGCTCGCGATGACTTCCGCCACCCCCGGCAAGACAAAGGTCGTCAACCATTTCCTCATCAACGGCAGCTGGTACCTCGTGGACCTTCCCGGCTACGGCTACGCCAAGCTCCCGCAGAAGGCCCGCGACGAACTGAAAGCCCTCATCCGCGACTACATCCACAATTCGGAGGAACTGGTCATGCTCTTCGTGCTGGTGGACTCCCGCCACGACATAGGCCGCATCGACCTCGATTTCATGGCCGAGCTCGGAGAGAACGGTGTCCCCTTCGGCATCATCTACACCAAGTGCGACAAGCAGGGCCCCAACGTCCTCACGGCGCAGATCGCCCGGGACGAGGAACTGCTCCTGCAGGACTGGGAGACACTTCCGCCCTCCTTCCGCAGCTCGTCGCAGACCGGCATGGGCCGCGAGGAGATACTGGACTACATCGGAAACATTCTAACTACACTATAGCATCAGATATGAACAACGTACACAAAATGGAAATCTTTGCCTGCAGGGCCTCCAAGGACTTTGCAGCCAAGGTGATTGACGGATTGAACGCCCTCAAGTCCCCGGAAGAGCCCGAGTATTACCTGGGAGACCTCGAGGTCACGCCCTTCAGCGACGGCGAGTTCCAGCCGGCGTACATGGAGAGCGTCCGCGGAGCCACCGTATTCCTCATCCAGTCAACATTTCCACCGGCGGACAACCTGATGGAGCTCCTGCTCTGCATAGACGCCGCCAAGCGTGCTTCGGCCGACAAGGTCATTGCGGTCATCCCTTACTTCGGATGGGCCCGCCAGGACCGCAAGGACAGGCCCCGCGTCTCCATCGGCGCCAAGCTGGCCGCCAACCTTCTGCGCGCCGCCGGAGCCGACCGCGTGATGACCTGCGACCTGCACGCCGACCAGATCCAGGGCTTCTTCGACTTCCCGGTCGACCACGTCTATGCGAGCAAGGTGTTCATCCCCGCCATCAAGGCCATGAACATTCCCGACCTCGCCATAGCCGCCCCTGACATGGGAGGCGCCAAGAGGGCGAACGCATACGCCAAGGACCTCCGCTGCCCGGTCATCATATGCCATAAATCCCGCGCCAAGGCCAACGTCGTCGCCAACATCACCGCCATCGGCGAGGTGGAGGGCAAGAACATCATCATCGTGGACGACATGATCGACACGGCCGGCACGCTGACCAAGGCGGCTGACGTCCTGATGGACATGGGCGCCGCCAGCGTGCGCGCATGCGCCACCCACGGCATCCTGTCCGGTCCCGCGTATGACCGCATCAACGCCTCGAAGCTCTCCGAGGTGTTCATCACCGACACCATCCCGCTCCCGACCGATCCCGCGATCGACACACGCAAGATCAAGGTGATGAGCATGACGGGCACCTTCGCGTCCATCATCAGGAAAGTGTACAATTACGAGCCCATCAGCCCTGAGTTCATCTTCTAGCGTCCCATGAAAGTCTTCCTCCTGGCATTCGCGGTCATCGCGCTCTGCGTCTTCGGGATGTGCTTCAACATCATATTCCGGAAGGACGGGGAGTTCCCCGAGTACGAGGTCAGCAGGAACAAGGACATGCGGCGGCTCGGCATCCGCTGCATGCACGAGGAGGAGGAAGCCCTGCACGGCAAGGCCGGGAAGGTCCCGGAGCACTGCAGGGGAGAGGTCACCGAGGCCTGCGCCTCGTGCGCCTTTTACTCCGCACATGCCGACAGCGACCCTGCGCCCTCCGGTTGTGATCCCGGGCGCGGCGAAGAATCTTAAAACCATCTAACTATGAGTCTTGTAGCGATAGTAGGAAGACCCAACGTCGGGAAATCCACCCTCTTCAACCGCCTGGTGGGGATGAGGAAGGCCATCGTGGACGACACCGCCGGTGTCACCCGCGACAGGCATTACGGAAAGTGCGAATGGTGCGGCTCGGAGTTCTCCGTGGTCGACACCGGAGGCTATACCTCCAACTCCGAGGACGTGTTCGAGAAGGCGATACGCCGCCAGGTCGAGATAGCCATAGATGAAGCCGACGCCGTGCTTTTCATGGTGGAGGCCGGCACCGGCATCACCGACTACGACGCCGAGATAGCCGACGTGCTCCGCCGTTCGAAGAAGCCCGTCATCCTCTGCGTCAACAAGGTGGATACCGGCGAGAAGATGTACGACGCGTACCAGTTCTACAGCCTCGGCCTGGGCGAGGTGTGGAGCATCTCGGCGGCCAACGGCTCCGGGACGGGCGACCTGCTCGACGAAGTCGTGCGGGTCCTCCCGAAGGAGGAGCAGCCCGCCGCCGACCCCTACGAGGGCGTCCCCAGGATAGCCATCGTCGGCAAACCGAATGTCGGAAAGTCCTCGCTCACCAACGCCCTGCTCGGCGAGGAGCGCAACATAGTCACGCCCGTGGCGGGCACGACCCGCGACTCCATCGAGACGCATTACAACAAGTTCGGCCACGAGTTCATGCTCGTTGACACCGCCGGAATACGCAAGAAGTCCAAGGTCCATGAGGACCTGGAGTTCTACTCCGTCCTCCGTTCCATGCGCGCCATCGAGAAGGCCGACGTCTGCATCCTGATGATCGACGCCACCACCGGCATGGAGGCCCAGGACATGAACATCTTCAACGTCATCCAGAAGAACCGCAAGGGCTGCGTGCTCGTGGTGAACAAGTGGGACCTCTTCATCAAGGACCAGAACACCATGCGCGAGTACACCGAGGGCCTGCGCGCCAGGCTGGCACCCTTCGACGACGTGCCCATCGTCTTCACCTCGGTGGTGAAGATGCAGCGCGTGATGGACGTCCTGGACGCCGCCGCGAGGGTCTCGGAAAACTACAGCAGGAAGATACCCACAGCCCGGCTCAACGAGGTGATGCTTCCTATCATCGAGGAGACCCCTCCGCCCGCATGGAAGGGCAAGTACATCAAGGTGAAATACATCACCCAGCTGCCTACGAAGTTCCCTGCCTTCGCCTTCTTCTGCAACCTTCCGCAGTACATAAAGGACCCGTACAGGCGCTTCCTGGAGAATCAGCTGAGGGACAATTTCGACCTGACCGGATGTCCGGTGCAGATATACTGCAGGCAGAAATGACAAAACGTTTTAAATCGGCGCGTTCAAACGCGCCGATTTACGTAAAAAATAGTTACATTTGCGTAATATGGAAGACTTTGACTACCAGAAGGCGATAGCCGCCCTCGAGGAGATAGCGGAGAAGGTCGAAGACCCCTCCGCCGGCCTTGAGGACATAGACCGCTATGTGAAACAGTCCGAGGAGCTCATCTCGAAGTGCCGTGCATACCTGCGCACCGTCCGGGAGAAGGCCGACACCTCGTTTGAAAAGTGATGCCATGAAGAAACGGATGATCTACGACACCGACCCGTACCTGATGCCCTTCAGGACGGCCATCGACGTGCGTCACGCCCGCATCCTGCGGGAGCGTGACGCCATAGCCCGCAGAGGTTCCCTCGCCGCGGGCGTGAACAACCATCTCTACTACGGTCTCCATCACACCGCAGACGGCGGCTGGGTGTTCCGCGAGTGGGCTCCGAACGCCACCCGCATCCACCTCGTCGGCGACTTCAACAACTGGCACCGCACGGAAGGCTATGCCCTCAAGCCCATAGGCGGCGGCAACTGGGAGATCGTGCTCCCGAAGATGTTCCTCTCCCACGGCGACCTCTACAAGCTCTACATAGAGTGGGTCGGCGGCGGCGGGGAGCGCCTGCCCGCCTACGCCACCCGCTGCGTCCAGGACCCTGACACCAAGGCCTTCTGCGCGCAGGTCTGGGACCCCGCCGAACCCTACGTGTGGAAGCACCGCCGTCCCGGCAAGCGCCCCAACCCCCTCATCTACGAGTGCCACATAGGCATGAGCGGGGAGAAGGAGGGAGTCTCAACTTTCTCGGAGTTCCGCCGCGACGTCCTTCCCAAGGTCGCGCAGTTGGGCTACAACGTCCTTCAGATCATGGCCCTGCAGGAGCATCCGTACTATGGCTCGTTCGGCTACCAGGTCTCCAACATTTACGCCCTGAGTTCGCGCTTCGGCACCCCTGAGGAGTTCAAGGCCCTCGTGGACGAGGCCCACGCCAAGGGCATCGCCGTCGTCATGGACATCGTGCACTCGCACATGGTCAAGAACGAGGCGGAGGGCCTGAGCAACTTCGACGGCCACGACACGATCTATTTCTATTCCGGTCCCCAGGGCCACCATCCGGCCTGGGACAGCCGCTGCTACGATTACGGCAAGTCCGAGACCAAGTACTTCCTGCTGTCCAACTGCAAGTTCTGGATGGAGGAGTACCACCTCGACGGATTCCGCTTCGACGGTGTCACCAGCATGCTTTACTGGGACCACGGCCTGGGCAAGGACTTCGTCGGATATGACAATTACTTCAACCAGGGCGTGGACGAGAACGCCGTTGCGTACCTCGCGCTGGCCAACATGCTCATCAAGGAGGTCAATCCCAACGCCCTCACCATTGCCGAGGACGTCAGCGGCATGGCCGGCCTCGCCGCGCCTTTCGCCGCGGGCGGCGTCGGCTTCGACTTCCGCATGGCAATGGGCGTGGCCGACCACTGGATCAAGTGGATCAAGGAGAAGAGCGACGAGCAGTGGTCCATGGGCGAGATCTGGTACGAGCTGACCAACAAGCGCGCCGACGAGAAGACCATCAGCTACGCGGAGTGCCACGACCAGGCGCTCGTGGGTGACAAGACCCTGATATTCAGGCTGATGGACAAGGAGATGTATTTCTCCATGAACATGGAGTCCTCCAACCCCATAGTCGAGAGGGGAGTGGCCCTGCACAAGATGATACGCCTGCTGACGCTGGCCACGGCCGGCAACGGCTACCTCAACTTCATGGGGAACGAGTTCGGACATCCCGAGTGGATCGACTTCCCGAGGGAGGGCAACGGCTGGTCCTACCAGCATGCCCGCAGGCAGTGGTCCCTCGCCGAACCGGATTACCTCAGGTACAAGTACCTGCGCAATTTCGACGGGGCCATGGTGCATCTCGTCCGGAAAAATGCGCTGCTCGCCGCCGCTCCGCGACTGCTCGTCGCGGACGAGGAGAAGAAAATCTTGATATTCAGCAGAAGAAACAGTATCTTTGCATTCAATTTCAATCCCGTCGCATCTTTTGCCGACTACGGATTCGCGGCACCTGCCGGAAAATACACGATAACACTGGACACCGACCAAGCGGAGTTCAACGGTTTCGAACGCGTGAAACGCGGGGAAGAGCACTTCACGGTCCACGCGAAATCGCCGAACGGTCCGCAGAACCTGGAGGATACCCTGTACCTGTATTTGCCGAGCCGGTGCGCTTTGGTTTTGGAACGAGAAGATTGAAACCAGTTATAAAATTAGAAACATCATATAGTTATGGCTTTTTTGAAGTTCAACAAGTCTGAGTTGGTCAATCTCTCCTACTCGCTCAAGAGGGAGATCATCATCGCCAACAAGACGGGTGCCTATGTCAACACGTCCATCGTGACCTGCAACACCCGCCGCTACCACGGACTGCTGGCAGTGACCCTGGACCGCTTCGGCGGGGACAAGTTCATGCTGCTCTCTTCGCTCGACGAAAGCCTCATCGTGAACCGCAAGCAGTTCAACCTCGGCATCCATTGCTACGGTGACATCTACGAGCCGCGCGGCCACAAGTACGTCGTCGATTTCGAGGCCGATCCCGTCCCGAAGATCACCTACAAGGTCGGCCAGGTCGTGTTCACCAAGAGCATATTGCTCGTCCCGGACACCGACCAGGTCCTCATCCGCTACGAGCTCGTCAAGGCCCCTTCCAAGGCCGTCCTGCAGCTCAAGCCCTTCCTTGCGTTCCGCAACGTCCACTCGCTCACCAGCCAGAATCCCGTCGCCAACATCGGCTTCACCGCCGTTCCCGGAGGAGCCTCGTTCCGGATGTACTCCAACTTCCCGGACCTGTACCTCCAGCTGAACACCAAGTCCGCCGTGTACAAGCACATGCCTTACTGGTATGAGGGCATCACCTATTCCGACGAGTACCGCCGCGGCTTCGACTGCCGCGAGGACCTGCTTGTCCCCGGCACCTTCGAGGTGGACATGAAGGAAGGCGACTCCGTCGTGTTCTCGGCCTCGACGGTCGAGGCCAACCCGGCCTCCATCAAGCGCAAGTTCACCGACCTTCTCGCCAAGACCCCCGAGGTTTCCAACAGCCGCGAGCAGCTCGTGCGCTGCGCCGACACCCTCATCTGCAACCACAACAACCGCAAGAAAGTCACCGCCGGATTCTCCTGGCTGTACACCGGACTGCTCCGCGAGACGCTCATAGCCCTGCCCGGCCTGACTCTGTACGCCACGGGCAACGCTTCCGAGTTCGAGGAGATCCTTGATAACCTCATCGCCGACGAGCAGGAGCGCCTCTTCCGCCGCACCACGCAGGTCGAGTCCCCGCTCTACATGCCCATCATCCTCCAGGAGTACATCGACGACTTCGGCGCCGACCCCGCAAAGGTCTGGAAGAAATACGGTGACACCGTGAAGGGCATCATCGAGAGCTACGCCCCCGGCGAGCGCAAGGAGGTCACCATGCAGCCCAACGGCCTGCTTTGGGCCCAGATGGACCGCGTGGCGCTCACCTGGATGAACGCCTACATCCACGGCATCCCGGTCACTGAGCGCGCCGGATACCAGGTCGAGACCAACGCCTTCTGGTACAACGCCCTCTGCTTCGCCATCGAGATGGAGACCCGCTTCGGCTCGAAGGACGGCGGATTCGCGGCCCGCTGGGCTCCCGTCCGCGACCTCGTGAAGCAGAATTTCCTCCCCATGTTCTGGAACGATGCCAAGGGCTGCCTCGCCGACTATGTCGACGGCGCGGGCCAGAACATGGACATCCGTCCGAACCAGATCTATGCAATCTGGGTCAAGTATTCCCCTGTAGACGAGGATCTCTTCCCGTCCATCCTCAGGGTCATCGACAATGAACTGGTGACCTCCCGCGGCATTCGCACCCTTTCTCCCCGCGACCCCAAGTACAAAGGGGTGTACGAGGGTACGCAGATTGAACGCGACCTCGCCTATCACCAGGGCTGCACCCGTCCGTTCCTTCTCGAGCCCTACTGCGACGTCAGTTTCCGTGTCAAGGGCCAGTCTTTCGTAAAGAAGGCCCAGTGGCTCATCGAGGGCTTCTACGAGGACCTCTCCAAGCACGGCGTCGGAGCCTTCTCCGAGCTCTATGACGGCGACCCGCCGCACGAGGCCCACGGAACCATCTCCTCGGCGCTCAGCACCGCGGCTCTCCTGGCAGTGGATTTCATCATCAACAAATACAAGGAGGACTAGGATATGAAAGTGCTCATGTTCGGATGGGAGTTTCCTCCCCATATCGCCGGAGGTCTCGGAACCGCCTGCGAAGGAATAGTCAAGGGACTTGCGTACAACGGGGTCGAAACCCTCTTCGTGATGCCTTCGGCCTCGGGTGACGAGGACCAGAGCGCCACCACGATCATCAACGCCAGCGACGTCGCGGTGGACACTGTCAGCTCGACGGTGGACGAGTTCCTCGACAAGGTCAAGTTCATCCATATCGACTCCAACCTCGTGCCTTACGTCAATCCCGACGAGTTCGAGACCCTCGTCGAGGAGGAGCGCAGGCGCCAGGTCAAGGATTTCAACGTCCAGTACGGGACGAAGTTCAAGTTCTCCGGCAAGTACGGGGCCAACCTCATGGAGGAGGTCGCCCGCTACGCCATGGTCGGAGGCACGATCGCCATGCAGCACAAGGACGAGTTCGACGTCATCCACGCCCATGACTGGCTTACCTACCTGGCCGGCATCGCCGCCAAGGAGCTCACCGGCAAGCCGCTCGTGGTCCATGTGCACGCCACCTCGTACGACCGCGGCGACGAGCAGCACATCGACACCCGCGTGCTCGACATCGAGACCCGCGGCATGCTCGCCGCGGACCGCGTGGTCACCGTCAGCGACCTCACCCGCAACATCGTCGTGAACAAATACCACATCGACCCGTCCAAGGTCGTCACCGTCCACAACGCCGTGGACTTCAGCGGCCGCGAGAACCTCCGCGTGGAGCGCGGGGTCAAGGACAAGGTCGTCACCTTCCTGGGCCGCATCACCTTCCAGAAGGGTCCCGAGTACTTCATCGAGGCCGCGGCAAAGGTCCTCAAGCGCACCGAGAACGTCCGCTTCGTGATGGCCGGCAGCGGCGACATGATGAACCGCTGCATCCGCCACGTCGCCCGCCTGGGCATCTCGGACCGCTTCCATTTCACCGGCTTCCTGCGCGGCGCCGACGTCCAGAAGATGTTTGCCCTTTCGGATGTGTATATCATGCCCTCGGTCTCCGAGCCTTTCGGCATCTCGCCCCTCGAGGCCATGCGCACCAACGTCCCTTCGATCATCTCCTACCAGTCCGGCGCGGCCGAGATCCTGAAGTACGCTTTCAAGGTGGACTTCTGGGACGTCGACCACCTGGCCGATGACATCTACGCCCTCCTCCAGTATCCCGCCCTGTCGCATTTCGCAGCCGTCAACGGGTTCGACGAGGTCAACGCCCTCAAGTGGAACGGAGCCACCGCCAAGCTCAAGAAGGTTTACGAATCACTGGTATAAGAAACAATCAAAAAATCAACGATATGAAAAAGAGTATATGTCTGTACTTCCAGGTA
This sequence comes from Bacteroidales bacterium, assembly GCA_017620335.1. GTDB lineage: Bacteria > Bacteroidota > Bacteroidia > Bacteroidales > UBA932 > Cryptobacteroides. The sequence continues at coordinate 66,354 of JAFZQO010000043.1, forward strand.
CACCAGCCGACAAGACTCAGATTGTACAGGTTCTTCGATATCGGCAAGGATTCGCATTACTATGACGACTTTGCCAACAGGACCATCCTGAAGAGGATCGCGCAGAAGTGCTACCTCCCCATGAACGAGCTTCTCCTCGAGGCCATCAAGGAGAGCAAGGGGGCCTTCAAGGTCGCCTTCTCCATCACCGGCTCCGCGCTCGAGCAGTTCGACCGCTACGCCCCCGAGGTGATCGACAGCTTCCGCCGCCTGGCCGAGACCGGCAGCGTCGAGTTCCTCGGCGAGACCTACTACCACTCCCTCGCCTCTCTGATCTCCCCCGCGGAGTTCAAGCACCAGGTCGAGAAGCACAAGGCCGCCATCGAGGAGTATTTCGGAGTCACCCCCGTCTCGTTCCGCAACACCGAGCTTATCTATTCCGACGCCATCGGCGACGCCGTGTATGAGCTTGGCTACAAGACCATGCTGACCGAGGGCGCCCGCCACATTATGGGTTGGAGAAGTCCGAACTATCTTTATACCAATGATTTCCAGCCCAAGCTGAAGCTCCTTCTCAGGAACTACCAGCTTAGCGACGACATCGCCTTCCGTTTCTCCGACAGGGGATGGGCCGACTGGCCGCTGACCACCGAGAAGTTCGTCGAGTGGATGAAGAGCGGGGTGGCCGACGGAGGCGACATCATCAACCTCTTCATGGACTACGAGACCTTCGGCGAGCACCAGAACGCCCAGAGCGGCATCTTCGACTTCATGAGGGCACTGCCCAAGGCGGTCTTCGCCGACGGCACCTTCGAGTTCGTCACCCCTGCCCGCGCCGCCCGCAAGCACAAAGCCATCGACGCCCTTTCCGTACCGGAGGCCATCTCCTGGGCGGACGAGGAGCGCGACGTCACCGCATGGCTCGGCAATGAGCTCCAGAACGACGCCTTCTCCAAGCTCTACGGCCTGACGGAGAAGCTCTCCATCCTCAACGACCCCGTGCTGTGGTCGGATTTCGGACACCTCCAGGAGAGCGACCACCTCTATTACATGTGCACGAAGTTCTTCTCCGACGGAGAGGTGCACAAATACTTCAATCCGTATGACACCCCGTACGAGGCTTTCATCAACTACATGAACGTCCTCAGCGACTTCATTATCCGTACGGACGAGGCATACGCCCTTAATGTGAGCGAAAATAATTGATGAGCAAGGAATTACTGAGCCCCGACTACCTTTTTGAAGTCAGCTGGGAAGTCTGCAACAAGGTAGGTGGCATCTATACCGTGATCTCGACCAAGGCGCTGCACCAGAAGGCGCGGCTGGGGAGGCATCACATCATGATAGGCCCGGACGTGTGGATGCACACCGCCGGCAATCCCGACTTTCTGGAGGACCAGGCTTTGTACCGCAACTGGAAGGCGAAGGCGGCCTCCGAGGGCATACGCGTCCGCATCGGACGCTGGAACGTCCCCGGCAAGCCCATAGCCATCCTCGTGGACTACAAGCAGTTCCTCACTGAACAGGACTCCATCCTCGGGGATTACTGGAGACGCTTCGGCGTGGATTCCCTGTCCGGCAACTGGGACTATAAGGAATCCGCACTGTTCGGCTTTGCTTCCGGACGTGTCATAGAGAGTTTCTACAAGTTCAACCTCTATTCCACCGACAAGGTGGTGGCGCAGTTCCACGAGTGGCAGACAGGAGCGGGCCTGCTTTACATCAAGAAAGCAGGCATCCCCGTCGCCACGGTCTTCACCACCCATGCGACGATGATAGGCCGCTGCATCTGCGGCAACAACCTCCCGCTTTACAAGCATCTGGAGGAGTATAACGGTGACGAGATGGCCCGGCGTTTCGGCGTCGTGGCGCGTCACTCTCTTGAGAAGATGTCCGCCCGCAACGCCGACGTCTTCACTACCGTCAGCGAGATAACCGCGCGCGAGTGCAGGCAGTTCCACGGACGTCCGGTGGACATTGTAACCCCGAACGGTTTCGAGAACAGCTTCACACCCGCCACGGATGAGGAGTGGATGGAGAAGCGGGCCGCAGCCCGCGCATGCCTGGCCGGTGTGGCGTCGGCCATGTCAGGCACCGAGGTGCCGGACGACGCCGTGTTCGTCGGCATAGGAGGGCGCTACGAGTACCGCAACAAGGGCATAGACGTCTTCATCGAGGCGCTGTCCAGGCTGCGCGACGCTGACCTGGGCGGGCGCGAGGTCCATGCCTTCATCCTGATCCCGAGCGGACACAACGGCCCTGACCGTTCCCTCATGCAGAAGCTTGCTTCGGGCAAGGGCGACTACACCACCCAGGTGTCGCATGCCCTGATGAATCCCGAGTGGGACACTATCACACGCCGTTTCGACGAGCTGCACCTCAACAATTTCCCCAAGGACAAGGTGAAGGTGTACTTCGTCCCCTCGTACCTCAACGGCAGCGACGGCATATTCAACATGTCGTACTACGACCTCCTCGCCGGTCTGGACGCCACCATCTTCCCCTCGTACTACGAGCCGTGGGGATATACCCCGCTTGAGAGCCTCGCTTTCAGGGTGCCCACCCTCACAACCTCGCTCGCCGGATTCGGCAAGTGGGTTCGTGACTATTACGGCAAGGAGCATCCCGGCATCGCCATCGTCGACAGGGATGACGACAATTACTTCGAGGTGGTCGACGCGGTAGTCGCCCGCATGAAGGAGATCGCCGGCCTCGACGAGGAAGGGAAGGTCCGTTACAGGGAGTCCGCCAGGGATGTCGCCGACATCGCCCTGTGGGAGAATCAGATCAAATATTATAACGAAGCCTATTCGACTGCGATCGAAAAGGTCATAGAGCGGATCGGAGAGTATCCGTCCGTCAAAGAAGAAAAGAAAATGCAGTATCATAACTTCAACATCGACGCCCCGTCTTGGAAGAGCGTCATGGTAACCAGACACCTGCCGGAGAAGCTCTCCGGACTTGAAAGACTTTGCAAGAACCTGTGGTGGTGCTGGAACGACAGCGCTAAGCTTCTGTTCAAGACAATAGACTCAGATTTGTGGAGCGCGTCAGGACATAACCCCATGTATATCCTCGACCGGGTGAGTATCAAGCGTTTCAACCAGCTTGCCTCGGATGAGGCCTTCCTCGCCCAGCTCGACGGGGTCATGGCCGAGTTTGACGCATATATGGCCGCAAAGGAGGAGAGGACCGACCCTTCCGTGGCGTACTTCTGCATGGAGTACGGCCTTGACACGTCGCTCAAGATCTATTCCGGAGGCCTCGGCATCCTCGCCGGCGACTATCTGAAAGAGACCAGCGACATGAACGTCAACCTCGTCGCGGTCGGTTTCCTTTACCGCTACGGATATTTCACCCAGAAGCTCACCGCATACGGCGATCAGGTGGCGGAGTACGAGCCCCAGGACTTCCTGAAGATCCCCGCCCAGCCTGTCCTTGACGAGGATGGCAACTGGAAGACCGCTACCATGGCCTTCCCGGGACGCAACGTCGTCGCCCGTATATGGAAGGTGGCCGTCGGCCGCACCGACCTCTACCTTCTCGACACCGACTGGGAGGCCAACCTTCCCGAGGACCGCTCCATCACCCACCAGCTTTATGGCGGTGACTGGGAGAACCGCCTGAAGCAGGAGGTCCTGCTCGGCATCGGCGGTATCCGCGCCCTCCGTGCCCTTGGCATCGACGCCCAGGTGTATCACTGCAACGAAGGTCACGCCGCTTTCATCGGCGTCGAGCGTTTGCGCGAGTACATCGAGCACGACAACCTCGAGTTCGCTGAGGCGATGGAGGTCGTCCGCGCATCGTCCCTCTTCACGACGCATACCCCTGTCCCCGCAGGACACGATGCGTTCGAGGAAGGTCTGATCCGCAAGTACCTCGGCCATTATCCGGCACGCCTGAAGATCGACTGGACCACTTTCGTCGGCCTGGGCAAGGTCAACGCCACCAACCCCGCCGAGAAGTTCTCCATGAGCGTCCTTGCCGCCAACATCTCGCAGAACGTCAACGGCGTGTCCATGCTGCACGGCAAGGTCAGCCAGGACATCTTCGCGCGCATGTATCCTGGTTATCTCCCGGAGGAGCTGCACGTGAGCTATGTCACCAACGGTGTGCATTATCCGACCTGGGCCGCCAGGGAGTGGAAGGAGCTGCACGCCAAGGTATTCGGTCCCGAGTTCAAGACCCATCACTATGACAAGAAGTGCTTCGACGGAGTGTACGAACTCTCGGACGAGCAGGTCTGGAATGTGCGCAAGAAGCTCAAGGGCAATCTCGTGAACACCATCAAGCGCCGCCTGTCCGACCCGATGCAGACCGTGCATTATTCTCCCCGTCAGATAGTTACGATCAAGGAGACGCTGCGCGACGACGTGCTGACCATCGGATTCGCCCGCCGTTTCGCGACCTACAAGCGCGCGACCCTGCTCTTCACCGACCTGAACAGGCTCGACGCCATCGTGAACAATCCCCAGCGTCCGGTGCAGTTCATCTTCGCCGGCAAGGCCCATCCCGCCGACAAGGCCGGACAGGACCTGATCAAGCAGATCGTCGAGATCTCCAAGCAGGACCGCTTCATCGGAAAGATCATCTTCGTGCCCGGTTATGACATCACGCTCGCGAAGCGCATGGTCCAGGGCGTGGACGTGTGGCTCAACAACCCCACCCGTCCCCAGGAGGCTTCCGGCACTTCCGGAGAGAAGGCTTCGATGAACGGCGTCATGCATTTCTCGGTGCTCGACGGATGGTGGGTCGAGGGTTACAAGGAGGGCGCCGGCTGGGCGCTTCCCCAGGAGCGTACCTATGATGACCAGGGATTCCAGAACGAGCTCGATTCGGCGACGATCTACAACATCCTCGAGAACGAGATCGTGCCCGCGTACTACGATATAGACAAGCAGACCGGCATGTCCACACGCTGGATCGGCTTCATAAAGAACACCATCGCGAAGGTGGCGTGCAACTTCACCACGAACCGCATGCTCACCGATTACATGGACCAGTACTATCTGCCTCAGTCCAAGAGGGCAGAGACGCTCCTTGCCGACGACTACAAGGTCGCGCGCGAGATCGCGGCGTGGAAGAAGCACATCAGCCGCCAGTGGCAGAACCTCGAAGTGGTATCCGTCACCCAGCCGGAGGCTTCCTATACGCTTTCGGGCAGCTCGCTGATGAACATCGAGGTGGTTCTGAACCTTGGTGACATCCTCCCCGAGGAGATAGGCGTGGAGGTGCTCTTCGTGACTTCCGACCGCAAGGGAAGGCTCCACATCCAGGAGAAGTGCGAGTTCTCGCTCGTCGAGTGCAACGACGGCGTGGCGAAGTTCCAGGCTTCCATCCTTCCCGAGCGTACCGGCATGTACCAGGTGGCGACGCGTATCTATCCGAAGAACGCGCTCCTGCCGCACAGGCAGGACTTCGCCCTCGTGAGATGGCTGTAGTAGCTACAGGATTCTTCGACGGTGTCCATCTGGGGCACCGTCTCGTGATCGACACTCTGCTCCGTGCCGCGCATGAGCGCGGGGAGCAGAGTGTGATCGTCACGTTCTGGCCCCATCCGCGCACGGTGCTTCAGAAGGACGCGCGCGAGCTGCGGCTGCTGAGCTCGCTTCAGGAGAAGCGGGCGATGCTGTCGGAGCTGGGCGTGGACCGGGTCGAGGTCGTGCCTTTCTCGCGGGAGTTCCGCTCGATGACGGCGGAGCAGTATCTGCGCGACTTCGTCAAGGGGCGGCTCGGCGGCACGGCCATCGTGCTGGGGTACGACAACCGCATGGGATCGGACGGGCTTCCGCACGACGCCATCGTGCCGCTCGCCCAGTCCCTCGGTCTTGAGGTCGTTGAATGTGACCCTGTGCTGGGGGAGTATTGCCCTGAAAATTTGTGCCACCCTCGGCAACATAAGAGGGAGGGGCCCATCGAAGATGGGAGGGGTCCTGCGGAGCAGGACAATTTTCAGGGCAATACTCCCCCGGCACAGGGCCCTGCAATCTCTTCGACGAAGATAAGGGCGGCGCTGGAGAGGGGGGACGTCGTGGCGGCGGAGGCGATGCTCGGGTACCGGTACGGGCTGCATGGGGTCGTGGTGGCCGGGAACCGGCTGGGCCGGACCCTCGGCTACCCGACCGCGAACATGCAGCTGTACGAGCCGCTGAAGCTCGTCCCGGGGAACGGAGTGTACCTTGTGGAGGTGGAGACCCTCGGGGGGCATTACTACGGGATGACCAATATCGGCGTTCGGCCGACGGTGTCCGGCGCAGGGACGCTAACCATCGAGACGCACATCCTGGATTTCGACGAACTCATCTACGGACTGGACATCCGCCTGCGCTTCATTGAGAAGATCCGCGATGAGCGGCGTTTCGGGTCGCTTGACGGGCTGAAGGCGCAATTGTCGGCCGACGAGGCGGTTTGCAGGGCCATGTTGGCAAAATAAGCGTCCTTTCGGAATACTTTTTCAGAATTATTTGTATATTTGCATTGTTGACACAGGGTTCCGCCTCCAGGCGGGACTCTCTTTTAGTTGACTGACCCCGTTCCCGGAAGGGACGATTGATAACAAATATTTAAAGCTGATTATGGCAGACATCCATTACATGACCGCGGACGGACTTGAGAAACTCAAGAAGGAGCTCGCCGACGCACTGGCGCAGCGCCCGGTCATCTCGGCGGCCATCGCCGAGGCCAGGGAGAAGGGCGACCTCTCCGAGAACGCAGAGTACGACGCGGCCCGCGAGGCGCAGGGCCTGCTTGAGGTGAAGATTGCCAACCTCAAGAACCAGGTGGCCAACGCCAAGGTCATCGACGAGTCGCAGATCGGTACCGACAAGGTATCCATGATGAACAAGGTGAAGGTCGAGAACATCACCATGAAGCGCGTCATGGAGTTCACCATCGTCGGCGAGACCGAAGCCGATTTCTCGAAGGGCCGTCTGGCCGTCACTACGCCCATCGCCAAGGCCCTCATCGGTCACACCAAGGGCGAGATCGTGGAGGCCAAGGTCCCTTCAGGCGTACTCAAGTTCAAGATTCTCGACATCACCCTGTAAGAGATTATGGCAACGATTTTCACCCGTATCGCCAACGGCGAGATCCCTTCGTACAAGTGTGCGGAGAGCGAAGATTTCTACGCATTCCTCGACATCAGCCCGCTCGCTCCGGGCCACACCCTCGTGATTCCCAAGCACGTGGAGGACGATTACATCTTCCACCTCGATGAGGAGACCTACGCCGGCCTGTGGGCCTTCGCGCGCAAGGTCGCGCTGGCAGTCAAGGCCGCCGTGCCCTGCAAGCGCGTCGGAGTGGCCGTGCTGGGCATGGAGGTCCCGCATACGCACATCCACCTCGTGCCGCTGCAGACCGAGGGCGACCTTGATTTCCGCAAGAAGAAGCCGGTCGTGCCGGAGGATGAGATGAAAAGGATAGCCGCATCAATCTTCAGTGAATATGAAAAGCTCTAGGATAGCGCTTCTGGGCCTTTGCGCCCTGCTCGCCGCCGCGTGCGGCAAGCCGTCGGCCCGCATCGACGGCACCCTGACTGACGCCGGCAACAGGCAGGTCATCGTCAAAATGCTGGACATCAACAATTACAGGGTTCTGGATACGGTCAAGACCGATGCCTCCGGACGCTATAACTACAAGGTTTCGGTACAGCCGGGACAGCCTGAGTTCGTGTACCTGTTCTACGGCGACACCAAGATCTCGTCCCTCCTGCTGGAGGCCGGAGACGAGGTGAAGGTCGTGACCGACACGCTCGGCTTCGGCTCAGTGGTGGGTTCCGTCGAGAGCGAGAGGCTCCAGGAGGTGGAGGCGAAATTCGCCGCCTTCCTCCGCGAGGTGGAGGGTGCGGGGGACAACGCCGCCCTGCGCCGCTCGTACATCCAGTACTACCGCGATGCGGTCAAGTATGTGATGACGAATCCCTATTCGCTTACCACCGTCCCGGTGCTCTTCCAGAACGTGAACGCCGACCTTCCTGTGTTCAGCCAGGCCACGGACGCCCTCCATTTCAGGAGCGCGCTGGATTCGCTGGTGACCGTCTATCCCGACTCAAGATATGTCAAGGCACTGGAGAGGGAGACCGAGCGCCGCGAGAGGCTCTTCAGCCTCAACAACCAGATCAGCATGGCCACCGAGACCGATTATCCCGACATCAAGTCCAAGGATGTCAACGGTAACGAAGTGTCCCTTCTGGCATTGGATTCCAAGGCCGTCATCCTTTTCTTCTGGACCGTGACCGACGCCGAGAGCAAGATCCTGAACCAGGAGACCTACAAGCCCATATATGAGGACTATCACGACAAGGGCCTGGAGATCTTCGCCGTGTCCCTCGACACCGACAAGGCCGCATGGGCCAGCGTCGTGCGCAGCCAGGAGCTGCCTTGGGTCAACGTCAACGACGGCCTGGGCTCCGCCTCGCCGGCCGTGACACTTTACAACGTCACCGAGCTGCCCAGGGCTTACCTCATCCTCGACGGCAAGATCATCGACCGCAAGGTCGAGGGCGAGAAGGCCCTCCGCCGCGAACTCGATAAGGTCCTGAAATAACCTCGCCCACCCGGGCCCGTCCCTTGTCATTCCGAGCGAAGCGAAGGAATCTTAACGGGAACAGAAACGCCATTTCTGTTCCCGTTTTGTGTTATTTCGGTCATTTGGGAATGAAAACGCGTTTTTCATTCCCGTTTCACGTTTTTTGGGCTGTTTGGGAATGAAATCGCCATTTTCATTCCCATTTTGCTTTTTCGGCTGGATGGCTATCAGGTAGTAGGGATAATGCCTGCGAGAATCGCCAGGTCGATCTTGAGCATCCGCGCAATCTGCTTGCTGCTGGCGTTATACTCATAATGCAATTTCCTGGCGAGTTCTATTTTCGCTTGTGTCGGAAGAATAGATGGTTTTGCTGCGCCATACTGGTCACGGGCTATTCCTACCAGGATGGAGTACAGGTCGTCATCGGTGTAATAGAGACTTTCTCCTATTTCTTCTGCGACTGTTTTCATTCCTTCCATGTTCCTGGAGACTAGCGAGAAATAGTGTTTGGCATTCCTGAAAAGGGCTTCCGCTGATGCGATGTCGCAGAAGGCTTGGGGCGGGATGATGCCGTCAATGAACGGCTTGCCGGCAAATCCGTCGAGTTTATGTGTGCGGTAATTGTCACGGATGACCGTGCAGGGAATAGTATCCCTGCAATCCCTGAACCTTGCCTTTGCATCGGGATTGAAGAAACATCTGTTGGCGCCCCAGGGATAGTTGAAGGGGGTGTAATCCATGTTGACAAGGAATCCGTTGCGGTTGTTGTAGGCTATGACATTGCGAAGGTCCTGCAGGCCTTCGACGGGCCTGAGCTTGCAATCCCATCCGTCAAGGCTCCCGGCACGGTCTTTCGCTTTCAGGTAATTGCCCAGATACTTTTTCAGCATGGCGAACAGGCGGATGATGTCCCCCTCCGGGCCGGCAAGCGTTATGTGAAGATGATTGCTCATCCATTGGAAAGTCAGGATCCGGATTGAAGGGAAATTGAATGCGCAAATAGCCAAAAGGGTCATCCCCGCCTGGAAGTCCACGATGTCCGTCATGATTACCGGATGGTTCTCCGGCGTATACAGGTGCCAGCATGGTCCCAGTTGCCTGAATACAAACTCGCAGCGACTCTCTTCCTGAGCAAATGTCCTTTTCATCATTCTTTTTTTCGCAAGATGGGAAATCCGTGTATAACGGAAAGACAAAAACATATAATTCGGGTGGTTTACAGATGTTTTTATATGATTTCGGATAAATCGATCGGTTATACGCTACTATCTCCGGTTGACGGGAATGAAAATGGCGGTTTCATTCCCGTTTCACGTTTTTTTGCCCATTTGGGAATGAAAACGCGTTTTTCATTCCCGTTTTGTTTTTGGGACGCAGGATTATAGGGAGGGGGGAGTTATATTTGCGGTATTATATGAAATAATGAATATGAAGACTTTGGGAACCATTATTATTGCGGCGGTGGCGGCATGCCTTTCCGCTATGCCGACTTTTGGGCAGGTCCGCTTGACCGAGGGTGACGGGACGGGCGGCAGGAAGCTTGAGATGAGCATTCCGCTTCCGCCGTCGCGTTTCAGCGGCGCCGTCGAGGCCGGAGGCAGGATGTTCTTCGGGGAGAAGGCCGGTGAGGTCATTTCCGCGGACGCGGTCATCGGCGTCATGCATTATGAGCATTTATTCTTCGGCATCGGCCTGGGGTATGACCGCTATTTCATCGTTAACAGCGAGTATGTTCCGGTCGAGCCGCCCGCCAATATCGATTTCTATTTCGGCTGGCCCAGGATACTGAAGGGCAATGAGTATTCGCTGTTCCTGGACCTGAAGAACTATTGGGGTAGCGGCCGTTTCAAGCCCACCATCGAGGGCCGGGCCGCCGTGTCTTTCGCAGATCCCGGCCTGGGCGGAAAGATACTTTCTTTCGGAGCCGGATGCCGCTATGACCTGACGCAGAAGACGGGTATAGCGCTCCGCGCCTTCTATGAGTTCAAGAACAGTTTCCATGGTGATGATTTCTATGACAGTGAGCAGGGGGTCTTCCATTCCGCCGGCCTTCGCCTTTCCTACGAGTTCTGACAGGTCCATGGCATAATTTGTGTTTGTTAATCAGGCCTGACACAAATACTTATATTATGAAAAAGAAAGCATTGTCATTCCTGGCCATATCTGCTTTGGCTGCCATTGTTTGTTCGTGCACGGAGAAGTATTATACGCTGGATACGAAGGTGGAGATAGTCAACCATTCTTCCAGTCAGGTGGCCGGGTCACTCAATATGGGGACGAACCCTTTCGAGCTGGATCCGGGGGAGTCGTTCACCTTGTCTGTCAAGTCCCAGTCTAAGGAGAAGTCTCCGGATGCTTCCTCCGTCTCGGTCATGGGCCCGAGGGAACTTATGGTGGACGGTAAACGTTATACGCTCAAGCCTAGCGTTAATGCTAAGGATTTCATCGACCTTATCGGCTGGAAGGTAACCACCAAGGCCGAAGGATTCGTTTGTGAGTTCGAGTTTACGGACGAAAGCTTGGCGCGGATGCTTACTATGGCGGATCCGCTTTGACGGTCTTGACAGATAGGCTTTCCCTTTCTGGCGTAGTTATATACATGAGAACCGATAGACTAATTGATGAAATCTTTGAAATCTTATTTAGTGGCTGTGGCCTCAATACTCCTTTTGGCCTGTGCGTGCATGAAGGAAGAGGGCGGTATAGGGTATCTGGAGTATAAGAATGAAACCGGCATGGCCTGTACTGTCAGGATTTATGGCGGAATCGGCAAGCCCGAACTGTTCAGGCTGGAGATTCCGGCGGGGGAGACGGGCTGCTATTTCGGAGAGGTCTATTACATGGGCTCCTGTATACTTGGACGATATGGGAATGCGTCCATCGAGTTCTCGGACGGCTCAAGTATCGAGTATACAAAAAGTGGCGGGGGCGTCACCTTTGACGGGCAAGTAGGAAACCTGCTGTTTGAAAGTAACTATACGGCGAGGGAGGTGGATGGGAAGTACCACCTTTTGACAAAAATCACTGAACAGATGCATGAGGCAGCCATGAAGCCGTAATGCTTAGTGAATGAATAATTTGTGGGAATGAAACTGTATTGTGTCGCAATCGCGGCGATGATGGTGGCGGGGATGGCTGCGACGCCGTGGGCCGCGGGGCAGGAGCCCCGCAGGCAGGGCGTCGCGGCGGCGCAGACGCCGGAACTGCTGGATACGTTGGCGGCGGCGCGCGTGTCGGCGGACCGGCTGCGTACCGCGATGCGGACGCAGACGGGCCTGACACGCCTGGACGCCGCCGACCTGAAGGGCGGCTTTGCAGCTTTCAGCACCCCCGACCTCATCAAGACGCTCCAGTTGCTGCCCGGTGTAGCCTCGGGCACGGAACTGATGTCCGGTCTCTTCGTCCACGGAGGCACAGGCGGCGACAATCTTTTCCTGCTGGATGGTTGCTCCATTTACAATACCAGTCACCTGATCGGGCTGTTCTCTGCGTTCAACGTTGACGTCGTGGACGGGGTGGATTTCTACAAGAGCGGCTTCCCGGCCAGGTACGGAGGCCGCCTGTCGTCGGTGGTGGACATCACCACCCGCGACGGCGACCTGTACGACTGGCACGGGGCCTTCTCGCTCGGCCTCATCGACGGCCGCCTGCAGTTCGAGGGCCCGCTGGTGCGGGGCCGCACCTCGCTGCAGTTCGGCCTGCGCAGGACCTGGAATGAGACCGTCACTGTCCCGGCGCTGGCTTATTACAACCACATGAACGGACAACAGGGGGAAAAGCTCCGTGGGGGCTACTCTTTCTGGGACCTCAATTTGGGCTTGACCCACCATGTCTCGAACCGGGACGTATTGCGTCTGAGATTCTTCAACGGCATGGACCGCTTGCATATCGGATTTGACGAACTCAGCGCCGACAGGGACCGTGAGACGCATGAGATCCTCCATTCCGGTTACGATGTCCTCGACGGGGTCATGGCCTGGGGCTCCACCACCGCCGGCCTGATGTGGAACCATACCTTTTCCGACAAGCTTGCTTCCCGCGCGGGACTTTATTATTCGTATAATATCTCGAAGGTGAAGTTCGGCACACGCTTCTGGTCCTGGGAAGACAATATGGACAACTATATGTGCGCGGAGGAGTCCGACCTTTCGGGCATCCACGGGCTGCGCGCCGCGGCCGATTTCGACTGGGAACCGTCTCCGAAGCATCACATCCGCTTCGGGGCGTCGTGGGAGCACCACGTCTATCTCCCCGACCGCTCGCTGCGCCAGTGGGCGGAGATGGGGAAGAAGACCGAGGAGTACTCAAACTGGGCCGTCGGCAACCGCTACAGCGGCGAGGAGCCGGCGCTCTACATCGAGGATGAGATGGAGCTTCTGCCGGCGCTGAGCATCAACGTGGGGGTGCGCGCGGCGCTTTTCCTCGTGGGAGGAAAAGCCTACGCGCTGCCCGAGCCGCGTTTCTCCGTCCGCTACGATCTTTCCGACGCCGTGGCACTGAAGGCTTCGTACGTGTGGATGGACCAGTTCGAGCACCGGCTGCAGACCACGTACGTGGACCTGCCGACCTACCTGTGGCTGCCCACGACGGCCAGCATCCGCCCGATGCATTCGCAACAGGCGGCCGCCGGCGTCTATTCGCGTCTGCCGCACGGAATGCACCTCGACGTCGAGGGCTTCTGGAAGACCCTTGACTATATCTATGAGTATGCGGGCCCTTCGGCCGTCTATCCGCCGATTGACCGCTGGGAGTCTTCGTTCACCGAAGGGCAGGGGCGTGCCTACGGGGCCGAGTTGTCGTTCGGATGGGAAGGGGAGAAGACCGATGTCGACGTGGCGTACACGCTGTCCTGGTCCGAACGCTACTTCGCGGAGTTCAGCGACAGGTGGTTCCGCGACCGCAACGACAACCGCCACAAGTTCAACGTCACCGCCACCCACAGGTTCAGCAAGCGTTTCGAGCTGTACGGCGGGTGGGTCTACCATTCCGGAAGCCACATGACAGTAGAGACCCAGGGAAGGTACCAGGGATCGTATGAGTCGTTTGACGGGCGTATCCTACACCAATACGAGCGGGTATCCACCGGTCCTAACAATATCACGCTTCCGGACTACCACCGCCTCGACCTTGGCATGAACTTCATCAAGCAGCGTCGCGACGGAAAGATAAGGACCTGGAACTTCAGCGTTTACAATGCTTATTGCAGGATCAACGCCATCTATGCCGATATAGAGGTCGAGGACGGGAAATACGTGGGCAAGTACTACGGCCTCATCCCCATCATCCCGACATTCAGTTACACATTGAAATTCTGAGCCATGAGAAGGGTATTCGCCATAATAGCATCGTGTATCGCGCTGGCAGCCTGCGAGCGCTCATTCGACATATCCAAACAGGTGGGGGAGAGCACCTTATGGATGACTTTCATTCCTTCCAACGACTATGACACGACATATTTCATCCTTCAGGCTACAACTCCGCTGGTCGGGGCCACGAATCCTGTCAGGACCTCCGGCGAATCCGTCGAAGTGAAGGTGAACGGGCAGACGCTGAGGATGGATAAGAGCGACCGCTCCGTGCCGGACCGGATGCAGTTCTATGCGACTGACCATGTGTTCGTGCCCGGGGACAGGGTGGAGGTGGCGGCGACCGTGCCGGGAACGGGCTCGGCCGACGCATCCTGCGTCGTCCCCGAGCCGTTCCCGGCCTTCAGCTGGACCGCCAGGCTGGTTAAGAGGTCCGAGGGTGGCCAGGCACTTTTCGTGGACATCGACTATTCCGACCCTGCTGACGGCGCCGGGTATTACGGGGCGGCGGTCTGCCAGTACACCGAGCAGGACAACCAGTGGCTGGAGACAGATCCCGAGACCGGCGAGAGCTACTTGGGCGAGATCATCCATTCCTCCCATACGGGATTCCTTTCCCCGTGCCCAATGTCGGACGCGGAAGGCCTGTCGGCAGCCAGTGAGAATCCTGTAACCGTAATACCGAGTTATTATAATACCTTGTCAAGCAACGGTTCCAGGCAGTCCGTCCAGATCTGGAGCGATGTGTCCACCCCCACCCTAGCGGACGGGCGGAGGCGTATGACCTTCGCCTCTGTCTGCTATGAACAGCCCTCCGGCCGCAGGGAGTACAGCAGGGGCTGGTCCGAGAGCCGCTACAAATACCGCCTCGTTCTCTACCGCTTCTCCGAGAGCTACTACAACTATCTGAAAGCCAGATACAATAACAACAGTGACGAATTCTCGTCCATGGGCCTGGCGCCCGCCTCGTTCGTGTACACGAACGTCCGCGGCGGCGCCGGCGTCTGCGGCGCCTACACCGTCATCTCCTCCGACTGGATAGAGCTGGACAGATCGAACTAACTGTTTATTTTCTTGACTATGAAAAAGATAAATATGCGTCGGGCAACCCTCTTGCTTTCGTTTCTGATGTCGCTATCCCTTTTCTGCGGATGCAAAAAGGATATCGATCCGGATTTCTTTTGCACGATGGTTTTCGAGAACCGTACCGGTCGTTCCCTGAACGTCACGATGTCGCATTATCCCCACCTGAACTCGGATGAGGCTGTCCTGTTCTCTTTGGATATCGTCGCGGGGGCTTCTGCGTCCGGGAAGATTACGGAACACGCCTTGTATGAACTGTCCACATGCACGGTCAGGTTTGATGACGGGAAAAAGCTTGAGTATCACCGTGAAAGGAATGGAGAGATCGCCGATCCTTCCAACCCGTTGAATCCCCTGGCATATGAATTCAAGAAGATAGACGACGTGGAAGGCTCCCTTACATTCTTCATCACCGACGCCCACTATCTGCAGGGCGAATGACCTTGTTGTCCTTTCTCTTATCTCCTGTCTTTCAGCTCCATATGTCTCATTTCATTCCGGTTTGCCCCGGAATCTTTTCTCCCGGCATCATCGTTCTCTCCAGATTAGGTGCGGTAGGTGGAAGGCACAACTGTGGTAGGTGGAAATCACCATCCTGGACTTACCGCGCAAAACGGCATTCTACCAGCAAAATCGCGGTAGGTGGGATCCCTTTTATTCCACCTACCGCATCTCGCATTTCCATCTACCGCGCTAGTGCTTTCCACCTACCGCACCCGTAACGCCACATATCGCTCCCACCCACAGGTTGAGACGGGAAATGCCCGCGCAAGGCCTGGGAAAAGCGATTCCGGGCCCGAATAGGGGGTTATGTGGGCGATTGGGCCTGGGAAAGAGGTTTTCGGGCCCGAATAGGGGGTAATGTGGGCGATTGGGCCTGGGAAAAGCGATTCCGGGCCCGAACAAGGAGGCCGGGGGCAAAGGAGAGAGGGGGATCTCAGAAGAGCTTCCTGCGGGGGACGGTGGCGATGAATTCCTTGAGGTAGAAGGGCTCGAAGTAGGCGGTGTCCTCGAAGCGGCGGGCGGCGAGGGCGGTGAAGGCGGGCCGGAGCATCGCGGAGGCCTTGGGGCAGCACTGGGCGAAGTGTGCATTGGGGTGGGCGAGGGGCTCGCGGCATTTGCCGGCGCCGTCGCCGATGAACAGCACCGGCCCTTCGGCCAGAAGGTCGGCGAAGGAGGCCCCGGCGGGGAGGCCGGCGGTGGAGTTGGCGGCAGGGGAGTCCGGAACGTCAACGAGGGGGGAAGGACCCTTGGCAAGGAAATCCGGGGAGCCTGCAAGGGGCTGGGAAAGGGATTCGACGACCTGGGGACGGGTCTCGGTGAGCTGGCGGCCGTCGGGGGTGAAGACGGCGGTGTACACCTCCATGCGGCGGGCGTCGACCATGGGGACGACGTAGCGGCAGCCGGAGGGCAGCAGACCCTCGTCGGCGGCCTGGTACACCAGGGTGTCCAGGGTGCCGACGGCGATCAGCGGGATGCCCGCGCCGAAGCACAGGCCCTTGGCCGTTGAAACGCCCACGCGAAGGCCCGTGTACGAGCCGGGGCCTTTGCTGACGCAGACGGCGTCGCAGTCGCGCACGGCCAGGCCGTTCTCGTCAAGCATCCGCTTGACGAACGGCGCCGTGAGCGACGCCTGCGCCCGCGGCGTTTCGCTCTCAACATACGAAACGATGCGTCCGTCTTCGGCGAGCGCCGTCGAGCAGAGTGCCGTGGAAGTCTCTATGAGAATGATGCGAGCCATGTCTTACTGTTTGAGCAACAATTCCTTGAGATAAGGGAATACCATGTATGCTATATCCCTGATCGGACCATACAATACCGCCTTGTCCAGGATGGCCTCATCCACGAATCCAAACTTGACATTAAGGGTGTCGAAGAGTATGATGCCTATCCCGATGAACAGTCCGGCTATGAGCAGGGCGAACACCAAACCGAGCAGGCGGTCCAGCCAGCCGAGCATGACCAGCTTTGTCAGGCCAGTCAGGATCTTGCCCAGCACGAACAGAACCAGCACGACCGCAATCATTATCACGGCGAAGCTGATGACGTGCAGGACGGTCTCGGACACTTCCATATAAGGCTTGAGCCACTCTCCCACGACGTTGGAAAACTTGAATGCCAGCCATGCGCCGAGTACAAGCGAAACCAGCGCCACGACCTGCTCTATGAAGCCGTTCTTGATCCCGCTGATAACGGCGGGAAGGAAGCATATCAGAATAATGATGTCGGGCGTGCTCATTGTTTTGTTAAAAACGCTTGAAATGTTTATCTTTGCAGACTATAAAACAGACAGTCGCCGGACGTAGTCCGGATGCAAAAATAGGCAAAAAATATGACATTCAAAGAGTATAAGGGCTTGGATCTGGTCTCGGTCGGGAACGGAACCCTGGAGAGATGGAAGAAGGACCGCGCGTTCGAGCGTTCGCTCGAGCTCCGCGAAGGCGCTCCGGAGTTCATTTTCTTCGAGGGACCCCCGTCCGCGAACGGCATGCCGGGCATCCACCACGTGATGGCCCGCTCCATCAAGGACGCGATCTGCCGCTATAAGACTCAGGCAGGCTTCAGGGTGGAGCGCCGCGCCGGCTGGGACACCCACGGACTCCCGGTGGAGCTCGGCGTCGAGAAGAAGCTCGGCATCACCAAGGAGGATATCGGCACGAAGATCAGCGTGGCCGATTACAACGACGCCTGCCGCAAGGAAGTCATGAAATATACCGCCGAGTGGCGCAACCTCACCGAGCGTATCGGATACTGGGTCGACATGGACGACCCCTACATCACCTACGACAACCGCTACATCGAGACCCTCTGGTACCTGCTCAAGGACATCTATCAGAAGGGATACCTCTATAAAGGCAAATCCATCCAGCCGTATTCGCCCGCGGCGGGCACCGGCCTCAGCTCGCACGAGCTGAACCAGCCGGGCTGCTACCGCGACGTCAAGGACACCACCGCCGCGGTGCAGTTCGAGGTCATCCGCGATGAACGCTCCGAGTCCCTCTTCGAGGGGGAGCTCCCGCTCTATATCCTCGCCTGGACCACGACTCCCTGGACCCTTCCTTCCAACACGGCCCTCTGCGTGGGTCCGAACATCGACTACGTCAGGGTACGTTCCTTCAACCCTTATTCCGGCAAGGAAGCCGTCTATATCCTGGCCAAGGCCCTTGTGAACGCCTGGTTCAACGCCAAGGCCGCCGGGCTCCCGCTGGACGCGTATAAGCCCGGCGACAAGCTCGTTCCTTACGAGGTCCTTCCCGGAGAGTATAAAGGTTCCGACCTGCTCGAGATCCGTTACAACCAGCTGATTCCGTGGTTCATCCCGGATGAGGGAGCATTCCGCGTCATCCCCGGCGACTATGTCACCACCGAGGACGGTACGGGCATCGTCCATATCGCTCCGACCTTCGGTGCGGACGACATGAAGGTGGGCAAGGCTGCGGGCGTCCCCCCGCTGATGGTCATCGACCGCAACGGAGACCCCCAGGCCCAGGTGGACTACCAGGGCCGCTTCTACCGCATCGAGGACCTCGATCCGAAGTTCGTCGAGGAGCGAGTGAACCCTTCCTATTCGCCCTGGTCCGGCCGTTTCGTCAAGAACGCATATGACCCGAACCTCGGTCCCGACGACCCCACCCTCGACATCGACCTCAGCGTTATGCTCAAGTCCGAGGGCAAGGCTTTCAAGATCGAGAAGCACGTCCATACATATCCCCACTGCTGGCGCACCGACAAGCCGGTCCTTTATTATCCGCTGAACTCCTGGTTCATCAAGGCCACGGCCGTGCGCGAGCAGATGATGGCCCTGAACGAGCAGATCATGTGGAAGCCCGAGGCCACCGGCACCGGCCGTTTCGGCAAATGGTTGGAGAACATCCAGGACTGGAACCTCTCCCGCAGCCGCTACTGGGGCACCCCGCTGCCCATCTGGCGCACCGAGGACGGGAAGGAAGAGAAATGCATCGGCTCCGTGAAGGAGCTCTATGCCGAGATAGAGAAGGCCGTCAAGGCCGGCATCATGGCCTCCAACCCTCTGGCCGACAAGGGCTTCGACCCTGAGGACATGAGCCTTGAGAACTACAATAAGATCGACCTGCACAGGCCTTACGTGGACGAGATTTTCCTCGTCAGCGACAGCGGCCGGAAGATGGTCCGCGAGAGCGACCTCATAGACGTGTGGTTCGACTCCGGCTCGATGCCGTACGCGCAGGAGGGCCTGCGCGCCCTCGGCAGCGGGAAGTTCGGCCGTACGGCCGACTTCATCGCCGAGGGCGTCGACCAGACCCGCGGCTGGTTCTACACCCTGCACGCCATCCACACGATGGTCAGCGGCACCCCCGCCTTCAAGCGCGTGATCTCCAACGGTCTGGTCCTCGACAAGAAGGGTGACAAGATGTCCAAGCGCCTTGGCAACGCCGTCGATCCCTTCAAGGCCCTCGACACCTACGGCCCCGACGCCCTGCGCTGGTACATGCTCACCAACGCCCAGCCCTGGGACAACCTCAAGTTTGACGAGGCCGGCGTGGTGGAGGTCAGCCGCAAGTTCTTCGGCACGCTTTACAACTGCTATTCGATGTTCGCGCTTTACGCCAACATCGACAGGTTCGACATCGACGCTCCGCAGGTCCCTTATTCGGAGCGTCCGGAGTTCGACAAATGGATCATCAGCCGCCTGAACACCTTGGTCAAGGGCGTCATTTCGGCGTATGAGGATTACGATATCACGCTTGCAGGCCGCCTGGTGCAGGATTTCGTCATCGACGACCTCTCCAATTGGTACATCCGCCTGAACAAGAAGCGCCTCTGGGGCTCCGGCCTTGCTTCGGACAAGCTCGCGGCCTACCAGACCCTTTACGAGGTGCTGAAGGACGTGGCCCTGCTCGCCGCCCCGATCGCGCCTTTCTATATGGACAATCTCTGGGTTGACCTCGTTCCCGGCACTGACAGCGTACACTACCAGCCGATGCCGGTGAGCGACGCCTCGCTCATCGACACCGCCCTTGAGGAGAGGATGGCGCTCGCGCAGCAGGCTTCGTCCATGGTGCTCGCCCTTCGCAAGAAGGCCGGCATCAATGTCCGCAAGCCGCTCGCGCGCCTGCTCATCCCCGTCATCAGCGACTCCGTAAAGGAGAACCTCGAGCAGGTGAAGGGTATCCTCCTGACTGAGGTCAATGTCAAGGAGGTGCAGTTCATCCAGGATACCACCGGTATCATCACCAAGCGTATCAAGCCCAATTTCAAGACCTTGGGCAAGGTTTACGGCAAGCAGATGAAGGAGATCGCCGCAGCGTTCGGCGGGCTTTCCCAGCAGGCCATCACCGACATCCAGTCGGCCGAGACCGCAGGGCAGCCGTACACCCTGGCGCTGCCGGGCGGCGACGTCGTGCTCAACCCCGGCGACTATACCATCACTTCCGAGGACATGCCGGGCTGGCTCGTGGCCTCCGAGGGCCCGCTGACCATCGCCCTCGACATTGAGATCACCCCCGCGCTGCGTGCCGAAGGCACCGCGCGCGAGCTCGTGAACCGCATCCAGAACATCCGCAAGGACAGCGGTTTCGACGTGACCGACAAGGTCGCCGTCGTAATCTATGCCGACGGCGACGACCTGGCCCAGATCCGCGAGTCTCTCGCCTCGTTTGGGCAGTACCTCGCCGCGCAGACCCTCGCTGTCTCCGTTGATTGCTCAACCCTGGCCGAGGCCCCCGCAGACGCGACAGAGGTCGAGTGGAACGACGGTTCCATCCGCATAAAAGTAACAAAGGAAACAAATAAAAATACTGATAAGACTATGGCAGAACAGAACAAGAAGGTCGAAGAGACCATCGAGAAAACCCGTTACAGTGACGAGGAGCTCGCTGAGTTCAAGGAGATCATCCTCGACATGCTCGCGAAGGCCAAGGCCGAGTACACGACCCTTCGCGGCACGGTCATGCGCACTTCCAGCAACGACATCGAGGACACGTCCCCGTCTTTCAAGACGGTTGAGGACGATGGCGCAAACCAGCTCTCCAAGGAGGAGGCCAGCCAGCTCGCCGCCCGCCAGTACAAATTCATCCAGAACCTCGAGGCCGCCCTTGCACGCATCGAGAACAAGACCTACGGCATCTGCCGCGTGACCGGCAAGCTCATCCCCAAGGAGCGCCTGCGCCTCGTGCCGCACGCCACCCTTACCGTGGAGGCTAAGGAGATGCTGGCCAAGAACGGCAGAAGGTAGGCTCCCATGAAGAAGTCCGCAGGCCGGAAACTCGTCATCCTTGGCGTCATCCTCGTGGTCGTCGACCAGGTCATCAAGGTCCTGGTCAAGACCAACATGGGCCTGGGCGAGCATTTCGACGTGATAGGGAACTGGTTCAAGATCCTGTTCGTAGAGAACGAAGGCATGGCATTCGGCTGGGCCTTCGGCGGCAAGGTCGGAAAGTTCCTGCTGTCGCTTTTCCGCATTTGCCTTTGCGGTGCGCTGGTATGGTGGATCCGCAGCCTGTGCCGGAAGAACGAGGCCGCCCGTGCCGAAGGCAAGGCGGCGCCCATCCCCACCGGCGTGCTGGTCGGCCTGACGCTCATCACCGCCGGCGCATTCGGCAACATCATCGACAGCCTCTTCTACGGCGTCATCTGGGGTTACGCTCCGTTCCTGTTCGGCAAGGTGGTGGACATGTTCTACTTCCCGCTTTGGACTTGGCCCGACTGGCTGCCCTTGCTGGGAGGCCACCTCTTCTTCGAGCCTGTGTTCAACTTCGCGGACAGCTGCGTGACCGTCGGTGCGTTCTACCTGCTGATCTTCCAGTTCAAGTTCTTCACCAAGGGCGACGACTGATTTTGCACGGCGAAAGTTTTTGCCTATCTTTGCAGTCCCTCCGGGGACGATACATATCCGGTGAGTTGGCCGAGTGGTCGATGGCGTTGGTCTTGAAAACCAATGAACTGCAAGGTTCCGGGGGTTCGAATCCCTCACTCACCGCTGCAAAGCGTCTGCTCTGCAGGCGCTTTTTGCGGTTCGTGAGGGATTGGCCCTGCGGGGTTTCCTCTCGCTTGTGGGCGTGGAACCAAGCTAATCTCCGGAAAAATGCATACCTTTGCTAAGAAGCCACTCAATCTGATGAAACTGCTGCAAGAATACGCATCCATCCTGTCCGGGCTGCTGAAGGACCAGGGCCTCCTGGCAGGGGAGACTTATCGGCTGATGCGCTTTGTCGTGCAGCAACCGGTGGAGGAAGGGATGTTGCTGTATAACGTCTTGACCAAGGCCGTGGCTTTTCTTTCTCCGGAAGAGGCGGAAAAGATGGCGGAGAACCCAGCTTCCGTTCCGGAGTTGGTCGCGAAATGGTTCGCCGTCCCGATGGATCATGATGACCGGAAACTGGCTCAGGAGGTCCGTGCGGTGGGAAAGATGCTTGAAAAGCGCCCGAAGGGCATCACCGGCTACACCATCCTCACGACAACAGATTGCAATGCCCGCTGTTTCTACTGCTACGAGAAGGGACGCAGACGGATTCCGATGACGGAGGAGACGGCCGGGAAGGCGGCAGCGTTCATAATTCAGAATAGTCACGGAGAAAAGGTCAAACTCCGCTGGTTCGGCGGTGAGCCGCTCTACAACAAAGGAGTTATCTCCCTGATTTGCGGAAAGCTCCGTGACGCCGGCATAGAATACCGTTCATCGATGGTCAGCAATGGTTATCTCTTCGATGAAACAGTCATTGCTGAGGCCGTCGATCTCTGGAACCTCAAGAAGGTCCAAATCACCTTGGACGGTACGGAGGAGGTCTACAACCGGAGCAAGGCATTCATCTATCCGGAAGTAAGCGCCTATCTCCGTGTTCTCGGGAACATTCATCATCTGTTGGATGCCGGTGTCAGGGTGACTGTCCGGCTCAATATCGACCGGCACAACGCCGACAACCTCCTGGTCCTGGCCGAAAAACTGACCGCCGAGTTCTCCGGGCAGAAGCATTTTGACGTGTACAGTCACTCCCTGTTCGAAACCGGCTCGCAAGAAGCGGCCGTGTCACATACCGATACCCAGCGCAAGGAACTGTTTGATGCCAGGATGCGGTTGCAGGAGAAATTAAGGGAGGGGAGGATCACCCATGAGGGGGAACTGCCATACAAGTTGAAAATGAACCGCTGCATGGCTGACAATGACGCCAGCGTTCTCATCCTTCCGGATGGCCACTTGGGCAAGTGCGAGCACTTTACTGATGACCACTGGTTCGGGCATCTGGATTCCCCGAATCGTGACGAAGCTGTCCTGGCGGATTTCAAGCAAATCCGGGAAGAGATCGACGCCTGCGCAGAATGTTTCTATTATCCGGATTGCTACAGATTGGCAATGTGTGAGGAAACCGTCCATTGCTATCCCGAGGAGCGGGAGGAAAAGCTGCTGGAAACCCGCCGGATTCTGTTGAATTACTATCAGAAAAAGCGTAATGAAGTATCGGATTGAAATGCAGCCTCTCGCCGGCCGGTTTGTCGTGGCATTGAAGGATCCCGAGACGGGAGACCTCGTGAAAGCGCTGTCCGTCAATGCGACGGCTGCGGAGATGTTACAACTGTACGTGGACGGTCAGGACATTCCGGCCATCGCCCGCACCCTGTCAGACAAGTACGGCGTTCCCGCTGAACGTATCAGGCGCGATGCCGAAGCTTTGTTGTGCGGATTGGAATAATCCTTTGATATCTAGCATATTTTGTTTATTTTTGAAAACGAATGTGCCGTTTCTTATGCCCACCCGTCCTTCATATTCCTTGAACATTCCCGTAAATATCTCACGGGGGGGGGGTATTAAGCAGTTATAAATCAATAGATTATAAAAGAATCGTCTCGGAGCCGCCTTGCGGTCCCGGGCTTTGTCGTGCTTGGTCGATATCGGTCTGAACAAAATATGTTTAACGAATAAATGATTTGCGTTATGAAAACAAATGAAAAGTACATCGCTCCTGAGAGTGAGGAGATTGCAATCAAGTTCGAAGGAAGTATTGCAGCCAGCTGTGAGGGCCATACTCAGGGGAATGAGGGGTGCAGTGATGATACCGGTTGCGATTTTGAATAGCCAACCGATGCGGTTATGTCCATATCAAGAACCAATTCCGCATTCTTTGCGGTTCTTTCCCTGCTGATTATAGGATCCTGCTCCCGCATTGAGGGCCCTATGCTTCAGGGTGATTCTATGCAGGGGGAGCTTGTGACCGTCGAGGCTACATGGGGGGATCTCGTGGAGACCAAGACGGAGATGCAGCCCGCTGATGCGAGCGGCAAAAGTGCTATCTGGTGGAGTCCTGGTGATGCCATCAACCTGTTTTACGGCAGTTCGACAAAAGCCAAATTCACCACAATCGAGTCCATGACCGAGCCGTCACCCACGGCATCTTTCGAAGGGTATCTGGGCGCGGCAACCGGCTCGTCTGATCAGGGTATCGCCACCCAGACTTTCTGGGGTGTGTATCCTTACGATGCAAACAATACATGTGACGGTACTGGTGTCACCATGACGATTCCGAGTGCCCAGAAGGGTGTTCCGGGGACATTCGCCAATAATCTGAATCCGAGTGTGGCCAACAGCCCCGGTCTGAGCCTGTCGTTCTACAATGTCGGCAGTTGGTTTATGTTCTCAGTCGTGACAGAAGGCATTACCTCCGTCACGTTCAAGGGCAACAATAACGAGGATCTTGTCGGCAAAATCCATGTGACGATGGGTACGGACACAAACGGTAAACCTCGTCCGACTGCGGAGGTTTTGGATGGAGGCAAGGTTATCACGATGTCCCCTGAGGACGGAGGAGCCTTTGAGGTCGGCAAGATGTATTACATGGTCCTTCTCCCTCAAACCCTATCAAACGGCTACACGTTCACGATGTACAAGGGCGATACGTTCGCTTATAGAAAGATTACCGCGAGTAAAACGTTCGGGATCTCCAGCTATGTGCCCGGAAGGCAGATTGACAACGGTCTTACCTGGGAGCAACTTTACGTCGACATGGGCGACGGTATCATGTGGGCCAAGATGAACGTCGGAGCAAACTCGCCTGAGAACTACGGAGACTATTTCTCCTGGGCAGAGACCGTTACCAAGGACCGTTATGCGTGGGATACCTACAAGTACGGCACTGCGAGTAACCTTACCAAGTACAATTCAACGGACGGCAAGATCGTCCTTGAGGCGGTAGATGACGCTGCTACGGCGAACTGGGGAGGCGACTGGAGGACTCCTTCGGCGGAAGAATGGCAGTGGCTGAGAGATCACTGCACCTGGACCAGCACGGCTGTGAATGGGGTCAATGGCTTTGAAGTGAAGAGCACAACTACCAACAACACCATTTTCCTCCCATTTGCCGGATCGTTTGAAAATGATGGAATCGTGGAGTCAGGAAGTATCGCACATTACTGGTCATCGTCCCGTAATGATGGAGCACTGGGAATATCATATGCCATAGCTCCCTATGACGGTTCCATAGAAGATAATGCCAAACGTTGCTTCGGTCTTCCCGTCCGTGCGATACGTGGCGTAAGCGCCCCTGACCAAGCGTTTGTGGAACTTGGTCCCGGCATCAAGTGGGCGACGATGAATCTCGGCGCGACCTGCGAGACGGATCATGGCGACTATTTCGCCTGGGGCGAAACGGAGCCGTATTACAGCAGCTTGGATCCAAGGACCTGGAAGGCCGGTAAGGAATCCGGTTACGACTGGGCTTCCTATACGAAATACACGACTGACGGCGGGAATACCTTATCGAAGTATGTCTTGAACGATAGTTACGGAACTGTGGACGGCAGGACTGTCCTGGAGGCGGTTGATGATGCCGCTACTGCAATTTTGGGAGAAGACTGGCGCACCCCGACCCGAGCCGAATGGGGTTGGCTCTATTCAAATTGCACCTGGGACTATGGGGAGAAGAACGGTGTTTATGGTTTCACGGTAACGAGCAATGTCAGTGGGTATGAAAGCAATAGCATATTCATTCCAATGGCTGGATCAGGGGATGGCACTAATATCTATGGGGGTGGTGAAAGTATGATCATCTACTGGACATCCTCATTAGAATGGGATCCATGGTATCCTTCAACTAATACAGCCTCACTTTTTTGGAAGTCAAAGCCTCTTTCCGGTGGCGTAGCTATTATCGGGTCTGATTCTTATTTCCGTTGTAAAGGTTACCCTATCCGCCCCGTTTGCATGCCGAAGACATCCGTGTCCGGTATCAGCCTGAATACGACAAGTGCCAATTTGACCGTCGGAGAAACCTCGCAACTTAGCGCGACAGTTACTCCGAGCGAGGCGACGGAAAAGGGTTATGTGTGGTCCTCATCCGACGAATCAGTTGCGACGGTAAACAGCTCGGGGACAGTAACCGCCGTCGGTGGCGG
Organism: Bacteroidales bacterium; assembly: GCA_017620335.1. GTDB lineage: Bacteria > Bacteroidota > Bacteroidia > Bacteroidales > UBA932 > Cryptobacteroides. The sequence goes on from JAFZQO010000043.1 coordinate 92,610, forward strand.
TACCGCCACAATCACCGCGACGACGGTGGACGGCGGCTTTACCGCATCTTGCGAAGTGACCGTATTGGGGTATGTAGAGATGGATGAAGGGTTCAAGTGGGCGACGATGAATATCGGTGCGACCAGCGAAACGGACTTCGGCGACTACTTCGCCTGGGGCGCCCCGGTGCCTAAGGTCGGTACTCCGGCCGGCTATACCTGGGGGACCTACAAGCACATGTATCCCAACATGTCTGACCCCTATGGCATCAATAAGTATCAGGTGGAAGATAATCAGACAATGTCGATGTGGTATAACGGAAGTACCTTTACCGGCGATAACAAACTGACGCTTGATGCGGAGGATGATCCTGCCACGGTGATCTGGGGTAGCAAGTGGCGTTCTCCGACAAAAGAGGAGTGGGTGAGATTGGCAGATATGGATAAGTTCAGGTGGCTGTGGCAAGATGATTATAACAACACAGGTGTCGCAGGTATGCTTGTTACCAGCAAGGTCCCCGGTTATCAGGGTCATTCGATCTTCCTTCCCCTTACGGGCACTATGAATGGATCTGTGCCCGACTTTACCTATGGTGTTTATTGGACATCAACACTTTATGAGAGCTATACGACCCAAGCATACGGCTTGAGTTTCGCTTCGGGTCAGAGTTATCCCGATTCATCTTCGATTCCAGAGCGTTACCTCGGTATACCCGTCCGTGCCGTTTTGAAATAGGCCAAACCTTCTTTTTGCACTTCCGCCATCTCAAATCGAGGTGGCGGAAGTTGCTTTAACCCCAATGGAGGGGGCGTTGTTGGGAAATAGCGGGCAAATGTTTATTTTTGGGAAAAATCAACGGGTATGAAGAAGATATTGATGCTTTTGGCGGCGTTTGCCGTGGCGGGGACGCTCACATGTCCCGGTGCCGATGGGGATTACAAGGTGACGGGCAAGGATGCGCCGGAAGACGGCGAGGCCGTCCCCGAGCTCGTCGGACAGAAGTTCCTGGACCTCGAAATGGCCGATACCCAAGGCGAGTCCCACAAGCTCAGCGAGTACGTGGGGCAGGGCAAGTGGGTGCTGGTCGATTTCTGGGCGTCGTGGTGCGGCCCCTGCAGGGCGGAGATGCCCAACGTCGTGGCCGCATACAAGAAGTACCGCGACAAGGGCTTTGAGATCGTGGGCCTGTCCTTCGACCGCGAGAAGGAGTCTTGGGTGAGGGCAATCAGGGAATGGGACATGCCCTGGATCCATCTTTCGGACCTGAAGTACTGGCAGTCGGTCGCGGTCGGCCTTTATTCCGTCACGGGCATTCCCGACAATCTCCTGATCGATCCGGAGGGCACCATTGTCGCCCGCGGTCTCAGGGGCAGGGCACTGGAGGCCGCGCTCGCCGAGATTTTTAAGTAGTTTTTTGCGGAGTTGCGGAGAATGGTTATATTTGTGGGAAATTTCTAACTTTTCCCACAAATATGCATGAGAAAGACGGTAAATACATCTTCGGAGTCGTGAAGGTAGGGGACAAGGGACAGATCGTGATCCCCAAGGATGCCCGCAAGCTTTACGATGTCAAACCCGGCGACGCCCTCATTGTGCTGGGTGACCAGCGGGGCATGGCTCTCCTCAAGACGGATATCTTCCAGTCGGTTATCGACCAGGCGATGGAGGGCCTTCCCAGATGAGAAAGCATTGGATCGACAACCTGCGCTGGGTGACCGTGCTCCTGGTGCTGTTCTATCACGTAATCTATTTCTACAACAACAAGGGAGTATTCGGCGGGATCGGCGGATTCGGCGAATGGCCGGACTGCAAGCAGTACCAGGATGTGGTGATGTATATCCTGTACCCCTGGTTCATGCCCATGCTCTTTCTCCTGGCCGGCATCAGTGCGCGCTATGCTTTGCAGAAGTATTCCGGAAAGGAATGGTTCAAGGCCCGTACGCGCAAGCTGCTGGTTCCTGCGACGATCGGCCTGTTCGTCTTCCACTGGATGGTGGGTTACTTTAACACCGCCGTGGCTGCCAGTGCGGGGGAATTTGACGGTTTGCCTGGTGTCGCCAAATATGTCTTGTGGGCAATCAGCGGCATCGGCCCCCTGTGGTTCATCCAGGACCTGTGGCTGTTTTCGCTGCTTCTCCTGCTCATCCGCAAACTGGATGCAAAGGACCGCTTCCACGCCTGGTGCGGGAAGGTCTTCGGAGGCAAGGCGGGTATCGTATGGACCATCCTGCTGGGCATCTTGTTCTGGCTTGGCGAGCAGTTCCTTATCCGCAATCCCAGGCCGGATAGTGCGGATGGGCTTTACAATCTCTACAAGCCGCTGTTCTACTTCATTCCTTTCCTGATGGGGTACTTCATCTTCGCTCACGATGAAGTGCATGAGACGCTTGGGAAGAATTGGATTGCGCTGCTGGCCTGCGCCGTCGTGGCGGGCGGCGTGCTTGTCGTCACGACCTTCGGCCAGGACAACACCTCGCCGCAATACCTCGGTTCGCCCCTGAACTGCCTCTACGGCTGGCTGGCCTGTCTGGCGATGATGGCGTGGTTCAAGGCTCGTTTCGACCGCACGGGAGCCTTCGCGGGCTATATGGGCCGCTCGAGCTTCGGCCTTTACATCGTCCACTACCTCGTGGTCGCGAGCCTCGGATACATGATGAAGATGTATACCCAGCTGCCTCCCGTGGCCATGTATATCATCCTCTTCGTGGCGGTGTTCACGCTTTCACCCCTGCTTTACGAGTTGCTTTGCAGGATACCGTTTGTCCGTTGGGCCGTGCTGGGAGAGAAAAAGGCCAGGAAGTAGCTTTTTTTAGGCTTTGAGTTTGCAAAGTCCCGAAAACTCCTTATATTTGCAGTCCCGAAAAGGCCGGAAGGCTTTTGACGACCTCTGGATGTGGCGCAGTTGGTAGCGCACCTGGTTAGGGACCAGGAGGTCGCTGGTTCAAGTCCAGTCATCCAGACATGTTAATAATCAGGCACTTGCATTTCACGCAGGTGCCTGATTCCTTTATTCTTTCAAATGCCTGAGATATTCCGATGGCAGGCAGCCGTATTCTGCCTTGAAATTGCGTGAGAACTGCTTGGGAGTGTATCCCACGCTCCAGGCGATCTGGGAGACGGAAGTCTCGCCGTTCTCGATCATTTCCTTGCCTTTGCCGAGCCTTATCGACCGTATGAACTCTATGGGGGACTCTCCCGTGAGAGTAATGAGCCTCTTGTACAGCACGCTGCGTGAGATATTAAGGGTGGAGCTCAACTCCTCGACGTTGTAGTCGTTCTCCTGCATGTGCTCCTCAACCTCCTTCCTGATACGTTCGAGCAGTTCGCGGTCTTCTTTGCTGCCCCTCCATGCGGTTCCGTGCCGGTCAGCGGCCTTGGAACCGTTGCGCTTGAGGATGTTGCCTATCCTCAGCCGCAGCGTCTCGATGTCGAAAGGCTTCTCCAGGGTGTCGTCCGCGCCGGCCTTGAGGTTCTCCAGTTCGGCTTCCTTGCCATGGACGGCTGTCATAAGGATGACGGGCGTACCGGCGATACGTATGTCGGCGCGGATGGAGCGGCACAGCTCGCGTCCGTCCATCTCCGGCATGACAACATCGCTGAGTATAAGGTTGAAGTCCCCGTTCCGGACCAGTTCAAGCGCCTCCTGCCCGTTTGTCGCTTCCGTGATGTCGTACGATGAGGAAAGGCTGTCGGTGACGAAGGCCCTGAAGTCCGGGTTGTCTTCGACGACGAGGATATGTTCCCTGCCGCTTGAAGGTATTCCCGCAAATGCCTGGACCTCAGCCGTCTGTTCCAATCCTTCGTTCCGTATGGGGAGACTGACGGTGAAGATGCAGCCGCTCGGCCGGTTGTCGGAGATGGATACGGTGCCGCCATGGAGGCGGACGTATTCCTGGACGATGTTCAATCCGATGCCGCTTCCGGGGACGTCCTTCCCGCCCTCCCGGTAGAAGCGTTCGAAGATGCGGGACTTGCTTTTCTCGCTGATCCCGGGGCCGTTGTCGGCTACACGGATGACGGCCTGCCCGTCCTCCTCGCGGACAGTGACCGATACGACGGTCTTGCTGCCGTCCTTCCGTCCGTACTTGAAGGCATTGCTGAGCAGATTGTGCAGGATACGGCGATATTTGTCGCGGTCGAAACAGGTCATTACGGGCGCGGTGCCGGTGTCAGTCTTCAGCTCAGCATCATCCATCCGTACTATCCCGGGATAGGTCCTGCAAGTCTCTTCGGTGAATCTGGCGATGTCTCCGAATGCAGGCTTGAAGGATGGAGTGCCGCCGCTGACCTGTTTGAAGTCGAGGATCAGGTCTATCTCGTCCAGCAGGGCTTTGGCATTGCGGTCTATCTGCTCCATCTCTTTCTCGAAGGCTTGTCCGTCACCGCTGTGCATCATATGCTCGAGCGGCGTAATGATCATGGACAGCGGAGTGCGGAGGTCGTGGCTGATGTTGGTGAAGAACTGCATCTTGGCTTCTTCCATGTGGCGCTGCTCCTTCTCGGTGCGCCGGAGTTTCCTTTCACGCAGTTTCTTGACGAGAAGCAGTATGGCGGCGGCGAGCAGGAGAGAGTAAAAGCAGTATGCGGGTAAAGACCTGTAGAAAGGCGGGCTGACGTGTATGCGGATCCGGGCGGCCGATCCGTTATTTCCGGCATTGACCGGCCGGATCTCGATCACATGCTGTCCGGGGTTTATCGATCTCAAGAATAATACGTTGGAAGCCAAGGTGTTCCACTCCTCCTCCCCTTCAAACCTATACTCGAACACAGCCCTTCTGTTATGGAAATCCAGCGTGGAAACCTCGATGGACAGATTGTCGTGATGCTTCATCCGGATGATTTCGGCGTCTCTGTATCCTGAAGGGAGAAGGGGCTCCGACGAGATGCTGACGCCGGTGACGGTGATGCCCGCATCATAGTGTTTGGGGGCATACGGTTTCGGCCTTGCGACGACGATGTCGCCGTCGTTGCCCATCAGGATATCTCCCGAAGAGGAGCAGAAAATGGCGTTCCTGGAGAAGTGCCCCTTGCCCGTACCGTCCTCCTCGAAATAGGGGTAGCAGTGTACCAATATGCTTCCCGAAGAGGGGTCTTCCGTGATGAATACGCAGGAAAAGCCCTCGTCGGCGGTAACCCAGAGATTGCCGTAATGGTCTTCGCAGATGCCTTGTATGTGGTTGTCGGTCAGTCCGTCTTCGATGGAAATGAGGACCGGCGTCCCTTGCCTGTCCAGATAATACAAGCCATCCGTAGTCCCTACCCACAGGATATCGCGGCCGTCGATGAAAAGGTGCGTGATCTGACGTAGTCCGGACTCGATGGCAGTCAGTTCCAGCGTGGCGGGGGAGATGGAATACAGCCTGTGCCTGTTGCTGATATATATGGTGCCGTCACCGGCCGGACCGGCCATGGAAGAGATGCTCGACGACTCCAGTTCGGAATTGTCCGTCGTATAATTCCTCATGCTTCCGTCCCTGTCCAGGCGGACGAGGCCCCGGTTGTATGTGGCGATCCAGAGTCGTCCCGCAGCGTCCTTGGTGAAGTAACGGCTGTATTGCGTCGCCCTTCTGATCTCAGGAGTGGAGCCGACAGGCTCTGCTTTCCTGCCGTCCCAGATGAACGCGCCGTCACCGAATGTTCCGAAGTACAGGGTCCCGTTGTCGTCGAGATAGGAGCTCATGACGCTTCCGTAACCTTCGAGAGGTACGGGCCTGAACCCTCCTTCGTCAAGGTACATCAACCCTTTTCCGTCATAACCTATGTAGAGCTTGCCGGAGGCATCCTCGGCGATTGTACCTATGTCTTCCGAGACTGTAGACCGGATGCGCCTTATATCCAGGTCGTTGACTATAGTGTAGGCTGCTCCTTTCTGTCCTGTGCCGATCCAGATTATCCCGTTTTTCTGGTAGATGCAGTTGATATGGTTGCTGGGCAGGGTGAACTCCTTAGTCTTGTCCGATTCAATCGTCCGGACCCTTTCCATCCGGTCGTTCAAGACGACTATACCGTTCCTGTCCGTCCCTATCCAGATACCGTTGTCGCTCTCCGTCATGCATTTGACGATGTCTCCGTCCGGGATGGTCCCGGGTTTCAGGAATGTCCAGGTATTTGTTCCGGTGTCAAGAAAACCGGCGGACTCTCCGAAGATCCACAGCCGGCCGCTCATGTCTCCCCGGATCCTGAAATGTCCGCCTTCAATATCGGGCTCTACGCGCCCGTATTCGGGAAACAGCGACCAGATCTCTCCATCGTCCAGGGTGGCGAAGGAAGTTCCGCAGGTTGTCGCAATGCTTTCAATCCGTCCGGGCAAATGGATGGCGGCCAGGACGTCCTTTGCGAAGTAACGTATGAAAAGGGTGTCGGGCGTCTCCACCCATAGATTGTCTTCTTCGTCGACTGAAATGGACAGGATCTCTCCAGTATGGATACCGGCATCCTCAAGGACGGGGAAGATGTCCTTTGACAGACAGTCGGTGTCCGGGTCGTACAGGTAAGCATCTCCGCCCGATGCATTGGCCCAGATGTGGCCGCCTCCATCCACTGCGACGGAGATGAAGACGTCGGCGCTTTCTCCTAATCCGGAAAGGCTGTACCTCCTGAAATTGTACCCGTCGTACCGGTCCAGTCCGTTCTGGGTGGCGAACCACACATAGCCGTCCCTGTCGCATACTATGCCCCTCACGAATCCGTCGGAGATACCGTCCTGGACTCCTATGGGACAGAATCGTTGCGCACGGACGGGTGCGATCGAGCACAGAACGGCCAATAAGAGAAGCGTCAGTCTCTGTTTGTTCATGTTAAATAGTTTTATATGGTTGCAAAGATACCTTTTTTATTCGATTATATCCTAATTTGTGCTAATGATTACAAAAGTGGAATATACACATCGATAAGGTTCGGTGGTTCTCTGGAAAGATGACTATTTTTATGCAGTATTTAATACTGACGACCACGAATAACTGTTCAACCTTTCTAATTACTAACCATAATTAATCCTTTTTTGTATGAATAGTAAACTCTTATCTTTGATTTTACTCCTGTCCGTGAGCTTTCCGCTCATGGCTCAGGTGAGGATCAGCGGTACCGTGAGTGACAACGTCGGCCCCATGATCGGAGCCAGTGTCATCGAGAAGGGCGTCGCCTCCAACGGTACCGTCACCGGTACCGACGGCTCTTTCTCGCTGACCGTCAAGCCCGGTGCCACAATCATCGTTTCTTCCATCGGCTACAAGGAACAGGAGATTGCCATCGGCAACCAGACCAGGTTCAACATCCTCATGGAAGAGGACACGGAGATGATTGAGGAAACCGTCGTCATCGGTTACGGCGTCCAGCGCAAGAGCGACGTCACCGGCGCCATCGCCTCGGTGAGCAGCGACGTCCTCCAGAACCGTTCCGTCGACAACGTCGCCGCGGCCTTCGCCGGCAAGACTTCCGGCGTGCAGGTCATCTCCTCGTCCGGCGACCCGAGTTCCATCGGTACGATCCGTATCCGCGGTATCTCATCCAACAACAGCGGCGCGAGCAACCCTCTGTACATCGTGGACGGACTTCAAGTGTCCAGCCTGAGTTCGGTCGACCCGCAGAATGTCAAGAGCATAGAGATTCTCAAGGATGCCGCTTCGGCCGCCATCTACGGCGCCCAGGCCGGTAACGGCGTGGTCGTGATCACGACCAAGACCGGCGAGAAGGGCAACGGAAAGGTCTTCTATAACGGCAGTTACACCATCGAGAAGCTCGGCTATCATCCCACCACGATGAACGCCGCGCAGTACATCGACTTCATGAAGACGGCCGGCGCCCTCTCCCAGGGTACCCTCGACGATTACTGGGACGGCAAGACCGACACCGACTGGTTCAAGTTCATGTTCCCGGGCGGCGTGGCCCAGCGCCACACCCTCGGCGTCCAGGGCGCCAACGACAAGGGAAGTTACTATACGTCCATCTCCTATCTTACCAACAATGGTATGGTATATGGCGACCGCGACGTGTTCAACCGCCTGAACTTCCAGCTCAATGCCGACTACAATGTCAAGAAGTGGCTCAAGATAGGTACCACCAATACCTTCCAGATCCGCAAGACCCCCAGGGGTTCCGGCCGCATGAGCGGAGCGATGACCGGCGTCTTCACCCTCGATCCTCTCACCCCTCCTCTCGCATATCCCGGCAATATGCCCAAGTATATGCAGGACATGCTCGACAACGGCTATGACATATTGACCGTCCCCACCGGAGAGTACATCACCACTTCGATGTTCAACGAGCGTACTTCGAACCCTCTGGCGAACATCTATACCTCTACCGACGGCGCTTCCGAGAACTACAACTTCAACGGTACGCTGTACGCCAACTTCACGCCATTCAAGGGCTTCACTTATACTTCCCGTCTGGGTTACGCCTTCTCCGTCGGTGAGAGCTGGAGTTACAACGAGCCTTATTACATCAACGGCGTGAACCAGCGTACGACATACGGATTGTCGGACAGCATCGACTACACCCTGCGCTACCAGTGGGAGAACTTCATCAACTATACCTACACTTTCGCGAGGAAGCACAAGATCGACGCGATGGCCGGTATGTCATACATCGAGAGCAACGGCAAGAGCATCAGCGCAGGTACTGACAAGCTCACCGAATATGCCCCGAACTTCAGGTACCTGGCCTATTCCCATTCCGATGCCGTGAAGGACATCGGCGGCACCCATTCCAAGTCCGCCTCCCTGTCCTACTTCGGCCGTCTCGGTTACAGCTACGACAACCGCTACTTCATCCAGGCTTCCTTCCGTGCCGATGCCTTCGACACCTCGAAGCTCTCTTCCTCGAACCGCTGGGGCTATTTCCCGTCGGTCTCCGTCGGCTGGACGGTAACCAACGAGCCCTGGATGAAGGGCGTGAGCAAGGAAGCCCTGTCCTTCCTGAAGTTCCGCGCCAGCTGGGGTATCAACGGCAACATCAACGCCCTGTCGGACTACCAGTGGGCCACCACGGTCAAGGTCGGTGCCAGCAACTATCAGCTCTGGGACAATCCCGAGATCATCAACGCGTCCTACCCGACCAAACTTGCCAACGCCGAGCTGAAGTGGGAGACCTCGAGGCAGTATGACGCAGGTATCGACGCCCGTTTCCTCAGGGACCGCCTTACCATGACCCTCGACGCCTACCTGAAGGACACTGACGACCTCATCGTCGCGGTCACCCCTTCTTTCATAACAGGTTACAACAGTACTTACGTAAATGCCGGTTCCGTTCGGAACAAGGGTATAGAGATCGAGCTCGGCTGGAAGGACCAGATCGGCGACTTCGGCTACAGCATCAGCGGCAACATTTCCAGGAACGTCAACAAGGTGACCTTCCTCGATCCCACCCTCACCCACATCAACGGCGTGGAGATCGGCAACACCCATTACGCCACCCGTTTCCAGAAGGACTATCCCGTCTGGGCGTTCTTCGGAGTGGAGTACGAGGGTGTGAACCCGGAGAACGGCGATCCCATCTACAAGGACCAGAATGACGATGGAAAGATGAACGAGGACGACAACGTCTTCGTCGGATCCGCCCAGCCCGACTTCACTTACGGCATCACCCTGAGCGCCGACTGGAAGGGCTTCGACCTGACCGTATTCGGCAGCGGCTCGCAGGGCAACAAGATCTGGTTCGCCGGCATCCGTCCCGACTACGTCGGCCGTAACTTCCCCGTCCAGTTCTATACCGACAGCTGGAAGCAGCCAGGCGACAACAGCCTGTTCCCGGCGCCCAAGCACATCAACACCGCCTCTTTCCTGAAGTCCACCGCCACGATCTTCGACGGTTCGTACTTCCGCATCAACCAGATCCAGTTCGGATACACCATCCCCGGGAGGGTGCTCAGCAAGGTGGGTCTCAGCTCCTTACGCCTCTACACTTCGCTGGATGACTATTTCACCTTCAGCAAGTATCTCGGATTCGATCCTTCCGTCGCGGGCAGCGACGCCGGTTCCGGCCGCGGTCTGGACAGCGGTACCTATCCGACTGCCAAGAGGGTTATGTTCGGTATCAATGTTTCATTCTAAATCGACTGGAGAGTTATGAAAAAATATATTTTAGCCATAGTTGCTTCCCTGGTCGCCCTTATTGCAGTATCCTGCGACCAGTCCCGTCTGGACATCCCTCAGAAGGGTGTCACGAGCGAGGAGGACTTCTACACTACGGACGAAGCCTGCCTCGAGGCTCTGGCCGGCGTCTATGCCAGCATCTATCACTCCGTGGAAGACAAGTTCTACACGTATTTCTTCGCCGTCCTCAGCCAGATCTCGGATGAGGTGTACAACTGTGACGACGGTTACAAGGTGAGCGACGCCAACTCGTTCCTGTTCTACACCTACGACAACGCCAACAAGTACATCCGCACTCCTTACAACGCGCTGTTCTCCATGGTGAACCGCTGCAACCTGGTGATCGACCATTTCTCTGACGGCACTTCCCAGACGATGAAGATGGCGGTCGCGGAGTCCAAGGTCATCCGTTCCTGGGCTTATATGTTCCTGGTGAACATGTTCGGCCGTCCGCCCATCGTGGACCACGTCCTCAAGAACAAGGAAGACTTCCTGATGCCCAACTCCGAAAGCCCGGCGGTGGTCTGGCAGTTCATCATAGAAACCCTCGACGAGGCCATCGCTTCGGGTGCCCTCGAGAGCAAGAGCAACGTGAACGACAAGTCCAAGGTTCGCGTCACCCAGGAGTTCGCCCTCGCCCTGAAGGGCAAGGCACAGGTGTACACCGGCGACTATGCCGGCGCCAAGAGCACGCTCGAGCAGATCATCAACTCGGGCAAGTACGCCCTGATCCCCGGCGACCAGCTCGGCGACCTGTTCTTCACCTCGGTCGGCAACCACAACTGCGAGTCGATCTTCGAGACCAACGTCATCACGACCGACAGCAATTACAAGGATGTCCGTACCAAGGACCAGTGGGGCGCCTATACCATCGTCCGCATCGACAAGTTCAGGACCCGTGAAGGATCCTACCTGAAGGGCTACGGCGCCGGCTGGAACCACTACACTCCCACCGATAAGTTCCTCCGTGCCATCATCGCCAACGAAGGCATCCACTCCAACCGTTTCAAGGCCTGGATCTACGACTATGAGACGCTCCAGGACATGGGCCTGGTCGAGTTCAGCTCCCTCAGGAAGCCCGGCGACAGCCGCGAGGTATACCTGGCGAACAGTTCCATGGCCGTTCCGGACAGGGACTGCCCGAACCGCTATGACGCCGACTACTGTACTGCGACCCTCGGATTCTGGCAGCGCAAGTTCACGATGGTGCCCGAGGACATGTACAACAAGAGTTACAGTTACGACAAGGTCAACCGCCGCTATTTCCGCTACGCCGAGGTTCTCCTGCTCTATGCCGAGGCCTGCGCGCAGCTGGGCGAGACGGGCGGCAAGGGTCTCGAGGCCCTCAACTCCATCGCCGAGCGTGCCGGCGCCCCGACCTACTCCACCCTCAACATGGCCAACGTGAAGAAGGAGAAGTGGTTCGAGATGTGGTGCGAGTGGACCCGATTCTTCGACCTCGTCCGCTGGGGCGACGCCGAGAAGGAACTCTCCGACCATTACAACACCCTCCCCGTGTTCTTCGGCTACAAGCCGGGCAAGACCGGTGCCGACCTCAATGAGGATGGCTCCAACTTCGACCAGGTGTACAATCTCCGCTACTTCGACGTGAAGGCTTTCACCGGAACGGACTATCATTTCACCAAGGGCAAGAACGAGCTCCTGCCTTATCCTGCCACCGAGATTGCCAACAACCCCAATCTCGAGCAGAATCCCGGCTGGTAGCCCTGCACTGTCGATATGAGCAAGAAAATACTTCTTTTCGCGGCCCTTCTCTCTGTCTCCATGCTTGCGTGGGGACAGAGGGCGGGCGTCCGCGAGGAGGTGATGGCCAATCCGTTGAAGGCCTATGGCACGGACTATCCGTATCCCATGGAGACTCCGGCCCTGACGAAGGCTCCCAAGGGATATAAGCCCTTCTATATCAGCCATTACGGCCGACACGGCTCGCGCTACTACTGGAACGAGTCCCTTTACAAGGACATGGACAGCCTGCTGACGGAAGCCCATGCCAAGGGTGCGCTGAACGAGGCTGGGGAGGCTTTCTACGACAAGATATACAGCATTCTGCCGGAGCTTACGCACGGCGTGAGCGAGATGACGCCCCTGGGGTACCAGCAGCATGTGAGGATTGCGAAGACGATGTACAAGTCCTTCCCTGAGGTCTTCAAGGACGGAGGCCACGTCTATGCCATCTCATCGCTGTCTGACCGCTGCATCATCAGCATGGCGGCGTTCTGCCAGGCCCTCGCGGGCTGCAACGGCAAGCTGGACATCTACCAGAGGGCTTCGCGCGAGACGCTGCCGGCCGTCGTCCCTGACGACAAGGAGAATCCTTACAAGAGGACTTTCCCGCGTCAGGAGTTCCCCGTGCAGGGCAGGCCTTCCAGCTCCGCCGCCCCTTCCGCGGGCAAGATGCCCTTCGTGGACATGTTCTTCAAGGACGTCAGCCTCATCAACTGGGAGCCCCGGCGGGTGCAGTCGACGCTGAACACCTTCTACACCTCCCTTCCGAACATCGGATACGAGGGCATCATGGGGCAGCCTTATTCCCTTGACGAATTATTCGCCCAGTGGGAGAGCTCCAATGCCAGCGCGTACCGCGGCTTCTGGTCCAGGCGCTACGACATGATCCCGATCCTGGAGGACATCCTGGACAAGGCCGAGGCCGTCGTGTCGGGCGCAAGCCACGACGTGGCGTCGCTGCGCTTCGGCCACGACTCGTACCTCGGCCCGCTGACGGTCCTTCTGGGCCTCGACGGCTCGAGCACGGTCCCTGCCAGTCCCGACGACTTCAAGTCGGTTTACCAGAACTACCGTACCGGCATGGCGGGGAATATCCAGCTGATATTCTACAAGAGCAAGAAGCCCGGAAAGGATATCCTGGTGAAAGCCCTGCTTTGCGGCGAGGAGGTCACGCTCCCTCTTCCCGAGGACATGTACCCGTACTACAAGTGGAGTGACTTCGACGCTTATTATCGCGGTCTCTGCAACCAGTTCAAAGATTGACTTGACCTGAACTTACCCTGATAACTATCTTTATCTTAATCAGCGTTGGGGAGAGGTCTTCGGAGGCTTCTCCCCTTTATTATCCGATTGTTGTTCATTATTCAGTTCTTTTTCGTATCTTTACTTGTTAAAAGTAGTGTATTTATGAAATCCAACAAGGTCGATGTGGTGCTCGGGCTCCAGTGGGGCGACGAGGGCAAAGGCAAGGTCGTAGACGTATTAACTCCTGATTACAAAGTTATTGCACGTTTCCAGGGAGGCCCTAACGCAGGGCATTCGCTGGTGTTTGACGGCGACGGATTCGTGCTGCACACGGTCCCTTCCGGCATTTTCCGGGACGGGACGGTCAACGTCATCGGCAACGGCGTGGTCATAGATCCCGTCATCCTCATGGACGAGATACGCGCCATCGAGCAGAAGGCCGGCGACATCACCGGCAAGCTCGTCATCTCCAAGCGCGCCCACCTCATCCTTCCCACGCACCGCATGCTCGACGCCGCCAGCGAGGCCGCCAAGGGCAAGTCCAAGATCGGCTCCACCCTCAAGGGCATCGGACCCACCTATATGGACAAGACCGGACGCAACGGCCTCCGCATCGGAGACATCCTCTCCCCGGAGTTTCTCAACCGCTATAACGCCCTTAAGAAGAAGCATTTCGGCCTGTTGGCCCAGTATGACTTCCAGTACGACATCACCGAGTACGAGAAGCAGTGGATGCAGGCTGTCGAGGAGATGAAACGCTTTGACTTCATCGACAGCGAGGTGTACGTCAACAAAGCCCTCGACGAGGGCACGCCCATCCTCGCCGAAGGCGCGCAGGGCTCCCTTCTCGACATCGATTTCGGCACATATCCCTTCGTCACTTCCTCCAACACGATGAGCGCCGGCGTCTGCACCGGTCTGGGAGTCGCCCCGACGCGCGTCGGAAAGGTGTACGGCATTTTTAAGGCCTACTGCACCCGCGTCGGCAGCGGTCCTTTCCCGACCGAGCTGTTCGACGCAGACGGCGAGCTGCTGAGGCAGATCGGGCACGAGTACGGCGCCACGACGGGCCGTCCGCGCCGCTGCGGCTGGCTCGACCTCGTCGCGCTGAAGTTCGCCGTGATGATGAGCGGAGTCTCCGACCTGATAATGATGAAGTCCGACGTGCTCGACGGCTTCGATACCATCAAGGTCGCCGTCGCCTACAAGGACGGGGACAAGATCCTCGACAACTTCCCTTACGACGGCGGCATCAACATCGAGCCCGTCTACAAGGAGTTCCCCGGCTGGAAAACCCCTCTGAACGGCCTGCGCCGCTTCGAGGACTTCCCTCAGGCCTTCAAGGACTACATCGCGTTCATCGAGGCCGAGACCGGATGCCGCATCAGCATTGTCTCCGTCGGTCCCGACCGCAACGCCACCGTCGTCCGCTAGCCTTTCCTCCTTGACAGTCCGACTTATATGAAACGGGAATGAAATCGCCTTTTTCATTCCCGTTTTGTGTTTTTTCTGTCATTTGGGAATGAAATCGCGGTTTTTCTTCCCATTTCTTATTACAGGATGGTAAAAAACAACGAAAAGGCATCATAAAATCTACGAAAAAGTTTCGTAGATTAAAATTAATGACTATATTTGTCGTGAGGACCAATCGAGAAAGGTTATGAAACAGAAACTCACGGCAAAGGAAGAGGAGATAATGAACATCTTCTGGCGGAAGGGGGAGCTCTGCATCAGGGAATTGGTGGACTCGTTCCCGGAGCCGAAACCGGGCTACACCACCGTCTCCAAGCAGGTCGGATTCCTCGAAGAGAAGGGATTCCTGCGGCGCAGGCCCATAGCCAACACCTTCCTTTACAAGCCCGCCATCAGCGAGCGCGACTATCACGGCATCACCATAGGCGACGTCGTGGACAAGTACTACGGCAAGTCCTACTCCAGCCTTGTCCTCCACTTCGTCGAGGACAACAAGATGGACCTGGACGAGCTTAAGGAGATAATTGACCTCATAGAAAACAAAGGGAAATGATCAGTCTGGTCATATACGAAGCCAAGGTGGCGCTGCTGCTGGCGGTGTTCTACATCTGCTACCGTGTCCTGCTGAGCCGTGAGACCCTTCACCGGCTCAACCGCATCATGCTGACCGGTAGCGTTTTAGTTTCCTTCCTCCTGCCTTTCTGTGTCCTCACGTTCCATCGTACCGTGGAGGTCGCCGCACCTGCGGCAGTGCCGGCTCTGCCGGTCATGCCGCTCGGCCCGGCGACCGCAGTGACCGAGACAGCGGCCCCACAAGGCAACTGGTGGCTGACGGCGCTTGTCATGCTTTATTGTCTCGGCGTACTTTTCTGCCTTGTCAGGATCGCCGTCGAGCTGTTCCAGGTCTCCCGCATCATCCGTTCCGGCGAGAAACGCCTCCAGGATGACGGTACTACTCTGGTCATCGTCGACCGCGACATCGCCCCCTTCAGCTGGATGAAATGGATAGTCCTCTCCCGCGAGGATTACGGCAACAAACACATTGTCAAGCACGAATGCGCGCACATCCGCCTCGGTCACGCGCGCGACCTCCTCGCCATCGACATCCTCTCCTCCATGCAGTGGTTCAACCCCGTCATGCGCATGCTCAAGGACGACCTGCGCGCGGTCTACGAATACGAGGCGGACGACGCGGTCCTGCGCGAAGGCGCAAACATCAAGGAATACCAATACTCATTAATAAGAAAAGCTGTCAGTGCGAGCGGCTACTCCATCACCAACAGCTTTAATCACAGTATCCTTAAAAATCGTATTACTATGATGTCGAAAACAAAAAGCGTGACATTGCGGGGGCTCAGAGCCCTCTATGTCGTCCCGCTCGTCGCAGCGGGACTGGCCTGCAACTCGCAGACCGTCACTAACTACAAAGTTAGTGAAGATTCTTCAGAAACAAAAGCCTTAGAACAGAACAATGTCGTCCGCGTGGAATTGAAAAAGGATGAAGCCGGGGATATCCGCGTTTACGTCAATGGGGCCGAGACAGGGTTTGACGGTCTGGGAGAGGCCGTCGCAGCATCCTGGAAAGGGGATGGCTTCGATATGGTATCCATTTATTCTGATCCGGACATAGACTTCGGTTTCATCGATGATATCCGAAATGTACTTCGCGGGATCCAGGCCCTGAAGATAATGTATACTAGCCCTAAGGGGACAGAAGTGGTGAGGAGGCTCCCTCCCTCCAAGGAAACCGCGGAAGCCGCAGGACTGCCCCTCATAGAAGACCCCCTGGCGACGGTTTCCAGGGACAACATCTGTGTAGTGAGGATCAATTCAGAGGATAAGATCCTGTACAGTACTTCGGAAGGGAAACTTGTCGTCGCTAGGGACGGGAAACCCGGTCTGGACCAGTTTACGGCTGATGCAGCAGAATCCATCAGGCGGCTGACTCCGCATGGGATATTCTCTTTCCAGTGCGACAGAGGCACCAGTTTCGGCACATTCCTGGAGTACCAGAACGCCTTGGTCTCCGCTTATGACCTTGTCCGTGGAGAATATGCCATGGATGTCTACTCCAAACCGCTCGACGCACTCTCCGAGCAGGAACTGACCGCAGTTCTGAAAAAAGTCCCCTTGAATATCTACGAAGCCGAAACAAAGAACCGTACCGCCCGGTAGGTCGCTCCCTCCTATTGTGATGATAAAAAAGAGCAGGCGCACTTTCTGCGTTATATGATACTATTTGCGCTCAACCCCACATTATGATCCGGGGCTGAGCGCATTTTTGTATCTAAAAGGCCGTTTTTGCGCCTGGGATGGCTAAATCCCGACGCGGCCGAAGATGTAGTCGACATTCTTGAAGTAGTAGTCGAGGGTGAAACAGGACTCGAGTTCCTCGACTGTCAGCAGGCCCATCACATCGGCAGATTCCTTCAGCAGGGTCTGATAATCAAGACCTTCCGTCCAGGCTTTCATCGCGATGGGCTGGACGGTGTCGTAGGCTTGCTCGCGCGAGAGGCCCTTGCCGATCAGGGCGTTCATCACGCGCTGCGCGAAGATGACTCCCTTGGTGCGGTAGATGTTGGCCAGCATGGTATCGGGATAGACAACGAGGTTGTCGAGTATGCCCTTGAAACGGGTGAGCATGTAGTCGAGCAGCTCGGTGGCGTCCGGGAGGATGATGCGCTCCGTGGACGAGTGGGAGATGTCCCGCTCGTGCCAGAGCGCGACATTCTCGTACGACGCCGCCATGTAGCCGCGCATCACGCGGGCGCAGCCGCAGATGTTCTCGCTGCTGATGGGGTTGCGCTTGTGAGGCATGGCGCTGGAACCCTTCTGGCCCTTGCGGAACGCCTCCTCCACCTCGCGGACCTCGGTCCGCTGGAGGTTGCGCACCTCGAAAGCCATCTGCTCCAGGGTGGACGCGATCAAAGCTAGGGTGCCGATATAATATGCATGCCGGTCGCGTTGCAGCACCTGGGTGGAAATGTCGGCGGAATGGATGCCGAGCTTCTCGCAGACATAGTCCTGGATGAACGGGGGTATGTTGGCGAAGTTGCCGACGGCGCCGCTCATCTTGCCGGCCTCGACGCCCGCGGCCGCGGTCTTGAAGCGCTCGATGTTGCGCTTCATCTCCTCGAACCACAGGGCCCACTTGAGGCCGAAACTGGTGATGTCGGCGTGGATGCCGTGCGTGCGGCCGATGCAGGGGGTGGACTTGAACTCCTTCGCCCTGCGGCGCAGCACCTCCAGGAACTCCTCGAGATCTTTCAACAGTATAGCGTCCGCCTGCTTGATGAGATAGCCGTTGGCGGTGTCCACCACGTCGGTGGAGGTCAGGCCGTAATGGACCCACTTGCGCTCCTCGCCGAGGCTTTCGCTGACGGCGCGGGTGAAAGCCACGACGTCGTGGCGGGTCTGCTCCTCGATCTCCTTGATGCGGTCTACCTTGAAGGTGGCGTTGGCGCGGATCTTCTCGACGTCCTCCCAGGGGATGACTCCGAGCTTGCTCCAGGCCTCGCAGGAGAGGGTTTCGACTTCGAGATAGGCGCTGAACTTGTTCTCCTCGGTCCAGACGTCCCTCATTATCTTACGGGAATAACGCTCGATCATATTATCTCATCCTTTTAATGAATTCGTCGAGGTTGGCGTCGATGCGCGAGAGGACGTCTTCGCACTCGGTGCGCTCGAAGGGCTCGCCCGTAATGTGCTCGTACAGCTCGATGTAGCGGTCGGTGATGCCGGCGACGACCTCGGGGGTCATCTCGGGTACCTGCTGGCCCTCCTGGCCCTGGAAACCGTTGGCCATCAGCCATTCGCGGACAAACTCCTTGGAGAGCTGGCGCTGGCGCTCGCCCTTCTCCAGCCTCTCCTCGTAGCCGTCGGCGTAGAAGTAGCGCGACGAGTCGGGGGTGTGGATCTCGTCCATCAGCATGATGCGTCCGTCCCTGCGGCCAAACTCGTACTTGGTGTCCACGAGGATGAGGCCTCGCGACGCGGCGATCTCGGTGCCGCGCTTGAAGAGCTCGAGCGTGTAGCGCTCCAGCTCGGCGTACTCGTCGGCCGGGACGATGCCGCGGGCGATGATCTCCTCGCGGCTGATATCCTCGTCATGCCCCTCGGCGGCCTTGGTCGTGGGGGTGATGATGGGCTCGGGAAGCCTGTCGTTCTCGCGGAGGCCCTCCGGGAGGGCCACTCCGCAGAGCGTCCGCTTCCCGGCCTTGTACTCGCGCCACGCGTGGCCGGCGAGATACCCGCGGACCACCATCTCGACCTTGTAAGGTTCGCAGAGCTGACCGATGGTCACCATCGGGTCCACCTCGGCTATCTTCCAGTTGGGGATGATGTCCTCGGTGAGGTCGAGGAACTTGGAGGCTATCTGGTTGAGTACCTGTCCCTTGTAAGGGATGCCCTCAGGCAGCACCACGTCGAAGGCGGAGATGCGGTCGGTGGCGACCATCACGATGTAGGAATTGTCGATGGTGTAGACATCGCGGACCTTGCCGGTGTACTTGGAGGTCTGGCCCGGCAGGTGGAGATCGGTTTTGACGACGGCTTTCATTTTCATAAAGGTTTTATCATACAAAGATACTCCTTTTTGACGGAAAAGCATGCGTTGGCGGCTACAAAAAAGGGGGCGGTCCTTAAGGGGCCGCCCGCCTTTTCAGGTATTGTCCTTTCGTGGACTACCAGCCGGGGTTCTGCTGGAGCTCGGGATTGTTGGCTATCTCCGTCGAAGGGAACGGGAAATACTCGCTCTTGTTCGGCTGGAAGGAGTACTTCACGCCGGTATAGGCCTGGACGTCGAAATAGCGCAGGTTGTACACCTGGTCGAAGTTGGAGCCGGTGGCGTTGAGGTCGGCGCCGGTCTTGCCCTCCTTGTATCCGAAGAACACGGGCAGGGTCGTATAGTGGTCGCTCAACTCCGTCGCTGCGTCGCCCCAGCGGACGAGGTCGAAGAAACGCACCATCTCGCCCCACATCTCGAACCATTTCTCCTTCTTGAGGTTGGCCATGTTGAGGGTGGAGTAGGTCGGGGCGCCGGCGCGCTCGGCGATGGCGTTGAGCGCGTCAAGTCCCTTGCCGCTCGTCTCGCCCAGCTGGGCGCAGGCTTCGGCGTAGAGGAGAAGGACCTCCGCATAGCGGAAGTAACGGCGGTTGACCTTGGAATAGTTGTAGCCCTGATTGTACATGTCCTCAGGAAGCACGGTCAGCTTGCGCTGCCAGAAGCCGGCGGTCTCCGCGCAATAGTCGACGTTGTAGCCGAAGGGACAGTTCTTGTCGGGCTTGTCCATGCTCGTCGAGGCGAGATAGGCCTGGCGGCTGGGATCCAGCAGCGAACTGAACTCGACCAGGCCCATGTCCAGGAGGTCCTCATACGAGTAGATCCAGGCCTTGAAGCGGTTGGAATACATGCCTTCGTTGGCGATGATGGCGCGCAGGAACTTGTCCGTAGGGGTGTAGTGGTTCCATCCGGTCTTGTACTGCTTGAGATAGGACCCGTCGGCGATCCTGAACTTGTCCACGCGCACAGGCGTGTACGCAGCCCAGTTGTCAGACGTGCTGACGGTCTTGTAATTGTCGTCGGTCATGACGGAATTGGTCTCGAAGATGGACTCGCAGTTGTGGTTGCCCTTGGAGGTGAAGAACAGGTCTGCAAGCTGGTCTCCGGGGATGAGCGCGTATTTCCCGGAGTTAATCACCTGTTCGAGGCTGGTCTTGGCACCGGAATAGTCGCCGGAATAGACCTGGGCCTTGCCCTTGAGGGAGAGGGCGAACTCCTTGGTGGCGCGGACGGTGTCCTTGTCGTTCACGCTGGTCTTGGAGCTGAGGGCTCCGGAATTGATGGCTTCGTCCAGGGTCTCGATGATCCATTTCCAGACTTCCGCGTTCTCCGCGTTGGGCTGGCGGAACTCGTCGTTCGTCTTGAGGACATGGTCCACGATGGGCGGACGGCCGAACAGGTTCACGATGTATATGTAAGCCCAGGAGCGGATCACCTTGGCTTCGGCCACTGCATTCTTCATTATGGTGGAAGTACCGTCAGAGAAATGGTCGATGACGAGATTGCAGCGATAGACGATCGCAAACAGGTCATTATAGACTCGGCTGAGGTAGCTCACCGTCGGGTCGAATGTATAGAACATGTAGGAGTGCAGCTGGTCGACAGCGTATCCGGCATCGCAGACATAGACTTCATCGGCCATCTCCGACAGGAAGGAGTACATGTAAGTGTACATTCTCCTTTCGGGCGAATGGAGAATGCCTGAATAGACGCCTGCAAGCGCTTCGAGGCAGTCGTCGTCCGTCTGATAGAAATCCTCCTCGCTCAGGACGCCCTGCTGCGGGATGTCCAGGCGTGACTGGTCGCAGGAAGTGAATGCCAGGGCGACCAAAACGGCAATGATGGGTATGATATACTTTTTCATAATCTCGGGTCAGTTTTAGAATGAAACGTTGAGACCGAACATGATCCTCTTGGAGGTCGGGTAGGTACCGCGGTCGATACCGCGGCCCTTGCCGGCATCGTCTCCGGCTACGACCGGGTCGAATCCGATATACTTCGTGAAGGTGAAATAATCGTCAAGGGAAGTATAGATGCGGACTTCATCAAGCTTGACGTGCTTGAGCAGGCTCTTCGGGAGCGTATATCCCAGCTGGATCTGGTTGATACGGAAATATGAGCCGTCGAACAGGACCGCATCCGACTGCAGCAACGCGGTCGTGTTGATATACTTGTAGGCAGGGTAGAGGGACTTGTCGCCGGGATTCTTCCATGCATTGTCGTAGAAGTACACGGGGAAGTTACGGCCGACGAAGTCCTGGCGCATGCCTGCGAACCAGATCTTGTTGCCCTGGGAGCCGCTGCCGAACACGGTAAGGTCGAAGCCCTTCCACTCGGCGTTGAGCGTGATGCCGTAGGTGAAGTCGGGCTGCGCGGAACCGAGATACATCATGTCGTCGTTGTTCAGCTTGCCGTCATTGTTCACGTCGGTGTAGTTCGGCTCTCCAGTCTGCTCGTTGACGCCTTCATAATCGAGTCCGAAGAAGCCCCAGATAGGGTAGCCCTCCATGAACCTGGTGGCGAAGTGGATGTTGCTGACCTTGGTGCCTTCGATGAAGGTGAGAGTGGGATCGAGGAAGGTGACCAGGTTGGTGTTGTGCGAGATGTTCCCGCTGATGCCGTAGCTGAAGTCACCGATGGTATCCTTCCAGCTGAGTTCGAACTCGAAACCCTTGTTGCGGACGGATCCGGAATTCATGTAGACCTCTTTCTGGCCCGTGATGAACGAGGGCGTCACTGGAACGATCAGGCCGTCAGTATCCTTGAGATACCAGTCCAGGGTCGTGGAGAGGCGGTCCCTGAGGAAGCGCGCCTCGACACCGGCGTCGAACTGCTTGGACTTCTCCCACGAGAGGCCTTCGTTCGCGAGCTTGCCGGGATAGGAAGCGTTCGTGATCGCCGTGCCGCTGGTCAGCTGGTAGTTGCTGGCACCCTTGGTGATGGTGGTGGCATACTGATAGTCGGAAAGGACGCTGATGTTTCCGTTGATACCCCAGCTTGCGCGGAATTTCAGGAACGAGAGGGTGCTCTTGTCGACGCTCTTCATCCAGGGTTCATTGGTGACCGTCCATCCGGCGGAAACCGACGGGAAGTAGCCCCAGCGGTTGGTCTTGGAGAGCTTCGAGGTGTCGAAAGCGTCGGCGCGGAAGGAAGCCTGCAGGAAGTAGCGGTTGTCGTAGCTGTATCCCAGGCGGCCGAAGTATGAGAGGGAGGCCGACTTTGTGCGGGTGCCGCTTATGGTGTCAATGGCATCGTCTGAGGAGAAATCAAGGTACCAGAAGTTCGGGGCGTATCCCTTCAGGGTGTCGGTAGTACCGTAGACATAGACGTTGTTGTTCTCGAGGTAGGACATACCGGCCATCACATCGAACTTATGCTTCTGGGCCAGGGTGACAGTATAGTTGATGTAGTTGTCCCACTGGTAGCCCAGGCCGTAACTGACCCTGTCGCTAAGGTCATACGTGGTGCTTTGCATGAGGGCGTTGAGGAAGTAAGGGGCGACGTAGCGGCTGGTTTCCGCCGCACTAAGCGTATAGCCGAAACGTGAAGTGTAGGTGAATCCCTTGAACGGCGTCATGTTCGCGTAGAGGGTGCCGTTGAAGTTGATGTTTTCCTTCCTGCCGTCGCGGTACATGTAGATGCTGGCAAGCGGGTTGGCCGTACGCTCATTGAACATGGAGGTCGTGATGTACTGGCCGTTGGGGGCGGTAAGGACCTCGAAGCCGTTGTCGAGCATAACCTGCATGTATTTCGGTACGGTACCCCCTTCGCCGCCGCAGAGCGGGGGAGTGAGCGGGTCCAGGGTAAGGACGGCGGACATGATCGAAAGGTCGCTGCCGCCCATGGAACCGAGGTTGTAGGAGGACCTCCTTATCTGGAACGTGTTGGTCGTTCCGACTTTGAGCCAGTCGTTGATCTTGTAGTCGGCATTCAGCTGGAAGTTAGTGCGCTTGAAGGTGTCACGGTCTCCGTAGACCATGCCGTCGTTGTCGAGGAACGAGATGGAGCTGTAGTAGGAAGCGCGGTCGTTGGCCCCCTGCACACCCACGGTGTGACGCTGGGCGACGCCGCCCGGGAACATGAAGTCGAACCAGTCGGTGTCGACCTTGCCGTCCCAGTACTCGTCGACGGTGGACTGGGCGAGGGATCCGGCGCCTTCCATGAATTCAATGTACTCCCTGGCATTCAGCGTCTGGGGATGGATGCCGAGCTTCTCGATCGTATAGCTGCCGTTGTAGAACGTCTTTCCCTTTCCCTTCTCACCCGTCTTGGTGGTGATGACTATGACTCCGTTACCGGCCTGGGCGCCGTAGATGGCGGCCGAGGCGGCGTCCTTGAGTATTTCGATGCTCTTGACGTTCTGAGGGTCGACCGAGCTCAGGCTGGAGACCTGAAGGCCGTCGACGATGTAGAGCGGATCGCTGGCGTCGTTGGAATTGGAAGAGATACCGCGGATGCGGATGGAGCCGATGGCGCCGGGGTCTCCGGATGAGGAGATGACCTGGACGCCGGAGGTCTTGCCGGAGAATGCGGCGGCGACGTTGTCGACCGAACGGTTCTTGAGGACGTCCGCGCCTACGGAAGCGATGGCGCCGGTCACGTCGCTTTTGCGCTGCACGCCGTAACCGATGACGACGGTCTCCTCAATCATCTCCGTGTCTTCCTCCATGAGGATGCTGAACCTTGTCTGATTGCCGATGGCAATCTCCTGTTCCTTGTAGCCGATGGAGGACACCACGATGGTGGCTCCCGGCTTGACGGTGAGAGAGAACGAACCGTCGGTTCCGGTCACGGTTCCGTTGGTGGTCCCCTTTTCAAGTACGCTGGCTCCGATCATAGGGCCGACGTTGTCGCTTACAGTACCACTGATCCTGACCTGTGCCATGAGCGGGAAACCCACTGACAGGAGCAGGAGCAAAGCAAATAGTTTACTTTTCATACTGTTGGATTTTGATTAATAGATTTAGTTGATATGGTAGGAAAATGGTGTCAAAGAACGGGTTCGGCATTTCTGCCATAAGCGGTTATTCCTCATAAAGTTAAGATTCTTTCAAGAAAAAAACAAATTTTTGTCAGTTTTGTAACATTTATAGCCATATACTTATGATGGGAGGGGGAAAGAAAAAAACTGTTAACTTTGCAGTAAGAGGAAACAGATCATCGTTATGAGAGAGTTGAGATGTCCGAAGTGCGGAAGCGTGTTTTCCGTGGACGAGGCCGATTACGCCTCGATATTGAGCCAGGTCAAGGGCGCCGAGTTCGACGCCGAGGTTGCGCGGCGGCTCGAAGAGCTGAAGCGCCAGCATCAGGACGCCGTACGCATAGCCGTGCTGCAGGAGCAGCAGAAGCTGGGGGAGGCCATCCGTGAAAGGGAGACCGAGATCGCCCGGCTGAAAGCTGACGCGCAGCTGGTCAAGTCGGCGGCGGAGCTGCGCGAACGCGGTCTGAAGACCGAGTTCGCCGCGCAGCTGCAGGTCGCGAAGTCCGAGGCAGCCGTCCGCGAGAACAGTATCAAGGAGTCTTACGAGGGCAAGTTACGGGCGGCCGAGGAACAGGTCGCCTATTACAAGGACCTTAAGACTCGCCTGTCCACCAAGATGGTCGGCGAGACCCTTGAGGTGCATTGCAGCACCATTTTCAACGGCGAGATGCGCCCGATGTTCCCGAACGCCTATTTCGAGAAGGACAACGACGCCTCGGGCGGCTCCAAGGGCGATTTCATCTTCAGGGACTTCGTGGACGGATTCGAGTACATATCCATCATGTTCGAGATGAAGAACGAGATGGACGAGACCGCGACGAAGCACAAGAACGAGGATTTCTTCAGGAAGCTCGACGCTGACCGCAACGCCAAGGGCTGCGAGTACGCCGTGCTGGTGTCGCTGCTGGAGCCTGACAGTGAACTGTACAACGGAGGCATCGTGGACGTTTCGTACAGGTATCCGAAGATGTACGTGATAAGGCCGCAGTTCTTCAAGTCCATGATAACCCTGCTGGTGGGGGCTGCGCGCAAGACCGTAGACTACCAGCGGCAGCTGGCCGAGGCGCGCAGCCAGTCGGTGGACGTGACCAACTTCGAAAGCCAGCTCATGGCGTTCAAGGAGGCTTTCGGGCGCAATTACCGCCTGGCCAGCGACAGGTTCCGGACTGCCATAGACGAGATAGACAAGTCCATTGCGCACCTGCAGAAGATCAAGGACGCGCTGATCGGTTCCGAGAACAATCTCAGGCTGGCCAATGACAAGGCCGATTCCCTGTCCATCAAGAGGCTGACCCGTGGCAATCCCACGATGAAGGCCAAGTTCGACGAGGCCCGGAGCAAGGCCGGGGACACCATTTCGGAAGGATAGCAGATGAAGGGCGGGTTACTGTTGCTGTCATTGCTGGCGCTGGCCGCCTGCCGCGGCCCGCGTCAGGCCTCTATGGGGAGTGATTCCGGTGCGGGAACGGATTCCTTCGATATACCCGGAATGACAGAGGCTTCGCCCGGCGACTCTGTTTCAGAAGCGTTGCTGTCCGTCTGCGATACCGCCGCATTCTTCACCGCCGTCCCCGTCGACAGCGCGATATTCGCCCGGATGTCCGGCCGCTCCTACAAGGAGGGCTGTCCCGTCGCGGTTGAGGACCTCCGCTATCTCCGCGTGCTGCACAAGGATATCGGCGGCCGGACGCTCGTCGGCGAAATGGTCTGTAACAAATCCATCGCGGACGACCTCCTCGAGATATTCCGCGCCCTGTACGACGCCGGCTATCCCATCGAGCGCATGCGGCTTATCGACGACTACGACGCCGACGACCAGGCCTCCATGGAGGCCAACAACAGTTCCTGCTTCAATTTCCGTAGGAAGTCCGGCATGAGCGCAGTCTCAAAGCACGCTTACGGCGAGGCCGTCGACATCAACCCACTGTATAATCCTTACTACCGCGTCACGGCTGCGGGCGCGCACATCGTCGAGCCCGCAGCCGCCGCGCCCTACATCGACCGCTCAGCCGATTTCCCTTACAAGATCGAGCGTGGAGACCTCTGCCACCGCCTCTTCCTCGAGCACGGATTCCACTGGGGCGGCTCCTGGACCCGCTCCAAAGACTACCAGCACTTCGAGCGATAGAACAGGTCCAAGGCAGTCAGTTTCCGCACCCTTCCCGATATCCGGCAAGCGCGTTTTCGGCTACAGGCGGCCCTTGTTGCGCCTGTCGGCACATTGCAATCTCGCGTCGGGCGCACCTACCGCCCTCAGAGCCCTATTTCGTTCCCGTCGCCACATAGCCAAGTCCCCCAGACGCACTGACCACCTCCAGGGCCTCTCAGGGCATATCGCTGCACATAACGACAGGGGATTCATTACGGGAAGGCCTCGAGAAAAGAGCCCTTTTGATGAATACGAAAAAACCTTCTGCATAAGCCTGGACCTGCTGCAATAAGCATCTATTTTGTTTTTTCGGATTTAGGAATCGCCTCTGCATGGCCCTGCAGTGGCGATTGTGGCCGTTATCCGTTTCCATTTTGCTTACACGGAAACAGTCCCGTACCTTGCATGAAAAAAAGAGATGGACGAAGAGGTAAAAGGCATTTGGCACATCTATTCCGACGGGACAAGAGCGGATATCCCGTTCGATACTGTCGAGGACAAAGTTTACGTCTGGAACAGCATAGCCATCAGCGCAGAGAGTGCGGGAGTGAGGGTGCTGGTGGCTACCGTGAACGACACTCATCTTCACGTACTGGTCCGAGGTGATAAAGATCGTGCACTTCGGTTCAAGGCCGCCCTGACCAGACGGCTTACAAAACGCTTCGACAGGATATACCTTGACCGGCAGCCGGTCAAATCCGACAGGGATGCCATGTCCAGATTCATGTATGTCTACCGGAACTGCCTCGATTTCTACAGGAAGATGCCGGGAGAATACCCATGGGGGTCGGGGTATATCTATTTTTCTGAGTTGAGGTCCCGTCCGGCGTGTACTCCTTTGAGGAACATATCCCTCAGAGAACAATACCGGTTATTCAAGACGAAGAAGAGGCTGCCGGAAGAATGGCTGGTGGATAAAGACGGACGCATCCTGCCGGAGAGTTTCATAGATTACGGGTTCGTCGAGCAAATGTTCAAAACCGTCCGGGCTTTCATCGCTTTCATGTATGTCCGGCGGGAAGACGAGACTGCATTGAAACAGGAAATACATCGCAACTATCTGGAATCCAGGAGCATCCAGGATTTGCGCAGGATTGGGAACGAGTACTGCGTCGAAGCCTGCGGCCGGACTCTCGTCAAAGTCAGTTTCAAGATACGCTTGGCGATCGCTTCAAAGATGATACGTAACGGCATCGCCGGCCGTACGCCAAGCCTGGCCAAGGCCCTTCTCCTCCGCCCCGACGATCTCAAACTGCTTGTCTGATGCTGCTATTTCGGTGTAGCGACGGGCACGATATCGGCCTTTGGAGGCGGTCGGTGCTCTTGTGGGGACTTTGCAATGTGGCGACGGGCACGATTTCAGGCCCTGAGGGCTGTAGGTGCGCCTGAGGGATACGGGAAAAATCCGAAAAAAGATAATATTTCTACTAATAAAATTAGGAGATATGAAAATAATGCTTATATTTGCAGTGAGACTATTGGGTGAGGCAGAGGAAGGGGGATGAAAGTACTAGGGAAGATGGGTGAGGAAGAAGGGGAAAAGAAAAGGAGATGGAGAGGGGGAAGGGGAGGTTCAGGTGAGAGCTAACACAAATATATATATATGAAATCGAGACTGACAGCGAAAGAGGAGGCCATCATGCAGATTATCTGGGATGGCGGAGATATGTTCATCAGGGACATAGTGGCGCGGATGCCGGAGCCGAGACCGAACTACAATACAGTGGCGACGCAGGTCAAGTTCCTGGAGGAGAAGGGTTTCCTCGGGAGGAGGCCTATGGCAAACAGCTTCCAGTACACTCCGCTGGTCTCCGAGAAGGAGTACCGCGGGTCGACCATCGGCGAGGTGGTGGCCAGGTATTATGGCAATTCTTATAGCCAACTGGTGTCGCAGTTCGTCGAGGACGACAAGATGGCCCTCGATGAGCTCAAGGAACTGATCGCAGAGATCGAACGGAACAGTAACAAGAACGGAAAGTAACGGGGTCGGATGAGGATGTTGGATAATCAAGTGATTGGGCAATGACAACCTTTCTATTATATATTCTCAGGAGCAGCCTTTACCTGGCTGTCTTCTATGCGTTCTTCCTGCTGGTGATGAGGCGGACGTCGCTGTTCCGCTTCAACAGGATTATGTTGCTGGCGGGAAGCGCGGCGTGCTTCGTGCTGCCGCTTATCAGGCTGAGGCCGGCGGCGGCCGCGGCGACTGACGCAGTCGCGGCAGGGCCGCTGACGGCCGTCGCCGCCGCGGCGGAGCCGCTCGCGGCCGCCTCCGCCCGCGCCCCCTGGCTCCTGCTCCTCTACGTCGCCGGAGCCCTGGCGGTGCTCGCCCTCACGGGCCTCTCGGCCCTGCGGCTCGCCCGCCTCATCCGCTCCGGCCGCACCACTCGGGAGGACGGCTACCGCCTGACCCTCGTGGACGGTGACGTTTCCTCCTTCAGCTGGGGCCGCCACATCGTGATGAGCCGCAGCGACCTGGAGGCCAATCCCGCCATCCTCACCCACGAGCGCATGCACGTCCAAAAGAAGCATTCGCTTGACATCGCCTTCTTTTCGGTGATTACTATCCTGCACTGGTTCAACCCGCTGGTCTGGATTACTTACTCCGAGCTCAAGCTCCTGCACGAGTACGAGGCCGACGAAGGCGTCATAGACAACGGCATTGATGCTACTCAATATCAACTTCTCCTGGTGAAGAAAGCCGTCGGAGAGCACCGTTTCTCCCTGGCCAACGGCTTCCGTCACTCCAAACTTAAAAACAGAATCGCCATGATGATCAAACCCCATTCCTCTGCTTGGATGCGTCTCGCATACGGCGCACTGCTTCCTGTAATGGCCGTCCTCATGTTTGCCTGCAACCCCGCCCGCGAACAGCAGAAAGAGGAACAGCTTACCCCTGCCGACATCAAAGTTGAAACAAAGGTCATGGACCAGGCAGACGCTGCAAACGAAGAGTCCGTCCCGTACCAGGAAATCGAAGTCAAGCCCACCTTCAACGGCAGCGACGCCGGCGCATTCTCGGAGTGGGTCAACTCCCATCTGACGTATCCTGAAGCATCCAAGGCCGCAGGCGAGCAGGGTCGCGTGACCCTGCAGTTCACGGTCGGATCCGACGGCGTGGTCCGTGACGTCAAGGTCCTGCGCGGTGCAAGCGAAGCACTTGATGCAGAGGCTGTCCGCGTCATCAGCTCCTCTCCTAACTGGGAGCCGGGCATGCAGGACGGTAAGGCCGTGGCCGTCACCTACACCTTCCCGGTCGTATTCAAGCTGAAGTAAAAAATTATTAAAAATTTTACAAAACCCTTGCTTTTTAGGATTCCATTCCCTACCTTTGACACGGAATGAGACTTGAAAGCAACATATCGAACCTGTTTTTCTGGTGGCGTCTGAGCGAATAGATCGGTCAGACTCTTAAGATGTTGCATAAGGCTCACCGGGGTGTCCCGGGCTGAAATATCGAGGGCTGTCCGATCGCAGGACAGCCCTTTTTGCGTGAAATCAAACAAGTAACAAGTAATATTAACCTTAACAAAAAGACACGTTATGAAACAGAAAAAGTTCATGCTTCCGGAGTCAGAGATTCCGACCCATTACTTCAACATCCAGGCCGTCATGCCGAACAAGCCGATGCCTTTCCTGCATCCCGCCACCAAGGAGCCCCTGAAGCCCGAGGACCTTTACCCCATCTTTTGCAAGGCCTGCGCCGACCAGGAGCTCAACCAGACTGACGAATGGATTCCGATCCCGGAGGCTGTGCGCGAGCAGTACGCGGCCTACCGCTGTACCCCTCTTGTCCGCGCCTATGAACTTGAGAAGGCCCTCGGCACCCCCGCACACATCTATTTCAAGAACGAGAGTGTCTCTCCCGCCGGAAGCCACAAGCTCAACTCCGCCATCGCCCAGGCATATTACGCCAAGGAGCAGGGCATCACGAACCTCACCACCGAGACCGGCGCCGGCCAGTGGGGCGGTGCGCTCAGCTACGCCACCAAGAAGTTCGGCATCGACTGTGCCGTCTACATGGTCAAGGTCAGCTATGAGCAGAAGCCCTACCGCCGCAGCATCAT
Organism: Bacteroidales bacterium; assembly: GCA_017620335.1. Lineage (GTDB taxonomy): Bacteria > Bacteroidota > Bacteroidia > Bacteroidales > UBA932 > Cryptobacteroides. Next base: position 122,903 of record JAFZQO010000043.1, read on the forward strand.
GCAGACCTTCGGCGCGGCGATCACTCCTTCCCCGTCCATGTCCACCCGTGCCGGAAAGGACATCCTGACGAAGAATCCCAACGACCGCGGTTCGCTCGGATGCGCCATTTCGGAGGCAATCGAGCTTGCGGTGACTACCCCTAACTGCAAGTATGCGCTGGGTTCCGTGCTGAACCACGTCTGTCTGCATCAGACCGTCATCGGCCTCGAAGCCGAGAAGCAGATGGCGCTTACGGGCGAATATCCCGACATCGTCATCGCCTGCTTCGGCGGCGGCTCCAACTTCTGCGGCATCGCCCTCCCGTTCATGCGCCACAACATCCTGGAAGGCAAGAAGACCCGCTTCATCGCGGCCGAGCCTTTCTCCTGCCCGAAGCTCACCCGCGGCAAATTCGAGTATGACTTCGGCGACGAGGCTGGAATGACCCCGCTCCTTCCGATGTACACCCTCGGCCACACCTTCAAGCCCGCGTCCATCCACGCCGGCGGCCTGCGCTACCACGGCGCCGGCGTCATCCTCAGCCAGCTGATGAAGGACGGTTACATGGAAGCAGTCGATATCGAGCAGAAAGACTCCTTCGCCGCCGGCGTGCTCTTCGCACAGACCGAAGGCATCATCCCCGCCCCGGAGTCCTGCCACGCCATCGCCGCCACCATCACCGAGGCCCTGAAGTGCAAGGAGACAGGCGAGGCCAAGACCATACTCTTCAACCTCTCCGGCCACGGATTCGTGGACATGGCCGCCTACGACAGCTATTTCTCAGGTGAGATGCAGAACTACCACGTCTCGGAAGAGGAACTGTCCAACTTCATCAAGAGCGCCGACGCACTGAACCAGTAGGGGAGGTCGCGAGCAGCAGCAGGATGGTTATGGCGGCATTGACCAGAAGGTTCTCGAAGCCCATCTGGTAGCCGCCGAACCAGCGCTCGCTGTTGGCTGCAAGCACATAAGTCAGAAGCGGCGAAACGCCGCAGATGAACGGAACAATCGTGTCGCGGACCTTTTTCCGCGACACGATTCCGTATAAGAACAGGCCCAGGAGCGGGCCGTAAGTGTATCCGGCGATGGTATAGACCGCATTGATGACGCTCTGGCTGCCGACGGCGCGGAAGGCGCAGATGATCAGGCCCATCACCACGGCGTTGAGGATGTGCAGGCGGAAGCGGACCCTGTCCAGCTTCCGCCCCCCGTCGCGGCGGTCGGCCCTGAGGATGTCAAGGGTCATCGAGGAGGTGAGGGCCGTGAGGGCCGATCCGCTGGAGCTGAAGCCCGCCGCGACGAGTCCCAGCACGAACAGCACCCCCACCACCGGCGGCATGTACTGCGTCGCGATGGTCGGGAAGAGGTTGTCTGCCACGGGGACATCCAGCTGCAGCGAAGCCTTCATCATGTACAGCAGCACTCCGAGAGCGAGGAAGAGCAGGTTCACCGGCAGGAACGCCACCCCGTATGAAAGGACGTTCTTGCGCGCTTCGCGCAGGTTCCTGCAGGAGAGGTTCTTCTGCATCATGTCCTGGTCGAGGCCGGTCATCGCCACCGTCGTGAAGAGACCGGCGAGGAACTGCTTCCAGAAGAAGCGCTTGTCGTTGACGTCGTCGAAGAACCAGGTCCGGGACATCGGACTGTCCTTGATGGCGGCGCACATGCTCCCGAAACTGAAGCCCATCTGCTTGGCGATCAGCCAGATGCAGAGGATGACCGTCCCCACCATCGCGAGCGTCTGGAGCATGTCCGCCCAGACCAGCGTCTTCACGCCTCCGCGGAAGGTGTATCCCCAGACGATGAGCATCGTCACGGCCACGTTGGCCCAGAACGGCACTCCGAGGGAGTCGAAAAGGATCAGCTGGAGTATGGATGCGGTAAGGTACATCCTCACCCCGCAGCCCAGATATTTAGAGATTAGGAAGAGGACCGAGCCGGACAGTCGGCTGCGGCCGCCGAAACGCTCCCCGAGATAGCCGTAGATGCTCGTCATGTCCAGCCGGTAGTACAGCGGCAGCAGCACGTATGCGATTACCACATAGCCCGCTATGAAGCCCAGGACCATCTGGATGTACGAGAACAGCGAAGCCTCGACCATACCCGGCACCGACACGAAGGTCACGCCTGAGATAGACGTGCCTACCATGGAGATGGCAACGATCCACCACGGCGACTTCCTGCCTCCGTCGAAGAACTCCTTTCCCCGCGCCTCCTTCCTGCGTCCTGCAGTGAGTGCGCTGACGATGAACAGGATGAGGAAATATCCCAGAATAACTGCCAGTACCGTTCCGGTCTTCATAACTCAAAATAGTGAGCGAAGATACTCAATTTTCCCCTGATAGTCAATCGCGGAACGGTTTTCGCGGAATAATCCTCCGGAATTGTTATATTTGTGTGACGTGATCCATTTGCCATGAAAAAATCCAAACTCAAGAAATATCTCATCATAGCCGCGGCTGTCGTGGTCCTGCTCATCGCCCTGAGACTGGTCTTCTACCGCGAGACGCTGTGGATAGGGCTTATCCTGTTCTTCGTACTCCTCCTGGCATTCCTCGTGTGGAAGGCGTTCATCAAGAACGGCCGGGAGGACCTCAGGCGTTCCGAGCGCAAGGGAGAGGAACTGGAAGAAGAGGTCGCGAGCCTGAAGAAACAGATCGCGGGCCTGTACCGCGAGCTCGAGGAGAAGGGGCGCTCCCCGCTCAACGTCGTCGAACTATCTCCCATCCTGCATCTTGCGGTGATGAACATCGACTCCTCCTTCGTCAGGACGTTCATCCGTGAGGACGAAGAGGCGGGGCTGACCTTCAACGGGGCCCTCAGGGCGGACATTTGCGCCGAGTACGGCATCAAGCTGGAGGAGGTCGGATTCCGCTACGACCAGGAGACCAACACGCTGTTCCTGGCGAACTTCCACCCCGGCCTCATCTCGTTCTCCAAGAAGCAGCTGAACTGGGAGATAGCCAACAGCTACGCTTCCAGGAACATCCTGGGAAGGCATTTCTCTTCTGCCAGCAACCCGGCTGCGAAGGCGTACACCGCCAGGATGTGCAAGGAACTGCGCGACGGTCTGGAGAAGGAAATAGACGACCGCAAGATAGCGGAGTTCGAATGGTTGTCGCCCATGATCTCGCAGCAGGTGACAGACATGCTGAAGATGATAGTGGGCCGTCCCGGCCTGGGCATCGTCACCATGGAGGGCCGCCCGGAAGGGGATTACCTCTCCTTCCCCGAGTTCCGCAAGCAGATGGCGGCGCAGGCCGTCCCCCAGATAGAAGATAACTGACTTTCGATATGAAAAGGATCCTGTCCAATGTGATCATGCCGCTGGCCCTTGTCGTCGCGGCTTTGCCCGTCCATGCCCGTACCGCCAAGTCCGTCCAGGTCGAGAACGGCGGCGGGGGCCCATACAAGGCCGTCATCGTCGAGGACGACCAGCTTCCCGGTTATTCCATCTTCAGGCCGGAGAACCTTGCCGCGGCCGCAGCGGTCGAAGGCCCGCTGCCGGTCATCCTATTCGGCAACGGAGGCTGCTCCCACAACTCCGTCGGCTTCTACAACTTCCTGACGGAGATAGCCTCCCACGGCTATGTAATAGTTTCCATTGATACTGAAGAACAAGTACGGATTCAGGATTCTCAGAAGTCTGTTGACGCTATGGACCTTCTGGGCAAGCTGGACTGGTTCACCTCTGCCGGCGGTGATTACGCCGGGACGGTCAATACCGACTGCGCCATCGCCATGGGGCAGTCCTGCGGCGGCCTTCAGGCGCTTGTGATGAGCACCGCCGGAGACGAGCGCGTCCGTACCACGGTGGCACTCAACACCGGCATATTCCCGGATCCGTATGTGCTGGACAAGTCTTTCCTTGAGAGACTCAAGGTTCCCGTCGTCTATATCATAGGTGGTGAGTCCGACATAGCGTATCCCAATGCTATCGATGATTTCAAGACCATCGAGCACGTCCCTGTGGCAATCGCCAACCTTCCAGTCGGACATGGCGGCACCTATGCGGAGCCCCACGGCGGATCTTTCGCAGACATGGCCCTGCTGTGGATAGAATGGCAGATCCGCGGACGCGGTGAGGGCGAGAAGGTTTTCCGTTACTGCCAGGTCCCCGAGGAACTGGACGGCTGGAAGGTCCACGCGAAGAACTTCACCAAGGACATAGTCTTGTCCCTGCCCGGAGGCAACGGAGGCGAGGAAAGGGAGAACGTCAATCCTTTCGGGGAAGTGAACACCTATTCCGCTGTGAAGAATCCTTCCATTTCAGTCAGGCTTCCCGATCCGGACAAGGCCAACGGTGCAGCAGTGCTGCTTTTCCCCGGCGGCGGACTGATGTCCCTGTCCTGGGAGAGCGATTATATCGAGATGGCCAACTGGCTGAATGAGAGAGGTATAGCCGCCATTGGCGTCAAGTACCGCCTGCGCGACATGTCGCAGATGCGGAGGCCGGTGGCGCTGGCGGCTCCGGCAGCGAATGCTGCCCCAGCCGCCCAGCAGCGCGACTTCGCCAAGATCACCGGTTTCGGCGTACTGGAGCACGCCAATGCCAATCCTTCGCCGCCCCAGCCTGGAGTCGAGGACCCCAGCATCGTGGCTTCGGCCGAGGACTGCCTCAACGCCATGCGGGTGGTGCGTGAGCATGCCGCTGAGTGGGGCATCGACCCGGCCCGCATCGGTGTGATGGGATTCTCCGCCGGCGGCGGAGTGGAGCTCTCCGGGCTCATCCGCGCCAAGGCGGAGGAACGCCCGGCCTTCGTCTGCTCAATCTTCGGTCCCGCCCTCGAGGACATCATCCCCGAGGCTGACTATCCTCCTCTTTTCATCGCCGTGCACGCCGACCACTTCAATGTCGCGGCGGGCTGCCTGGCCCTTTTCATGGAATGGAAGAAGGCCGGGGTGGACGCCGAACTGCATGTCTATGGCGAGGGCACGGGCGGATTGTTCGGGGGCGGCGGCAGCACGGCTGACCGCAATACGAAGAACGGCAGCTGGCTGGAGACTTGTTACAGTTGGTTGCATGCCAAACATTTTCTTGATAAACAATGATTTACTCCTCTTTCAAAGACCTCAGGCTCTCCAAGCTCGGCTTTGGGGCCATGCGCCTTCCCCTTCAGGAGGACGGCAAGACCATCGACGCCGCTGCGGTTAAGGAGATGGTCGCCTACGCCATGGAGCATGGCGTCAACTATTTCGATACGGCTTTCCCTTACCATGCCGGATTCTCCGAGATAGTCCTCGGGGAGGCGCTGAAAGCGTATCCCAGGGACTCGTGGTACCTTGCGGACAAGTTCCCGGGACACCAGCACCACCTGGGGATGACTCCGGCGGAGGTCTTTGAACAGCAGTTGGAGAAGTGCGGGGTGGAATACTTCGACTTCTACCTCCTGCACAATGTCTGCGAGAACAGCCTGGACAATTATCTGGACCCGTCCAAGGGCTTCGTCGATTATTTCGTGGAACAGAGACGTCTCGGGCGCATCAAGCATCTGGGCTTTTCGTCCCACGCCGACCTGGATGCGTTGACGACCTTCCTGGATTCGCCCTATGGGGCGGAAATGGAGTTCTGCCAGATACAGCTCAACTATCTGGACTGGACTCTCCAGAAAGCCGAAAAGAAGTGCAGGCTCCTGAATGACAGGGGGCTGCCCATCTGGGTGATGGAGCCGGTGCGCGGCGGGCGCCTCGCCGCCCTCGGCGACGCAGCCGACGCCGCGCTCAAAGCCCTGCGGCCGGACGAGTCCGTGGCCGCCTGGGCCTTCCGCTGGCTCCAGTCCGTCCCCGGAGTCGCGGTCATCCTCAGCGGCATGTCCAGCCCGGAGCAGATGGTGGACAACGTCCGTACCTTCGAGACGGAGAAGCCGCTTTCGGAGGCCGAGGAGGCCGTGCTGATGGACGCCGTGGCGCCTTTGCGCTCACGCGTCCCCTGCACGGCCTGCCGCTACTGCTGCGACGGCTGCCCGATGGAACTCGATATCCCCATGCTCATTGCCGCGTACAACGACCTCTCGCTGGGCTTCAACTTCACGCCGATGATGCGGCTTGAGGCCCTTCCGGAGGAGAAGCGGCCTTCGGCCTGCCTCTCCTGCGGGGCCTGCGCCGAGATCTGCCCGCAGGGCATCCCCATTCCGGATATCCTTGCAGAGCTTTGCGAGCGCTATGACTCCATGCCCAAATGGTCGGAGATTTGCCGTCAGCGCGCAGAGGAGGCAGCCAAACTGAATAATAACAAGTAGCACTATGGCAATACGTCTGGATTTAGTTGAGAAGAAACGCAACCTCTTCTGCGATAGCAAGTTCTGGGGAGACCCAGACATGCCAGAGGATATGCAGTACCCCATGCTGGACGGCCGTCCGCTGACCTTCCTGTGCCAGGTGGACTGCTATGACATCGCCCCCTTCGATCCCGAAGGCGCCCTTCCCCACGACGGGATGCTCTATTTCTTCGCCGATATCGACGACCTGTTGGGTTACGACACGGGAATCCGTCACGAGGCGGGAGAGTGGCCCAAGGGACATGCCCTGGTCAAGTACACCAAAGCCGTCAACATGGAGACCTTCAAGAGCCAGATACAGCTGGATGAGGACGACGAACCGATCGCGCAGAAGGCCGTCGCCCTGGCCTTCTCGGCCTGCGACGGTTCCTTCGGGGGCCTGCGCATCTTAGGCGACGCTCCCGAGGGCTATGTCACCCTTCTCCAGATACCCCTCGACCCGCAGCGCACGCTGCGCTTCGAGATCAAGGCCTCCGACCTTGGTTTCGGCAACTGGAAGAAAGCCAGATTCTTGCTTGTAGAGAACTGATTTACAGTTTGATAAGTCCCAGTCCGGGACGGTCGGGAAGTATCATCCGGCCGTCCCGGACTATCATTCCATCGAAGCGGTCGTTGGAAATGAGGAGGTTGCCGTCAAGGTCGGCGAAATCCACGGCGGGGGAGAGCTGCGCTGCTGCGGTGCAGGCGCAGGACGTTTCCGTCATGCAGCCTATCATCACGCGCATTCCTTCGGCCCGGCCGTAGTTGAGCATCTTCCAGGCTTCGCGCATGCCGGTGCATTTCATCAGCTTGATGTTGATGCCGGTGAAGGCGCCCTTGATGGCGGGGATGTCGCGCAAGCGCTGTATGCTCTCGTCCGCGAAGATGGGCAGCGGGCTGCGTTCGGTGATCCAGGCGATGTCGTCGAGCTTGTCGACGGACATCGGCTGTTCCACCATCACCACGCCCTGCTCCTTGAGCCAGAATATCTCGTCCAGGGCCTTCTGGCGGTCCTGCCAACCTTGGTTGGCGTCGACCGCCAGCGGCAGGTCCGTAACAGAACGGATGGTACGTATCATCTCTTCGTCGGAGTCCAGGCCCACCTTGACTTTCAGGATGTTGAAGCGGTCCGCGCACTCGAGCGTCTTCTCGCGGACCACCTCTGGCGTGTCGATGCCGATGGTGAAGGTCGTGCTCGGCGCCTTGGCTGCGTCGAGGCCCCAGAGGCGCCACCACGGCTGGCCTATCAGCTTGCCCACGAGGTCGTGCAGGGCGATGTCCACGGCCGCCTTGGCGGGAGCGTCTCCCTCAGACAGCCCGTCCACGTAAGCGAGAATGTCCTCCATCTGGAAAGGGTCGCTGAACTGCTCCAGGTTCACCTTCTGCAGGAATGCGCACACGCTCTCGACCGTATGCCCCAGATACGGCGGCATCGAGGCTTCGCCGTAGCCGACGTACCCGTCGTATTCTATCTCGACCTGCACGTCCGGCGTCGTCGTCCTCGAATATGACGCCACGGTGAACGTATGCTGGAGCTGCAGCTCGTACGGAAAAAAACTGAGATGCATCCTTGCGTTTCCTCCTATCCTTCCCATGTCGTACGGCCCTTTCCTCTTTCCTTCTCCTGCATCCTTCGCTGTTCTGAGTGCATCCCCAGGCCTGCATCCTACCAGGCCGGCTCCCAGTCCGGCCAGAGCCGTCGTCCTTATGAAATCCCTGCGTTTCATCCTGTCCTAGATTAGTTCCTACGAATATACGCGAAAATTCCCTTATATTTGTGTGTCTGTAAAACATTCTTTCCATGGCGCAGGAGATTGAAAGGAAATTTCTCGTAGTCGGGGACTTCATGCCGGAGGTCTTCCGTTCCTACCGCATAACCCAGGGCTACATCAGCAGGTCGCCGGGCCGCACCGTCCGCGTGCGCATCCGGGACGACCGGGGCTTCCTTACCATCAAGGGCCCCTCCTTCGACGGAGGCCTGTCCCGCTTCGAATGGGAGAAAGAGATACCGGCCGGCGAGGCGGAGGAACTCCTCGCGCTCGCCGAGCCGGTCGTCATCGACAAGACCCGTCATCTGGTCAGGAACACCGACGGGGTGCATACATGGGAGGTGGACGTCTTCCGCGGGGCCAACGAAGGCCTCGTGCTCGCCGAGCTCGAGCTCGGCGAGCCGGACGAGCCCTTCGAACGCCCCGCCTGGCTCGGCCCCGAGGTAACCGGAGACCGACGCTACTACAACTCCTTCCTTTCCCACACCCCCTTTAATGCCTGGCCCGCAGGATAGGGCCTTTTCTGGGGTACCCTGCGGGCATCAGCCCTTCAGGTCCTCGTAGAAGGACGATACTGTCGTGCGGACGTAGGGGGTCAGGAAGAAGAATCCTATACCGAGCGTCAGGATGCTGAGGAACCACCAGCCAATGAAGCTCAGGTAGAGCACGAAGAGATCCCATTTGTGGCCCGCCATCATCGTGGACGAACGGCGGAGCGTTTCCTCGGCGGAAAGCGTGGGCTCGTCCTCGAGGATGAACGGTACCATGGCGTAAGCGAGGGCCTTGATGATGCCGGGGACAATCAGCAGCAGCGACCAGAGGAAGATGTAAATCCAGCAGAGCGCCCCGGTTCCCGCGCAGAGCCTCGCGGGCTTCATTCTTGAGGGTGGAAATAGTTTTCATGGCTTCTGGAATTAACTGTTAAACCTTTTTACTGTATTAGTATATTAATACACTGCAAAGATACGGCATTTTTCCAAACCTGCAACACTTTTTTCTAAAAATCACACTTTTTTTAGCCTCTCTTTCTCTTTGCCTACTTATCCCTCCTTTCCGGGCCTGGTAAAGTTGATTTCGGGCCCATTCTGGAGAGAAAGTGGTTTTTTGGGCCTGGGAGAGGCAGTTTCGGGCCCGTTTGGCAGAGAAAGAGGTGTTTTGGGCCTGAGAGAGTCGGTTTCGGGCCCGGAAGGCAACTGATGACGTTTTCGGGAATGTGGGATAGGGGAGGATGAAATGAAAAAGTCCCGCCCTAGGGGAAGGGCGGGACATTAAGGAATTTTGCTTGTTGTCGGAGACTAGAAGATCTCCTCGGTAGGCTCGCGGTAGTCGTCGATGGTCGGGGCCGGGGCCTCGCGCTTGGGACCGAAGGTCCTGCGGGGACCACGGTCGTTACGGTCGTTACGGTCGTTACGTTCGGGACGGTCGGAACGCTCGGGACGGTCGCTGCGGCGGTCATTTCCGCCCCTGCGCTCGCCACCGTTGTGGCTTCCGCGGTCGCTTCCGCGACCTCCGCGGTCACCGCCGCGCTCGTTGCGCTCGCCGCCACGGCCGTTGCCGTTGCCGCCGCGCGGACCGCGGTCGCCGCGGCCCTTGGGCTCGACATAGCCCTCCGGCTTCTCGGTGAGAGCCCTCATGGAGAGCCTCATCTTGCCGGTCTTGGGATCGATCTCGAGAAGCTTGACGTCGATCTCGTCACCGACCTTGAGGACGTCTTCGACGTTCTCGGTCTTGTTCCAGGCGATTTCGGACACGTGCAGGAGGCCTTCCTTTCCGGGGAGGATCTCGACGAAGGCGCCGAACTCGAGGATGCTGACCACGCGGCCGTGATAGGTCTGGCCGGCCTCGGGAACCGCGCAGATGCCCTTGATCCACTCGAGGGCGGCGTCCATGGCCTGCTTGTCGGTGCCGAAGATGTCGACGATACCCTCGGTCTCGCCCTGTGCTCCGCCTTCCTTCGGCTGCTCGTCGATGGTGATGGTGGTGCCGGTCTCCTTCTGGATCTTCTGGATGGTCTCGCCGCCCTTTCCGATGACGGCGCCGATGAACTCGCTGGCGATGCGGATCTGGACGATGCGCGGCACGAAGGGCTTGTAGTCCTCGCGGGGCTCGCTGATGGTCTTCAGCATCTCGCCCATGATGTGCATACGTCCCTGGCGGGCCTGCTCAAGGGCCCTCTCGAGCACGTCGTAGGACAGACCGTCCACCTTGATGTCCATCTGGGTGGCGGTGATGCCGTCGGCGG